>JAWWPG010000029.1:0-28843 GCA_033850885.1 Nocardioidaceae bacterium
ACTCCGCCGCTGCGTTTCCACGGCGGCAAGGTGATGGGCACGAAGCGGACCGGGCCGGTGGTGGTCACGCCGATCTTCTGGAACCCGGCTGGGCACCCGATGGCCGCGGCCTACAAGAAGATCATCAAGACGTATCTGCGGGACGTGGCGTCGGCGAGCCGACAGCACACGAACGTCTTCTCGACGTTGGGCGAGTACTTCGGGGTCAACGGGAACATCCGCTACCGGGTGAGGTTCGGGGCGCCGGTCAACGACACCAACCCGCTGCCCGCGGACGGCTGCAAGGTGGCCCGGATGGACACCGCCAACATCTACGCGGACAACTCCGGCTACAACGCCTGCCTCGACGACGACCAGGTCATCGCCGAGACCGACAGCGTGGTCACCGCCCAGGGCCTGCCGAGCGACTTCGGGCACATCTACGTGCTGTTCCTGCCTAAGCACGTCGAGTCCTGCTTCTTCGCCGGGTCGACGACGACGGCGAAGAACTTCTGCACGATCAACTACCAGCCGAGCTCGACCTACTGCGCCTACCACAGCCAGGCCCCGAGCGGCACCATCTACGCGAACATGCCGTTCCCGATCTACGCCTCGGCGGTTGGCTTCACGTGCAGCAGCGAGGCCAGGTTCCCCACCACCCAGGCACCCAACGGGAACCTGAACGCCGACACCGAGGTCAGCCCGACCAGCCACGAGATCATGGAGGCGATCACCGACCCGTCGGGTACCGGCTGGTACGACTCCAGTGGCTTCGAGAACGGCGACGAGTGCGCCTACGTCTACGGCTCGGCGAGCGGCCTGCCGGGGCAGCTCTACAACCAGACGATCAACGGTCACCACTACCTGACCCAGGAGGAGTTCAGCAACATCGACTTCCACTACACCGGCGGTGGATGCCTACAGGCGGAGTAACCGCAGACGCGGAGTAACCGCGCCTGACGAACGGCGAAGCCGTGGACGGCGGCCCGGACAGCATCCGGGCCGCCGCTCGTCGTCAGCATGAGCCAACGAGTCCGGCGACGGCAGGCACGCCACTCGCCACCGCGATCGGCACTTGCTCCGCGCGGGTACCCTCGAAGGCACGATGGAGGAGAACAAGGCGCGCCGCGTCGTCGACGCCCTGCGCGACCGTGGCACAGATGCCCAGCTGGCTCAGGTCGGTGGATACCAGTTCGGAGTGAGCGTCAAGCTGTCCGATGGCCGTGAGGCGATGTGGGACTCCGACGGCACGGCTGCGCTCGAGGCACAGGTGATGCGCGACGGAATGCTGGTCGGGTATGTCCCGGTGATCGAAGGTTCAGACAACTACACCGAGGAACAGATCATCGACGCGATCCTCCGAACCGACTACAACAAGCCGATCGCATACCAGCGGCCCACCGCACCACCGCCCGGGCGGCCGCTGCCCCGGCAGGGTGGGCTCTTGCGACGGTTCATGGACGGCTTCCGGTACCGCTGAGGGCAGCCAAGCCTCCCAGCTCGGTCTTCGCGGACCTACCACGTCCTGGCGCGAAGTGACATAGTTCGTGTGGACCCATCCAGGTGGTGGCCTTGGAGGTGGCTGATGATGGTTCGCGTTCTTGGTCGTGCAACCGTGCTTCTTCCGGTCGTCGCAACGCTGGGCTTCGTCGGCGTCTCCCCCGTCGCCGCCCGTTCCGATTCTCTGGTCGTCGTCCATCAGGGGCAGGTGACCCGGCAGGACATCGCCAGCCAGCCATCCTCCGAAGCCGACACTGTCGTCGAGCCTGATGTCGCAGTGTCGCCGCGAAACCGGAATGTCGCGATCGCCGTCGCGCATGACTCACGGTTCGCCGACGGGGGGGTGGTGGACATCTCGGTTGCCTGGACGGTCAATGCCGGCGCGTCTTGGCACCACATGCCGGTGCCGGGCATCACCACCGCTACCGGCGGCCCCTACGACCGTGCGTCTGATCCAGTGGTTGCCTTCGGTCCGGACGGAACCGCGTACCTTTCTGCGCTGGTGTTCGACGCGACGAGGTGTCCGACGGCAGTGGCGGTCCTTCGTTCCACGAACGGCGGTCAGACGTGGAGCAAGCCGTTCTACGCGCACAAGAGTTCCTCATGTGGCTACTCCGACGACAAGAACTGGATCGTGGTGGACAACTCGAAGGCGAGCCCGCACTACGGGCGCCTTTACCAGTTCTGGACCCCCTTCCGGTTCAAGGGGAACGCCTTTCTCGGCTCTCCTCAGGCGGTGCGCTGGTCCGATGACAAAGGCCGAACTTGGAGCGGCACGCACTACGTCACTGCGACCGACCACAGCACCCAGAACTCTCAGCCGATGATTCTGCCGAATGGCTCGATCGTGGACACGTACTACGACTTCGGGACCGGCGGCGGGGAGCCAGGCCTTTCTGGCATGCAGGCCGAGGCACCTCGCGCTCGACTGCATCGCAGCCTGGTAAGCGGACCCATTGATCCCACCGGGTCGATCTACGCGTCGACTTCGAACGACGGCGGCATGACCTGGTCGCGGCGGAGCGAAGTCGCCGGCAACGCGGCGGGTTACGCGAATGGGGTGCGCTGCTGCCTGTTCGCCGCGGACATCGACTCCGTGTCGCATCTGATGTACGCGGCATGGGAGGGCGGGGTCGGCACAACTGATCCTGTTTACGAGTCGTTCTCCAGCAACGGCAGGATCTGGTCCTCGCCGGTCCGCGTGTCGCGGGGCGATGTCCACGGTGTGCAGCGAGTCAACGTCGATGTGGTCGCCCGGGGAGGTGAGGTCTTTATCGGCTATGGCACTCGCACCCACCCCAGCCGGAACGGCGGCACCGTGCAGCAGCAGATCTCAGTCTCGAGAAATGGTGGAAAGAGCTTTGGGCCGCCGATGTCAGTCGGTCCTCGATCGGAACTCGAGTATGCGGCACAGTCGCGCGGTTACTTCCCCGGTGACTATATCGGTGAGGCGATCGCGCCCGGACGGGTCTACATGGTGTGGGCGGTCTCGTCCAAACCACCACCACCCTCGACCTCGAAATACCATCAGGTGATCTACGGAGCCACCCTCAGGCCATCGGGACTATCGAGCGGGATCTGACCCGAGCGTCGGTACCGAGAGGCGTTCGGCGCAGCATTCGGGGCCGCGAAGGGAGAGTTCATGGACTTCGTGACAGTGGGATCGACCGGCGTACAAGTGTCCCCACTGTGCTTCGGCACGATGTCGTTCGGCTCCGATGCCGATGAAGACACCTCGGCCCTGATGTTCCACCGTGCCCGGGAGGCGGGAATCAACTTCTTCGACACCGCAGACGTGTACGGGGACGGCGTCTCGGAGGAGATCCTCGGCAAGCTCCTCGGCAAGTCGCGCGACGAGGTCGTCATCGCGTCGAAGGTGTTCTTCCCGACGGGCCAGGACGTCAACGCGCAGGGTCTGTCGCGCAGGCACATCGTCAGAGGAATCGACGCGAGTTTACAGCGACTTGGTACGGACTGGCTGGACTTCTACTTCGTCCACGCATTCGACGAACGCACTCCCATAGAGCAGATGTTGCGCGCGCTGGACGACCTCCAGCAACAAGGAAAGATCCTCTATCCGGCGGTCAGCAACTGGGCGGCCTGGCAGATCGCGAAGGCGTTGGGAATGTCAGCGAGGGAGGGGTTGGCGCGGTTCGAGCTGATCGAGCCGATGTACAACCTCGTCAGGCGTCAGGCTGAGGTCGAGATCCTTCCCCTCGCAAGAGCGGAGGGGCTTGGCGTCATCAGCTACAGCCCGCTCGGTGGTGGTCTGCTGACCGGGAAGTACGGTGCCGGCAAGCGACCGCAAAGCGGAAGGCTGGTCGAGAACACGCGCTACACCGAAAGGTACGGCCTCGAGACCGACTTCGTCACCGCCGACCGCTTCACCGCTTTCGCAGAGCAGCTCGGTGTCAAGCCCGCCACCCTCGCGGTGGCCTGGGTGATGGCGAACCCCGCAGTGACCGCGCCCATCATCGGCGCCCGGAGCCTAGAACAGCTCGAGGATTCCTTGGCCGCCGCAGACTTTGACATGCCAGCTGAGCTGCGGGAGCAGATCTGCGAGCTCTCGCCGACACCCGCACCGGCCACCGATCGGACAGAGACGTTGAAGGGCGGCTGGACCTGACGTTTGTTCCGGACAAGGGTTCGCGGCGGCCTCGCCCGCTCGTAGGCTTCCAGCATGAAGCGAGTCCTGCTCACGGGGATGTCGGGTACCGGAAAGTCGACCGTCATACGAGAGCTGGCCGCACGCGGGCACAAGGGAGTGGATACGGACGACGGGTGGTGCGAGCCGCAACCAGACGGTCGACAGATGTGGCGCGAGGACGACATCCAGATCCTCCTGGACACTGAGGACGCGGACGTCTTGTTCGTCGCCGGATGTGAGGAGAATCAAACGAGGTTCCACCCGCAGTTCGACTGCATCATTCTGCTGAGCGCGCCTCTCGAGACCTTGCTCGACCGGCTCGCAACGAGGACCACCAACTCCTATGGGAGAAACCCCGAGGAGCTACGTCGCTTCCGCGAAGACCTCGACACCGTTGAGCCGCTGCTGCGTGGAGTGGCCAATCATGAAGTTCGGACCACCTGGCCACTGGACGAGGTGGTAGCAACCGTCCTGAACCTGGCCACGGGTGAGCTGACGGCGCCAGCAGAGACAGGAGAGCGGGATGGACAGGCGTAGCCTCGGCCCCTTCGAGGTCTATCCGATCGGACTCGGCGCGATGCCGTTCTCGATGGGTGACAACCAGCGGCCCAGTGAGGCGCAATCCGTGTCGACCGTCCATGCTGCTCTCGACGCGGGCGTGACCTACATCGACACCGCCGACATCTACGCCCCGAGCTGGGACACGATGGGGCACAACGAGCGGATTGTGGCTCGCGCGCTCGCGTCGTACCCCGGCTCGACGCACGACGTCGTCGTCGGCACCAAGGGCGGGATCACTCGTGGCCAGGGTGAGAGCTGGGGTCGGGACGGGTCGCTCCCGTACCTGCGAAGGGCCGTCGAAGCATCCCTGCGCGCCCTGGACCGGGACGTCATCGACTTGTACCACTGGCACCGCCCCGACCGGACGATGGTGTACGCCGACGCGATCGCCAACCTGCTGGCTCTGCGCGACGAGGGCAAGATCCGCGCCGTGGGTATCTCAAACGCCAACGTCGAGGAGATCGACATCGCGGTCGAGGTGCTCGGCACGGGTGGGTTGGCGAGTGTCCAGAACGAGTTCTCCCCTCGGTTCCGCTCGTCACGCGACGAGCTGGAGCGCTGCGCCCAGCTAGGAGTTGCGTTCCTGCCGTGGAGCCCATTGGGGGGCGCTGGCGGCGCATCGAAGTCGGTCGGAGCCAGGTACCCGGTCTTTGCCGACGTGGCGACAGAGCTGGGAGTGAGCCCGGTGCAGGTGGTGTTGGCTTGGGAGCTGGCGCTGGGAGACCACGTGATCCCGATCCCGGGAGCCTCCCGACCAAGCTCCATCACCGACTCCGCCAAGGCGGCCGCCTTGCATCTGGACGTCGACCAGCTGAACCGAATCCACGACGCCATGGAGATTTGAGCCATTCGGGCTGGGTTCCACGAGCCGCCGATGCCAGGCCGCACATCCTGACGAGCTGAGGTTACGACAAAGGTCACGCGGCGTAGTAGATGTCGACCAGCGGCCGGAGGTAGACATTGAACGGCAGTAGCTCCGGGGATGCTGCCCTCTGAGGGGGCGCGCCGGGCAGCGGCGGTGGGCGGCTGGTGTAGGTGTGGCCGCTGGGGGTGGTGACCTGCACCGACTCTCCGGCTCCACCTGACCCGTGCTGGCTGGTCCAGCCGCGGGCCTCTTTGGCGTAGTTGCACGCTTCACACAACCCTTGACCGTCGGCTTGGCTCGTCTGCCCGCCCGCATCGATGGGGATAGCGTGGTCGAGGTGTCGGATCGGTGCCCCGCACCATGGGGTGCGACACAGCTCGTCGCGAATGATCAACATCTTCCGCAGGCTGCCTTCATAGGGTCGCCGGGTTGAGTCCATCCCAGTCAGCTGACCGCTGGTGGGATGGGTGTAGAGCCGTCGCAGTCACCCTGAGGTGTCGTCGTCGAGGCCTCGGAGCAGCTGCCGTGCGTAGGGGGCTGGCAGGGGTCCGTACCCATGCAAGCGGGCGAGGTGTTGTCTTGTCCAAGCGGTGCCCCGTCGGTCATCAGCAGCTGTACCTCGACCGGGACCTGGTCGGCCCTCGCGAGCCCGAGGACTCGCTCAACGAGCGCGCCGAATGTGCAACCCGGCCAGCTGAGCTCAACGAACTAGATCTGGCGACGGTACGGCTGGACCAGCCACCTCAGCCCCGCTACCGCGATGACGAGCCGGCGGTTGCGATCGGCATGATGGGCGCATGACATCCAGGCTCGGCGAGCTCGAATGGCCGGTCCGCACGAAGCGGCTATCGCTTCGGCCGGCGGTTGAGTCGGACATCGATGCCACGTGGCGGTTCCGGCGTGTCGAGGGCGTGAGCCGCTGGTTGACCTCCCACCCGCAGAGGTTCGAGGAGTACCGCAAGAAGTTCGAGGATCCCGGACGTCTCGCCAAAACGCTCGTGATCGAGCTCGACGGGGTTGTTATCGGCGACCTGATGCTGGCCGTCGAGGACGCCTGGTCACAAGCCGAGGTCGCCGCGCAGGCACACGACGTCCAGGCGGAGCTCGGTTGGTGCCTGGATCCCGCGCACAGTGGCCACGGCTATGCCACCGAGGCAGTCGGGGCCTTGATCCGTCTTTGCTTTCAAGACCTCCGGCTACGCCGGGTGACGGCCAACTGCTTCGCGGACAACGAGGCGTCATGGCGCCTGATGGAGCGAGTCGGCATGCGCCGCGAGGCCTACACGGTCCGTGACTCGTTGCACCGATCCGGCAGGTGGCTGGACGGCATGGGCTATGCGCTGCTCGCTGAAGAGTGGCAGGCGAGCGCCTGACCACGTCCGCATCCAGCGACGGTCCTGGATGCTGTTGGTTCAACATCCAGGGCCTCCGAACAGCCACATTCCTAGGGTTGGGCTGGTCGGTAGTCCCTACATACCCTGGGCTCGCCTGCTCAACCCTGGCTGGCCGCCTTTCAGCGGCTGCGGCGACGATCCCGGATGCCACCTCTCGCAGCTTGATGTTGCTCCGCTGCGAGACCCGGATCAAGAACTCGAAGGCCCGCTCGTCGTTCAGCGTGTACCGCTCCATCACGATGCCTACCGCCGTTCCGATGATCGTGCGCGTCGAGACCGCGGCGCGAAGCCCCTCCACCTCGTGGGCGTAGCCAAGCGCAACCTTGGCGTGACTGACGAAGATCTCCGCAACCTGATGGGCATCGTCGAAGGCGAAGGTCTCGCGGGAGTACAGGTTCAGCCCGACGGCCGTACCGGGCTCCGTGTGCAGGCGCATAGCCAGCTGGGAGCACAGACCCAGCTCCGATGCGCGTCGGCCGTACGTCGGCCAGCGGGTGTCGGTAGCCAGGTTCTCGGCGTACATCTCCTGCTCGTCGGTGACCACGTCATAACACGGACCCTCGTGGAGCTCGTTCTATAGCAGGTCAGCCGTGGCAACCAGCGGGCTGGTGGGTGCGAGGGTCTCCAGTCGCCCGTCCGGCCGGCGGACCGAGATGCTCGCGTAGTCGGCCCCGGGGACAGTGTCGCGAGCGGCATGTGTGATCCGCGCGAGCGTGTCGAGGGTGTCGCCGGAATCGCCGAGCGATTCGACGACGGCGTTCATCAGGGTAAGGAGGTCTGAGTCAGCGGACATGGTCGGCTTTCCTGGGAAAAGCCGACCAGAAGGGCGCGACTAGTACCTCCAGTGTGCCATGGACTTTGCGCGTCCAACGGTCGAACCCGGTTCCCCAGGTCGAGCCGAGCGGAGCCGCAAATCGCGACGAACCCTGATATCGGCGAGAAAGAAGGCGTCAGAGGCTTGCCGGCTCTGGACTTGGGGGTGATAGGTGCAGGTAACATCATGTCCAAGTCGGTCATGCGAGTGTGCCCCTCCCATTTGGTGGCCGCGTCATGGTTCTGGGAGCTCTGGACCCCGGCTCCCAGAACGGTTCTCCGTGAATCCGCCGGACAGCTCCGCTGCCGCCGCAACATGTTGCCCCTTGCCGGTCCACCGGTCGCACAGACGTCAATTGCCTATTTGTTGATTCATTCGGGTACGGTTGCATCAAAGGGCCGGCCCAAGACACCCAGACTCCTCGTGAGAGCCAAGGCCATCGGCAAGACAACGCTCCAGTGCCGCGCCGGCGCATTCCCCGTGGCAAGGAGAGGATACTGATGGCGAGGAAGCTCACCAACACCAGCCGCGCCCACCTGCGAGATGGATCAGCAGTCAATACCCATTTCTGCTTCGATCCGTCGGTCTACCAGGTGAGGAATGTTCCTAACCCCCTGATCCTTCAGCGCATCATCGACCTGAAAGTCGGCTATGTGCGTGAGCGCTGGTGGCCGGGGTGCGCCGGACAACAAAAGGCCTTCGCCAAGCTGACAAGCGCCGGCGTGGGGCTGTTCTTGTTCATCGGGGACGTCAACTACACCGCCGCGGAGGTGGCGCGGGACGTCGCTGCCTTGGCAACGTCGGGTTTCACCAACCATGTGGTAGCGGTGTGCGGGCCCAACGAACCGAACTCGGGGGCCGGTGGACCGAACTGGGCCGCCAAGGTCGTGGCCGTCCAGAAGGCGATCTGGACCGAGGTCAACAAGCACAGCACGCTCGCGCACAAGGTAGCCATCGTCGGTTGCGCCCTCAAGCACAACGTCGCGCACCTCGACGTCGACTACCACGCAATCGCGAAGGCCGGGATCGCCCGTTGGTGCGACGCGGGTGACTTCCACTTCTATCCGGGCAGTGCCGGGCCGGTGATGAACGCCTCCGAAGAGAAGCTCGCTCGCGATGCATACGGGCCCATGTCGATGTGGCACAGCGAGACCGGCTGGACGGGGGGAGACACCTCACCCGTCGTCGCCGGGGGCTTCTCCGTCGAGGCGCTTTTACGCAACCATCTGACCGGAATCGTGGGCACCATCCTGTACGGGTTCGCCGACGAGGCGCAGTACGTTCCAGGGCGCGAGGGCCTCTTCGGGATCATGACGGCCACGAAGCCGAAGCCCGCCTACACCCGGATCAAGTCCCTGCTCGCCACGCCGGACGGAGGGCAGGTCTTCCCGGGCTGGCTCAGCCAACACGCCGGCGGCGTCGAGTCCGACACGGGAGTGGTGGTCACCAGCGAGGGCCACGGTCGGTGGACCGTGTATCTTCTTCGCGAACGCCAGCGTGCCGTGACACTCTGCGTACCACCTACGCAGCGGGTCGACCGGGGCAGCATGCGCCTCGGGCACCACAGTAACCGGCGCTACACCATCCCCTTGGGGAGCTCGATGACCGTCGCATACGTGACCACCGCCTGACCCGGGAGTTGTCTAGTCGGAGGGCCGCGACCTGCCTGCCTCTCGGAGACTCTGGTATCGATGGCAGGTCAGCGGGGCGTACCGCTGCGCATCCCGGGTGTCGATGAGGGCGTTGAGACGCAGGAAGTAGTAGGTGCGGGTCCAGCTGAACCGCCGGCGGATCTCCGCCCGCTCGACGCGTGAATCACGAAACTGGAGGTTGGCGAAGTCGAGGACCAGGCGGTCGAGGTCTGTCACCGAAGAGACTCCACCTGGCCAGGGTAGGTCTGATACCCGGCGAAGCTCGCATTGGTCTCGCGGGCCGGACCTGGGGTCCCGTCTTGCTCGCGATCTGTGCGAGCCCCCCGGGGCATAGGCTGCCGAACCATGGAGAACTCCCGGACTCGTCCGAAGGCAGATGCCGGCCTGGCCATGATGGTCGCGGCGCTCGGGATAGTTTTCGGAGATATCGGGACCAGCCCGCTCTACGCCGTACAGACCATCTTCCAACGCAGCGCACTCCGGCCGGTTCCCCTCGACCAGGCCTCGATCTACGGCGTCATCTCGGTCATCTTCTGGTCGATCACGCTGATCGTGACGGTCCTCTATGTTCGCCTGATCCTGAGGGCGGACAACGAAGGCGAAGGCGGCTTGCTCTCCCTGGTCGCCCTCTTGCGGCGGCGAGACCTCTCCGGCCGGCTGTTGAAGGTGCTCGCAACCGTTGGTGTCTTCGGGGCGGCCCTCTTCTTCGGCGACAGCATGATCACCCCGGCCATCTCGGTACTCTCTTCGACCGAAGGTCTTGAGATCGTCGATCCCGGACTCAGCCAGTTCGTCGTGCCGGGCGCCGTCGCAATCCTGGTGACCCTGCTAGTCGTGCAGCGCTGGGGAACGGCTCGCGTCGGCAAGTTCTTCGGGCCCGTGATGGCGCTCTGGTTCGCCGCCATTGCCCTGTGGGGGGCAGTGGCGATCTGGAGGGAACCGGCGATCCTTCAGGCGCTCTCGCCGACGTGGGCGGTCCGTTACTTCGCTTCGGATCCGCTGGTCGCGTTTCTCTCCCTCGGCGGGGTCGTCCTCGTCCTGACCGGCGCCGAGGCACTGTACGCCGACCTTGGCCACCTGGGCCGCAAGCCCATCGCGAGGTCCTGGATCGCCCTGGTCTTCCCTGCCGTGAGCCTCAACTACTTCGGCCAGGGTGCCCTGCTGCTCAAGTCGCCGTCGAGTATCGGCAACCCGTTCTTCCTGCTGGTCCCGCACTGGGCGCGGCTCCCCATGGTGATCCTGGCAACCCTTGCCACCGTGATCGCCTCGCAGGCGGTCATCTCGGGAGCGTTCTCCGTGGCCCGCCAGGCCACTCAGCTCGGCTACCTGCCTCGACTGCGCGTCGTCCACACCTCGACGGACGCCGCCGAGTCCGGCCAGATCTACATGCCGTTCGTGAACTGGCTGCTCCTGATCGCGGTCACCATTCTCGTGCTCGGCTTCCAGAGCTCACAGCGGCTCGCCGCGGCGTATGGGTTGGCTGACATCGGGACGATCATGACCAGCACGATCTTGTTCTTCATCCTGCAGTGGGTGGTGAGTGCCTGGCCGCGATGGAGGGTCATGAGTCTCGGGCTGGTCTTCAGCCTGTTCGTGTTCATGTTCCTGGTCGCCAACAGCGTGAAGATAGCCGAGGGTGGCTGGCTGCCGGTCACCATCGGAGTCGTCCTGTTCCTCGTGATGACGACCTGGCAGAGAGGGCGACAGCTCAGCGACACCAGTCGCAACAAGGCCGAGGGCAACCTGCAGGATTTCGTCGACGAGCTCAACTCCGACAAGACCTTCGTCCAGCGGGTCCCCGGATGCGCCGTCTTCCTGAGCCGAGGGGAGGGCTTGGCCCCGCTGGCCCTACGGGCCAACGTCGAGCACAACCACACCCTGCACGAGTGCGCGATCCTGCTGACCGTCAACACCGACTCGGTTCCGCGCGTTGACCCCGATGAGCAGGTATCGGTCGACGACCTCGGGTTCGCCGACGACGGCATCAGCCATGTGACGGCCCTTCTCGGCTACTTGGACCACCCGAGTCTTCCTGCGCTGCTCCGCCGGGCCGTCGACGAAGGGCTCGAGGGCGACCCTGAGCAGATCGAGGACGCCAGCTACTTCCTGTCGGTCTCCAGGCTCCGGGTGACAGAAGCACCCGGAATGGCGAAGTGGCGAAAGCACCTCTACCTGACCGAGACGAAGCTGACCTCGGATCCCATCGAGTTCTTCGACCTGCCTCGCAAGCGAACAGTGTCGATGGGTGCCGAGATCGACATCTAGCCTGAGTCGTCGCAGCTCGCCTCCGCGGTGGCGCCCACGCGTTAGCCTTGCCGACGTGGCGGACTGGGTGACGATCTCCTCACTGGCGACCGGGGCCGGGACCCTTGTGCTCGCGATCGCCACGTTCGGGTCGGTCAGGTCGGCGAACCGGACGGCGCGGGCAGCTGAGCGCTCGCTGCTGGCCGGTCTGCGCCCGCTTCTCATGACGTCGCGCCAACAGGACCCGGAGCAGAAGGTCGGCTTCGCCGACGACAAGTGGTTCGTCGTTCCGGGTGGTGGGGCGGTCGTCGAGGCCACGGACGAGGCGATCTACCTGACGATGTCACTGCGCAACGTGGGCAGCGGTCTCGCGGTGCTGCACGGCTGGTACTTCCATCCGGAGATCCTGCTCGGCGCCCAGGAACACGAGTCACCGGAGGACTTCCACCGGCTGACCCGCGACATCTACGTTCCGGCGGGAGACATCGGGTTCTGGCAGGGCGCGTTCCGGGATCCCACCGACCCGGCGTTCGACATCGCCCGCAAGGCTCTCGAAAACGACACTCCCGTGATGGTCGACCTGCTGTACGGCGACCAGGAGGGCGGCCAACGCGTGATCACCCGTTGCATGCTCCGACCGCACGGTGAGGGCAAGTGGTTCGCCACGGTCGCCCGGCACTGGAACATCGACCGCGAAGACCCCCGCTGACCGGTAGGGCGAAACCGGCCGCTAGTCGCAACCGGACGGCTCAGCCGGCCGTGCCCAGGTACCGCCGCGCCATCCAGGTAACGAACTGGTAGACGCCGTCCTCTGCTGGCGCGAGCGGTCCGGGCTGGTAGCTCGGCGTCCGCATCCCCCGCTGCACGGACTCGCACGCTGCCCAGTCCTGGCGGTTCGTGAGGTCCCAAAAGTCGACGGCGTACGCCGGGTCGAATCCCGGGAGGGCCACTGCCTCCGGGGGGAACGCCCAGGAGCAGCTGATGCGGGTCAGGTCGGGCGCGATCGGCGTGAGCACGTGCGACATCACGTAGTCGGGATGCAGGCTGACCAGCAGGTTCGGCAGGACCACCGCGTACATCACGGTGTGCTGCTCGCGCTCCCCCAGCCGCTGGATCGTGACGCCGCCGCTCTTCCCGTCGAGCGACATCGTCTCGGCACCCCCGCGTAGATCCATCCAGCCGCCCACCCAGTCGCCGGCCGGGTCGAGGTTCTCGCCGCTGTCCGGCGGGCTCACCCTGCACAGCTCGGGGTGGATGTTGGAGCAGTGGTAGCACTCCTGGTAGTTCTCGACGACGACCTTCCAGTTCGCGGCCACCTCATAGACATGCGTCACGACGGTCTCCAGGCGCTCAGCGCCGTACGGCGCAACCACGGCCTCGATGTCGCCGGTGTGGCCCGCGAAGTCACCGGCTGTGCCGGAACCGTCGACGAAGACCCAGCCGTGCCACTCGGTGACGCGCACGGCGTTCAGCGGATAGTTCCGGCAGTCGAAGCCGGGGTCGTCGCGAAACCCTGGTGCTCCGAGCAGCGATCCGTCCAGACGGTAGGTCCAGGCGTGGTAGGGGCAGACGATCGCCTTCGCGGTGGCCGTCGCTCCCTCCGGCAGGAGCTCGTGGCCGCGGTGCCGACACGCGTTCTCGAAGGCTCGGAGGGTGCCGTCGAGGTCACGAGTCAGCATCAGGCCCGTCTTCCCGATCGAGACCGCGTGCAGATGCCCTTCGGGAACCTGGGAAGCCCTGCCCACGCAGGTCCAGCCGTCGAAGACGTGTGCCTGCTCCCAGCTCAACACCGCCGCCTCGAGATAGGCATCTTTGGGCAGCATTCGGCTGCGACCGAAGGGAAGCAGCGCGTCGGCCACCTGCTCGGCGTCCAACGGCGCGGTGGGGCTCTCGGGCCACGGGGTCGGCGGCGGCTGGCTCATGGAGTCAGCCTATCGGCGCCGACGGGTCGGAGGGCGGCCACTGACGACTTTGCAGGGCCCAGTTGTCGAAGATTCGAGGTTCACTTACACTAAACGCCCAGTCAACTGCCAGAACTGGCCAGGTCAGGAGCATATGACCAGCCGTCACCGCGGCGAAGGCGAATTCTGGAGGTTTTCTGGTTATAGCGACCGTCTCGACGGAGTTTCGACGTGGTTGGCATGGCAAAGCGCCTTTGTCCGCTATGGTGGGTAATGGCGCCCAGACTGCCAGCGTGCTTCTCCACGGCTGTCGAGGTGGTGAGCAGGCGGGTCCGGAGGGGGATCCGCGATGCTCATTCGGCGCTAGGGGCCACCGAGGTGGCCCCTAGCGCCACTTCCGGCCGGGGCAACCGAGCCAGCCCCGCAACCACGCCGAGCTCTTCCAGCTGCTCCGACGTCAGTCCCGAGATCTCCGCCGGGGCGCAGATCAGCGCCTGCGCGACCGAGGACAGCAGACGAAGGGCCGACTCGGCCGTGAGCTCGACGGCGACGCGTGCCGAAGGCCCACGCTCGGGAGCGGCGAAGTCGATGTTCAGGGTGTGTCCGGCGTCGGCATGCACCGGGTGGTCGTAGTAGATCGTCGCTCTGGTGAGCGGAAACCAGCCGATGGCTCCCTTGCCGCTTCCCACCACGGCACAGCTCTGGGTCTCGTAGGTGCACATGGCTCTCCTTCAGTACGCCGGACTTCCCAGGTGTCTCCCGAAGAAGTCACGCACCAGTCCCCACGCCTCGGATGCGACCTGGTACCGGTAGCTGGGCCTGTCAACGGCGAAGAACCCGTGGCCGGCGTCGCTGAAGCTGTGGAACTCGTGAAGCTTACCGAGCTCAGTCAACAGCCCGTCGAGCTCGGCAACCTCGTCGGGCGACGGATGGGAGTCTTCCCGACCGAACAACCCGAGAACCGGGCACCGCAGGTTCACCAGCTCGTCCCGCAACGGCGTCACGGTCATCCCCAGCTCGGTCGGTGCCCCCGTCAGCACGAACGCCCCGTAGCAGTCGACGGCTGCGTCGAACGGCAGCCGACAGCTCGCTAGGACGGTCTGACGACCCCCGGAGCAGAAGCCGATCACACCCGTGCGGCCGTTGCTGTTGGGACGGCCGAGCAGGTAGTCGCGGGCAGCCGAGACATCACCGACCAGCTGGTCGTCGGGCACTCCGCCTGCGGCGCGGCTGGCCGCCGCCGCGTCGTCCGGTTCGGCCCCGGGCGCTTGTCGGTGATGCAGGTTGGGCGAGACCGCGGAGTATCCCCACGATCCGAGCCTGCGCACCATCTCCTTCGACGCAGCGTCGAAGCCAGGCATGTGGTGGATCAGGACCACCCCGGCGGTGGGGGTATCCGTCTGCGGTAGCGCGGCGTACGCGTCTATCTCGTCTCCGCCGTGACCCGTGAGAACCATACCTCCTGCGAGCATCGCGTTCTGCATGTAGATCTCCTCGACTGAGACGCCCCTCGGGGAGTTTAGTGCGCGGATGCGACGACGCACCTCGGGCGACGCGCGGCCGCCAAACCGCGCCGGCGAACATGCTGCTCACGCGTTTGTAACTTCACATAGTGCCCTGTAGGATGTAAGAGGCACAACGGGTAGTTGTGTCTTACGTCACAGAGAGGCTCCAGAGGAGCCTGAACCGGAGGAAGTTATGTGGACCGCCACTGACGTCGCGCGCGAGATCGGCGTGGCCAGGCGAGCCGAGGCACGCGAGGTCGCGTTGAGCACCGCGGTAAGGCTGGCTCGGCGACAGAAGCGTCTGAACAAGCGCATCGAGCGTATTGAGGAGAGCCTCGCTGGCCAGTGAGCCCTTGCCGGTTGAGCCGTCGCAAACTTGCCGATGAGCCGTCGCAAACTTGCCGATCAGCCGTCGCAAACTTGCCGATGAGCCGTCGCAGGCTCGGCGTCGAGACGGCTAGCGGTACCGGCGCCGTACGTTCTCGCGCTTCGACGGGCCCGGCTCCCAGGTGGCGATCCAGGGACCGGTGCCTTCGGAGAAGTCGATGACACCGGCTTCCAGCCAGCCGAAGTCACCTGCCAGCACCGAGCGCGCCAGCGTCCGGTCCTCGGAGTCAGTGTTGTTCCAGAGCTGACCGAAAAGGGCCTCGACGCGCAGACGGGACTGCTGGCAGAAGACGTCGGCGAGCGCCATCGCCGAGTCGCCCCGCTCGTCGCCATCGGCACGCAGCCCGTCGGCTCGGCTGCAGACCGCCGCCATCGCGAACAGCTCGGCACCGATGTCGACGATGCGGCCCAGGAAGGCCTGCCGGTACTCGAGCCCAGCCTGCCACCGTCCCATCGCGTAGAAGGTCTGGCGCGCGAGCTTGCGGGATGAGCGCTCCACGAAGCGCAGGTGCTTGGCCAGCACTCCGAACTCGGAGAACCCGGTGGGGGCGCTCCCCTTGCCGGCGACCAGCTGAGGGAGCCAGCCGGCATAGAAACTGGTTGCCTTGACCGCCGCCTTGGCCTTGTCCGCAAGCCCGGCGTCCGCCGAAGCCAGCGCACCCGCGGCTGCGAGGTGGGCGTCGACCGCCTCCCGGGCGATCAGCAGGTGCATGATCTCGGACGACCCCTCGAAGATCCGGTTGATGCGCAGGTCACGGACGACCTGCTCCGCGGGCACGGCCCGCTCGCCGCGGGCGGCGAGGGAGTCCGCCGTCTCATAGCCCCGACCGCCTCGGATCTGGATCAGGTCGTCGGCGAGCTGGTATGCCATCTCGCTCGTCCAGAGCTTGGCGAGCGCGGCCTCGATCCGGATGTCCTTCGTCCCGGCGTCGTTGAGTCGCGCGGCGATGTCGAAGACCGTCTCGACGGCGAACGCGGTCGCTGCCATGAACGAAAGCCGGGTGGCGACCGCCTCGTGCTCTCCGACGGGCTTGCCCCACTGCACACGGGCCGCGGACCATTCCCTCGCGATCTTGAGCGTCCACTTGCCTGCACCCGCACACAGGGCGGGAATGGAGATCCGGCCCGCGTTCAACGTCGTCAGGGCGATCTTGAGACCTTGGCCCTCCTTGCCGAGCCGGTCCTCGACCGGCACCCGGACCTTGTCGAACCGGGTCACGCCGTTCTCGAGCCCCTTCAGCCCCATGAACGAGTTGCGTTGCTCCACCGTCACGCCCTCGGCATCGGTGTCGATGACGAAGGCGGTGATGCCGCCCCGGCTCCCCTCGCTCTTCGGCACCTTGGCCATCACGACGACGAGCTCGGCGATCACCCCGTTCGTCGTCCACAGCTTCACCCCGTCCAGGATGTACGCCGACCCGTCGGGCGTGAGCGTGGCGGACGACGCCATCCGGGCGGGGTCCGACCCGACGTCGGGTTCGGTGAGCAGGAAGGCGGTGACCGCTCCGGAGGCGCATCGGGGCAGGAAACGCCGCTTCTGGTCCTCGGTGCCGAACATCCGCACCGGCTCCGGCACGCCGATGGACTGGTGCGCCGACATCAGGGCACCGATGCTCGCGTGCACCGAGCCGATGAGCATCAGAGCGCGGCCATAGCAGGAGGTTGACAGGCCGAGGCCACCGTACTCCCGGGGAATCTTCATCCCGAAGCATCCGAGCTCCGCAAAACCGGCGAGGTACTCGTCCGGCACTCGATCCTCTCGCTCGATGCGACGCGGGTCGAGGCTCTCGCAGTAGGCGCGCAGCCGAGCCAGGAACTCCTCGTCCCGCGCGTTGTCCTCCGCGCTGCTCGCCGGATAGGGGTGGATCAGCGACATGTCGAACCTGCCGAGGTACAGCTCCTTCGCGAAGCTCGGCCGGGTCCACTCGGTCTCGCGGGCCGCCTCGGCAACCTCGCGGGCCTGCCGCTCGCTCACGTCGGTCTGGGCTGCTGGCGGTCGGCTGACGTCGATGCTCATCGGATCCCTCCGGTAGTCGATGGGGCCAATGTTACTCGGAAGTAGCCTCGGCTGGACCCGGAGCCGCCCGATGTTGCCCGCGCCACATCGGCCGGGATCCCGGTCGATAGGATGCAACCGCAGGTAGCCCGGCCGCAACCGACGGTCACCGGGAAGGACAGATGCTCTACTTCGTCTTGCATCTGCTGCTGAAACCACTCACGCGGCTGGTGTACCGGCCGGTGGTCGAGGGCACCGAGAACGTGCCGGCCGATGGACCGCTCATCCTCGCAAGCAACCATCTGTCGTTCATCGACAGCTTCGTGATCCCCTTGGTGGCCCCCCGACGGGTGGCGTATCTGGCCAAGGCGGAGTACTTCGAGGGTCGAGGACCGACGAGACGGTTCCGCAATGCCCTGTTCACCACGCTCGGCGCGATCCCCGTGGACCGGGGCACCGCGCGGTCGGCTCAGGACTCGCTCGACGCGGCACTGACCGTGCTGCATGCCGGTGAGGCGTTCGGCATCTACCCCGAGGGGACCCGGTCGCGGGACGGGCGGCTCTACCGGGGGCGGACCGGGGTGGCGTGGCTGGCCATCAACGCGCCGGCCCCCGTCGTACCGGTCGGAATCCTCGGCAGCGACACGATCATGCCGGTGGGCAGCCGACTCCCCCGCGTCCACCGCGTGAACGTGCGCTTCGGGGAACCGCTGGTCTTTGACGACCTGGCCGCGAGCCACGCTCCCGCGGTGGCCCGACGGCTGGCCACCGACCGAGTCATGGACGCGATCGCAGAGCTCACCGGGCAGGAGCGGGTCGCCGCCTACAACGTGCTCCCCACTGACTGAGACCACCTGAGGTCCGGCAAGACAGAAGCGCCGGTACGACGCCCGAGGTGTCACAAGCCGGACAAGATCTGGCCAACACTCTCGTGTTTGCCGCCATCCGCACTTACCGTGTCGCAATGGTGCGTCGCGCATACCTGATGGTCGGCCTAGCGGCCGCCGCGGTGGTGATGACGCTGGTCGTGGCGAGTATCTCGAACGGGTCAGTACTCGGCAACCCTCGCCGGCCGGGTCCCGCAGTGGTGACGGCCAACAGCCCGCCAGAACCGCCGCACCGCATCGGACTGCACGCGCCCATCCTTCCTGACTGGCTTGTGAGGAGCCTCACCGCGCTGCTGGTGCTCTACGCCGTCGGGCTGATAACCCTTCTCATCCTGAGCCGGCGGGCCAAGAAGCGCCTGGAGGAGCAGCTGATCCTCACCGACAACGACGAGCCGGCCGGCAGCGACTGGGGAGCGCTGCTGTCCGTCGAGCTCGGAAGGGCGACGGACGAAGAGCTGGCCGAGCTGGTCCTGGGCACACCTCGGAACGCGATCGTCGCCTGCTGGATGAGACTCCAGGAGGTGACACACGGTGCAGGACTGCCGGTAGAGGTATCCGAGACCTCCCAGGAGTTCACCGTCCGGGCTCTACGCCGACTGCAGTTGAACGATACGGCGATCAGCACCCTCAGCCGGCTGTATCGCGAGGCGCGCTTCTCCGAGCATGAGATGGTCGAGGTGCAGCGCGACCAGGCGCGAGCCGCCCTCCAGGTGCTGGCCGACGAGCTGTCTTCCCCGGCGGCCAGCAGAGCGGAGCCGAAGCCAGACCTGGAGCGGTCCGACCTGGATAGTCTGGCGCTGTGAGACGTGGCGGTAACGCGGCAGCCCTCCTCAGCGTCGCTGCCCTGCTGCTCGCGATCTGGGTGACGAGCACCACGCCGGTCCACCTGCTGCCGAGCAACCCCACCTCACCGGCCACTCACACCGCGACACCCCTGGCGCAGGCTCCGCACCGCGCGCCCGGCCCGGTGGCACATCGACCGACCCCGCCCACGGTAAGACCCGGCTCGGTCTTCGGTCTCTTCGACTACCTCACGCTAGGTGCCATCGCGGCCCTGCTCATCGCCTTCCTGGTGACGGCGGTACGCCGACGGAACCGCCGTCCGCGGCGGAGTCGTGAGGCGGTCCCCGAGCTGTCGCCGGACGTCTTCAAGGCTTTGCAGGTGCCGCCGACGCTCGTCGAGGCGGCCGAGCGTCAGCTCCGGGCAATCCACGAGGGAAGTCCACGCAACGCCATCGTCGCGTGCTGGATGGAGCTCGAGCGAACGTGCCGTGACACCGGGTTCGCCCGCGCCAGCTCCGAGACGTCCGCGGAGTTCACGGGTCGTATCCTCGCCCACTACTCGGTCGATGCCGGGGCGGTCGACTTGCTGGCCGGTCTCTACCGCGAGGCCCGGTACTCCGAGCACCAGCTCAGCGAGCTCCACCGAGGACGCGCCGTGTCCTCCCTCGAGCGGATCCTGGGAGACCTTCGAGTCTCGCCGGGGCACGCGACCGCCCCGGTCAGTCGCGTATGAAGCGCTGGGCACAGCGTGGCGTCGCGGCGCTGGCCGTCTGGGCGGCACTCCTCGGATATGCCGAGCTCGACAACCGCCGGCCACATCCCGTCGGGCTGGCCGCCGCCGTGCTCGCGATCCTTGCTGTGGTGTGGCTCTGCACGGATGCCTACGAGGTGGCACAGCCACCGCAGTGGGCGTTGTACCACTCCCGGCCGCCTACCCGGTCGTTCGACCCCCGCTTCTCGCGTCTCTCGCAGCAGCTGGCAGAGGCTACGGACCGACATGCCGCAGCGGTCGCCGTACACACCAGTGTCTCCCAGGCAGCCGAGGGAATCCTTCTCGACAAGTACGGCGTCGACAGCGCGCGAGACCCGGAGCAGGCGCGCCAGATTCTCGGGGACCTGGCTGCCGACTTCGTGGCCGCCGGCCCGGCAGAGGACCGGTTCGTCTTCTCCCCCGAGCTCTTCGACGTACTGGACCGATTGGAGTCCCTGTGACGGATCTCGACATCATGGCGGTCTCCGCGTTGACCGGACAGGTTCTCGACCAGGTCGAGAAGGCTGTGGTGGGCAAGCGCGACGCGCTGGGCCTGATCCTGAGCTGCGTGCTCTCCCGCGGTCACGTGCTGTTGGAGGACTTCCCGGGACTCGGCAAGACACTTGCCGCGCGTTCGTTCGCCCAGACCCTGGGCATCGAGTTCAAGCGAGCCCAGTTCACCCCGGACCTGCTGCCGGGCGACCTGACCGGCTCCTTCGTCTACGACCAACGCTCCGGGGAGTTCGCCTTCCGCCGAGGACCGCTGTTCACCGGCGTGCTGCTGGCCGACGAGATCAACCGGACGCCACCCAAGACGCAGGCTGCACTGCTCGAAGCGATGCAGGAGGGGCAGATCACCGTGGAGGGTGAGACGTTCGTGCTGGCCAGGCCCTTCCACGTGCTGGCCACCGCGAACCCGGTCGAGTACGAGGGCACCTACCCACTCCCCGAGGCGCAGCTCGACCGGTTCCTGATGCGGGTCTCGTTCGGGTACCCCACCGAGGTCGAGGAGCAGGACGTGCTGCGGCGTCGCATCGCACGACGTCAGGAGGAGCAGACGCTCGAGCCAGTGACGGACGCGGAGACCCTCCTCGCCATGCAGAACGCGGTGGAGACCGTCACCTTCGACGAGAGCGTCGCGGAGTACTGCGTTGCCCTCGTGGTGGCCACCCGGGTCCACCCGCACACGCTTGTCGGGTCGTCGCCGCGCGGCTCCCTTGCGCTGATGCTGACGTCGCGCGCGTACGCCGTCATCGGCGGCCGGGACTACGTCACCCCCGAGGACGTGAAGGCGGTGAGCGAGTCGGTGCTGGCCCACCGCATCACGATCAAGCCGGAGCTGTGGATGAGCAGCGCCTCCGGGCGGACCGTGGTCGCGGACGTGCTGAAGACCGTGCCCACGCCGGCGGTCGGTGACCTCGCGCGTGTCCACTAGGTACGGCGACCGGCGCACGGCTGGCGTCGGCGGCTGGAAACCCACCAACGCCTACCTTCGAGCGTGCGTCCTCGGGGTGGCGCTGCTGCTCGCCGCGATGCTCTTCCACAACGTGGGCCTGACGGTGCTCGCGACGCCGTTCCTGGTGGTCACCACATGGTCACTCATCACCAGGCCCACCGAGCCGGCCGCGCTGCGGCATCCGAGGGCGCTGCCGACCCTTCGCGAGGGCGAGGCGATGAGCTGGCAGGTCGAGCTGGACGTCGTGCCCGGTCTCGACCAGGGCGCCCTCCTGTTCGAGCGGGCGAACTACCAGGAGCTTCGACCCGCGAGCGGGGCGTGCGCGGAGGTGGCCGACCTCCGTGGCCGGACGACACTCACGTTGGGCGTGCAGGCCCGGTCGACCCGCTGGGGGCACCAGAGCGTCGGCCGGTCCCTCGTCTCCGCGACGAGCAGCTGGGCGGCGTACCGCTGGGGACCCCTCGAGATCGCCTCGCTGCCGCAGACCACGCTGCCGCTGCCGGCTGTCTTCGACGCGGCCGCACCGACCCCGCACCCGGTCGGTCTGGTGGGCCTCAACCGTGCCGCGCGACGCGGCGAGGGCAGCGAGTTCGCCACCATCCGGCCGTTCCAGCTGGGTGACCGGCTGCGACGGATCCACTGGCCGGTCTCGCTGCGGACGGGAGGACTCCATGTCGCCTCGACCTGGGCGGACCAGGACGCGGAGGTCATGCTGCTGGTCGATGCCTCGACGGACGTGGGCACCAGTGAGGGAATCGACGGCTTCGCGAGCAGCCTCGACGTGACGGTCCGGGCTGCCGGAGCAGTGGCCGAGCACTTCCTCCGGCGCGGGGACCGGGTTGGGCTCTGCGTCTTCGGGCCCGACCTGCTCAGGCTGACGCCGGCAGCAGGACAGAACCACCTCCGCAAGGTGCTCCACCGGCTAGCGGACACCAAAGTAGGCAACAAGGCGTCCGCCGAAGGCAAGCTGCTCCGGCTCCGCCTCGGCGCCGACACGATGGTCATCATGCTGTCGACCTGCATCTCACAGCTCGCCTTGCGACAGGCCGTTGTGACCGTCGGACGCGGCCTCTCGGTTATCGTCGTCGACACCCTCCCCCGACAGATCGGCGGAATCGATGACCCGGCGCTGACCGTGGCCTGGCGGCTCCGCCGCCTCGAGAGGGACACCGAGCTGAGACAGCTCAACCGGGCGGGCGTGCCGGTGGTGGCGTGGCACGGTCCGGGCAGCCTCGACCAGGTGCTCCGGGATCTGGGACGGCGAAGCGCAGCCCCGCGCATGGTGCGGCGATGAGTGACGCGATCCGACCGATGGGCGACGAGCTCGTGCTTTCCGTCATCGCCACGGTCGCCACTCTCCTGGTCATCCCCGTCATCGTGGTCGCGGGCAGCCTGAACGCCTGGATGGTCGTGGTCGTCGTACTCGCCGCCGCCATGGTCTACTCCCGCCGGGACTCAGCGCACGGGCTGGCGGCCCTGGGTGCCATCGCCTTGGCATGGATCGCGGGGCGACCGGACCCCTTGTCTCCGTGGAGCGTCGTGATCGCGCTGCTGATGTTCACGGTCCACGGCGCTCTCGCCCTGCAGACCACTGCCCCGCCCGGCGCCGGCCTCGGCAGGGCCGTCGTCACGCGGTGGCTCGTTCGAAGCGCAGTAGTCGCCGGCATCACGGTCGTCGTGTACGTCGTGGCGGTATCGCTCGACAACCTGCACCGCAGCGACGGCGAGGCGGTCCTTGCCGCGGCGCTCGCCCTGCTCGGTGGGCTGGTGCTGCTGCTGCGTCAAGAGACCCTCGGCGGCCGAAGACAAGGCGCCGGCGACCGCAGCCCATGAGACCATCGGCTGGTGTTCCGCCTGATGTTCCACCAGCCGGAGATCCCACCCAACACAGGCAACGCCATCCGGCTGGTCGCCGCCACCGGATGCGAGCTGCACCTGGTCAGGCCGCTGGGCTTCGACATGTCCGACGCTCGGCTTCGGCGGGCCGGGCTCGACTACCACGATCTGGCATCGGTCACCGTCCATGAGGATCTGGACAGCGCCTGGCGTGCCCTTGACGGCGACCGTGTCTTCGCGTTCACCACGCGTGGCACGACGCGCTACACCGACATCGCCTACCAGCCGGGCGATGTCCTGCTGTTCGGACGCGAGTCCACCGGTCTGCCCGACGAGGTGATCTCCGACCCGCATGTCACGGCGACGGTCCGGGTGCCCATGCTGCACGGGCTGCGCTCGCTCAACCTGTCGAACACCGCCGCGGTGGCGGTCTACGAGGCGTTGCGCCAGCACGACTTCGGCCAGGCCCTCTGAGCATCGGCTAGGGTTCGGCGCGTGCTTGCGAGCACCTCGTCACCGCTCTCGTCCACATCCCCACGGAGTAGCCTCGCGTCATGGACGAGTTCCGGACGGCCGACGGGCGTGCCTTGGAGTACCTCGAGGTCGGCGATGCGCGCGGGCAACCGGTCGTGTACTTGCATGGCACGCCGGGCACCGCCGGGTCGGGCGCACTCCTCGACGAGGCCGCGCACCGCCAGGGCGTGCGGCTGGTGGCGATGTCTCGCCCGGGGTACGGGGAGTCGACGACGACACCACCGGGTCTGCTGTCGGTTGGGCGGGATGTGGGCGAGTTGGCCGACGGGTTGGGATTCGGGGAGTTTGCCGTCCTGGGAGCGTCCGGCGGCGGGCCGTTTGCGCTGGCGACCGCCGCCGCCCTGACGACGCGCGTGCGGCACGTACTGGTCGCCGCTGGTCTGGGCCCGGTCCACCTTATCGCGCCGGAGCTCCTCGAGCCGGAGGATGTGCAGGCGCTCGATCTCCTGGCCGAGGGCAAGGTGGACAGCGCGGTGGCCACGGTCACCGCCCAGGTAAGCCGTGATTTCGACCCGATGCTCCAGGTCCCGGCGAGCGAGTTCGAGGCGGCCTTCTCCGGCATGGCACCTCCCAGCGAGCACTACTTCGACACACGTCCCGAAGAGCGCACGATCTTCTTCGCCGACGTTCGCCGGGCACTTGAACGCTATGACGGGTTCGTCCGCGACAACCTCAGTTGGCTCGGGCCGTGGGACTTCGACCTCGGCGATGTGGTCGCGCCGGTCCAGCTCAGCTATGGCGGCGCTGACTCCATGGCCTCGGCGAGCCACGGCGAGTGGCTAGCCGCCCGCCTCCCCACCGGGGCGCTCACGATTCACCCCGATGCTGGTCACGGTGAGGTCTGCTTCGGACTGATGGAATGGATGTTCACCACCCTGAAATAGTGGCGCTGGTTGCCGATCTTCGAGGGGCCGTCAGGCGAAGGCGAAGGCGTCCGCTCATGCGATTCGGCGCGCCACTCAAAAGTGCACGGCGTCAATTGTCGTCCCCGAGAACGGCGCGCAGTCTCCGCGCGAAGGCCTCGGGTTGGCCCGCGTATCCGGACTCGCCGCCGACGAAGCCACCGTGGTGGCTCGGGAAGACGATTGCCTGCTGCCCGAGCAGCTCTGCGGCGGCCATCGACGTGCGCCCGGTGAAGGTGCCCAGGGACTCCTCGCCCACGGCGACCACGACGCGGGTCGCCGCCGCCGCTAGCGCGTCGGCATCCGGGCAGTAGCTGCTGACCGCCCAGGACCGGTCGGAAAGCAGCGGGTCGTCACGAGACCCGTCGTCCTGGGTCGACATCCCGAACCGGGCAGGATCCGCTGCGGGCTGGGCAAAGTAGTCGTCGGTGAACTCGCCTGGCCACGAGGTCATCGCGATGAAGGCCGCCATTCCGGCACCCGACCCGTAGGCCTCGTACGCGTCCCGAAAGCCGGTGCGGGCGCGTTCGGCAGCCTCGGCGTCGGGGAGCAGCGGGATGATCGGCGGCTCGTGTGCCACCAAGGTGGCCACGTCGTTGGGGTATGCCGCCACCAGCGCGAGCGCGGTTACGGCGCCGCCACTGCTCGCGAACATCTCGACCGGGCCTACGCCGAGCGCCTCGATAACGGCATGCACGTCGTCCGCCTGGACCGTGGGCGAATGGTCGACCCGGCTGTCTTTGCGGGTGCTGCGGCCGAGGCCGCGAGGGTCATAGGTGACCACTGTGCGGTCGGGGAAGTGCGACGCCAACGTGAGGAAACCGCTGGCGCTCATGGGCTGGCCGATCATGAACAGCGGTGGGCGTCCGTCGGCGGTGGGCAGCGGGCCGTGGACGTCGTACGCGATATCCACCTCTGGGGTTTGAAGCAGGTGCGTCGTTGTCATAACCGTTTGACCTCTCCCCTGTTGAGAACTCATCGGCCCGATGCCCAAGACTCTTGCGGCTCCGCGCTCCCGCGTCATTCCGCAGCCGCGCCGGTCGGGCCGCAGCGCTGCCGCCAAAGGCGGATGATGTCCTTGAACGGCGGAGCCTCCGCCGCCCGAAGTAGAGGAAAACACAGCATGCCGACAACGCGGTTCACGGTTCATACGAGCTTGTCGCCGAGCGAAGTGCTGGCGCTGTTTACGGACTTCGGCCCTGGGCGTGCCAGTCGGTGGCCGAACGTCGATGATGCTCATTTCAAGGTGCATGACCAGGGCTCGGACTGGGCCGAAGTAACCGAAGGCAACGCGATGGGTTGGGAGCGTGAACGTTACTCGTGGGACGCCACCGCCGGGACCGTGGCGATCGACACCGTGGACTCGAACCTGTGGGGGCCGGGCAGCGGGTGGCGCTACGAGCTCACGCCGGCGCCCCCCGGCACCGACGTACAGGTCACGTTGACCCGCGTGCCCAAGACCTTGCGGGGCAGGCTCATTGGTGCCTTGATCCCGCTCGCCGGGGCCCGCACACTCGGGAGGCAGTTCCGGTCGGTGTTCCGGAAAGCAGAATCTCGATAACCCTGACGTGTGGGCGGTTCCCTCGGACTCGCCTTGTCGGGTAGCTCCGGCCGTAACAGGCGGACATGCTGCGTGCGCCCTGCCACCGATCTGAAGTGATCGGTGGCAGGGCTCGTCCTGTCGCCCCCCGTACCGCTGGTTACCGGGTGAGCTCGAAGGCGAGCAGCTCGTTCCCATGGCGCAGGTTGGCGGTGGAGAGCTGGCCGCCGACCCCCTGGTAGTGGTCCGTGCCGCCGGTGACCGGGAAGAGGTTGGCGTCCCCGCGGAAAGTCGCTCCGTAGATGACGATCTTGCCCTTGGCGAACAGATCAAGAGTGCCGTCGCAGATGAAGCTCGTCGCCCCGAACGTGCAACGCACCGAGTCCCGACCGACCACCTGAGCGGCGCCCTGGTACCGCAGATTCTCCTCGAACATGAAGTAGTCACCCACGCTAGGCCCGGCGGGACCGACGTCAATGCTGGTTTGCTTGACCTGGTGTGCACGCAGCAGCAGCACGTGTGAACCATTGTTGGCGGCTTCGGCCTTGACCGATGCGATTGTCTTCGAGGCAGATGCCTGGGCACCCGGCCACCCATGCAGGCTTGGCTTGGCGGTGCTGGCCGTGGCAGAGGTCAAACCGATCCAGGCCCCTCCGCCGATGACGAGAGCAACAGCCGCTCCGGCCGCGGTGAACTTACGCTTCATATATCAACCCTCCCGCTGCGATGCGACGCCCCAACGGCTCCGCTGACCTCGTACGTTAGAGCCGCTGGAGCAATCCTGGCAATGGGCCGGCCAACGGGCCTCGACCCGCGCCGTGCTCGAACCGATAACGCTGTCCCGCCTGGCAGGATGATGCTGCCAGCATCAGGTGCGACTTTGCCTGAAGAAGCGCGTCATCTCGGCGGACGCGTCGGGGCCGAGCGGGTCTGTGTACGACCCATCGGGACCGCCGCCGGACCAGGCGTGACCGCCACCGTGGATGACCCACTGCTCCGTCGCGGAGGTATCCGCGCCCTTCGGGTAGACCAGCCGCGTGTAGGACCGGCCACCTTGCACCTGCGAGTGGTGCACCGTCGACGGCTCGGATTCGACGCCTCCAGCGGCGGCTGATCGCCACTGCCGCACCAGACGGCCCGCGTTCACCTGATTGACTATCTGGTCCCGGTCGCCGTGGAAGACGATAAGAGGAGGGGCATCGCCCGGTAGCTGAGCGTCTCGAGTCGGCCCTTGCTTCATCACCGAAAAGGCCGAAGGCACGTCGTGGGCTGCCGCATAGGGCAGGCCCGAGTGCACGCCGACGGCGGCGTACAGATCGCCGTACGTGGCGGCCATGACTGCGGCCATGGCACCGCCGGCCGAGAAACCGGCCACATACACCTGATCGGCATCGACGGCGTACTCCCGAAGGATGTCGCGCGTGATCCCTGCGATCAGAGCGGGCTCCCCAGCTCCTCGACGCTGATGCGTGGGCTGGAACCAGTTCCAGTACTTCATCTGGCTGGCCGCAGGTGACTGTTCCGGGTACGCCACGAGAAACGACTCCCGCTCTGCCTGAGTGTTCATGCGCGTGCCGGCCGCGAAGTCCTGGGCATCCTGAGTTCCCCCGTGCAGCATGACGACCAACGGCATGGGTACTCCGGTGTAGCTGGAGGGCAGATAGAGCTTGTACCGTCGCTCGCCGTCCGCGCCGGTATGGGACGCATCCAGGAAGCTCCCTGAAACCAACGACGACGGACCTTCATGCGGCTCGAAAGCCCGGAGGTTATCGGGACGCGGCAAGTTTTCGAGGACTCGCCCGCCGGCGGCGCTGCCATTCGTCGCCTCTTCCCGAACGAACCACCGCCGGCCGGCAGGTGCCGGGGGGACAGGTGTCGTCGTTGCCTGGTGACCGGCGCCGAGAGTTCGTTGGATGAGAGCGGTTGCCTCGTTCAGCCGCCCTGCCCGAGTTAGCCGGGTTGCCTGCGCCATCGCGGTTTGCTTGTCGTCGTTCATCTACTCCCTGTCGCTCCGAAACATCTCAATGTCGCCGATCGTCACAATGCGAGTCACCGGCGGCCGCCCAGTGTGCGCCCCGCCAGGGCGGACTTCACGGCCAAACTGGCACGGAAGGCGCCAAGTACCTCCACGGACTCGATGGTCGCCGCCGCCAGCTCGGGCGAAACGTCAGCGGCGATTGTCGCCAGCCCGAGGACGTGTATCTGAACCTTCGTGCCCGCCGCCAGATGCTTCTCCAACTCCGCTCGCGTCACGTGCTCGGCTCCGAGCACGAGTGTCTTGCGCGCGACGGTCTGGGCGAGCGCATCCGAATGAACGCCAAGCTGGTTGCGCATGGCGGTACGCAGGAAGTCCGTCCGGTTGGCATAGAAACCTTCCTGAACCAGAAGGTCGATCTGCCCCAGGTCGACCAGCCCAACATTGACTGTGATCTTCTCGGTCCTGTCACCTTCCGAGGCAGCCATCCTGTCACCACCCTGTCACCATCCCCTTGGATGGATAATACACGGTCTCTCGCGAGTTCGCCTCGGCGTCGTCTTCACAAGTACATCTCACCGGATGCGTTAGGGAGGTTGACGAAGGGGCCGGTAGTGCCCCGCCGGGTGGTGGGCTTTGAGGGTTGATCCTCGGTGCCTACGTGCCGCTGTCTATGGCGGCGATGGGTTCAGTATTGCGGTTGGGTTTGAGCTGCGCCATGGATGTCTCTGAGA
>JAWWPG010000022.1:0-14399 GCA_033850885.1 Nocardioidaceae bacterium
GAGGTCGCCGCGGCATGCCGTGACTGGCTCGAACGAGCAGCCGAGGCCGGTGCGGGTGACCTCGACTTCTCGGCGGTGATCCCCACGATCACTGCCGATGGGCAAGACACCCATGGCACGTGATGACGTCACAGCGTCCGGAACGGGTTTGCTGGCGGCAGACGGGTCAAGCAGCCGGGTGAGCCCAGTCAGCGCGATCAGGAACCTCGAGGAGATCGCGTCGAGCTGACGGACGTGGGTCCCCCGTACCGCTGCCCAGCTGGCTGACGCCAGTCCAGGCCATTCTGGCCGCGGGATGGTGAGGTGCTCGCACCCTACGAGCGGTGATTCTGCAGACCACGGTGTCATCGTGGCGAGTATCCGCAGCCCCTGGTGGGTACCAAAACCCATGTGGAGCGGCTCCGAATCGGACTCGTGGCTGATCCAGCTGCGCCGACCGCGATCGCACAAGGTATGACCGACCTGAGTCCGCTCGACGGCAACCAGGCGTGGGAGATCACCGTTGTGAGTCAGCCGTTCACCACCGGTTCCGAGGACGTCGAGACCGCGGTTGGTCGGTTGCAAGACCAGGCTCGGCAGCAGGACTGGGATCTCGTTGTCGGCTTGACCGAACTTCCACTCCACGACCGCAAGGGCCGACACTTGCTGGTCGAGACTGATCCAGAGCGTCGGACCGCGGTGCTGTCACTGCCCGCGCTGGGCGGACTTAGGATGCATGCCCGCGCCCGTCGGGCGGTGCGCTCCATGGTCAGCGCGATGGCAGACCCGAACGCGGGGGAGGAACACCGCGTCGCGGTCCCGCACCGGCGCGGCCGCTGGCGCCTGCTCATGGGCATGGTGCTCGCCAATCGTCCGTGGCTGTTGGTGCCTGGGCTGAAGTCTGCGCTAGTGGCGGCGCTGGCGACCGGAGCCGTGGCCACGATCAACTCGACGGTCTGGCTGCTGGCGGGCTCGCTATCGTGGTGGCGCCTGGTGGTCGCGACGATCGCCTCGATCGCCCTTGCTGTCGCTTGGCTCGTGATCGATGGTGAGCTGTGGGACCGTCCCGACGACGACTCCCCGCGGGCTCGGGAGAGGTCGCGCCTGTACAACGCCTCGACGCTGGTGACTTTGACGGCCGGCGTTCTCATCTGTTACCTCGCCCTCTTCGTAGTGAACGTAGCGTGGGCGTTCTTCGTCCTCGACCCCGCGGTGATGGGTCGCTACCTCCACGCCTCGCTGGGTTACGGTGACCTGTTTGTCCTGGCCTGGTTTGTCGCGTCAGCAGCGACCGTCGGTGGTGGCCTCGGCTACGGCCTGGAGTCCGACGAGGCGATCCGCGCCGCCGCCTATTCCAAGCGCGAGGAGGAGCGGCGCGAGCGCATCGCGCGCGACCGGAAACCCAGGCGATCTGCCCCGTGAGGGCTTTTGCACTCGGCCGTGGCGGGCCTCCGGTACCTGTGCATGATCGACACTCAGGCCTTCCTCGGCGGGGAGCTTCTCGACATCGCGGTAGGGCGAGCGTTACTGCAGGTGCTGATTGTCACGCGTGCAGTGGGTGGTGCTCTGCGGGATTCAGGGCCGATGCTGCGGCCCTGACGGCATACCCTGCGGCGACCATCGTGACACCCCACGCGATGGCGATGATCCCCAACGTCAATGCAATCGAGACGGCGCCAGCGGCCGGGTTGAGCATGAACAGAACGCCGAGAATCAGGGATGCGACGGCGCTCGCAACGAGAAGCCAGCGGGGCCAGATGCTGGCTGCCGAGATCGCGCTGCCGAGCTCGAACGCGCCGCGGACGACGAGCCAGATTCCGAGGATCCAGGTGAGAGTCGTGGCCGCCAGCCCGGGCTGGATGATCGCAAGGAAGCCCGCCACGACGGCGACAAAGCCCATGAGAACAAGCCACCAGCGTCCGCCCCGCCCTTCCGGCCGGAACGCCTGGTAGAGCAACCCGATGCCATCTATCAGGGCCCAGCAGCCCCAGAAGATAGCGAGTGCCGTGACCGTTTCGATCGGTGCGGCGATCGCGATTATGCCGAAGGCGATCGCGAGGCTTCCTCGGAGAAGGATGGCTTGCCATCTGACGGAGAGCGCGTCGATAGGCATGGTGATACCTCCTGGTTGTTGAGCGCCTGCGGGTTCTCGATGGTCGAGTTGTCGCTACCCGAGTTACCTGTGGCGGAGCTGTCCGTTGCGAGAAGGCCGTGGCCGCCGGCGAGGTACTGGTGGATGGTGCCGATCGACATGGCGCCCTCCCCCATGGCCGAGGTCACTCGTTTCACCGAGCCGCTGCGGACGTCTCCGACGGCGAAGACACGCGGCATGCTCGTCTCGAGATGCCGAACTCCCCGTCGGCGCAGCGCCGGAGCTGCGCCACTTTTCAGCCGGACGTCCGCGCCGGTGAGGACGTAGCCTCGGTCATCGAGGTCGACAGCGCCGGAGAGCCATCCGGTATGCGGGGACGCGCCGATGAAGACGAACAGCGCGCGGGCTGGGATCTCGCTGAGCTGACCCGTGTGGTTGTTGACGACGGTCACGGCGGTGAGGACGCCTTCACCTTCCACCCTGACGACCTCGCTGTGGAGAAGGACCTCGATGCGATGGTGCTGTTCGATCTGCGTGGTCAGATAGCGCGACATGTTCTCGCTCAGGGTCTCCTCACGCACCACTAACGTGACGCTCGGGGAGTGACTTGCGAGGAACAGGGCCGCTTGTCCCGCCGAGTTCCCACCACCCACCAGAGCGACGGGGTCCGCGCGGCACACGCTTGCCTCGTGGACAGTTGCCGCGTAATAGACACTCGACGGCTCGAGCTTCTCGATCCCCTCGACGACGAGGCGACGGTACTTGACGCCTGAGGCGATGACGGCCGCTGAGGCTGTCACCTCCCGCCCATCGCCGAAACCCACAGTCACGCCGTCTGCAGCGCCGCGTAGGGATGTCGCCTCGGCCGGAACCGTGAGAGTCGCGCCGAACTTCCGGGTCTGCAAGATCGCCCGCTCGGCAAGCTCGGCGCCCGAGATTCCGGCCGGGAACCCCAGGTAGTTTTCGATCAGTGACGACGTCGCCGCCTGACCCCCGGGTGCGAAGGCGTCGACAAGGAGCACGTCGAGGCCGTCCGAGGCGGCGTAGACCGTCGCCGCGAGTCCCGCAGGACCGGCTCCGATGACAAGTAGGTTGTACGACGCTGTTCGGGCCGGCTCGGCCCGAAGGCCGAGAGCCCCCGCCACCTCGTCAAGGCTGGGGTTTCGCAACACATGCCGCCCCCCGACGATGACCAGGGGGGTCTCGTCGACGGTCACACCGAGTTTCTGGAGGAACGACTCGGCGCTGGCGTCTTTGTCAAGGTCGATGAGTCGGTGCGGAAGCCTGTTGCGCGCCGTGAACTCGAGCAAGCGCCGCGTCTCCGGCGTGTAGCACGATCCGATGATCCTGATACCGGTGCCGCTCTCGACGAGGAGCAATCGTCGGATCAGGTAGGCCTTCAGGATCTCCTCACCCAGCATCTGGTCGCGGGAGACCGTCTTCACTAGCGCATCGAACGGAACCGCCAGCAGCTCCCCGTCTGTCGCGGCGCGGGCGCTGTAGAGCACGGGTTGGCCCTCGAGCAGTCCGAGGTCACCAAGAAACCGCCCGGTGCCGTGAACGCGGATGACATGTTCCTGTCCCTCGTCGTTGTCGAGGATTGCCACCAGGCCGCTGCAGATCACGATGAAGTCGGACACGACTTCGCCGGCCGAGAACAGCACTTCGCCCGCTGACATGCGACGCAGTTCGCCGTGCGCAAGAAGGCGCTGCACGTCGCTACTCGAGAGCCGCGGGTAGGCGCCGTTGATGTCGGGGGTCTCCTGGTGCTCAGGGCTGACGTCGTTCACACGAACGCCTCGTGGACGTAGCACCAGCGCCATGACTCACCGGGCTCGAACGACCGAATGATCGGGTGTCCGACCTGGTGGGCATGTGCCCTCGCGTGACGCATCGGCGACGAGTCGCAGCAGCCCACGTGGCCGCACGTAAGGCACAGCCGTAGGTGTAGCCACCTGGTGCCGAGCTCCAGACACTCGGCGCACCCCTCGGGCGTGAGTGGGGTGACCGGGCCGACATAGGAAAGGTGGGGGTCAGGGCGGACTGCCGTGGTGGGGTTCATGTGCGGATCTTCTGTCCCACGGACTCATCTGACAGGCCGCTGATGCTCTCGAGAGCTGAGTCGAGCCACTCAGCGAGAACACTCGCGGGCGCGGCCCCGGTTTGCTCGGCGACCATCTCGCCCTCGTTCAAGACCACGAGAGTGGGGACGGCCTGGACCGCAAAGCGACGAGCCGTCTGCGGTGACCGGTCGATGTCGACCTTGACCAGCTTGACGAGACCCGCGCGCTCCTTCGCCAGACGTTCCAGGACCGGGCTGACCTGTCGACAAGGTCCGCACCAGGTGGCCCACAGGTCTACGAGGACTGGGATGGTCGAGCGGTCCGCGACTGCCTTGAAGGTGTGGTCGTCCGCGTCAACGATCCAGGGCAGGGCAGAGTGGCAGTTGCCACACCGTGGGGTCCCGGTGGCGTCGGGGGGCGTACGGTTCTTCTTCCCGCAGGTCGGGCAGATGACAATGTCCATGATGTGTTGCTCCTCCAGTCCTCAGGCTGCTAGCTCTTCGGCCGGGTGGTAGGTCACGTCGAGCTCGTCATCGATGACGTCGATCCGAATCACGGTGCCCTCGTTGATGTCGCCGTTGAGCAGGAGCATCCCGACCCTCGTCTCGACCTCGCGAGCGATGTAGCGACGCAGCGGGCGGGCACCGTACGCCGGGTCGTAGGCCGTTCGTGCAATGAACAAGAGCGCCTTGTCAGTGACCTCAACGGTGATGCCTCGGTCGGCGAGGCGGGAGCGAAGCTCGTCGAGCTGGAGGTCGACGATCTGCTCGATCTGGGAGAGTCCCAGTGGACGGAAGATGATGATTTCGTCGACCCGGTTGAGGAACTCCGGCCTGAAGCGCCGGCCAAGCTCCGCCATGACGGCGCCTCGCACCGCGGATTCGATTTCGCCGTCCGGGCCGGCTCCGCCGAGCAGTAGCTCCGAGCCGATGTTGGAGGTCATGATGATGACGGTGTTCCGGAAGTCGACGGTGCGTCCCTGGGCGTCCGTGATGCGACCGTCGTCGAGCACCTGGAGCAAGGTGTTGAAGACATCGGGGTGCGCCTTCTCGATCTCATCGAACAGCACGACAGAGTACGGCTTTCGCCGCACTGCCTCCGTCAGCTGCCCACCTTCGTCGTACCCGATGTATCCGGGCGGGGCCCCGACGAGCCGGCTCACGGTATGGCGCTCCTGGTACTCGCTCATGTCGAGCCTGATCATGTTGTCGGCGCTGTCGAACAGCGCGGCGGCGAGAGACTTCGCTAGCTCGGTCTTGCCGACGCCAGTGGGTCCGAGGAAGATGAACGAGCCAATAGGACGCCTGGGGTCCTTGATGCCGGACCGGGCGCGGATGATTGCGTCCGTCACGAGCTCGACGGCAACCTCCTGACCGACCACCCGCGCCCTGAGAGTGTCGGCTAGCCGGAGGATCTTCAGCCGCTCGCCCTCCTGCAACCTGCTGACCGGGATGCCCGTCCAGGCAGCAACAATCTCGGCGATCTCCTCCTCGGTGACGACCTCGCGCAGCAGTGGGCCGCCGCTCTGCGCCTGCTTCCGGTCGAGCTCCTCGCTCAGCTCGCCCAATCGGCGCTCGAGGTCCGCCAGCCGTCCATACCGTAGTTCGGCCGCTCGGTTGAGGTCATACCGACGTTCGGCGTCCTCCGACTCTCGTCGGACCTGCTCGAGTTCCTCGCGGAGCTCCTGGATCCGCCGGATTCCCTGACGTTCGGCTTCCCATTGAGCACGCTTGGCATCTGCTTCCGCGCGTAGGTCAGCGAGCTCGCGACGAAGCTCTTCAAGTCTCGCCTTGCTCGCCGCATCCTTCTCCTTCTGGAGCGCGGCTTCCTCGATCTCCAGCCGCGTGACCCGTCGGGTCAGCTCGTCGAGCTCAGCCGGCATCGAGTCGATCTCTGTCCGGAGTCTCGCGCACGCCTCGTCGACCAGGTCAATGGCCTTGTCCGGGAGGAATCGGTCGCTGATGTAGCGGTGCGAGAGGGTGACGGCTGCCACCAGGGCGACATCGGCGATCCTCACTCCGTGGAACACCTCGAGGCGTTCGCGCAGGCCACGCAGGATCGAGATCGCATCCTCGACGCTAGGCTCATCGACAAGGACGGGCTGGAACCTCCGCTCCAACGCCGCATCTTTCTCGATGTACTTGCGGTACTCGTTCAGCGTCGTGGCGCCGATCATGTGGAGCTCGCCGCGCGCCAGCATCGGCTTGAGCATGTTGCCAGCGTCCATCGCTCCCTCGGTCGCACCCGCACCCACGACCGTGTGCAGCTCGTCCACGAACAGAAGGATGCGGCCCTCCGACGCCGTTACCTCGCTCAGCACGGCCTTGAGGCGTTCCTCGAACTCGCCGCGGTACTTTGCCCCTGCGACGAGGGCTCCCATGTCCAAAGAGAAGACGACGCGGTCGCGGAGCCCTTGGGGGACGTCTCCGTTGACGATTCGCTGAGCCAGTCCTTCGACGATCGCGGTCTTCCCGACTCCCGGCTCTCCGATGAGCACTGGGTTGTTCTTCGTTTTGCGGCTGAGGATCTGTACGACGCGACGAATCTCCTGGTCGCGTCCGATGACCGGGTCCAACCGGCCGTTCCGGGCATCCTCGACGAGGTCGCGGCCGTACTTGCTCAGCGCTTCGTATGCTCCCTCCGGAGTGGCTGAGGTCACCCGCTGACTGCCTCGAATCTTGGTCAGAGCCGACAGCCAGCCCTCAGACGTGACACCGTGCTCGCGCAGCACGCGGCCGGCCGGGGAACGGTCGCCAACGGCTATCAGCCCCAGCACCAGGTGCTCCACGGACACGTAGGAGTCCTTGAGCCGGTCGGCCTGCTTCTTCGCGACGTCGAGAGCTCTCGCCAGCTGGTCGCTGATCGCGACCTGGCCCAGCGGCGGGCTGGCGGCGGTTGATCGGGGCAGACTGTCGACCTCCCTTTGGGCAGCTCGTCGGAGCGACTCGACGTCGATATCCATCTGCCGCAACAGCCGCGGGACGAGACCCTCGGGCTGCTCTAGAAGTGCCAGCAGAACGTGTTCCACGTCGGCTCGCGACTGCCCCCTCTGACGGGCCAGATCCTGCGCCGCGGCGAGCGCCTCCTGCGACTTCACCGTGAGGTCGTTCAGATCCATGGTCGAGTCCCTTCAGAGTCGAGGACAGGGCGGGTTCGGAGCCGGTGTTCGAGGCCGTCGATCCGGTCGAGGAGCTCTAAGACGAGACCGATGGCGGCGTAGCTGAGACTGAGCCCGACGTGGAGCCTCTGGATGCGGGCGAGTCTTGCGGGCGCTCCGGGCGGGAACGTCAGGTGACGGTCCGCCTCCACGGTGACGTCGAGCAGGCCGAGCGAAGCCAGCCGCCGGACGAACTCTGGATGCACACAGCCGATCCGGGCCACCTCGTCGAGGTCCAGCCGTGAGCCCGGCCGAGCAGGTGTGGCGATGACGACAGGAAAGAGGGTCATGAGGTCATCCTGGGGTTGAAGTCGGACACGTCCGCTAGCTGCTCGAACAGCTGCCGTTCACGCCTGCTCAGTTTGCGCGGGACGACGACCTGGACCTCGGCGATAAGGTCTCCGGCTCCCGACCTGGGCTTCGGGAGCCCTTCTCCGCGCAGCCGCAAGCGTCGACCGCTCGAGGTGCCCTCGGGCACCTTGAGTTTGACCTCACCACCCGGCGTCTCGATGACGATGGTCGCGCCAAGTGCGGCCTCCCACGGGGCTACCGGCACCGTGGTGAATATGTTCCGACCATCGAGCCGGAACTTCTTGTGCGGTGCGATCTTGACGACGAGGTAGAGGTCACCGCGCTCACCTTCGCCGAATCCGTGCCCGCCCTCGCCTTGCAGGCGGATGCGCTGGCCGTCGACGACTCCGCGGGGAATAGTCACGTCGTACTCGCGGGGTGGGTCGCCTGGGAGCCTGATGTGCTTGCGTCCACCGTGGTAGGCCTCCTCGAGCGTGAGCTCGAGCTGCACCCGCTGGTCGGCGCCGGGCACCGACGCCCCGCCCGCCCCGTCGCCGAAGAAGGACGCGAAGAGGTCATCCATGTTGATGCCGCTGGTCCCGGGGTCGTCGCTGAAGCGGATCCGCGTTGCGCCGGATGAGGCGCCACCCGGTGAGGCCGCTGACCTGCGCGCTCGGGAGCGTTTCGCGTAGTCGTCCGGCACCTGTCGGAAGTTCGGACCGAACTGGTCGTATTTCGCCCGCATCGTATCGTCGGTGAGGACGGCGTATGCCTCGCTGATCTCTTTGAAGCGGTCCTCGGCAGCGGGGTCGTGGTTGATGTCGGGGTGGAACTGCCGGGCGAGGGTGCGGTAGGCCTGCTGGATCTCCTTCTTGTCGGCCGTGTGTGGCACGCCCAGGGCCTCGTAGAAGTCAGTCGCCATGGTGCTCACTCGGAACGTCGCGCCACGACGACCGATGCGGGCCTGAGCTGGTGAGTCCCGTCGCCGTAGCCTGGTCGAACCACGTCGATGATCGTGCCAGGCTCGCGCTCCTCGTCGTGGACTGTGGAGACGACCTCGTGCTTGTGCGGGTCGAACCTCCCTCCGCTGTCGCCGTACCGCCGGTAGCCGAGCCCGGCCAGGACGCCGACCGCCTGGTCATAGACCACGTTGACCCCTTCGAGCAGGCTGGCCGGGTTGTCGAGGTCCGCGTGCCTCAGCGCGAGCTCCAGGTTGTCGACGACCGGGAGCCAGGCTGCAGCAACGCGCGCTCGCTCGTTCTCGCGGGCCTGGCCGAGCTCACGGGCGCAGCGCTTGCGGAAGTTCTCGAGGTCTGCTGCTGCCCTGCGCCATCGGTCCTCCGCCTGGGCGATCAGCTCCAGTGCGCGCTCGGCCTGGCTGGTCCCGTGCTCCGTCGTCTCCGGTGGACCTTCCTCCGGCGCTTGGGGGTTGACGACCCCCCGGCCGGGCTCCGGCGGGGGGCCCGTTCGCTCTTGGGACGTCCGGGTGCCGCCCATGACTACGCTCTGTCGAACTCGGCGTCGACGATGTCGTCGTCGGCGGCCTCGGAGTAGTCGGATGATGCGGACTCGTCGCGACCCGTCGCGGAGGACCCGGGGGAGCTGCTCGTGCTCTGCAGGCCGTACATGATCTGCTGAAGCTCGGAGGTCAGATCGCGGACCCGGTCGGGCGGCGCCTCGCTCTTGACCGCCTCCCGCGCGTCCGCGATCAGCATCTCGGCGCGTGAACGCTCATGCGTGGGCACGGCATCGCCGAGCTGAGAGAGTTGTCGCTCCACCTGGTACGCCACGGAGTCGAGCTGGTTGCGCGCCTCCACCGCCTCCCGCAGCGCCGCGTCCTCACTCCGGCTGCGTTCTGCCTCCGCGATCATCCGTTCGACCTCGGCCTTATCGAGGTTCGTGCTCTCGCTGATAGTGATGCCTTGCTCGGCGCCGGTGCTCTTGTCGCGCGCAGTCACGTTGAGGATGCCGTTCGCGTCGATGTCGAACGTGACATCGATCTGGGCCTCTCCCCGCGGTGCGGGGCGGATGTCGGTGAGCTGGAAGTTACCGAGAACCCGGTTGTCAGCAGCGCGTTCGCGTTCTCCCTGCAGGACGACGATGTCGACGGCCGGCTGGTTGTCCTCGGCGGTCGAGAACGTCTCGGACCGGCGAGCGGGGATCGTCGTGTTGCGCTCGATGATCTTGGTCATGACGCCGCCGCGGGTCTCCACGCCGAGGGAGAGCGGGGTCACGTCGAGCAGCAGGACGTCGGAGACCTCGCCCTTGAGCACGCCCGCCTGAATCGCCGCTCCTACGGCGACAACTTCGTCTGGGTTGACACTCATGTTCGGGTCTTTGCCACCGGTCAGCTTGCGAACGAGCTTCTGGACGGCCGGGATACGGGTCGACCCGCCGACCAGGATGACCTCGTCGATGTCGTCCGCGGTCACCTTCGCGTCACTCATCGCCTGTTGTACCGGGCCCATGGTGCGCTCGACGAGGTCTGTCGTCAGTTGCTCGAACTGCGACCGCATCAGGGTCGCCGTGAGGTGCTTCGGCCCTGTCGCATCCGCCGTGACGAAGGGGAGACTGACCTGCGTCTGCGCGACGGAGCTGAGCTCGATCTTCGCTCGCTCGGCGGCCTCGAACAAGCGCTGTAGAGCCTGCGGGTCCTTGCGCAGATCAATTCCGTTGTCCTTCTGGAATTGGTCGGCAAGGTGATCGACGAGACGCCGGTCGAAGTCGTCGCCGCCGAGATGGGTGTCACCGGCTGTTGAGCGGACCTCGACGACACCATCCCCAACCTCGAGGAGACTGACATCGAACGTGCCGCCGCCAAGGTCGAAGACGAGCACGGTCTCATGGCCCTTCTTGTCCAGACCGTATGCGAGCGCCGCTGCGGTGGGCTCGTTGATGATCCGTAGTACGTCGAGGCCGGCGATCTTGCCGGCATCCTTGGTGGCTTGACGCTGAGCGTCGTTGAAGTACGCCGGAACCGTGATGACGGCCTCGGTCACCCTTTCCCCGAGCTGCTTGGAGGCGTCGTCCGCGAGCTTACGCAGGATCATGGCACTGATCTCCTCGGGTGCGTACAACTTGCCGCGAACCTTGAAGCGTGCCGCGCCTCCCTCACCCTCGACGACGTCGACGCCGACGGTCTCAGCCTCGTCCTTCACCTCGTCGTACCGACGGCCGATGAAGCGCTTGGCTGAGTAGAGGGTGCCTTTCGGGTTCAGGATCGCCTGCCTCCGCGCCAGCTGTCCGACGAGACGTTCGCCGTCCTCGGCGAAGGCGACGACCGACGGCGTGGTCCTGGATCCCTCTGCGTTGGGGATGACCTCTGGTTCCCCGCCCTGCCAGGCGGCGATGACGGAGTTCGTCGTTCCGAGGTCGATACCGACGGCTCTTGTCATGAGTGCTCTCCTCTAGTGCGGGAACGCTAAGTTCTTCGAGCATCGCGAACGGTCGTCTCGCGCCGCGTCGGCCTCGCAGCACGAAGTTGGCACCAGGTTCTTGGCCCGTGGACACAACCTCAGGTTTCCCTCAGGCTGACATGGAAGGATCGGGTCCTCACTAGGAGGCGCTCCGGTGACAGCGCAGACTCATGACGGTGAAGCAGATGGCGTCGTGAGTCGTCGTCATCTGACGGATTTGTACGGTCTTTTCGTCCTGTCCATGATGTTGTCCGACCGAACCGATCGCAACCAGATTCTGCGGCTCGCCGTCTCATCGGTGCCTTATATCGGCCCATGCTCTGTCGCGGCTGTATTAGTGAGAGACGGGGAGCACCTCGTTCCTTGGTTGGGCACGCCGGACCCGCCGAGTGCCGTCCTGAGCCAAGTATTGAGTGTCGGCGCCAGTGGTGGCGCAATCGTCCTTGCAGATGAGCGCTGGCGGTACGCGCTTCCGTTCCAGTCCCGCGACGGCGTACTCGGGTACCTTGTGGTGGAGGGGGATGGTGAGCCCTCTGCTGGCCCGTTCTTTTTGCTCAGGGCGCTGGGGCAGCAGACGGCAGTCGCTCTCAAGAGCGCGGAGTCCTGGCAGCGAGAGCAACGGCAGACGCGGGCACTCGAGTTGGTGAACGCCGATCTTTCGAGAACAGTCGCGCGCCTGGCACACCACGATCGTGTTCAGTCAACCCTCACCGAAATCTCGGCGAAGGGCCGAGGAGTGGCAGGAATCGCGCAGGCCCTCCATGATCTGACCGGGCTGTTCGTCTTCATCGACGATGAGTTCGGACAGCGGACGGCCCAGGCCGGCACAGAGCCCCACACGGGCGGGCGTCCTTCGCTGTCTCATGTCCTCGAGCGCACCGAGGGCGAGGTGATCACGGGGCTGAGCAGGGAACGCGGACATCTGGTCTCAGTCGTCCGATCAGGACGGGACATCCTCGGTCTCATCGGTGTCGTGGACCCTGACGGGCTGGCTGGAGAGCCCGAGACGTTCGCCCTCCAATACGCGACAACCTCCCTCGAACTGGAGCTCGCCCATCAGCGGAGCCTCGCCGAGGTAGAGACCCGTCTCAGCCGGGACCTCGTCGACGACCTGATAGACGGCACAGACCTCGACGGTGCGGTCGCACGAGCGGCAGCCCTGCACCACGACCTTCGCGGCCCGCATGTCGTCATGGTCATCGAGTGGAGCCACCCACCGAAGCGCGCAAATCCTACGCAAGCGGTGCGCACGGCGCTGTCGCAGCAGGGCATGACCGCCCTGGTGTCTCGCCGCCAGAACCGGGCGGTCGCTGTGGTAGCGGCGCCGGTCGACTCGGAGTCCGCCTATCACGCCCTCGTCGATCAGTTTGGCTCGCAGCAGGTCTCAGTCGGCGTCGGTAGCCCGGTGCCAACGCGCTCGAGACTTGCCACCAGCTATACCGAAGCCAGCAGGGCACTCGACATCCGGCGGGAGTCACTGTCTCCGTTCGGCGTGACCTCGTACACCGACCTCGGGATCTACCGGGTGATGGGGTCCGCGGATAACAGATCATCCGTCGACTCGTTCGTCCGAGAGCAACTGGGTGCGTTGCTTGACTACGACGCCCGGCGCGGCGCCGAGATGGTCCGCACGCTCGCCGTCTACCTCGAGTGCGGAGGGAACTACGATGAGACGGCGGCTGCATTGGTGGTGCACCGTAACACCGTGCGTTACCGGCTGCGGCGCGTGGAGGAACTGGCTGGAGTCGACCTAAGCGACGTGGACAGCCGCCTCAACCTTCATGTCGCGACGCGCGCATTGCAAGTCTTGGAAGGCACACGGCACTTCGGCGGCTCTGGTAGCTAGAGATGTGACTTCATCTTATGTTCTTCCCGGTGTCACGTGGACGTGCCACACTTGTGGGGCCGGCTCCGCCCTTCAGCCGCGTCTTTCTATGAACGCCCTTGGCACCCCATCAGATGAGCCCGTTGCGACGCTCGCGGGGGCGTCACTGTACCAACACGACCATGTGTGCGTCTTCTACCATGGCAGTGCTCAGCGTGACACTGTCTTGATCCCCTTTCTCCGCGAGGGCATCGCCGCTGGAAACCGGTGCCGGTCGATCTCATTTCGTGACGACGAGCAACATCTCCGCAACCAACTAAGGGACATCACTGGAGCGGCACTGGATCTGCTGGAGTTTGCCCGGTCGATCGCGCGCCATCAGCTGAATGGCCGCTTTCACCCGGACTGGGTCCTGGAGTCGATGGGTACTTGGGCGGCTCCGCGGGTCGCGCTGAAGGGCGTCATGCAGATCCCAATCATTGGCGATGGAGGGAACGCGGGTCCCGACCTGGAGGGTCTGGTCGCAGAGTTGATCGCATTTGAGGATCGGGTGACCGAGTTCGTCCGCGGGGGTCCCTGCGTCGGCGTCTGCTTCTTCGACCTCGACAACATCGGCGCGGACGTCGCCATGCCTGCCATCAAGTCTCACCCGAAGATGTGGCTGGACGGTGCGATCCTGGACAATCCGTACCTTGCCGGGGGCACTATCGACAACGAGATGCCCGATGACAACCAACGTTGAGGCGTCGCCTCCTGGCTTCGGCTCGGGTCGTGAAGTGGTGGCTGGGTCAGGGTGTGCGGTTGAGGGTGTCTGAGGGGGTCTCACCGAAGGCTTGGCGGTAGGCGGCGGCGAAGCGACTCATGTGCAGGATGCCGAGGCTGATGGCGACGGCGCGGACGGTGGTGGTATCGCGGTTGGCTGTTTTGAGGGCCTCGTTCGCGCGGCGTAGCCGGACCTGGCGCAGGTACGTCATCGGTGAGGTGGCGAGGTCGCGACGGAACCCCTCTTGCAGGGCCCGTACGCTCAGGTGGACTTCGGTGGCGAGACGGACCGTTGTCCATGGCTCGGACGGTCGCTCCTCGAGCAGCTCGACGGCGTGCCTGATCGCCGCGCTCAGCCCGACCGGGCGGTGCCGGGTCGCGGCGTGGCTGTGGCTGTGTCGCTGACCGAGCAGGAGGCCATCGAGCACGAGCCCCTCGAGGTGTCTCCCCAACAGGGGGTTGCGGCCGACGTCGGTCGGGTGGTCGAGTTCGTCCACGAGCAGGTTCAGCACGGTCCGCCAGCGCCGTCCCAGGGGGCTGTGCAGGTCGGCGGCGAAGTCGAAGGCCAGTCGACGTCTGAGGGACCGGCCGAGCAGCTGCTCGAGCTCGGCCTCCAGGCGGGTCCGCGTCACCATCAGGCACAGCTGCTCACAGTCGGCCGACCACGAGATCTCAGCGGGTGCTCCGGGTGAGAAGACCAGACCCTCGCCCCGAGCTGTCGGCACCGGCTCGCCGGTCCCGCTTCTGGAGGCCGCCCGGCCGCGCAGCGGGAGGTTCACGTGGAAGTTCTCGGCGTCGGCCGTGCGCAGCCGCG
>JAWWPG010000061.1:0-10265 GCA_033850885.1 Nocardioidaceae bacterium
CACACCTCAAGCCACCCAAATCTGGATGGCTTGAGGGCAACTTGGGTGGTGCACCACTCAAGCACACGGGCGCGCAGGGATCCGGGCGCCGGACTGGTTCGCGCACGATGTTCATCGGCTGTCCGCGTGTCGTTGCCCCTGCCGAAGCGAGCTTGCGGTGAAATAGGTGAAGCCCCGCGAAGTATGAGTTCGCGGGGCTTCATGACCGGCTAGTGGCGGAGCCCGTCTCCCGGACTTCTGTCCCGGTCCGCCGACCTCGCCACGTGTCGGCTCTGAAAGGTTGACCCTCTCAGCATGGACCGTTTCTGCTGTCCGTTCCCGCATCCATTTGGATGCGTGATGAGATTTCTACTCCCCTATCCCGACGCCGCACAAGGGGTTCTGGCGAAAATCTCGGCGGAATCTGAAAACGGGCCTGGTTGTCCACAGAACCAGCCAGCAGGTCCACAACCCAGGCGTGGGTTCTCCACAGCGGCGCCGGAAGTTTTGCACAAGTCACCCCTCACAGCAGACGCGAGGCCGTGTAGATCAGCAGTCCCGCCAGGCCGCCCACGAGCGTCCCGTTGATCCGGATGAACTGCAGGTCACGGCCCACATGCAACTCGATACGGTTGGCCGCCTCCCGTCCGTCCCACCTGTCGATGGTGTCGGTGATGACGGTGGTGAGCTCGTTGCCATAGCGACCGACGAGGTAGGCGACAGCATCCTCGATGTAGCCGTCGATACGGCGGCTGGCAGCCTCGTCGCTGGCAAGCTCGCCACCGAAGTCAGCAAGCGCGGTCACCGCGCGCTTGCGGAGCTCGCTGTCGGCATCCTCGAGACCGGTCACGACGGCGCGCCGCAACGCGTCCCACAACGACATCGCCACGACGAGCACCTGGGGCTGCGCCAGCATCCGGCTCTTCATCGCCTCGGCACGCGCGATGGTGTCCGGATCGGTCTGCAGGTTACCGGCGAGCTGGATCAGCATGTCGTCGAGGGCGCGCCGGGCGGCGTGGTCGGGATCGTCACGGATCTCGGCGACCCACGCAAGCGCCTCGCCGTGCAGCCTCCCGACCACCCGGTCGTCCAGCCACTGCGGCGTCCACCAGGGCGCACGCGAGCTCAGGATCTGCGCCACCTTGTCGGGGTTCTCGGCGAGCCAGGTGTGCGCCTCGGTGAACACGACATCCACGAGTCCGCGGTGGGCTCCATCGGCGAGGACCTCCTGCAGCAGCTGGCCGGCCAGCACACTCAACGGTTCCTCGGCCAGCCGGGGCAGCAGCTCGCCTTCGACGATCTTCGCGACCTCATCGTTGTCGACCTTGAGGAGGGCGGCCCGGGCGATGACGGAGACCTCGTTGACCACCTGTGCGCTGTGCTCGCCCTCCATCAGCCACCTGCCGACGCGGCTGGCCACCTTCGCGTCGGCCACCCGGCCCCTGACGACGTCCTCGGACAGGAAGTTCTCGGTGACGAAGTCCTGCAGGCTCCGTGCGAGGGTCAGCTTGCGGGTGGGGATGAGGGCCGTGTGCGGGATCGGCAGGCCGAGCGGGTGGCGGAAGAGGGCGGTCACTGCGAACCAGTCGGCGATCGCACCGACCATCGACGCTTCAGCGGTCGCATGGACGTACCCCCAAGGGCCGGCGTGGTGCAGCGTGAGTATGTAGACGACCGCGGCGATCAGCAGCAGGCCGAAGGCGACCGAGCGCATCCGGCGCAGGCCCGCGCGCCGCTCGGCGTCGGTCGCAGAGACGGCGCGCGCCAGTTCGCTCATGGGTCTCGCTCCCGGTTTGCCCTGCAAAAGTGAGGTGAAAGCTGTCGGTACGGCGAGGCTACGGCAGCCGCCAGTCGACAGGGGAGCCGCCGAGCTCCAGGAGCGCGGTGTTCGCCCTCGTGAACGGTCTGGAGCCGAAGAACCCCCGAGACGCGGAGAGGGGGGACGGGTGCGGGCTGGCGATGACGGGAACCCGTCCCAACGCCGGCGCGAGGGACTGGGCATCCTTTCCCCACAGGATCGCGACGAGCGGGCCGCCCCGGCGGACCAGACCCTCGATCGCGAGGTCGGTGACCGACTCCCAACCCTTTCCCCGATGCGAGCCCGGCGACCCGGCCCGGACCGTCAGGACCCGGTTGAGCAGCAGCACACCCTGGTCCGCCCAGGCCGACAGGTCGCCGTGCCGGGGTGGGTCGATCCCCTGGTCGTCGCGGAGCTCGCGGTAGATGTTCTCGAGGCTGCGGGGCAGCGGCCGGACGGACCTCTCGACCGAGAAGGACAGTCCGACCGGGTGTCCAGGAGTGGGGTATGGGTCCTGGCCGACGATGAGGACGCGGACCCCGGCCAGCGGCTTGGCGAAGGCCCGGAGAATGACGTCCCCGGCAGGCAGGAACCGCCTTCCGCCGGCGACCTCCTGTCGCAGAAACTCGCCGAGCCGGGCGACCGTCGGCGCCGCGGGTTCGAGCACCTCGGCCCAGTCCGAAGCGACCAGGTCGTGTAACGGGGCGGGGCTCACGGGTACCTACTGTGCCTGATTCCGTCGGCCTTCGCGCTCGATGTGGAGTCCCGTCAGCAGGCACGCGCGGCCACCTGCGGCGTGTTCGCGATGACACGCCGTGCAACCCGAGATTGTGCAACAAGTTTCCGGTAAGCCCTTGCGTGGTAGGGCATCCTCGGGATAGAAACGTCCTACGAACTTCGGCAACGGAGTTCGGGGCTTGGTCAGAAGCGTTGGTCCGGTCCGCGGAACTTCGGTTCCGCGGCCTTGAACTGGGTAACCATTTCAGACCGCCTCGTGACGGAGGCTGGGGTGACCAGCGCGGAGACCGGGTCGCCTTGGAGCGTCACCCTGGGGCAAACAGGAGGCTCCGCAAACTCATACTTTGCGGAGCCTCCGCCTTTATGCGCATCCATGCTACCCGGGCCCCGCCTTGACCGTGTCCACCCGGTGAATGTGCGGCCGCGGCGAGTCAGGCGGCGCCCGTGGACTCCATATCGCGCAGGTCGGACAGGAACCTGCTCGCCCACGACGCGATGTCGTTCTCGCGCACTTGTTTGCGCATGGACCGCATACGGCGAGCGAGGTCGGGTGGCTGCGCGCGCATGGCGGCGAGCATGGCCCGTTTCAGCCCGTCGATGTCGTGAGGGTTCACCAGGAACGCCTGTTTGAGCTCGTCCGCAGCACCCGCGAACTCCGACAGCACGAGCGCACCGGTGTTGCGGAACCGGCAGGTGACGTACTCCTTCGCAACCAGGTTCATACCGTCCACGAAGGGCGTGACGACCATGACGTCGGCCGCCCGGTAGAGGGCCGCCATCTCCTCGCGAGGATAGGAGGCATGCAGGTAGTGCACGGCGGGGTGTCCGATCGAGCTCAAGTCACCGTTGATCCGCCCGACCCAGCGCTCGATGTCGTCGCGAACCTCACGGTACTGCTGGACCCGCTCGCGGCTCGGCGAGGCGACCTGGACGAAGACCGACTCCTCGACGCTCGTGTCACCGTCGACGATCAGCTCGCCGAACGCCCGCAAGCGCTGACGGATCCCCTTCGTGTAGTCGAGCCGGTCGACACCCAGAAAGACTGAGCGTGGGTCACCGAGCTCACGGCGGATCTCGACCGCGCGAGCCTCGACCTCCTTCGTGCGGGCGAGCTCGTCGAGCTGCTTGACGTCGATCGAGATCGGGTAGCTCCGGGCCGTGACGCGCCGCCCGTCACCGAGGATGATGCGGTCACGGTGGGTCTTGTGCTCGCGGCGCTGGCGCACCAGCCGGACGAAGTTCGACGCGCCTCCCGGCCGCTGGAAGCCGACCAGGTCGGCACCGAGCAGGCCGTCAAGGATCTGATCTCGCCAGGGGAGCTGACGGAAAAGCTCACTGGGCGGGAAGGGGATGTGCAGGAAGAAGCCAATCCGCACGTCGGGCCGCAGCTCGCGCAGCATCGCCGGCAGCAGCTGGAGCTGGTAGTCCTGCACCCACACCACGCCGTCCTGGCCCACGCACTCAGCGGCCGTCTCCGCGAAGCGCCGGTTGACGTGACGGTAGGCCTCCCACCACTCCCGGTGGAACTCCGGTTTCGCGACCAGGTCGTGGTAGAGCGGCCACAAGGTGGCGTTCGACATTCCGTTGTAGTACTGCTCGAACTCACTGGGGTCGATGTTGACAGGCTTCAGCGTGAGGCCGTCGACCTCGAAGGCGTCGTCGCTGTCGAGTGGTGAGCCGGGCCAGCCCACCCAGACGCCGTCCTGCTCACGGAGCACGGGTTCGAGGGCCGTCACGAGGCCACCGGGAGCGGTGCGCCAGCTGGCCGGCTCCCCGTCACTGCCGGGCACCCGGTCGACCGGGAGCCGGTTGGCTACGACGACGAAGGAGCTGGGCGAAGCCGAGGGCATTGACCCACCCTAATGCGGAGGATGGGTCGCCTGCCCAGGCAACAGGGCATCGCGTCCGGGGTCGACGCCTCGCAGGACACACCGCCGCGCGGCAAATGACATCGTTGTCGTTCGGTGCCTAGGATGATCGATAGCGGCGGGGCGATCCGCGACTCCCGCCGGTTCGTAGCTCCAGGAGTCGACTGCATGGATCCCGCAAACATCTCCTCGTCGGGCGAGGCAGCTCGAGCCGCGAGCGAGCTTTCTCAGCGAGACCAGCAGATCCTGGCCTTCGAGCGGTTGTGGTGGAAGTATGCCGGCGCGAAGGAGCAGGCGGTACGCGAGAACTTCGGGATGTCTGCAACGCGGTACTACCAGGTGCTGAACGCCCTGATCGACAAGCCGGAGGCGCTGGCCTTCGACCCGCTCCTCGTCAAGCGGTTGCGCAGGCTTAGGGCAGCACGGCAACGTCAGCGCTCGGCCCGGCGGCTGGGGATCGAGGTCTGAGGTGGCTCTGCCATCGGTCGTGACCCTCGGCAGTCTCGCGTTCGTCCTCGCTGCCGGAGCCGGGTACGTCGTGATCTCGACCGCCTCTGCCGACACGGCAGCGCCGACACGGCAGCACGTGATCGAACCACCGTCGGCCTCACCCTCGAAACCCATCCCGAGTCCACACGGAGCGTCCAGCCAGCACCGCCGACCGACGGCGCGCAACGTGCCGTCGGTGCTCGTCGTCCTCTTCAACAACACGGGGGTGACAGGCGTTGCAGAGAAGAAGGCCGCGATCCTCGAGGGCGCGGGGTGGAACGTCGCGGCGACCGACAACTGGTACGGCAAGATCCCCGCTAACACGGTCTACTACCCGCCGCAGCTGAGGCCCGACGCGGTCAAGCTCGCCAAGGTTCTCCACATCCGGCGGCTGCACGCGGCGGTCGCTCCGATGCAGTTCGACGAGCTGACCGTCATCATCTCGAACGGTTGACCGCCCCGGCCTCTGGTTGACTTGTCCGATGGTCGATCTCGCGCCTACCACACCGAAGGGTCAGGCCGGGCTGGATGCGCTGCTCACCGATCCGGCCCGCGCACTCGTCGCGTTCGACTACGACGGGACCTTGTCGCCGATCGTCGACGACCCCGCTTCCGCACGCGCTCAGCCCGGGGCGGTGGAGGCTCTCGCCGGCCTGGGGTCCCAGGTCGGTCAGTTGGCGATCATCACCGGCCGGCCCGCCGGGGCTGTCGTTGAGTTGGCTGGCCTCGCCGCCATGCCGGGGCTCGACCATCTCGTGGTGCTCGGACAGTACGGGCTGGAGCGTTGGGACCCCACGACCCGCGAGGTGACGACCGTCGAACCACCCCCGGGCCTGACTCTGGTCAGGGAAGAGCTGCCCGGCGTCATCGAGGCGGCGGGCGTCACCGACGCCGACATCGAGGACAAGGGCCTCGCGCTCGCGGTGCACGTACGCCGATCCGCCGAGCCTGCGTCGTCGTACGAGAAGCTCAAGGGGCCGCTGCTCGCCCTGGCCGAACGAGCCGACCTGGCCGCAGAGCCGGGCAGGTACGTCATCGAGCTGCGTCCCCGCGGCATGGACAAGGGCAAGGCGCTGCTCGACCTCGCGTCCGCGGTCGACCCCAGCTCGCTGATGTTCACCGGCGACGATCTGGGTGACCTCGCGGCGTACGAGGCCGTCGAAAGCTGGCGGGCCGTCGGACGACCCGGCTTGCTCGTGTGCTCGGGATCCGCGGAGGTCACCGAGCTGGCGGACCGAGCCGACCTCATCGTCGACGGCCCGGAAGGCGTGCTCGCCCTGATCAGGGACCTCACACTTTTGCTCGCCTGAAGGGCCGGCCTCGGCCGGTCGCCAACCAGCAAACCCGGCCAGCCGTTTGGAGATTCTGCCCTCGATGGGACAGTTCGAAATACGAGACGACGTCTCGGAATGTGAACAATCGTCGATGGTCCGCAGGTGCCGCTGCCTACAGTGGCCGAACCGAACCACAAAAGGAGGTACGCGATGACCACCGCCGCTGGCGTCTCGTCGCGGGCCCGACGAGGTGCCGCTGCCGACCGGAGCCGGCGGGCGATGGCCGGCCGGGAGGCGGCCAGCCGGGCGGCCAGCCGGGCGGCTGGACCACGTCCGTTCGGGAACGCCCGTGCGCTCGTCTGCCGGGAATGCGGTGCGGAGGTCGAGCTCGGTCCGTTCTATGCCTGCCCCGACTGCTTCGGCCCGCTTGAGGTGGGCTACGACCACGACCGGGTCACCCGGGAGGACCTCGAGGCGGGACCGCTCAGCATCTGGCGGTATGCGTCACTGCTTCCCGTCAGGCCCGACATCGCGTCGATTCCGAACACCGAGCCGGGGTGTACGCGGCTGGTTCCCGCCGCCAACCTGGCACGGGCGCTCGGCATCAGGTCGCTGTGGGTCAAGGACGACTCCGGAAACCCCACCCACTCCTTCAAGGACCGGGTCGTCGCGGTGGCGCTGGCGGCCGCCCGCGAGCTGGGTATGCGGGTGCTGGCCTGCCCGTCCACCGGCAACCTCGCGAACGCGGTCGCCGCGGCCGCGGCGCGCGCGGGCATCGAGAGCGTCGTGCTGATCCCCCACGACCTCGAGAGCGCCAAGGTGCTGACGACCGCCGTGTACGGCGGCCGGCTGGTCGCCGTACGCGGGAACTATGACGACGTGAACCGACTGGCGTGCGAGATAGCCGAGGAGGAGAGGGACTGGGCGTTCGTCAACGTCAACGTCCGGCCCTACTACTCGGAAGGCTCCAAGACGCTCGCGTTTGAGGTTGCCGAGCAGCTGGGCTGGCGGCTTCCGGATCAGGTCGTGATTCCGGTGGCTTCAGGGTCCCAACTGACCAAGGTCGACAAGGGCTTCCGCGAGCTAGCCTCCCTCGGGTTGGTCGAGGACACGCCGTACCGGATCTTCGGCGCGCAGGCGGCGGGCTGCTCGCCGGTGGCTGAGGCCTTCCGCGAAGGCCGGGATGTGGTCCGTCCGGTAAGACCCGACACGATCGTGAAGTCGCTTGCCATCGGGAACCCCGCGGACGGCCCGTACGTGCTCGACGTCTGCCGTCGCACCGGCGGCGCGGTGGAGTCGGTCAACGACGAGGAGGTGCGGGACGGAATCGAGCTGCTCGCCAGGACTGAGGGGATCTTCGCGGAGACCGCGGGCGGGGTCACCGTGGCCACCCTCAAGAAGCTGGTGGACACTGGGGTGCTGGACCCGGACGTCGAGACCGTCGTGTTCAATACCGGCGATGGGCTCAAGACGCTCGACGCGATCGCCGACCGGCTCAGCCTCGAGGCCGCCATCGAGCCAACGTACGCCGCGTTCACCGCGGCCAGACAGTGAGGTCACGATGAGTGTCAGCGTCCGAGTTCCGACGATCCTGCGCACCTACACCGGCGGCGAGGCGGAGGTGGCTGCGGATGGTTCCGTGCTCAGCGACGTCCTCGAGTCACTCGACACCAGCTATCCCGGGATCAAGGGACGGATCGTCGACGAGCAGGGCGAGCTGCGGCGGTTCGTGAACGTGTACGTCGGAAACGAGGACGTCAGGTTCCTGGACGGGCTGGCCACCCCCGTGGCAGACGGCGCCGAGATCTCGGTGATCCCGGCCGTCGCCGGCGGGTGAACCGGCGGCGCTCGTCGCCCCGTGACGGAAAAGAGAGGCGGGGCGCGGAAACCGCACCCCACCTCAAGACCTCGTCGCACCCACGAGGTGTGTAGAAAATAGCCAGGTCCACCGCTTCCCTCAACAGAGTTCGCCAAAGACCCCCCGAAGTAGCCAGGCGGCCATAGCCCAACCGGGCTATGGCCGCCCGCGCTCCGGGTCACTCAATCCGTGACTCGCCTGGGTCCGGCGTGCGGGCTCTCCCCGGCAACACCCGCGAATTGCGGGAAAGTTCACCTCGGCGTGCCCCGGACGAGGTGCACTTTCCCGCAATTCGCGGGCCTGCCGGGTCGGAGTGGCCCCCAGCCGGGGTAGGCGTTTGCACTCGCCGTACCCGAGTGCTAATAATGGATTAGCACTCTCGACCCGAGAGTGACAGCGATCGGCCCGATGAGGGCCTGGCGGGGCCGCAGGAAGGGTCTGCGGAAGTCGCCCGGTCCGTCCGTCGCGGGCGTCGACCGATCGCCTTCCACATTCAAGCGCGGGAGGACTCGCGTAAATGCCCAAAATCATTGCGTTCAACGAGGAAGCCAGGCGGAACCTCGAGCGGGGGATGAACACCCTCGCCGATGCCGTCAAGGTGACGCTCGGTCCCAAGGGCCGCAACGTCGTCCTCGAAAAGAAGTGGGGCGCGCCGACGATCACCAACGACGGCGTGTCCATTGCCAAGGAGATCGAGCTCGAGGATCCCTACGAGAAGATCGGTGCCGAGCTCGTCAAGGAAGTAGCCAAGAAGACCGACGACGTCGCCGGTGACGGTACGACGACGGCCACCGTGCTGGCTCAGTCGATGGTTCGCGAAGGTCTGCGCAACGTCGCCGCCGGCGCCAACCCGATGGCCCTCAAGCGCGGCATCGAAGCCGCCGTCGAGGCGGTCATCGAGCAGCTGTTCGCCGCGGCTGTCGACGTCGAGACCAAGGAGCAGATCGCAGCGACCGCCGGCATCTCCGCCGGCGACTCGTCGGTCGGCGAGATCATCGCCGAGGCGATGGACAAGGTCGGCAAGGAAGGGGTCATCACCGTTGAGGAGAGCAACACCTTCGGCCTCGAGCTCGAGCTCACCGAAGGTATGCGCTTCGACAAGGGCTACATCTCGCCGTACTTCGTCACCGACGCCGAGCGCATGGAGGCGGTGCTCGAGGACCCGTACATCCTGATCGCCAACAGCAAGGTCTCTGCGGTCAAGGACATCCTGCCGATCCTGGAGAAGGTCATGCAGTCGGGCAAACCGCTGCTGATCCTCGCCGAGGACGTCGAGGGCGAGGCACTGGCCACGCTGGTCGTCAACAAGATCCGCGGGACCTTCCGGTCGGTCGCCGTCAAGGCTCCCGGCTTCGGCGACCGTCGCAAGGCGATGCTCGCCGACATCGCGATCCTCAGCGGTGGACAGGTCATCAGCGAGGAGGTCGGCCTCAAGCTCGAGTCCGCGACCCTCGACCTGCTCGGTCAGGCCCGCAAGGTCGTCGTCACGAAGGACGAGACGACGATCGTCGAGGGTGCCGGTGACCCCGACCAGATCCAGGGCCGGATCAACCAGATCCGCACCGAGATCGAGAACAGCGACTCCGACTACGACCGCGAGAAGCTGCAGGAGCGGCTGGCCAAGCTGGCCGGCGGCGTCGCGGTGATCAAGGTCGGCGCAGCCACCGAGGTCGAGCTCAAGGAGCGCAAGCACCGCATCGAGGACGCCGTCCGGGCGGCCAAGGCCTCCGTCGAGGAGGGCATCGTCGCCGGCGGTGGCGTGGCGCTCGTCCAGGCCGCCAAGGCCGCCGGCGAGAAGCTCGACCTCACCGGCGACGAGGCGACCGGCGCCAACATCGTCCGGGTCGCCGTCAGTGCTCCGATCCGTCAGATCGCGCTGAACGCCGGTCTCGAGGGTGGCGTCGTGGCCGAGAAGGTCGCCGGTCTCCCCGAGGGTCACGGTCTCAACGCCGCCACCGGTGAGTACGGCGACATGCTGGCCGCCGGGGTGCCCGACCCGACCAAGGTCGTGCGCTCGGCGCTGCAGAACGCCGCCTCCATCGCGGCGCTCTTCCTGACGACCGAGGCCGTCATCGCGGACAAGCCGGAGAAGGCCGCGCCCATGGGCGGCGACCCCTCCGGCGGTATGGGCGGCATGGACTTCTGAGCCCGTTCCACCGCTTTCCGGCAAGGCCCCTGCTTCGGCGGGGGCCTTGCCCAATTTCGGCCGACACCTCGACACCTCGGGCCGCCGAATCCGTCCGGATGTCGCCGGCACGTCC
>JAWWPG010000063.1:0-140530 GCA_033850885.1 Nocardioidaceae bacterium
AGACGCTACGGAGCGTTGCGGACGCCTTGGACGCGTCCGGTCTAGCAGACTGAGGTCGTGGACTTCCTTCAGGCCCTGTTGCTCGGCATCGTCGAAGGGCTCACGGAGTTCCTTCCGGTGTCGAGCACGGGGCACCTCACCATCACCGAGAAGCTGCTCGGGCTGAAGATCGACGACGACACCGTGACGGCGTTCACTGCCGTCATCCAGGTCGGCGCGATCATCGCAGTCATCGTGTACTTCCGGCAGGACATCTGGCGGATCATCTCCGCATGGGTGCGGGGGATCACCAAGCCGGAGGTGCGTGGTTCGTTCGACTACCGGATGGGCTGGTACGTCATCGTCGGCACGATCCCGGTTGGCGTTGTCGGGTTCTTCGGCCGGCACCTCGTCACCGGAGCCCTGCGCAACCTGTGGTGGATCGCGTCCGCACTGATCGTGTGGAGCATCGTCATGGTGCTTGCCGAAAGGGTGGCGACGCAGCGCCGCCATGAGCGCGACTTCACCTTGCGCGATGCCGTGTTCATCGGGATCGTCCAGTGTGTGTCGCTGATACCAGGTGTCTCGCGGTCAGGCGCGACGATCTCGGCGGGGCTCTTCGCCGGACTGGACCGGGTCGCCGCGACTCGCATGTCGTTCTTCCTTTCGATACCCGCGTTGACGGCGGCCGGGCTCTTCGAGCTTCCCACCGCGATCAGCGGGAACATCCCGGTCGCAAGCACGGTCGTGGCGACTCTCGTCAGCTTCGTCGTGGCGTACGTCGCCGTGGCGTGGCTGCTGCGGTTCGTGGCACACCACCCGATCACGTGGTTCGTCGGCTACCGGGTCGTCCTCGGCGTGGTGCTGATCATCGCGCTTGCCAGCGGGGCCCTCTCCCCGACCTGAGCGGCAGGTCGACGTACTCAGAGCCAGCCGTTGTGCTTGAACGCTCGGTACAGCGTGATGCACGCGATCGCCATCAGAGTGAGGGCGTAGTAGTAGCCGTAGTGCCAGCTGAGCTCGGGGATGTTATCGAAGTTCATCCCGTAGATTCCCGCCACCACCGTCGGTATCGCCGCGATCGCCACCCAGGCGGAGATCTTCCGCATGTCGTCGTTCTGCTGCACTGAGATCCGCGCCATGTGGGCGTCGTGTGCGCTTGACAACAGGCCGTCGAGGTTCTCGACCTGCTCGGTGATCAAGATCGCATGGTCGGCGACATCGCGGAAGAACGTCGCCGCGTGGTCCTCGATCTCGGGGAGCTCGCCATGGGAGAGCCTGCCCAGCGGCCCGCGCAGCGGTGCGACGGCCCTGCGGAACTCGGAGACCTCTCGCTTCAAGGTGTAGATGCGCTGAGCGTCCTCTGTCCGCTCGCCCGAGAACACGGACAGCTCGATCTCGTCAACATCTATCTGGAGCTCGGCAACGACCTTCGCGTACTCGTCGACGACGTGGTCGCATACCGAGTAGAGGACCGAGAAGGTCCCGTGTCCGAGGACGTTCGCCTGCGCCTCGAGGGAGCGGCGGGTGAGATTCAGCTCGCCACCTCTCCCGTGTCGCACCGTGACGACGAAGTCCTTGCCGACGAACACCGCAATCTCCCCGGTCTCCACCGCGTCGTTCAGGTCGACGTACCAGAGCGTCTTCAGAACCATGAACACGTGGTCGCCGGGATAACGCTCCAGCTTCGGGCGCTGGTGGGCCGTGAGCGCGTCCTCCACGGCAAGCGGATGGAGGTTGAGGCACTTCTGGACCTCGCTCATCTCATCGGCGGTGGGCTCATGCAGGCCGATCCAGACGAACCCCCCCTCCTCGCACCGTGCCGCGTCGAGCGCTGCCCGGAGGTCCTTCGGGTCCTCGGTCAAGGCCACCCGGTTGCCGTGCCGGTAGACGGCGCACTCAATGATCACAAGTCCATTGTGAACCGGTCGGTCGCCTTCTGCGTCTAGGGTGTTCGGGTGGCGACGGTATTGCTTGTGCGGCACGGCCGCACCGCCGCCAACACGGGCGGAGTGCTCGCCGGGCGGACCCCCGGCGTGGGTCTCGACGACGTGGGCAACCAGCAGGCAACCGAGCTCGCTGCTCGGGTGGCAGCGCTGCCGATCGTCGCCGTCGTCTCGAGTCCCCTGGAGAGGTGCAGGCGGACCGCCGCCGCCCTGGTCTCGGCCCTCGCGAAGCCGATCAGGGTCCAGATCGACAGTCGGCTGACCGAGTGCGGCTACGGCGACTGGACCGGTCGGAAGCTCAGTGAGCTGGCCAAGCAACCGCTTTGGAGCGTCGTGCAGCGTCACCCGAGTGCCGCGCGCTTTCCCGGGGGTGAGTCGCTGCGTGCCATGCAGGCCAGAGCACTCGAGTCCATCCGCGAGCACGACGCGGCCATCGCGGAGGAGTACGGCCCGCGGGCCATCTGGGTGGCCGTGAGCCACGGTGACGTGATCAAGGCGGTGGTCGCCGATGCGGCGGGGAGCCACCTTGACGAGTTCCAGCGCATCGTGGTCGACCCGGGCTCGGTGTCCGTGGTGTCGTACACCCCTTTGCGGCCGTTCGTGGTACGCCTCAACGAGCACGGAGACCTCTCCGGGCTCGCACCCAAGGAAAAGCGCAGCAGGCGGCGCCGCGGGGGGGCCGGGGCGAGCGATGCTCCGGTCGGCGGCGGCGCGGGGCCTGCCACGTAGGCTTTCGACATGCCGACCGTCGTACACAGCTTTGAGGAGCCGGAGAGGTTCGTCGCCGGCACCGTCGGTCCTCCCGGGCAGCGCACCTTCTTCCTGCAGGCGCGGGACGGCGGCAGGATTACGAGCGTCGCCCTCGAGAAGCAGCAGGTCGCGCTCCTCGCCGAGAGACTCGACCTGCTCCTCGACGAGGCCCTGCGCCGGCTCGGGGGTGACCCTCGTATTCCCGCGATCGCACCGCCCGGGCTCGCCGACAAGGGACCTCTCGAGCAGCCGATCGACGAAGAGTTCCGAGTCGGCACGATCACCCTCAGCTGGGAGGAGGAGAGCGGCTACGCCGTCATCGAGCTCTTCTCGGTGACCGAGGACAACGTCGTCGCCCAGGAGCTGGAGGACGAAGCCGGAAGCGTGGCAGAGGACGGCGACGAGCAGGAGGTGGGTGACGACCTAGGGGCTGACGGCGTCGAGGAGGCCTTCGTCGTCGACGAGGACGACGAGGAACAGGAGCAGCTGGTGGTGCTCGAGGTCGAGGTCGAGGCCAGCGAGGTGCTCGTCGTGCGGCTCGCGCCTGCCTACGCCCGTGCCTTCGTGCGTCGCGCGCAGACCGTCGTCTCGGCGGGTCGGCCGGCGTGCCAGTTCTGCGGAGGCCCGATCGACCCCGAGGGCCATCTCTGCCCCCGCGCCAACGGCTTCAAGCGTTCGACTGTCTGACGACGTGCCTACCGACCCGCTGCGGGAGGGTTCGCCCAGGAGCGAGGGCGGCCTGGACGAGGCCGGTGTCGAGGATGTGCTCACGAACGGTTCCCTGGAGCTCGAGGGGAGACTCGTCCTCGCCTCCAACGCATCGTTCCTCGGCCGCGTGACTCTCGAGGGCGTCTCGGTGGACTGCGTCTACAAGCCGGTGTCGGGTGAGCGCCCCTTGTGGGACTTCCCGGAGGGCACGTTGGCTGCCCGGGAGCGGGCGGCGCGGGTGGTCTCCGAGGCGGGCGGCTGGCACGTCGTACCCCCCACCATCCTGCGGGACGGCAGGTTCGGGACGGGCATGGTGCAGCAGTGGATCGACATCGACCCGGACGAGGTGCTCGTCGACGTCGTGGGGACCGGTTTCGACGACCAGGCCTGGATCGCCGTCCTCGAGGCCGAGGACCACGCCGGTCGCCCCGTGCTGCTGGCGCACGCCGACGACGAGCGGTTGCGTGACCTCGCCCTGATGGATGTCGTTATCAACAACGCCGACCGCAAGGGCGGCCACGTGCTCCCCGACTGTGCAGGACGGGTGTGGGGATGCGACCACGGGGTCACGTTCCACCGGGACAGCAAGCTGCGCACGGTGCTGTGGGGCTGGGCGGCCGAACCCCTACGGGTGCGGGATGTCGACGCGCTGCTCCGCCTTCAGAGTTGCCTGGACGGGGCCACCGGGAAGGAGCTGCGCACGCTCCTCAGCACGGGTGAGCTCGCCGCCCTCCGGAGGAGGATCACCCGGCTGCTCGAGACCGGCGAGATGCCCTCGCCGCGCGGGTCGTGGCCCGCAATCCCGTGGCCGGCCATCTGAGCTCCCGCCGCTAGGCTGACCGCTATGCGATCCTGGCCGAGACCCGCGTTGGCAACGCTCGCGGGCGAGCGGCTCGGCGACGCACCGCAGCTCGCCCTGTACGACGCCCGGAGCCGGCGCCTCGAACCATCCCGCCCCGGGGCCGCGGCAACGCTCTATGTCTGCGGGATCACGCCGTATGACGCTACCCACCTCGGGCACGCGGCGACGTACGTCGCGTTCGACCTCGCCATCCGCGCCTGGCGTGCGGCGGGCCACGCCGTTCACTACGTGCAGAACGTGACGGACGTCGACGACCCGCTCCTCGAGCGGGCCGCCGCGACCGGGGAGGACTGGCGTGAGCTCGCGGAGCGTGAGACGCAGCTGTTCCGTGACGACATGACCGCACTTGGCGTCCTCCCGCCCGACCACTATGTCGGGGCCGTGGAGTCGATCCCGCTCATCGTGGACGTGATCGGAAGGCTCCGCGAACGAGGCGCGGTCTACGACGTGGACGGTGACCTCTACTACTCCGTCAGGAGCGACCCCTCGTTCGGGGAGGTGTCGGGCCTCGACCGGGAGACGATGCTGGCATTCTTCGGCGAACGGGGCGGGGACCCCGACCGGCCTGGCAAGCGCGATCCTCTCGACTGTCTGCTGTGGCGGCTGGCGCGCGAGGGTGAGCCCAGCTGGGAGACGGAGCTCGGGGCCGGCCGCCCGGGGTGGCACGTCGAGTGCACGGCCATCGCGCTGCACCACCTCGGTCTGGCGTTCGACGTCCAAGGCGGCGGCAAGGACCTCGCCTTCCCGCACCACGAGATGTCGGCCGGGCATGCGCAGGCGGCCTTTCCGGGTGAGCGATTCGCGAAGAGCTACGTCCACGCCGGCATGGTCGGGTACAAGGGCGAGAAGATGTCGAAGTCGCTCGGCAACCTGGTACGGGTCTCCGAGCTGCGCGCAGAGGGCATCGACCCACGGGTGATCAGGCTGGCCCTGCTGGCTCATCATTACCGCAGTGACTGGGAGTGGACGCCGGACCAGCTCGACGCCGCTCGACGACGTCTGGAGGGGTGGCGGGCCGCGGTGCGGTCGGGGGGCTGCGACGCGACGTCGGCGATGAGAGCGGTGCGCGAGGCGATGGCTCGCGACCTGGACGCCCCGGCCGCCCTGGCAGCGCTGGATGCCTGGGCTTCCGACGCGGCTTCCCACCCCCACCACGACACTCCGACGGGGCCCGCGAACGGGTCGGGGGCGCTGGTCGCGGCGGTCGCCGAGGAGTCTCTGGGCATCACCCTTCTCGACCCTCCGGTCGGCTAGCGGCTAGCCCTCATCGGAGCGCCGTTTCAGGTAGCGTTCGAACTCCCTGGCGATCGCGTCACCAGAGGCTTCGGGGAGGTCGGCGGTGTCCCGCTCCTCCTCGAGCGACCTCACGTAGTCAGCCACGTCGGTGTCCCCGCTGGCCATCTCGTCCACCCCGCGCTCCCACGCCTTGGCCTCCTCGGGGAGGCCACGCAGGTCGATGGTGGCGCCGAGCAGGTCCTCGAGCTGGCCGAGGAGAGCGAGCGTGCCCTTCGGGTTCGGCGCCTGGGCCACGTAGTGCGGGACGGCCGCCCAGTACGACAGCGTCGCGAGACCGCGCCGCTGCGACGAGTCCTGCAACACGCCGAGGATCCCGGTCGGTCCGGTGTAGCGGCTCTGCTCGAGGTGGTGCCGTGCCGCGAGCTCGGGGTTGGACGAGATGCCGGTGATCGGGACCGGCCTGGTGTGAGGTACGTCGGCCAGCAGGGCGCCCAACGTGACGATGGTCGACACGCCGAGACCCTGAAGGTAGTCGAGCACCTCGCCGGTGAACGTGCGCCACCTCAGGTTGGGTTCGATGCCCGTCACGAGAACGACATCCCGCCCGGCGGCCCCGACCATGCAGTGCCAGAACGACGTCGTCCGCCAGGAGATCTCCCGGACGCCGTCCGAGTCGAAGCCGACGTGCGGTCTGTTCACCTGGAAGTCGTAATACTCCTCAGGGTCCAGGGTGGCCAGGAGGGTCGCCCGCCAAGCGGTGAGCAGGTGTGCCACCGCATCGGTGGCAGCCTCCCCGGCGTCGTTCCAGCCCTCGAAGGCGGCGATCGCGACCGCGTCCGTCAGCCGCGCCTCGACCTCGATGTTGATCACATCTCCAGCCTACGACCCCAGTGGGGCGCGGGCTCGCTCCCGAGACCGCCCGAGCTCGTGCGCGAGCCGGACAGCCGGGCCGGGATCGCAACCGGCATTAGGGGACGGCCTGGGCCGGTCGCGACGCTGGGCGAGCGTGCTCGACATCCAAGACGTCTGTCCGTCCGCCGGACAGGTCGGAGGGTAGCCTGAGTGCCGTGCCACCAGGTTACGTGAGTCTGCGCAAGGCCCTCGGTGAGCGGGTCGTCGTTGCAGACGGCGCCGTAGGCACGATGCTGCAGCAGCACGACCTCGACCTCGACGCGTTCGACGGCCTCGAAGGGTGCAACGAAATCCTCAACGTGACAAGGCCGGACGTCGTTCGCTCGATTCACGACGCGTACTTCGCCGTCGGGTGTGACTGCGTCTGCACGAACACCTTCGGGGCCAACTTCGCGAACCTGTCCGAGTACGGCATCGCGGACCGCATCTACGAGCTGGCAAAGGCGGCCGCGGTGCTCGCCCGGGAGTCTGCCGACCGTTCGCAGACAGCAGGTCACCCGCGCTGGGTGCTCGGGTCCGTCGGTCCCGGGACCAAGCTCCCGACACTGGGCCAGGTCACGTTCGCCACGCTGCGTGACTCCTACCGCGACCAGGTCCGCGGCATGCTGGACGGCGGCGTCGACGCGGTGCTGGTCGAGACCGCTCAGGACCTGCTCCAGGCGAAGGCCGCGGTCATCGGCGCCAAGCGGGCAATCGCCGACCACGCCGGCCTCGCAACGGTGCCGATCATCGTCAGCGTGACGGTCGAGACGACGGGCACGATGCTGCTCGGCACCGAGATCGGTGCGGCGTTGACCGCGCTCGTCCCTCTCGGGATCGATCTGGTGGGCCTCAACTGCGCCACCGGACCCGCCGAGATGAGCGAGCACCTGCGCTACCTGTCCAGGACAGCGCCGATCGGCGTCTCATGCATGCCGAACGCCGGCCTTCCCCAGCTGACGTCGGCCGGCGCCCACTATCCGTTGACCCCGGAGCAGCTCGCCGAGGCGCATGACACGTTCACCCGGGAGTTCGGGCTCAGCCTGGTGGGTGGATGCTGCGGTACCACGCCTCAGCACCTCGAGATGGTCGTCGACCGGGTGTCCGGACGAGGGCTGGCCCGCCGCAGGCCGCGACCCGAAGCCGGCGTCTCATCGCTCTACCAGCACGTGGGTTTCCGGCAGGACACGTCGTACCTTGCGATCGGTGAACGCACGAACGCCAACGGGAGCAAGGCTTTCCGCGACGCCATGCTCGAGGACCGCTGGGACGACTGCGTGGAGATAGCCCGCGCACAGATCCGGGACGGTGCTCACCTGCTGGACCTGAACGTGGACTACGTGGGACGTGACGGGGTCGCCGACATGAGAACCGCGGCGAGTCGCTTCGCCACCTCGTCGACGTTGCCGATCATGCTGGACTCGACCGAGCCGGCGGTCATCGAGGCGGGGCTCGAGTCACTGGCCGGCCGGTGCGTCGTCAACTCGGTGAACTATGAGGACGGCGACGGTCCCGGCTCGAGGTTCGGGCGGGTGATGCCGATCCTGCGCGAGCACGGCGCCGCGGTGGTGGCTCTCACGATCGACGAGGAGGGCCAGGCCCGCACGGCGGAGCACAAGGTCGCCATTGCGAGCCGGCTCATCGATGACCTCACCACGCGTTGGGGCATGTCGGCGAGCGACATCATCGTGGACTGCCTCACGTTCCCCATCGCGACCGGGCAGGAGGAGACCCGGCGCGACGGCCTCGAGACAATCAAGGCCATCGCGCAGGTGAAGCGCCGCTATCCCGACGTCCAGACCACGCTCGGGCTCTCCAACGTCTCGTTCGGCCTCAACCCCGCCGCACGGGTCGTTCTCAACTCTGTCTTCCTGCACGAGTGTGAGAAGGCCGGTCTCGACTCGGCAATCGTCCACGCCGCCCGGATCGTGCCGCTCGCGCGAATCCCCGAAGACCAGCGACAGGTCGCCTATGACCTCGTCTACGACAACCGGCGGCCGGGGTACGACCCGCTCGAGAGCCTGCTCGACCTGTTCGCGGGCGTCTCGACGAGCGAGACGCGAGCCACCCGGGCGGCGGAGCTCGCGGCCCTGCCGCTCGGGGAACGGCTCCAGCGACGCATCATCGACGGTGAGCGCAACGGTCTCGAGAGTGACCTCGACGAGGCCCTCGACACGGGTCGGCCGGCTCTCGACATCATCAACGAGGACCTCTTGACGGGCATGAAGACCGTGGGAGAGCTGTTCGGGTCAGGGGAGATGCAGCTGCCGTTCGTGCTGCAGTCGGCTGAGGTGATGAAGACCGCGGTGGCCTATCTCGAGCCTCACATGGAGAAGACCGACGACAGGGGCAAGGGCACGATCGTGCTGGCCACAGTCAAGGGCGACGTCCACGACATCGGCAAGAACCTCGTCGACATCATCTTGTCCAACAACGGCTACACGGTGGTCAACCTCGGCATCAAGCAGCCGGTCGGCGCCATTCTCGACGCGGCTGACGAGCACGACGCAGACGTGATCGGCATGTCAGGGCTGCTCGTCAAGAGCACAGTGGTGATGAGGGAGAACCTTGAGGAGCTCAACCAACGAGGGACCGCCAAGCGCTGGCCGGTCGTGCTCGGCGGTGCGGCACTCACGCGTGCTTACGTCGAACAGGACCTCGCCCAGCTGTTCGAGGGGGAGGTGCGGTACGCGCGGGACGCCTTCGAGGGGCTGCGGCTGATGGACGCCGTGATGGCCGTGAAGCGGGGCGACCCCGGGGCGGCGCTGCCGACCCTGCGTGAACGCCGGGTGAAGACGACCGTCCCGCGCAAGGCCACCGACGCCGCGGCTGAGCTGCCCTCCCGCTCGGACGTCTCGACGACGAACTCGGTGCCGACACCGCCGTTCTGGGGCGACCACATCGTCAAGGGTGTCCCGCTCGCCGACTTCGCCTCCTACCTGGACGAGCGCGCCACGTTCATGGGCCAGTGGGGGCTCAAGGCGTCCCGGGGCGACGGCCCGTCGTACGAGGAGCTGGTCGAGACAGAGGGCAGGCCGCGGCTGCGGGCGTGGCTCGACCGCATTGTCACCGACGCGGTCCTGGAGCCGGCAGTCGTCTACGGGTACTGGCCGTGCTACAGCGACGGGGACGAGCTTGTCGTCCTCGACGCGGAGCGCCACGCGGACGAAGTCGCCAGGTTCCGCTTCCCACGCCAGCAGCGTGACCGGTTCCTGTGCCTGAGCGACTTCTTCCGTCCGAAGGACTCGGGGGACCTGGATGTCGTCGCGTTCCAGCTGGTCACGATGGGTAACCGGGTGAGCGAGTCCACCGCGAAGCTCTTCGCGGACAACGCCTACCGCGACTACCTCGAGCTGCACGGGCTCTCGGTCCAGCTCACGGAGGCGCTCGCCGAGTACTGGCACGCCCGGGTACGCGACGAGCTGGGTTTCGCTGCGGACGACTCCGACGACATGGGGCAGGTGTTCCGGCAGGGCTACCGCGGCTCGCGCTACAGCTTCGGCTACCCGGCCTGCCCTGACCTCGAGCAGCGTGGCCTGCTCGTCGAGCTGCTCCGGCCGGAACGAATCGGCGTCACGCTGAGCGAGGAGCTGCAGCTGCATCCCGAGCAGTCCACGGACGCGCTCGTCGTCCACCATCCAGAGGCGAAGTACTTCAACGCGAGATGACCGAGTCCACGTCCGGCGACGACTGCCGGGCAACGGTGACCATGTCGTGACCGTGTCCGGATGACATGCGAGCGCCCAAACAACTAAGGTCCAGTAGATCAACCGGCGAAAATCGGCTCGTGACGGGAGCAGGACAGTGGGTAGACGAAACAGGATCATCGCCGGCGGCGGCGCCCTAGCCCTGGTCGCAGCGCTGGCAGCGGCCTGCGGGTCGAACAGTACCGGCGGCGGCTCCGGAAGCGGGAGCTACACCATGGGAACGACTGACACGGTGACGGCCATCGACCCCGCGGGCTCCTACGACCTCGGGTCATCGACCCTGCAGTACAGCATCTTCCAGACGCTCTTGACCATTCCCGCCGGGAGCACGACACCAGTTGGTGACGCGGCCAAGAGCTGCAGCTACAGCGACCCGAAGACGTTCATCTGCCACCTGAAATCGGGCCTCAAGTTCTCCAATGGAGACGCGCTCACCTCATCCGACGTCAAGTACAGCTTCCAGAGGGCGCTCGACATCGGCGACCCCAACGGTGCGGCCATCTACCTCCTCGGCGACATCGCCACCAAAGACAAGAAGGGTAACCTCACCGGGCTTGCTCCCGGAGCGATCGACACACCCAGCCCCACGACGGTGATCTTCCACCTGAACCGGCCCGATGTGACGTTCCAGTCCCTGATCACCTACCCCGGCACCGGTGCGATCGTCGACCAGCAGGTCTTCCCGCCGAACAAGAAGCTCCCGGACGACCAGGTGATCGGCTCTGGCCCCTACAAGTTGGCCCAGTACCAAGCCGGTCAGCAGGCGACCCTCGAGGCAAACCCCAACTACCAGGGGGACCGCAAGGCGAAGTCGGCGCAGGTCTTCATCTCGTACTACACGGACTCGTCGGGCCTGAAGCTGGCCGTGCAGAACGGAGAGATCGATGTCGCCTGGGACACTCTGGGGCCGACGGACCTGACGGCGCTCTCGCAGGACAACAGCCTGACCGTCGCCAAGGGCGCCGGTGCCGCTATCCGATATTGGGTCTGGCGCGTCGACAAGGGACCCGGGAAGCAGCTTGCCGTTCGCCAGGCCGCCGCGCAGCTCATCGACCGGGCCGCAATCGCGAAGGTCGCCTACGAGCACACCGTGACACCGCTCTACTCGATCGTGCCGCCCGGGCTGGCGGGAGCCACTCAGTCGTTCAAGACCGCCTATGGGGCGTCGCCCAATGTCGCGGCAGCCAAGAAGACGCTGCAGGACGCCGGGATCAGCACACCAGTGAACATCACGATGGGCTACACGCCGACGCACTACGGGCCGAACGCGGTCGACGAGGCGCAGGAGTTCAAGCGCGAGCTCGAGGCCAGCGGGCTGTTCAAGGTCAGCCTGAGCAGCACCGAGTGGACGCAGTACCAGACCATCTACAAGCAGGGAGCCTATGACCTCTGGATGCTCGGGTGGTACCCGGACTACCCGGACGCGGACGACTACCTGTCGCCGTTCATGGTCGACGGTGGGTTCTTCCAGAACGGTTACAAGAACCCGCAGGTCGACGCGCTGGCATCGGACGAGCTCGGCTCCACCAGCACCGCCACGCGCAATGCGGACTTCAAGAAGCTCCAGGACATCGCGGCGCAGGACGTGCCGTTCATCCCGAGCTGGGTGGGCAACAACACCGCCGTCTATGCGAAGGGCATGCAGGGTGTGAAGCAGACTCTGGACCCGGCGTACATCTTCCGGCTTTGGACGATCTCGAAGAAGGGCTAGCTCCATGTACCTGCGCAGGGAGGGGTCGACTTGACCCCTCCCGGCTCGCCGCCGGGAAGGCCCTAGGTGCCGGGGGCGAAGAGCACGTCAGGTCGACCTGATCCTTCAAAACACAACAGGTAAGAGGGCGTCATGAGCGCATCCGCGGGGTCGCTGCCCCGCTACATCCTGCAGCGGATCCTTCTCGTCATCCCCATGATGTGGATCCTGATGACGCTGGTCTTCCTGCTCATGCGGGTCGCCCCCGGCGACCCGATCTCGGCGGCGCTCGGCGGGAAGCTGAACCCGCAGGCGCTCGCCCAGGCCAGGCACCGGGCAGGGCTTGACAAGCCGCTCATCGTCCAGTACTGGGACTACCTGTACGCGGTCCTGCACCTCAACTTCGGGACGACGTTCACCGACAACCAGCCGGTACTCGACGTCGTCCGCGACAACGGCGGCGCCACGGCGTCGCTGGTGCTGGCGGCCTTCATCATCGCCCTGGTGATCGGTATCCCCCTGGGCCTGCTCGCCGGTCGGCTGCGCGACACGGTGCCGGACGTTCTGGTCCGACTGTTCGCGATCATCACCTACGCGGCACCGATCTTCTTCCTCGGACTGCTGGTGCAGATCTACATCGCGCCGCGGCTCGGGCTGCCCACCGGAGGGGACGCCTCACCCGAGACCCTGTTCGTCGTGCCCCAGCGCACCCATATCCTGCTGATCGACGCCTTCCTCAGCGGCGACCGGCAGGCGATCGGCGACGTGCTCGAGCACATCGCGCTGCCGGCCTTGACCCTCGGCATCAGCATCTGCGGCATCTTCATCCGGCTGGTCCGGGTGAACATCCTGCAGACCATCCAGAGCGACTACGTCGAAGCCGCCCAGGCCCGGGGGATCGCCCGCCGCAAGGTGATGCGAAACCATGCCTTCCGCAACGCGTTGGTGCCGGTGATCACGGTCATCGGGCTGCAGGTGGCACTCCTACTCTCGGGGGCCATCCTCACCGAGACGACGTTCAACTGGCCAGGCCTGGGTCTGAAGCTGTTCAAGTACATCTCCGGTCGCGACTACGGTGCCGTCCAGGGCATCGTCACGTTGTTCGCCCTCGTCGTGGTCGTGGCCAGCATGCTGATCGACATTATCAATGCGCTCATCGACCCCAGGGTGAGGTTCTGATGCGCCGCGTGCTCAGCGCCCTCGTCTCGCCGTTCTCCCAGACCCGGGGGGTGGCGCGCTGGATGCTGGTCGTCGGTGCGGCAATCACCGCCGTGTTCGTGATCTTCGCCTTCTTCGCACCGTGGATCGCTCCGTACGGCTTCGCTCAGTTCCAGGACTCGGGCGGGAGGTTCCCCAAGCTCGGCCACCCGGACAATGCCCACTGGTTCGGCACGACGGACCTGGAGACCGACGTGCTGTCGCGGGTGATCTGGGGTGCCCGGACGGCGTTGGAGGTCGTGTCTCTCGCCGTCTTGGCATCCTTGCTGATCGGCCTGGTGCTCGGCATCGTGTCCGGCTACGTCGGGGGGTGGGTCGACCGCATCCTGGTGCTGATCATGGACTCGCTTTACGCGTTCCCGTCCTTCTTGCTCGCCATCGTGTGCGCGTTCCTCTTCACGAACATCATCGGGACCAACATCTGGTTCCTGACCAGCGGCGTGGTGGCCGCGTCACTCTCGTTGACGGTGATCTACATCCCCCAGTACTTCCGTGTGGTCCGCAACACGACGTTGAGCGCGAAACAGGCGACGTATGTCGAGGCGGCCCGAGCGCTTGGGGCAAGCGGAGGCACCGTCATGCGTCGTTACCTCTTCGGCAACGTCATCCAGAGCGTGCCGGTCATCGCCACGCTGAACGCGGCTGACGCGATTCTGACCCTGGCGGGCCTGGGCTTCCTGGGGATCGGGATCCAGCCCGACCAGGCGGCCGAGTGGGGCTACGACCTGCAGCGTTCGCTCGACGACGCCGGTGTCGGTGTCTGGTGGACGTCGCTCTACCCAGGGCTGGCGATCGTGCTGCTGGTGACCGGACTGACCCTCGTCGGCGAAGGGCTCAACGAGACGATCAACCCGATCCTGCGACGCCGCCGGCTGCTGCCGGTCGTGCTGCCGCCGCGGGAGAAGTCGAGTTCGGCGCCGGCTCGGCGAGCGTCGCCGGAGCTGGAGGCGGACTCGTGACGGTCGAAGCGGGATCCCGGGTCGACCGTGACAGTCCGGTCCTGCACGTCGACGACCTGCGGGTGTGGTACGGCACGGTCCGGGGCGCGATCCAGGCGGTCGACGGGGTCAGCCTCGACCTCTACCCGGGGGAGACGCTCGGGCTCGTCGGGGAGTCGGGGTGCGGCAAGTCGACATTGGGGCGCGGCCTGATCGGTCTCCTGCCGGAGGGCGCCAAGCGGGACGGGCAGGTGCTTTTCAAGGGGAACGACATCTTGTCGATGACCGACAAGGAGGCGTACGCCCTGCGCGGCCGTAGCGTCGGCATGATCTTCCAGGAGCCGCTGACGCGGCTCAACCCACTCATGCGCGTCTCGGAACACTTCACGGAGACGATCTCCCAGCATGAGCCTGAGCTGAGCAGGAGCGAGATCCGCGAGCGGGCCATCGAGGTGCTGCGGCTGATGGGGATACCACCGACCCGCTACCGCTCCTACCCCCATGAGTTCTCCGGCGGCATGCGGCAGCGGCTGATGATCGCTCTCGCGCTGGTGCTGCGACCGGCGTTCGTCGTGGCAGACGAGCCGACGACGGCTCTGGACGTCCTGGTGGAGGCACAGATCGTCGCCATCCTGAACGACCTTCGCCGCAACTTCGACACGGCGCTCCTGCTGATCACCCACAACCTCGGCATCGTCGCGGAGGCGTGCGACCGGGTCGCCGTCATGTACGCCGGCCGGATCGTCGAGCAAGGGTCGGTGGTGACGGTGTTCGGCCGGCCGCAGCACCCCTATACGCGGGAGCTGCTCCGCTCGACCATCAGCCTGTCGACGACCGGGCTGAACTTCATCCCGGGCGCTCCGCCCGATCTGGTGTCACCACCACCGGGCTGCCGGTTCCACCCGCGCTGCCCGGACGCGATGGTGGTCTGTCGCGACCGGGACCCGGTCGAGACCGTGACGGCCAGCGGCGGCACCGTCGAGTGCTGGCTCGCCGGACCCGACGAGCTGATCCCACCCGGCGGTCGTGAGGCGTTGGAGAAGAAGGAGATCAGCGTTGCCGACGAAGCCTGAGGACCGCGTGCAAGCTGAGGAAACCGTCGTCGACATCCGCGACCTGTCCGTCCACTTCGACCTGGGCGGGAGCACGTTGGCGCGACTTCTCGGGCGCAGCACCGGCACCGTCAAGGCAGTCGACGGGGTCAACCTGCGGGTGCAGAAGGGGGAGGTCGTCGGCCTCGTGGGGGAGAGCGGGAGTGGGAAGTCGACGCTCGGCAGGTCCCTCCTGGGGCTGGTTCCGATCACGGCGGGATCGGTCCGGATCCGCGACAACGAGATCGACGAGGACATCGCGATGTTGTCGAGGCGGCGGCTGCGGTCTCTCCGGCGGCACGTTCAGATGGTCTTCCAGGATCCGAACGCGGCCCTCAACCCCGCGATGACCGTCGAGCAGGCCATGCGCGACCCCCTGCGCATCCACCAGGTCCCCTCCGACAAGCGGCAGGACATGATCGTCGACGCGCTGGAGCGAGTGGGGCTCTCCCCGGTCGAGCTCTTCCTGACGAAGTATCCGAGGGACCTGTCCGGGGGTCAGAAGCAACGTGTGGTGATCGCCAGGGCCATCATCATGAGTCCGAGCATCCTGGTCGCGGACGAGCCGATCTCCATGCTCGACATGAGCGTCCGGGCGAAGATCCTCCAGCTGATGCTCAACCTGAAGGCAGAGCTCGACCTCAGCTACGTCTACATCACCCATGACCTGGCGAGTGCCAAGTTCTTCTGCGACCGGATCGCGATCATGTATCTGGGCCGCATCGTCGAGCTCGGGGAGACGGCTCAGATCTTCAGCGACCCTCTCCACCCCTACACGAAGGCGTTGCTCGCCGCGATCCCCGATCCGGATCCCAGCCGCTCCAAGAAGGCCGATCTCCTCACGGGCGAGATCCCGGATGCGGCCCGGCCACCGCGGGGTTGCGCGTTCCACCCCCGGTGCCCCGTCGCATTCGAGAAGTGCGGCTGGGAGGCGAGGGACCTCGTCGCGGCTCTCGAGAGCCACTGGCTGAGCACCCGCGCGTCGACGTACGACCTCGAGCGCAGCCGGATCGAGAACCTCGACGACCTCGCCGGGCAGGAGACTGGGCCTGCCGTCCTGCGGCCCTCGAGCGAGGCCAGCCCGCGAGACCTCATCGAGCTCCTCGACGAGGTGCGAGCCGAGGCACCGAACGCTCGATTCTGGACCGGCGTGGAGTCGATCGAGGACTCCCCCGAGGGGGTCACCGTGACCTTCCACCCGGGCGAGGACGTCGCCTTGCGTGACAGAGGCGGTGTCGAGGTCGCCTGCCACCTCTACTGAGCGACGGCCACCCTACTGAATGGCGGCTACCGGGCCCGGCGCGGCGGTCGGCACCTCGTCAGCCTGCGATTCGGGCAACACCGGCTCGGGCAGTGGGGGAGGGGTGCCTCCCCAGGCCGGGCAGATCGCCTGGTGGTCGCACCAGGCACACAGTGCCGACTTGTTTGGTCTCCACTCTCCGGACGTGGTGGCCCGCTGGATCGCCTCCCACAGCGCCTGCACCTTGCGCTCGGTCGCCAGCAGGTCCGCCTCGTCGGGCCGGTAGCGCAGCATCTCCGCGTTGCCGAGGTAGATCAGCTGCAGCAGTGCCGGGATGACCCCGCGGGTCCGCCAGACGACGAGCGCGTAGAACCTCATCTGGAACAGCGCCCTCGCCTCGAACCGCTCACCCGGTGACTTGCCCGTCTTGTAGTCGACGATCCGCAGCTCGCCGGACGGCGCCAGGTCGAGCCGGTCGATGTAACCGTGGAGGGTCAGGCCCGAGTCGAGAGTCGTCACGACGTGCACCTCACGTTCGGCCGGCTCGAGGCGCTGCGGGTCCTCCAGTGCGAAATAGCGGCCGAGCAGGTCACGGCACTGGTCGAGCCAGGTCGCCAGGTCCGGTGGGCCCTCCCCGAACATCTCCGCGAGCTCCGGCTCGTCGGCGAGCAGGCCCTGCCATGCCGGGCCCAGCATGAGAGCGGCCGCGTCGTGCGTGCGGTCGACCGACGGAAGGTCGAACAGGTTCTCCAGCACCTTGTGCACGACGGAGCCGCGTACGGCGTCGATGCTGGGCCGCTCAGGGAGCTTGTCGATGACTCGGAAACGGTAGAGCAGCGGACAGGTCATGAAGTCACTTGCTCGGCTCGGGGACAGCGAGCTGCGCCAGTTGATCGGCGAGCCCTGGCCCGGCTCGCCGCCCGCACCGACGGCCACCGTCGGCTCCGCCGGCGGCTGGATCTGCTCCTGCTCTTGCATCATGCCGGTAACGTTAGGCCAGCCCTCCGACATAACGCGCTAGCGTGGAGGGGTGAGTGACTCCCGCGGACAGCCCCTCGAGCCGGCGCGTCCGGCGCGACCGCTGCCCCCGGGGACGTTCCGGCTCGGCTCCGTGTCGGGGATCGACGTCACCGTTCAGCACTCATGGTTCCTGATCGTGCTCCTGATCGCCGTCGTGATCGAGCCGCGCGTGGAGCAGGAGGCCCCCAACCTGGGGGGACTCGCCTACCTCGTCGGGATCGGGTTCGCGCTCGTGCTCTACCTCTCGGTCCTGCTGCACGAGGTGTCACACGCCGCGGCGGCCCGTGCGTTCCAGATGCCGGTCAGCTCGATCAACCTGCACTTTCTCGGCGGCGCAACCGAGATCGAGGGGGAGGCGGCGACGCCGTGGCGGGAGTTCGTCATCGCCGTCGTCGGTCCGCTCACCTCGCTTGCGATCGGAGCGGTCGCCTACCTGGCGCTCGGCGCCTTCGACGATGGGCTGGTTCGGTTCAGCATCGGAGCACTGGCCGGCGCGAACCTGATCGTCGGGGTGCTCAACCTGGTTCCCGGGCTGCCCCTCGACGGTGGCCGGGTGCTGCAGGCGGCCGTCTGGGCGCTGACCGGCCGACGGAGCCTCGGCGTGACCGTCGCTGCGTGGGGAGGCCGGGTGGCGGCGGGCCTCGCGGTGTTCTATCCGCTCGGACTGCTCGTGTCCAACCACACGCCGTCGATCCTCGACTACCTGATGGCGTTCATGATCGGCGCCTTCCTGTGGGCCGGTGCCTCCCAGGCGCTGATGATGGCCAACGTCCACGAGCGGCTGCCCTCGCTGCAGGCACGCAGACTGGCCCGCCCGGCGATCGGCGTACTCGCCGACCTGCCACTGGCGGAGGCGATCCGGCGCGCTCAGGAGGCGAACGCCGGCTCGCTCGTGGTCGTATCGAGCGTGGGCCACCCCGAAGGCGTCGTCAATGAGGCAGCTGTCGCGTCGACCCCCTTCGACCGGCGACCCTGGATGCCGACGGGCGACCTCGCCAGACGACTCGAGGACGGCCTGCTGCTGTCGGCCGACCTGCAGGGCGAGGATCTCCTGCGCGCGATGCGGACGACCCCCGCCACCGAGTACGTGCTCGTCGAGCCCAGCGGATCCGTCTACGGCGTACTCGTGACCAAGGACGTCGACAGGGCTTTCCGCGCCGACTGATCCCCGAGTCGAAATGTCCACACTAGGCTGGGCAGACCATGACGCCGCCGGACGACACCGCTGCCGTGGCCGAGGACCCGCAGTGGTCCGGGGTACGGCGCGGTCCCCTGCGCGCGGGCGAGCGCGTGCGGCTCACCGACCCGAAGGGCAGGCGCCACAGCCTGCTCCTCGAGGCCGGGAAGACGTTCTTCACCCACAAGGGCGCCATCGCACATGACGACCTGATCGGCGGACCCGACGGCGTCGTCGTGACGTCGGGCGGTGGCGTCGAGTACCTGGTCCTGCGCCCCCTCCTTCCCGACCACGTCGTGTCGATGCCGCGAGGGGCCGCCGTCGTGTACCCGAAGGATGCGGCCCAGATCGTCACCATGGCCGACATCTTCCCCGGCGCCCGCGTCGTCGAGGCGGGCGCCGGTTCGGGCGCGCTCACGTGCAGCCTGCTCCGGGCCGTCGGGGCGGGCGGCCGGCTGACGTCATACGAACGACGCGAGGACTTCGCAGACGTGGCTCGCGCGAACGTGACGGCGTTCTTCGACGGCGAGCATCCCGCATGGCGGCTCGTCGTCGGTGACCTGGCCACCGACCTCACGCAGCGCCACCTGGACCGGGTGGTCCTCGACATGCTGGCGCCCTGGGAGTGTGTGCCCGTGGTGGCCGATGCGCTGCTGCCGGGCGGTCTCGTCTGCGCGTACGTCGCAACCACCACCCAGCTGAGCACGTTCGTCGAGACGGTCCGAGAGCACGGGGGGTTCACCGAGCCCGAGGCGTGGGAGTCGATGGTGCGGGGCTGGCACGTCGAAGGGCTCGCAGTCCGCCCGCAGCACCGGATGAACGGGCACACCGGGTTCCTGGTCACCGTGCGCCGGCTCGCGCCGGACGTGACCACGCCACGTCGCAGCCGGCGGCCATCGCCTGGCGCGTACGGCGACGACTACCGTGGGCCTAGACCGACAGCACACCGGGTTTCCGAAGATCAGCAGGTCACAGACTGATATCGACACCCGGTGGGATGTGCATGATTCGAGCGGGCACGCGGGTAGTGTCACAGTAGGGCTCAGGTGGAGGTGGTATCCGTGCCAGGATCCGACGACGGCCAGCGTCGCCGACCCCAGGCGCGCGAAGATCTCGTCGCGCAGGTCGGCTTCCTGGAGGCCGAGGTGGCGGAGCTACGGCGGCGTCTCTCGGACGCCCCCCGTTCCGCTCGCTATCTCGAGCAGAGGCTCGCGGAGACACAATCGTCGCTCGCCTCGCTGACCGCCCAGAACGAGCGCCTGGCCTCCACACTGCGCGAGGCACGCGACCAGATCATGACGCTCAAGGAGGAGGTCGACCGGCTGGCCCAGCCGCCCACCGGCTTCGGCACCTTCCTCGGACGCAACGCCGACGACACCATCGACGTCTTCACGGGCGGGCGCAAGCTGCGCGTCAACGTGAGCCCCACCGTCGACGTGGCCGAGCTGCAGCATGGCCAGGAGGTCATGTTGAACGAAGCTCTCAATGTCGTCTCCGCGCTGGCGTACGAGACCGTCGGCGAGGTGGTGATGCTCAAGGAGATCCTCGCGGACTCCGAGCGTGCCCTCGTCATCGGCAACGCCGACGAAGAACGCGTCGTTCGCATCGCTGAGCCGCTCCGGGCCACCACGCTGCGCGCCGGCGACTCCGTCCTGCTCGACCCGCGCGCCAACTATGTGTACGAGCGCATCCCCAAGACGGAAGTCGAAGAGCTCGTCCTCGAAGAGGTCCCGGACATCGACTACGGCAACATCGGCGGGCTGATGCGTCAGATCGACCAGATCCGTGACGCGATCGAGCTGCCGTACCTGCACCCTGAGCTCTTCAAGGAGCACAAGCTGAAGCCACCGAAGGGCGTCCTGCTGTACGGGCCTCCGGGCTGCGGCAAGACCTTGATCGCGAAGGCGGTCGCCAACTCGCTGGCCAAGCAGGTCGCCGCCAAGACCGGCGAGGAAGGCAAGTCGTACTTCCTGAACATCAAGGGACCTGAGCTGCTCAACAAGTACGTCGGAGAGACCGAGCGCCACATCAGGCTCGTCTTCCAACGGGCCAGGGAGAAGGCCAACGAGGGAACGCCGGTCATCGTCTTCTTCGACGAGATGGACTCGCTGTTCCGCACTCGCGGCTCCGGGGTGTCCTCGGACGTCGAGAACACCATCGTTCCGCAGCTGCTCAGCGAGATCGACGGCGTGGAAGGCCTCGAGAACGTGATCGTGATCGGCGCGTCGAACCGCGAGGACATGATCGACCCGGCCATCCTGCGTCCCGGCCGCCTCGACGTGAAGATCAAGATCGAGCGCCCGGACGCCGAGTCGGCGCGCGACATCTTCACGAAGTACCTCACGTCCGACCTGCCGCTGCATGCCGACGATGTCCACGAGTTCGGCGGCAACCGAGACGAGTGCGTCGTCGGGATGATCCAACGCACGGTCGAGCGCATGTACACCGAGTCCGAGGAGAACCGCTTCCTCGAGGTCACCTACGCCAACGGCGACAAGGAGATCCTGTACTTCAAGGACTTCAACTCCGGAGCGATGATCCAGAACATCGTCGACCGGGCCAAGAAGATGGCGATCCGCGAACTGCTCGACACCGGCCAGCGGGGGTTGCGCGTCCAGCACCTGCTGCAGGCCTGCCTCGACGAGTTCAAGGAGAACGAGGACCTCCCCAACACGACGAACCCCGACGACTGGGCCCGCATCTCCGGCAAGAAGGGCGAGCGGATCGTCTTCGTCCGTACCCTCATCTCGGGCAAGCAGGGCACCGAGCCCGGCCGCTCGATCGACAACGTCGCCAACACCGGCCAGTACCTCTGACCCTCCATCCCACGCCCCACGCCCCCCGCCCCCCGCGAATTGCGGGAAAGTGCACGCTCGCGAGCACTCGGGAAGGTGCACTTTCCCGCAATTCGCGGGGAGGGGGGCGTGGCAACGGCCCATCGCCTGGTCTGGCAGCCGGGTCAAGGGCACAGCGTAGGCTCTGGCTCCATGACTGTGCGGCGGATCATGGGGACCGAGACGGAGTTCGGGATCTCCGTTCTCGGTACGCCGACAGCCAACCAGATGCTGGCGTCGTCCCAGGTCGTCAACGGCTACGCCAACCGCACGGCGCGCACGCGCCGGGCCCGCTGGGACTTCGAGGAGGAGAGCCCGCTGCGCGATGCGCGGGGCTTCGACCTGACCCGCAGCGCCGCCGACCCCAGCCAGCTGACCGACGAGGACGTCGGCCTGGCCAACCTCATCCTGACGAACGGGGCTCGGCTGTACGTCGACCACGCGCATCCGGAGTACGCGACCCCGGAGTGCACGAACCCCTTGGACGTCGTCCGATGGGACAAGGCGGGGGAGAAGGTCATCACGGCGGCGGCAAGGAACGTCGACGTACCCGGCCAGAACCCGATCGTGCTCTACAAGAACAACACCGACAACAAGGGCGCCTCCTACGGGAGCCACGAGAACTACCTGATGCGCAGGACCACGCCCTTCTCCGAGATCGTCCGGCACCTGACGCCGTTCTTCGTCACCCGCCAGGTCGTGTGCGGTGCCGGGCGGGTCGGGATCGGGCAGGACGGGAAGGGGCACGGCTTCCAGCTGAGCCAGCGCGCCGACTTCTTCGAGGTCGAGGTGGGTCTGGAGACCACGCTCAAGCGGCCGATCATCAACACCCGCGACGAACCGCACGCCGACCCCGAGAAGTACCGCCGGCTGCACGTCATCATCGGGGACGCCAACCTGTCGGAGATCTCCGGCTACCTCAAGGTGGGTACGACGGCCCTCGTGCTCGCCATGATCGAGGACCGCGCCCTCACAGCCGACCTCGGCGTCGACGGCCCCGTCGCGCAGCTGCACGACGTCTCCCACGATCCCGGACTGACCCACCTCATCCCGCTCAAGGACGGCCGACGTCTGACCGCTCTCGACATCCAGCAGGCCTACCTGGAGTCGGCCCGGGCCTACGTCGCCGACCGGTACGGGGACGACGCCGACGCCCAGACGGTCGACGTGCTGGCGAGGTGGGAGTCCGTCCTCGAACGGCTGCGGCGAGACCCCCGCGAGTGCCGCCGGCAGCTCGACTGGGTCGCCAAGCTCGCCCTCCTCGAGTCCTACCGCGACCGCGACGGCCTCGCCTGGGACGACCCGAAGCTCGCCCTGATCGACCTGCAGTACTCCGACCTGCGGCCGGAGAAGGGCCTGTACGCGCGCCTGCTCGTGCGTGGCCAAGTCGACCGGCTGCTCACCGACGACGACATCGAGACCGCCATCGCCTTCCCCCCCGAGGACACCAGGGCCTACTTCCGGGGTCGCTGCCTGGCCAAGTACGCGGACCGGATCGCCGCGGCGTCCTGGGACTCGGTGATCTTCGACATCCCCGGTCGCGACTCCCTGCAGCGGATCCCCACGATGGAGCCGACCCGGGGGACCCGTGCCCACGTAGGCGCCCTTCTCGATCGTTGCGAGACGGCGGAGGAGCTCTTTGCGGCCCTGACGTCGTGAGTGTGTCCGTCTGCCCGGGTAGGGTTTCACTGTGGCAGGTCGGTGGTGACGACCCAGGAGGTAGCAGATGGCGCGAGAAGGTGGCCAGCAGCACAAGACCACGCGGAAGTCGGGTGAGGACGAGGCTCCCCCCGATGTCGCGCCGAGCGACGACGTAGCGGAGCGCAAGGGCAAGCTCGACGACGACGTCGACGCGATCCTCGACGACATCGACGGTGTCCTCGAGTCCAACGCCGAGGAGTTCGTCCGAGGGTTCGTCCAGAAGGGCGGCGAATGACCGTCTCTCGGCTCCCCGCGGCTTTCCTGACCCCCGGCAGCTCGTCCTTCGCGGACTTCCTGGGCAGCCAGGCCCCGGAGCTGCTGCCGGGTCGCCGTACCGGCCCGCAGGTCTCGGGACAGGTCGAGTCACCGCACGGTACGACGATCGTGGCCGCCACGTTCGCCGACGGGGTGGTGATGGCCGGCGACCGTCGGGCCACCCTTGGCAACATCATCGCCCAGCGGGACATCGAGAAGGTCTTCCCCGCCGACGAGTTCTCCTGCGTAGGCATCGCGGGAGCGGCCGGCATCTCGATCGAGCTGGTCCGGCTGTTCCAGGTCGAGCTGGAGCACTACGAGAAGATCGAGGGCACCACGCTGTCCCTCGACGGCAAGGCGAACCGGCTCGCGGCACTGATCCGCGGCAACCTCGCGATGGCCATGCAGGGTCTCGCGGTGGTCCCTCTCTTCGCCGGCTTCGACCCCGACACCCACGCCGGGCGGATCTTCTCGTACGACGTGACGGGGGGCCGCTACGAGGAGCACTCGTTCCACTCGGTGGGGTCGGGGTCGCTGTTCGCCAGGGGCTCGCTGAAGAAGCTCTACCGTGACGACCTGACCGCCGAGGAGGCGGTGACCGCGGTGATCCAGGCCCTCTACGACGCGGCCGACGACGACTCCGCCACCGGGGGCCCGGACATGATGCGGCGCATCTTCCCAGTCGTCGCCATCGTGACGGAGGCCGGCTTCTCACGGCTGGGCGAGGACTCCGTCGCCGGCGTGGCCGACCGTGTCCTGTCCGCTCGCATGGACCGACCAGACGGCCCGTCGGCGCCGCTCACCTGACCGGAGGACCTGCCCGTGTCGATGCCTTTCTACGTCTCGCCCGAACAGCTGATGAAGGACCGGGCCGACTTCGCGCGCAAGGGGATCGCTCGCGGCCGGTCCGTCGTCGTCGTCCAGTACGCCGACGGCCTCATCTTCGTCGCGGAGAACCAGTCCCCGTCCCTGCACAAGATCTCCGAGATCTACGACCGGCTGGCGTTCGCCGCGGTCGGGCGCTACAACGAGTTCGAGAACCTGCGGATCGCCGGGGTCCGGCTCGCCGACATGCGCGGCTACTCCTATGACAGGCGTGACGTGACGGGTCGGGGTCTTGCGAACGCCTACGCCCAGACGCTCGGTGCGATCTTCTCGTCCGGCGGCGAGAAGCCGTACGAGGTCGAGCTCTTCGTCGCGGAGGTCGCCGACCGGGCCGAGGACGACCAGATCTACCGGCTGACGTACGACGGCTCCGTCGCGGATGCCCACGGGTACGCGGCCATGGGAGGCTCGTCCGACCAGATCAGCGAGTACCTCAAAGAGCACTACGTCGCCGGCCTGGACCGCGACGCGGCGCTGCACCTTGCGGTTGCCGCCCTCGAGCACGACAGCCCCACCCCGAGAAACCTTCCTGGGGACCGCCTCGAGGTGGCGGTGCTCGACCGCACGCGGAGCCGGCCGCGGAAGTTCCAGCGGCTGAGCGAAGACACTTTGGTGGCGGCGTTCGGCAGCTCCGAAGGGGTGGGCGGGCAGCCCGTCGAGACGACCGCGGACGACCTTCCCCCGAGCGATACGACCGATGCGAATCCGACTGGCTGATCCTTCCCGCCACGGGGCTTGGCGGTAGCCCGTGGCATAGGCTGACGGCGTGGACCGGCGAATCTTCGGCATCGAGAACGAGTACGGCGTCACGTGCACGTTCAAGGGTGCCCGGCGGCTCTCGCCCGACGAGGTCGCCCGGTACCTCTTCCGCCGGGTCGTCTCCTGGGGGCGTTCCAGCAACGTGTTCCTGCGCAACGGAGCCAGGCTCTACCTCGACGTCGGCAGCCACCCCGAGTACGCAACGCCGGAGTGCGACTCGGTCAGCGACCTGGTCGCCCACGACAAGGCGGGGGAGCGCGTCCTGGAAGGGCTGCTGGTGGACGCCGAACGCCGGCTCCGCGAGGAGGGGATCGCCGGCGACGTGTACCTGTTCAAGAACAACACCGACTCCGCCGGGAACTCGTACGGATGCCACGAGAACTACCTCGTGGGTCGGCACGGCGAGTTCGCGCGACTCGCGGACGTCCTGATCCCGTTCCTGGTCAGCCGGCAGATCGTGTGCGGTGCCGGCAAGGTGCTGCAGACCCCGAGGGGGGCGATCTACTCGGTCAGCCAGCGTGCCGAGCACATCTGGGAAGGGGTGTCGAGCGCTACCACGCGGTCTCGGCCGATCATCAACACGCGCGACGAACCGCACGCCGATGCGGAGCGCTTCCGCCGGCTGCACGTGATCGTCGGCGACTCCAACATGAGCGAGACCACGACGCTGCTCAAGGTTGCCAGCACCGACCTCGTCCTGCGGATGATCGAGGCGGGCGTCGTCATGCGGGACATGACCATGGAGAACCCGATCCGGGCGATCCGGGAGATCTCACATGACATGACCGGCCGCCGCCAGGTGCGGCTCGCCAACGGACGCGACGCGTCGGCCCTCGACATCCAGAACGAGTACCTGGGCAAGGCCCGCGACTTCGTCGACAGACGGGAGCTCCGCACGCCGGTCATCGACACGGCGCTCGACCTGTGGGAGCGCACCCTCAAGGCGGTCGAGTCGGACGACCTCTCCCTCGTCGAACGGGAGATCGACTGGGTGATCAAGTACCGCCTGATCGAGCGCTACCGGTCCCAGCACAACCTGTCCATGACCTCCGCCCGGGTGGCCCAGCTCGACCTGGCCTATCACGACATCCACCGCGGGCGTGGCCTGTACTACCTGCTCGAACGGCGCGGTGCCGTCAGCCGGGTCACCAACGACCTCGCCGTCTTCGAGGCCAAGTCCGTGCCACCGCAGACCACCCGGGCCCGGTTGCGCGGGGAGTTCATCCGCAAAGCACAGGAGCGGCGGCGCGACTTCACGGTCGACTGGGTGCACCTGAAGCTCAACGACCAGGCCCAGCGAACCGTCCTCTGCAAGGACCCCTTCCGGTCCCACGACGAGCGCGTCGAGCGGTTGATCGATTCCATGTGACGGCTAGGCTGAAGATTCTTGTGCCAGCAGAGAATGCGTTTTGTGAGGTGTGTGATCGTGCGTCGTCTCGTCGTTGGGCTCGCCGTGCCCATCCTGCTCGTCACCGCTGCCTGCAGCGGTTCCGGCTCGACACCTGTCAAGGACGTGACGCTGGCCGCAGTGAAAGTAACGGGCACCCCGAATGCGAAGCCGGTCGTCTCGTTCAAGGCTCCGATCGCGTTCAAGACGACGACGGACCGCATCGTCAAGCACGGCCCCGGTACCGGCCCGGCGATCGAGCGCTCGTCTCTCGTCACGGTTCGCTACGTCGCGATCGATGCCACCGACGAGCTCGAGTTCGGGAACAGCTGGCAGGGCAAACCCAGCACGTTCTACGTCAACACGGTCGTCAAGGGCTTCAGTGACGGGCTGATCGGCGCGCACGCGGGTGACCGGGTCCTCATCGGCAGCCGGTCGCAGGACGCCTTCGGGGCGACCGGGAACCTCGAGTCGACCGTCCATCCCGGTGACAGCGTCATCTTCGTCGTCGACATCCTCAAGGTGCTACCCGAGCAGAGCACGCCGCCGAGCGTCCCCACGCTCACCTACGACGCCAACGGAAACCCTGCGAAGTTCACGACCGACTCCCAGGTGAACAAGACGCCGAAGAAGCTCGGGGTGTACCCGATCATCGAGGGTCCGGGACCCAAGGTGAAGTCCGGCGAAAACATCACCGTCGAGTACTTCGGCCAGATCTACCCCGGGGGGAGTGTGTTCAACGCGTGGAACGGGCAACCCTTCCCCACCCAGATCGGCAACGGCAGCGTCATCAAAGGCTGGGACCAGGGCCTCGTCGGCCAGCGTGTGGGGTCGCGCGTCGTCCTCGTCATCCCACCGTCGCTCGGCTATGGAGCCAAGAAGCAGTCCGGCATCCCGCCCAACAGCACGCTGATCTTCACGGTGCAGATCCTCTCCGCAGGCTGAGCGTGCCGCACCCTGTCTTGGGTACGGCCGTGACCGACGCCGGACGATAGGGTGGCGGCTGTGACGGCGCAGAAGGCGGAACGCCTGATGAACCTGACCATCTGCCTCCTGGTGGCCAGGACGAACATCACCAAGGAGAGGATCCGGCAAGCCGTCGACGGCTACCACGACCTGACCGACGAGGCCTTCGACCGGATGTTCGACCGCGACAAGGAGGAGCTCCGCGTCCTCGGGGTGCCGATCGAGGTGGCGCCTGTCGTGCGGGGCTTCGAGGACGAGGTGGGCTACCGGATCCACCGCGCCAAGTTCGAGCTGCCGGAGATCATCCTCGAGGCGGACGAGGCGGCGGTGATCGGCCTCGCCGCTCGAGTCTGGCAGCATGCCAGGCTGGCCTCGGCCACGTCGCAGGGACTGCGCAAGCTGAAGGCAGGCGGGGTTGACGTCGACGAGTCTGCGCTCGCGATGTTGGAGCCACAGCTCGTGAGCGACGAGCCGGCGTTCGACGACGTCCTCGAAGCCGTGACCAGCCGCACTCCGATCAGCTTCGGCTACCGGGCCGCCGGCGCCCTCGACAGCACTAGCCGGACGGTGGAACCCTGGGGGATCGGATCCTGGCACGGGCACTGGTACGTCGTGGGTCATGATCGCGACCGGGACGCGCCCCGGATGTTCCGCGTCTCGAGGATCCTGGGCGACGTCATCCCCGTCGGTCCCGCAGGGGGCTTCACGCCGCCGCCGGACCTCGACGTCCGCGCCCTGGTCTCCCGGCTGGCCCCGGCCAGCCCGCACAGCATGGCGACCGTAAGGGTCCGGGCGGGGAAGGGCGGTTCCCTTCGCCGGATGGCGGCGGCCAGCAGGCCGCTGGACGAGGACTGGACCCAGATCGAGGTCCCCTACGCCTCAGGGTCCTCCCTCGCCGAGGAGCTCGTCTCCTACGGACCCGACGTCATCGTGGACGCTCCCGACGAGGTGCGGCAGTCCGTCGTACGCCGACTGGCCGCACTCGCGGAGCGGAGCAGGGTATGACCGCGAGGGCACAGAGCCAGGTCGCCAGGATGCTCGAGCTGGTGCCCTACCTGCAGGCACGCAACGGCGTGCCGGTCGCGGACGTGGCGCGGGACTTCGGCGTGACGCCGACCCAGATCGTCAAGGATCTCAACGTGCTGTGGTTCTGTGGCCTTCCGAACGCCGTCACCGGGGACATGATCGATGTCGACATGGAGGCGTTGCAGGATGACGGGGTCGTGCGGCTGTCGAACGCCGAGTATCTGACCAGGCCGCTGCGGCTATCGGCCTCGGAGGCGCTGGCGCTCATCGTCGCGTTGCGCGCCCTCGCCGAGTCCGCCGGGCCCCGTGAGCGGGCACCGGTGGACCGTGTCCTGGCCAAGATCGAGGCTGCGGCGGGGGAGCGGTCCTCCCCGGCGGCGGCGGTCGACGTCCAGCTGGACCAGGGTGACCCGCAGATCCGCGAGGCGGTCGATGCGGCGCTGCGCGACGGACGGCAGCTGCAGCTCTCCTACTACGTCGCCAGCAGGGACGAGACCACCGACCGGGTCGCCGACCCCCTGCGGCTCGTCTACTTCGAAGGCAGGCCGTACCTCGAGGCCTGGTGCCACCGGGCCCGCGAGACGCGGCTCTTCCGGGTGGACAGCATCACATCCGCGACGGTGCTGGACAGTCCGGCCGAACCGCCGGTCGACGTCCCCCTGCTCGACATGTCAAGGGGTGCCTTCCAGCCGAACCCGGACGACCCGGTGGCCGTTGTCGACCTCGACCGCTCGGCCCGTTGGGTCGCGGACTACTACCCCACGGAGGCCACCGTCGAGCTCGCCGACGGCAGGCTGCGGGTAGAGATCCGGTACGCCGATGCCCGGTGGCTGCAGCGCCTGGTCATGAGGCTCGGTGGCGCCGCGAGAGTCGTCGAGCCCAGCGAGCTGGCGGAGTCTGTCCGGGAGCTCGCGGCGCGCACACTCGCCTACTACCCCGAAGCCGGCTGATCCACCCCGTAGACGCCGTACGGCGGGTCGGGCCGAGTTGTCAGCGTACGATGGCATTGAAGGGACCAACCACGACGAAGAGGCGAACCATGAACCTCGCACTACCGCTGCTTGGCGATCTTGGCACCCCCGAGCTCATCATCATCGTTCTGGTCGTCTTGTTGCTCTTCGGCGGCAAGAAGCTGCCCGAGATGGCGCGTGGTACCGGACGCGCGCTGCGCATCTTCAAGGCCGAGACGAAGGGCCTGATGGAGGACGACGACGACGACAAGTCGACGCCCGCGCAGCCGCAGGCCCAGCTTCCCCCGGCCGGACCCGTGGTGCAGCCGCAGCCGTTTCAGCAGCAGCAGCCGTACGAGCAGCAGCCGTACCAGCAGCAGCCGTACCAGCAGCAGCCGTACCAACAGCAGCCGTACCAACAGCAGCCGTACCAGCAGCAGCCGGTTCAGCAGGCTCCCGTAGAGGAGCCGCCCAGGTCAGACTCCGAGCGCTGACCGAGGACCCCTTGCGTGGCGATCTTGGCTCGCGTGCGGAAGGAGAGGAAGCGCCCGCCGCCCTCTGACGACGGCCGGATGACTCTGACGGAGCATCTGCGCGAGTTCCGCAACCGATTGTTCATCTCGGTGGCCGCCATCGTCGTCGGCACCATCGTGGCGTGGATCTTCTACGGGCATATCGCCACCTGGCTGCTCCAGCCCATCGAGCACGTCCGCGTCCAGCTCGCCCAGCAACATGGCATCCAGGTCAAGGCAGTCGTCTCCGGGGTCTCGAGCTCCTTCATCCTGCAGTCGAAGGTCTCCCTGGTTGCGGGCCTCGTCGGAGCAAGCCCGATCTGGCTCTACGAGATGTGGGCCTTCATCGTGCCTGGACTGCACCGCAACGAGAAGAAGTGGACGATCATGTTCGTCTCGGTGGCCGGGCCACTGTTCTTCGCCGGGGTGGCACTCGGGTACTACGTGCTGCCGAAGGGGCTTGCCGTGCTGATCGGCTTCACGCCGGCGCATGTGACGAGCCTGGTCGACCTGAATGGCTATCTGAGCTTCGTGCTGCGGGTGCTCCTGGTCTTCGGTGTCGCCTTCGAGATCCCCCTCTTCGTGGTGATGCTCAACCTGGCCGGGATCGTCAGGGCGCGACAGCTCGCGAAGTGGCGCGCATGGATCATCTTCCTCACGTTCGTGTTCGCCGCCGTCGCGACACCGTCCACCGACCCCATCACCATGCTGATGCTGGCCATTCCGATGGTGCTGCTGTTCTTGATCTCCGAGGTGATCGCCCGGGTCATCGACCGACGTCGGGGACGCAACGGCAACCCTGACTATGCTGACTTCGACGACGATGAAGCTTCGCCGATCTAGTCAGACAGGGCCATGGATACCCAGACCTTTGACGCTTTCGATCTTCCTGACTGGCTCGGTACCGAACATGTGACCTGGAGCGCGGAAGGCATCCTTGCCGAACAGCCCCGTGTGGTGGGCTGGCTCAACTCCGGCCAGCGCAGCCACCCGCTCGACCTGTTGGCGGTCGATGCCGCCTACCCCCTCGCGGTGTGCTCGTCGCAGCAGCGTCATGACGCCCATCAGGCGTGGTACTTCGGCGAGGTGCTGCTTCTCGAGACCGCTGGCCGGGTCGCCGCTGCGGTGCCGGCAGTCAGCTTCGACCCGAACCTGGCTGTCGACGCCATTCGTCGCGTCGCCAAGGCTCTCGGGGCCCCGAGCGGGAACTTCACCGTCAGCCTGAGGCTCTGAAGCAGGTGACCCGACGACTCGCGCTTCTGGTGAACCCCGCGTCCGGCAGAGGGCGGTTCGCGGGCAGCGTCGACGCCGTCGTCGCTCGCCTCGCATCCGGTGGCTACACCGTGACTTTGATGGTGGGCGGCGACGCGGACGAGTCGAGCGACCTGGCGCGGACCGCCGTCGCCGAGGGGTATGACTCGCTGGTCGTGATGGGGGGCGACGGCATGGTGCACCTCGCCCTTCAGCCGGTCGTGGGATCGTCGACGACGTTGGGGGTCATCGCGACGGGCACCGGGAATGACGTCTCCCGGACGCTCGGCATCCCGCGGCGCAAACCGCTGGAGGCGGCCGACGTCATCGTCGCGGGTGTGACCCGCCGCATCGACGTCGGCCGTACCGGCGGCATCCACTACGCCACCGTCCTCGCGGCCGGCTTCGACAGCCTGGTCGCCGAGCGTGCGAACGCGATGAGCTGGCCCAAGGGAAAGCTCCGCTACGACCTCGCAACCCTCGCCGAGCTTCGGGTCTTCCGGCCACTCGCGTACCAGCTCGAGCTGGACGGCGAGCCGATGGCCTGCGAGGCCATGCTGGTGGCTGTGGGCAACTGCCCGTCGTACGGCGGTGGGGTGCGCATCTGCGAGGGGGCCCGGGTAGACGACGGCCGCCTCGACGTGGTGATCATCAAACCGGTCAGCAAGCTTGAGCTGCTCAAGGTCTACCCCAAGCTCTTCAAGGGCACCCATGTCACCCATCCGGCCTACGTCCGTCACCTGGTCAGCAAGGTCAGCATCGCGGCGGCCGGGGTTGTGGCGTACGCCGATGGCGAGCGGCTTGCTCCGCTCCCGGCTACCGTCGAGGTCGTGCCTGCCGCTGTCAGCGTGTTCGCGCCTGCGACATGACCGTCCTGTCGGACTTCGCGGCACTCTACGACTTCCCGCTCGACGACTTCCAGCGCCGCGCCTGCGAGTCGCTCGACGCCGGGCAGGGGATCCTCGTCGCAGCGCCGACGGGGTCGGGAAAGACGGTGGTGGGAGAGTTCGCCGTACACCTCGCGCTCGCTGAAGGCGGGAAATGCTTCTACACGACTCCGATCAAGGCGCTGTCCAACCAGAAGTACGCCGACCTCACCCGTCGATACGGGGCGGAGAAGGTCGGGCTGCTCACCGGCGACAACTCGATCAACGCTGGCGCGCCGGTGATCGTGATGACGACCGAGGTGCTCCGCAACATGCTCTACGCGCGTTCTGCCACCTTGGCGGGGCTGCGGTTCGTCGTGATGGACGAGGTCCACTACCTGGCGGACCGAAGCCGGGGCGCCGTCTGGGAAGAGGTCATCATCCACCTTCCCGAGTCGATCAGCATCGTGTCGCTGTCGGCGACCGTCTCGAACGCGGAGGAGTTCGGCGAGTGGCTCAGGACCGTCCGGGGCAACGGCGACATCATCGTCGAGGAGCGCCGTCCGGTCCCGCTGTTCCAGCACGTGATGGTCGGTCGGCGCATGTTCGACCTGTTCGCCGACGGAGCAGCAGGCTCCGCGGACGACGCCGAGGTGAACCCCGAACTGGTCCGAGTGGCGCGTGACGACTGGTCGCGGACCAGGGTTCGCGACCACCGGGCCAAGCGCGGCGGGTACCGCCGCCCGGCCGGGCGTGCGCTCGTGCCCAGCCGGGTCGACGTCGTCGACAAGCTGGAGTCGGAGGGGCTGCTGCCGGCGATCATGTTCATCTTCAGTCGCGCCGGATGCGACGCGGCGGTACAGCAGACCCTCAACGCCAACCTGAGGTTGACGACGGCCGAGGAGCGGCACGAGATACGCGCGTACGCGGAGTCGCGGGTGACCTCCATCGCCGCGGCGGACCTGGACGTCCTCGGCTACCGTGGATGGCGGGAGGCGCTCGAACGGGGCATCTCGGCGCACCACGCCGGCATGCTGCCGGTCTTCAAGGAGTGCGTCGAGCAGCTGTTCTCCCGCGGGCTGGTCAAGATGGTGTTCGCGACGGAGACCCTGGCCCTCGGCATCAACATGCCGGCGAGGTCCGTGGTGATCGACAGGCTCTCGAAGTGGAACGGCGAGACCCACGCGGACGTGACGCCCGGGGAGTACACGCAGCTGACCGGCCGCGCAGGCCGCCGCGGCATCGACGTCGAGGGCCACGCGGTCGTGCTGTGGGCACCGGGCTTCGATCCCAAGGCGGTGGCCGGCCTCGCGTCCACCCGAACCTATCCGCTCCGGTCGTCGTTCCGGCCGTCGTACAACATGGCTGTCAACCTGGTGCAGCAGTTCGGCAAGGAGAGGGCGCGAGCGCTGCTCGAGTCGTCCTTCGCCCAGTTCCAGGCCGACCGTGCCGTGGTCGGACTGGCCCGTGAGCTACGGCGCGCGGAGGAGGCCCTGGACGGCTACGCCGAGGCCATGAGCTGCAGCCGGGGCGACTTCATGGAATATGCCACCCTGCGCCGCCGGCTGTCCGACGTCGAGGCATCCCAGGCCAGAAGCCGCAAGGGTGTCCGGGCGAGTGAGGCGGCGGGCTCGTTGGAACGCCTCAAGATCGGCGACGTCATCTCGGTGCCGGCAGGCAGGTGGGCCGGGCCAGCCGTCGTCCTGGACCTGGGGGCACGCTCGGCACGGGACGGGGCGATGCCCCTCGTCCTCACCCTCGACCGGCAGGCGAAGCGGCTGTCCGTGAGCGACTTCCCGACGCCGGTGGAACCGCTGATGAGGCTGAGGATCCCGAAGGCCTTCAACCCCCGCAACGCGCAACACCGACGCGAGCTGGCCGTGGTGCTGCGTGATCGGACGCGTGACCTGCCGGCCTTGCACGGCTCCGGGAACGCCGACCCGAGGGCCGACGCCGAAGACCCGGAGGTTCGGAGTCTGCGCGCGCGGATCAGGGCCCACCCGTGTCACGCCTGTCCGGACCGCGAACAGCATGCGCGCTGGGCCGAGCGTTACCTGAAGCTGGAGCGGGAGGCGGCGAACCTGCGCCGCCGCATCGAGCAGCGCACGAACACGATCGCCCGCGAGTTCGACCGGGTCTGTGACGTTCTCGAGGAGCTCGGCTACCTGGACGGGGAAGTGGTGACCGCCACCGGGTCGTCACTGTCGCGGATCTACAGCGAGCTCGACCTGCTGGCCGCGGAGTGCCTGCGGCGCGGCACGTGGCGCGGACTCGAGGCGCCGGGACTGGCGGCAGCACTGTCGGCGCTGGTCTTCGAGTCGCGAAAGCCCGACGAGATGCAGCGACCGAGGGTGCCCGGCGGCGCCGTCCGCAGCACCCTCGAGTCGATGACTCGTCTGTGGGCTGAGCTCGACGCCGTCGAGCGCGCGCACAACCTCAGCTTCCTGCGCGAGCCCGACCTGGGCTTCGCCTGGGCCGCCTACCGCTGGGCGGGAGGCGCCGAGCTCGACGACGTGCTGGAGGACGTCGACCTCGCGGCGGGCGACTTCGTCCGCTGGGTCAAACAGGTGCTCGACGTCGCCGACCAGGTGGCCGCGGGTACCGACGACCAGCAGCTCACGTCAACCGTGCGAGAGCTGGTACGGGCCATGCGCCGCGGTGTCGTCGCCTACTCGGTCGACCTCGACTGACCCCCCGGAGTCGCAACGAGCCTCATCGGGGTAGGGCCGCCAGGACTCGGGTGACCGACCCACCGAGGCCCCAGAGCTCTCCCAGCTCGGTGACCAGATCGACCGTGTCAGAGGCCAGCGGGTGGAGCTCTGCGTCGAAGGCGGGCAGGTCGATGTCGGTCGCCACGGCGACGACGGTCGGGGCCACGGCCAGGTAGTCGGCGCTTGCGGCAAGCTTGCCGCGCAAGCCGCTGGCGATCGGGCTTGCGGGGTCCGTCGCCGCGGCGAGGATGCCCGGCAGGTCGCCGTACTGCTGCAAGAGCCCGGCCGCCGTCTTCTCACCGATGCCGGGCACTCCGGGCAGGCCGTCCGAGGGGTCGCCGCGCAGGGTGGCGAAGTCGGCATACTGCTCCGGGAGCACCCCGTACTTGCCGACCACGACCGAGTCCGTGACGACCTCCAGCTTCCCGACGCCGCGAGCCGTGTAGAGGATGCGGACCTTCTGCTCGTCGCTGGCGAGCTGGAACAGGTCACGGTCGCCCGTCACCACGTCCACCGGGACCCGCGCGTGGGTCGCAAGGGTCCCGATGATGTCGTCGGCCTCGTAGCCGGCCGCGCCCACGACGGCGATGCCGAGCGCATCGAGCATGGTGCGGATCATCGGGATCTGGACGACGAGCGGGTCGGGGGTGATCTCGACGTCGACTCCGCCGGCGACCGCCCGGACGACGCGGTGGGCCTTGTAGGTGGGGATCAGGTCGACCCGCCACTGGGGGCGCCAGTCGTCGTCCCAACAGCAGACGAGCGAGGTCGGATGATACGTCGACACCAGGCGCGCGACGAAGTCGAGCATGCCCTTGACGGCGTTCACAGGGGTCCCGTCGGGAGCCCGCAGGGAGTCGGGGACCCCGAAGAACGCGCGGAAGTAGAGCGACGCGGTGTCGAGCAGCATCAGCCGGGAAGCCACATGGGGATGATGCCACGACCCGTGGAGGCAGTCGCGCACGACTCTTGCGGGTCAGGTTGCAGGCCCCATGATCGGCCGGGCGCCTCGATAGAGTGAGCCCATGACGGCAGACCTGACCTCTCGGATCCACCGCACCCAGGGCGCCCTGGCAGCCGCGGGACTCGACGCCCTCGTGGTGGCACCGGGACCGGACCTGCGCTACCTGACCGGCTATGCCGCGATCCCCATGGAGCGGCTGACGGCACTGGTGCTGCCGGTCACCGGCTCGCCTGTCCTGGTGGTCCCGGCCCTCGAGGCGGCGGAGGCGGAGCGGTCGCCGGCCGCGCTCGCCGGCATGGAGATCGTGACCCACGGTGAGACGGACGACGCGCACCTGCTGGCGGTCCGGCCGATCTCGCAAGCCCGACGTGTCGTCGTCGACGACCACATGTGGGCGGTGCGGATGCTCGCCTTCCAGGCCGTCCTGCCGGACGCCGACTTCCGGGTCGCGGGCCGAGTGCTCAGCGACCTGCGGATGCGCAAGGGTGGCGACGAGATAGCTGCCCTTCGCCAGGCCGGCGCGGCGATCGACAGGGTCCACGCGCGGATGGCGGAGTTCCTGAAGGTCGGCCGGACCGAGCGTGAGGCCGGGGCGGCCATCGCCGATGCGATCCTCGACGAGGGCCATCGCACGGTCGACTTCGTGATCGTGGGTTCGGGGCCTAACGGCGCCTCCCCCCACCACTCGCTCTCCGACCGTGTGATCGCCGCGGGAGACTCGGTCGTGGTGGACATCGGGGGTTCGACGTCCACCGGCTACTGCTCCGACAGCACCCGCACCTACGTGGTCGGTGAGGACGCCCCGGCGGAGGTGACCGACTACTACGACGTACTCCTGGAGGCCCAACGCACCCAGTGCGACTACACGAAGCCGGGAGTCTCGGCGGAGTCGGTCGACAGGGTCGGGCGCAAGATCATCGCGGACGCGGGGTACGGCGACAACTTCTTCCACCGGACCGGGCACGGCATCGGTCTGGAGACACACGAGGAGCCCTACATCGTCGAGGGAAACCAGCTTCTCCTCGAGCCCGGGATGGCCTTCTCGATCGAGCCGGGGATCTACCTGACCGGTCGCCACGGCGCCCGCATCGAGGACATCGTGGTCACGACGGCCGACGGGCTGGAGCGCCTCAACACCACATCCCGCGAGCTGACGGTCGTGGCCGGCTGATGGAGGACGTGGACGCGACCATCTGCCGGCTCCTGGCGGCGGACGGGCGGATGTCGTTCACCGAGCTCGGCAAGCGGACCGGGCTGTCCACGTCTGCCGTGCACCAGCGGGTCAAGCGGCTCGAGACGCGCGGGGTGATCAGGGGCTACGTCGCCACCATCGAGCCTGCCGAGTTCGGCCTGACGCTGAGCGCCTTCGTCTCGATCCGGCCGATCGACGCTTCCCAGCCCGACGACGCACCGGAACGTCTCGCCCACATCCGCGAGATCGAGGCGTGCTACTCGGTGGCCGGTGACGAGTCCTACATCCTGCATGTCAGGGTGCGAGAGCCCAGAGCGCTCGAGGACCTCCTGGCGACGATCCGGAAGGCGGCCAACGTGTCGACGCGCACGACGATCGTGCTGTCCACGCCTTTCGAGAAGCGCCCCCTGGCTTTCTGACTCCGTCGCGCGGCCATTCTTCCGCGGCAGGACAACGGATCCGCCGTACCGGGTCGTCTACACCAGGAGGAGGACTCGAGATGGCGGACCTCGAAGGCTTCGACGGCTTCGTCGCGGCGAGCTCGCGCGCCCTGCTCCAGGCGGCCCTCGCGCGCGAGAGCGTGCTCGCATCCCTCGTCGGCCTCAGCGAGTAGCCCGGCCCCGTGGGTCGGCCGGATGTTTGAGTGGTGCACCACCCAGACACACCTCAAGCCACTCAGGTCTGGGTGGCTTGAGGGCAATCTGGGTGGTGCACCACCCAAACGCCACCCGGTGGTTGGCGGCGGACCGAGTGGTCCTGGTGGACCGAGTGGACCTGGGAGCTAGTGGACCAGCATGTCCTTCTGCGCCTCGGCGGCCTCGCGGGAGGCCTTGGCGGCGACCTCCGCGGCGGCGAGGTGGTCGCCGGCATGCTGGTGCCACCACTCCTGGCCGGCGGCGGGCAGGGTGTGGATCGGGTCGTAGTACTCGTACGTCCGGGTGAGCGCTTCGACGTCGTCGGTCTCGATCGACGTCCGGTAGTTCTTCGTCCAGTACGAGATGCCGTGCTCGCGGTCGTAGGACTCGAGCTGGTGCACCCAGCGCTTGCCGACGAACGGTACGTCGCACACGATGCGGGGGGTGGCGAAGCCGGGCAGGTAGCCCATCAGGCTGTGCTGCAGCTCCTGGGCGCGGGCCACCGACACCCGCCAGTGCTCGCTGAACGGGATCATGTCGCACATGTAGAAGTAGTAGGGCATGATCTGGGCGCCGTCGAGCATGGTGAAGCACAGGTCGAGGAGCCGGTGGGTGTCGTCGTTGATGCCGCCCATCAGGACGCCCTGGTTGCGCACGTCCCGGATGCCCGTGTCGAGCATGGCGCGGGTCGCCTTCGCGACCATCGGGGTCACCGAGTTGGCGTGGTTGATGTGGGTGTGGATCGCGATCGACGCGCCACGCTGGTGTGCCTTGGTGGCCAGCCGCTCCATCCCGGCGCGGACCTCGTCCTGCAGCCAGTGTTGGGGAAGACCCATCAGCGCCTTCGTCGCGAGCCTGATGTCGCGGATGTTGTCGACATCGAGTACGGCGTCCACGAACGCCTCGAGGCGCGGCCACGGCATGTTCGCGACGTCCCCGCCGGAGACGACGACGTCTCGTACGCCCGGGTTGGCACGCAGGTAGGCGAGCATGGAGTCGATGCGGTCGACGGGCTTGAGGTTGAACTTCAGCTTGTCGATCACCGGGGTCGAGTTCCCGACCAGGTCCATCCGGGTGCAGTGACCGCAGTACTGCGGGCAGGTGGGGAGCAGCTCGGCGAGCACCTTGGTGGGATAGCGGTGGGTCAGCCCTTCCGTGACCCACATGTCCTGCTCGTGCAGGCTGTCGCGGGTCGCATGCGGGTGGCTCGGCCAGTCAGTCCGACGGTCGGAGAAGACCGGCAGCATGTATCGGCGGATCGGGTCGGCGTACAGCGCCTCCGTGGTCGGCACGGCATGCGGGACCATCGTGTTCATCATCTGCGGCGGCACGAGCATCGACATCGTGGCGCGTTCCAGCTGGTCGCGCTCGAGGTCGTCGTAGAAAGAGTCGTCGACGGCGTCGCCGAGCAGCGCCCGGAGCTGTTTGAGGTTCTTGACGCAGTGCGCCCGTTGCCACTGCACGGATGCCCAGTCCTCCGCCGTGACGTCCTTCCAGGCCGGGAACCGGGTCCAATCCGGCTCGACGAGCTCGACCCGGGTGTAGGGATAGGGCTGTTCGAGGCCGGAATGCTGCTCGGTCACGGGATCCTCCGATCTGGGGGCTCGCGGCGGGCGGTACCGCGTTAACGTCTCGCACGTTCTCGTGCAAGACTACGGGAGAATGTGCGGTGACTGCAAAGGGACGCCGTAATTCTTGCGGCATGACGAGCGTAAGCGGGAGGTTTCCTTGTCCAGCGGTCCCACGACCATGAGCGACCCCATCGGACTGCACCGCGTGCTCGCGCCCGCCGGCGTGCTGCCGCAGGCGGCCACCCGGCTCGACGTCAGGCCCGAGATCTGGCCCGACGAGGTGCGGGTGGACGTGGAGCGGCTGAACCTCGACGCCGCGTCCTTCCGCCAGCTTTGGGACAAGCACCAGGGCGACGGCTCCGCCGTCCGCGACGAGGTGTTGTCGATCATCGCCGAGCGCGGCAAGATGCAGAACCCGGTGACCGGGTCGGGCGGCATGCTGACGGGCACCGTGGCCGAGGTGGGCCCGGACTCCAGCCTGGGTCTCTCCGTCGGGGACACGGTGACGACGTTGGTCTCGCTCACTCTGACGCCCCTCGTCGTCACGGACGGCCTGGCTCGGTGGGACGGCGCCAGCGAACAGGTCCCGTGCGCCGGATACGCCATCCTTTTCGGTCGCTCGATCGCGGCCGTCATGCCGGAAGACGTGCCCCCAAGGCTCGCACTCGCCGTGATGGACGTCTGCGGTGCCCCGGCGCTGACCGCGCGGGTCGTGGGCCAGTACGTCGACCGCGGCCGACCACCGACGGTCTGCGTCATCGGCGGCGCCGGCAAGAGCGGCTCCTTGTCGCTCGCGGCCGCGGCCCTTGCGGGTGCCGGTCGCATCATCGCCGTCGTACCCGTTCAACGAGAGGTCGACCTGCTTGCTGACAAGGAGCTCGCGGACGCGGTTGCCCTCGCTGACGCGCGCGACCCGGTCGCGCTGTCGCAGTCGGTGGCCGACGCGGGCGGCCCCGCCGATGTCACCGTCGTCTGCGTGGATGTCCCCGGGTGCGAAGGCGGCGCCATCTTGTCCACGGCACCGGGCGGCACCGTCATCTTCTTCTCAATGGCGACGTCCTTCGCTGCAGCCGCCCTCGGTGCCGAAGGCCTGGTGTCCGACGTCACGATGCTGATCGGCAACGGGTACCTGCCGGGTCACGCCGCCTACGCGCTGGACGTGTTCCGCGCTCACGAGGGGGTTCGCCGGCTCTTCGACGCACGAGTCGAGCACGAGACGGCAGGATAGGCACATGGGACAGCCGCCGGCACGTGTTCTCCTCCGTGGAGGATGCGTCTACTCGCCGGAGCATCCGTCGGCCACGGCGATGCTGACGGTCGGCGAGACCGTCGCCTGGATAGGTGACGAGGGGGGCGCCGCGGCGCACCTCGACGAGGCCGAACTCGTCGTCGAGCTCGACGGCGGTCTCGTCACTCCTGGCTTCGTCGACGCCCACGTCCATCTCGCCAAGACCGGGCTGGCGCTGCAGACCCTCGACCTGAGCAACACCGTCAGCGTGGCCGACGCCCTCGACCGCCTCGCAGAGTACGCGACACGCCACGTCGGGGCGGTCCTCGTCGCGCACGGCTGGGACGAGAGCCGGTGGCCCGACCCGCGGCCGTTCACCGGTGCCGAGCTGGACCGGGCGGTCGGCGACCGGGTCGCATACGTCAGCCGGGTCGACTCCCACTCCGCCGTCGTGTCGTCGGCGCTGCTCGACCTCGAGCCGGCGATCAGTGGCCTCCGCGGGTGGCGTGGTGACGGCGGCATCGAGCGCGACGCCCACCACGCCGCGAGGGGTGTGGTGGACAGCCTCTGGAGTGACCCGGAGCGCCGGCAGGCGTTGCTGCTCGCGCTGCGCGAGGCCGCCCGGGTCGGGATCACGTCTGTGCACGAGGTCAACGCTCCCCACATCTCGCCGTACGACGACGCCCGGCTGATCTCGGCACTACGCCGCGAACGCCCGCTACCGGAGGTCGTCGCCTACTGGGGAGCGCTGCTTGGCGGCGAGCATGCCGACGCCGTCGGACTGGCCGGCTTCGCCGGTGACCTCTGCATCGACGGGGCGATCGGCTCCCGGACAGCCGCGCTGCATGCCCCGTACCAGGACGCCGACGGGGCGGGACACCTCTACCTCGACGACGTCCAGGTGCGCGACCACGTCGTCTGGTGCGCCGAGCGGGGCCTGCAGGCAGGTTTCCACGTCATTGGGGACCGTGGAGTGGACACCGCGGTGTCCGGTCTCGTGCAGGCGGCCGCGAAGGTCGGGACCGAGCAGATGTTCGTGGCCCGGCACCGGCTCGAGCACGTCGAGATGCCCACGCCGTCGGCGATTGCACTCCTGGCTGCTCTGCATGTGGTGGCGAGCGTGCAGCCGATGTTCGACGCCGCCTGGGGTGCCCCGGGCGAGCTCTACGAGAAGCGCCTGGGAACTGCCCGCTCGACGCCGATGAACCCGTTCGCGAGCATGCGGCGGGCCGGCGTCACGCTCGCCTTCGGATCGGACAGCCCCGTCACCGCGATGGGTCCATGGGCCGCCGTGCGTGCCGCTGTCCACCATCACCACCCCGCCGAGCGACTGACGGTCGAAGCCGCCTTCGAGGCTCACACGCGCGGTGGGCACCGGGCGCGCCGCGCCGACGACGCCGGGACGCTGGTCAGCGGGGCGGCCGCGACATATGCGATCTGGGAACACGCGGATCGGACAGCGCGTGACGGGGCGGACCGGCTGCCGGCGCTGGCACCCTCCGAGCCGCTGCCGTCGTGTGTCCGGACCGTGGTGGCCGGAACCACCGTCTTCGACGCGGAGAGGCAGCCATGACGTCACGTTCCCGGCCCCATCTCGACCTCGACCCCACCACCGTCAAGCAGGCTCGGCGCCTGGCGAGGCAGGCGGGGCGCCCCATCGTCAGGCTCGCCCGCCAGCACACGACCGTATCCGTCGAGCGGGCGACGCTGCGGCTGGCGGGCCTGTCGGGCGCGGACCCGGACGGCACGCCCTGGGTCAACCGGCTGCTCGACGCGGTGCGCGGTGACGTCGGCCTGGAGCACGGGGTGGCCCTCCCGGTCTGGGACGCGCTGCGCCGCAACGACGCCCTCGACCTCATCGAGCTGGCCAAGCGTGCCGCCTCCGGCGAGGTGCGCTTCGAGCTCCCGGCGGGCAGGGACGCGGTACGGGCCAGAGCCGCCGCCCGCAAGCAGGTGGCGGCCGGCATTCGCCGCGTAGACGCCCGTCGGCGGGAGCGGGAGCGGCTCGTCAAGAGGTGGGGGGACCCCAAGCAGAAACCGTGGATCTACCTCATCGTCGCGACCGGAGACATCTACGAGGACATCCCGCAGGCGCAGGCTGCCGCCCGAGGGGGAGCCGACATCATCGCGGTGATCCGTTCGACCGGCCAGTCGCTCATCGACTACGTGCCGGAGGGCGCCACCCGCGAGGGCTTCGCCGGCACCTATGCGACCCAGGAGAACTTCCGGCTGATGAGGGCGGCCCTCGACGAGTCGAGCGCGGAGCTCGGACGCTACGTCCGGCTCACCAACTACGCCTCCGGCCTGTGCATGCCGGAGATCGCCGCGCTGGCTGGTCTGGAACGGCTGGACATGATGCTCAACGACTCGATGTACGGCATCCTGTTCCGCGACATCAACCCGATCCGGACGTTCGTCGACCAGCGTTTCAGCCGACAGGTACATGCTCGCGCGGGAATCATCATCAACACCGGCGAGGACAACTACCTGACCACCGACGACGCCGTCGACGCGGCACACACCGTCACGGTGAGCCAGCTGCTCAACGAGTACTTCGCGAAGGAGGCCGGGCTGGAGGACTGGCAGCTCGGCCTCGGCCACGCCTTCGAGATCAACCCCGACCTGCCGGACAGCTTCCGGCTCGAGCTCGCGCACGCTCTGCTGGCGCGCACGCTCTTCCCCAAGGCCCCGCTCAAGTGGATGCCTCCCACCAAGCACATGACCGGCGACGTCTTCCGCGGTTACCTGCTTGACGGGTTCTTCAACCTGGCCGGCGTGATGTCCGACCAGGACATCCTGCTCGTCGGCATGATGACGGAGGCCGTCGTCACGCCCTGGCTGTCCGACCGCGACCTCGCGCTGCAGAACGTGCGGTATGTGCTGAACGCCGCCGGCCGGCTGGCAGAGGACTTCCAGCCACGCCCGGACGGCTTCATCGCCGTACGCGCCAACCAGGTCCTCGCCGAGTCCGTCGCCCTGCTCGACAAGATCCTCGGCCACGACGAGGGGCTCCTCGACGCCATCGCGGACGGCACCTTCGGTCTGATGAAACGACCCGCCGACGCCGGGCGTGGCCTCGACGGAGTGGCCCGCAAGTCCCCCGAGTACTACAACCCCGCCACCGAGATGCTGGAGGGCTGATGACCGCTCCACCCGAGGACGAGCCGACGATCCTGCGTCCGTACGGCGACACGCGGGGCGACGGCATGGTGCAGGTGTCGTTCACGCTGCCCCTGAAGCACGACAAGCGCGCAGAGGGGGCTGCCGCCCAGCTGGCCAAGAAGATGGGCATCGACCCCGCCCTCGTCGTGCACGCCAGGTCGATGGGACCCGACTTCACGTTCTTCGTCGTCTACGGCCAGGTTGCGCATCTCGTCGACACCAGCAAGGTGGAGGTCGTCGAGCGCGACTTTGCGCTGCTCACGCCGAAAGAGGTGAACCAGGCGGTCAAGAAGGCACTACGGCGAAGGCTCGTCGTCGTGGGCGGATGCATCGGCACCGACGCGCACACGGTGGGCATCGACGCGATCCTCAACATCAAGGGCTTCGCCGGCGAGAAGGGCCTGGAGTACTACCGCGAGCTCAAGGTGGTGAACCTGGGCGCCCAGGTCTCCGTCCCCCAACTGGTCGCTCGGGCCCGCCAGGAGCACGCCGACGCGGTCCTGGTGTCCCAGGTCGTCACCCAGCGCGACGCCCACATCCTCAACACCAAGGAGATGTCGGCAGCATTCAACGAGGCCTACCCGAGGGCGTCCCGGCCGCTGTTGATCATCGGCGGACCACGCTTCGACGAGGCGCAGGCGGGAGAGCTCGGCGTCGACCGCGTCTTCACGAAGGGCACCACGCCGGGAGAGGTCGCGAGCTACCTCGTGCACGAGATCGTGGGCCGACGGTCCCCGCACAGGTCAGACCCGATGGAAGCCAGGGAGTCGGCATGACCGGCGAGGACCCGCGTCTTGGTCTCAAGGTCACCCACCGCCGGTACGTCCCCTACTCCCACGCGCACTACGCCGGCAACCTGGTCGACGGCGCCTACAGCCTGGCTCTGTTCGGTGACGTGGCCACCGAGGTGTGCATCCGCATCGACCGTGACGAGGGGCTGTTCGCGTCGTACTCTGACGTCCAGTTCCGGGCACCGGTGCGGGCGGGGGACGTGCTCGAGGTGACCGCCGTGGTGACCCGGGTCGGAACCCGTTCCAGGACGCTCGACCTCACCGTGCTCGTGACCTGCCGGGGGAGGCCAGACCGGGGCGCGTCGAGCGCTGAGGTGCTGGACCCGCCGATCGTTGCGACGACCGCAACAGGGACCGTCGTCGTGCCGCCGGCGACTTGAGAAAGGTACGGCGTGTTTTGCTGGACACGCCGCAAATGCACGAAACGCACGGAAAACAAAAGATGAACGCGAACCGTCGGTGACCTGCCCTTCCTGACGTCGGCGCAGGTCACAGGCGCCTTGACAGCCACTTCAGAAGTTGGAAGAGTCCGCGGAGTCCACTCACCGAGTCGCCCGGGTGATCCGGAGTCGATGAGGTCGGGACAAGCTGGGCTCCTGATCCAACCCCAGCTTTGTCACGGCTGATCGGCTGGCAGCTCGCCGAGCGCGGGTGGACGACGCAGAGACCCGGTTCCCAGTAGACAACGGGCACTGGTTCCCATCTCCAATGGGGCGGCGTCCGGTCCGAAGGGAATCGGGTTCTTCTGCGAAGGTTCCCTTTCGCTCTTTTGCGCCCGGCGTAGGCTCGCGCCATGCTCGGGCCACCACGATTGCCCGTCGTGGCCCGCGCACTCGGGTCGCTCGCCGCCGGCTGCGCCGTCGGCGCCGCGTTCCCGCCGTACGGTCTTGTCTTCTTGATGCCGGTGGGCATCGCCGCACTGATGGTGCTGGTCCACGACCAGCGCGGCAGGGCGGGCTTTGGGTACGGCTGGGCCTTCGGCTTCGGTTTCATGATGGTGCTGATGCCGTGGATCACCGTGATCGGCTACGACGCCTGGGTCGCGCTGAGCGTCATCGAGGGGTTCTTCTACGGGTTGATGGGGCTCTCGTGGGCCTGGCTGAGCTGCCGGCGCTGGTGGCCGCCCGCCGCGGCCGCGAGCTGGGTCGGTGCGGAGCTGCTCCGCGGCACGGTCCCGTTCGGGGGCCTGCCCTGGGGCCGGCTCGCGTTCGGTCTCGTCGACACCCCGTTCGACCGTTACGGGAGGCTCGGCGGCACCGCTCTGGTGTCGTTCGTCGGCGTGCTGGTGGTCGCTCTCGTCGTCGACACCGGGCTGCGGCGTGACCACAGCCGGCGCGGCGTGGTGCAGCTCGCCCTCGCCGCTGCGCTCGTCCTCGTCACATTCGTGCTTCCCGTCGGGCTGGCCCATCCGCTGAACCGGGTCACGGTCGCCGCGGTCCAGGGCAACGTGCCGGGGGAGGGGCTGAACGCGTTCGCCGAGCGGAGCGCCGTGCTACGCAACCACGTTCGAGCCACCGAGGCGTTCGCCGCCCGGGTCAAGGCCGGCCAGGCGCCGCGTCCCGACTTCGTGGTCTGGCCGGAGAACTCCTCCGACATCGACCCGTTCGACGCCCCCCGGGCGTACGCGGAGATCACCGCAGCGGTCAAGTCGGTGAAGGTGCCCGTCCTGGTGGGGGCCGTCCTGAACGGTCCCGACGCGGACCACGTGCAGAACGTCGGAATCGTCTGGTCGCCGACCTCCGGACCGGGGGAGCGGTACGTCAAGCAGCACCTGGTGCCGTTCGGCGAGTACATCCCGTTCCGCAGCATCCTGACGAAGCTCATCACCCGTCTCGACGAGATCCCGAAGGACTTCGCGCCGGGGCACACCCCTGGCGTCCTAACCGTCGCCAACACGCGCATCGGGGATCTGATGTGCTTCGAGGTCGTCTACGACGGGTTGGTGCGCAGCATCGTCGACCACGGTGCCCAGCTGGTCGTGGTCCAGACCAACAACGCAACGTACGCCGGAACCGGGCAGCTCGACCAGCAGTTCGCGATCTCGCGGTACCGGGCGATCGAGACCGGGCGGCAGGTCGTGGTGGCCTCCACGGACGGCATCAGCGGGTTCTTCTCCGCGTCGGGAGCCGTGCTCGCCCGGAGCTCGGTCCACACGCAGGCGGTGCTGGAGCACCAGGTGACGCTCGCCAGCGGCATCACACTCGGCGTCCGGTTTGGCTCCTGGGTCGACGTACTGCTGTCGCTTGCAGCACTCGGACTCACGGTGGTCGCCTGCTTGGGCAAACGACGCCGACCCGGCAGGATAGCGGGGTGAGCGAGCAACGCCGTCTCGTGGTGATCCCGACGTACAACGAGGCACAGAACATCGAGCTGGTCCTGGACCGGGTTCGCGCCTGCGTTCCGTCGCTCGATGTGCTCGTCGTCGACGACGGGTCGCCCGACGGCACCGGCGAGCTCGCCGAGAAGGTGGCCGCCCACGACGGGCACGTGCACGTCCTGCATCGAGAGGCCAAGGCCGGGCTGGGCGCCGCCTACCTGGCGGGCTTCGCGTGGGGACTCGACCGCGGCTACGACGTCATCATCGAGATGGACGCGGACGGTTCGCATCTGCCGGAGCAGCTGCCTCGCCTGCTGGAGCCGCTGAGCGGTGCGGACCTGGTGCTCGGCGCCCGCTGGGTGCCGGGTGGCCGGGTCGTCAACTGGCCGCGACGTCGAGAGGTGCTGTCCCGAGGTGGCAACCTCTATGCCCGGCTGGCTCTCGGCTTGCCCCTGCACGACGCCACCGGGGGCTTCCGCGCTTTCCGGCGGGAGACGCTCGAGGGCATCCGGCTGGGGACCGTCACGTCACAGGGCTACTGTTTCCAGGTCGACATGGCGCGGCGGGCAGTCACCGCCGGCTACCGGGTCGTCGAGGTCCCGATCACCTTCGTGGAGCGGGAGTACGGAGAGTCCAAGATGAGCGGACACATCGTGCGGGAAGCGCTCGTCAACGTCACGCGCTGGGGTGTGCAGCATCGGGTCCGCCAGCTTGCTGGCCTGGCGCGTCGGAGGCGCCCATGAGAGCGGTAATCCTGCTCGCCGTCTTCATCGGGCTACCGATCCTGGAGATCTACGTCATCATCCAGGTGGGTCAGGCGATCGGCGCGATGCCGACGATCCTGCTGCTGATCGCCGAGTCGGCGCTCGGCGCGTGGGTCGTGAAGCGTGAGGGCCGCCGGGCCTGGCGAGCGCTCAGCGAGGCGGTCGCGAGTGGCAGGCTGCCTGGCCGGGAGCTCGCCGACGCCGCGGTCGTGCTGGTCGGCGGAGTGCTCCTGCTGACGCCGGGGTTCGTGACCGACCTGTTCGGCTTCCTCTTCGTACTGCCCCTCACCCGGCCGCTGGCACGCCGAGCGCTTTCGGCGCTGGTGTCGCACCGCATCATCCGAACCGGCGACGGCGGCGGGTTCTCGCGCAGGCGTGGGGGAGTGCACCAGATCTACCACGACGACCCGCCTGGTCCGTAGACGACGTCCGTTGACGGCAACGAGGCGCCACCCCCAGGGGTGACGCCTCGTGCAGCACTCGGTGTCTCAGGCTGTGTGGTTCAGGCCGTCTTCTGAGCTTTGGGCTTCGCCTTGGTCGCGGTCCGACTGGCACCGCGACGGTGCAGGTGGGCCGGTCCGATGTCGCCGTTGCGGAGCAGCTCCAGCCGCTCCGACAGGATGTCCTCGAGCTCGGGAATGGACCTGCGCTCGAGAAGCATGTCCCAGTGGGTCCTCGCCGGCTTCTCCACCTTGACGTCTGGGGCACTGCCGTGGCGCTGCTGGGACTCTGCCCCACAGCGTGGGCACTCCCAAAGGAATGGGACCTCTGCGTCCTCTGCCATCGGGATCTCGAACTCGTGGCCGTTCGGGCAGTCGTAGATCACCCGCTGCCGTGGAGCGAACTCGATGCCGCTCTCGTCTTCGAAGCTCGTTCCCCCGAGGCGTGAACCTCGAAGTGTCGCTCGCTCTGACATGTGCTCCCCGCTTTTCTGTTGATCCCCGTTACAACATCATCCGGCGCCGGGATCTCCGGCACGTCATCAATCTTGCCGACATGTTTCCTAACGCGTCGACAGTGACAATGATTCCCTGCCGGACTGAGATTCCCCTGAGACGCACCGGTGACCTAGCCGAGACTTTTGTGGGGTCACGCTTTCTCAGATCCGCGCCGGCACTGCGTTGCCAGCCTCCTCGACGCCACGACGGGCGTCCACCCGGGTCATCAAAGCGAGCCCGACCACGAAGAACGCGACCAGCGAGAGGATCGCCGGCCGGTAGGAGGCCGTCCACTGGTGGACGAGCCCGAAGACGAGCGTGCCGAGCCAGCTGGTGCCCCGCTCGCACGCCTGGTAGAGGCTGAAGTACTCCGCCTCGCGACCGCGGGGGATCAGCTGGCTGAAGAACGACCTGGACAGCGCCTGCGAGCCGCCGAGCACGATCGCGATGAGCACCGCGAGCAGCAGGAAGGGCGTGAGGGCATGCGCCGGCACGAAGTACGCGAGGACGACGATCACCATCCAGGCGCCCAGCCCGGTCGCGATCGTGCGATGGGTACCCCACCTGCCAGCGAGCCCGCCGAACAGAAGCGCGCCGCCGAAGGCCACGAACTGGACCATCAGGATCGTCGCGATCAGCACGGAGGTCGAGAAGCCGAGCTGCTTCTCGCCGTACGTCGACGCCACCGTGATGACCGTCTGGGTGCCGTCGTTGAAGAAGAGATAGGCGACCAGGAAGAGCAGCGTGACCGGGTAGGCGCGCAGACCGTGCAGCGTGGACCACAGCTGACCGAAGCTCTGCCGGACCAGACCCCCGCGGCGGCGGTCGGCAAGGATCGCCGGCCGGTCGCGGATGCCCCGATACGGGATGACCGTGAACCCGGCCCACCAGAGCCCGGCGCTGAGCAGGCAGAGCCGGACCGCCAGCGCCTTGTCGACGCCGAAGCTGTCGTGCGCCAACACGACGAGCAGGTTGAGGGCCAGCAACAGCCCGCCGCCGAGATAGCCCAAGGCCCATCCGCGCGAGGACACGTGGTCCCGCTCGTCCGGGCTGGCGATCTCGCACAGGATCGAGTCGTAGATCACCAGGCTCGAACCGAGACAGATGTTCGCGAGCAGCAGCAGGATGACACCGAGCTGCCAGTCGCCACCGGTGACGAAGAACATGCAGGCGGCGAACGTGCTGCCGAGCCACGCGAACGAGGCCATCAGCAGCTTCTTGCTGGCGGACCTGTCCGCCACCGCTCCGACCACCGGGAGCGCCAGCGCGGAGAGGATCGTCGACAGCGTGACCACATAGAAGACGAGGGACCCCGGAGAGACGTGCAGGCTCAGCACGGTGAGGTCCCTCGTACACGGACGCGCATCGGTCCCGACCCGGCCGCAGGCGGACTTCTCGGCGACGGAGATCAGGTAAGGGGAGAAGAGCACGGTGCCGACCGTCGTGACATAGCCGGAGTTGGCCCAGTCGAAGAAGTACCAGGCCCGCCACTCCCGGTGGCGTTCCTCGCCGGTCATCGGCTAGCCGCTCCACTGCCCGCGGGCGGTGAGCACGTCACGCAGCAGGTCGGCCCGGTCGCTGATGATGCCGTCGACTCCCAGGTCCAGCAGCCGGCACATCTCTGCGGGCTCGTCGACCGTCCAGACGTGCACCTGCTTACGCAGCTCGTGCGCCCGCTCGATGAACGCCGCATTCACCAGGTCGAGCCTTCCGGCGGTGACCGGGACCTGTGCGGCGAGGCCGGTGTGACCGGTCGCGAGTCGGCGCAGGGCGTACGTCGGTAGCAGTCTGATGCCGGCGACACCGGGCGGTGTGAACGAGGTAGCGACCCGTGGACCGAGCCGGGCCCGGACCCGGCTCATCCGCCACGGCGAGAAGGACGCCACGCAGACCCGGTCCCACGCGCGGTGCTCAGCGATGACTCGGGCGAGCGGCTCGACGGCGTTGCGCGCCTTGCAGTCGATGTTCAGCCGGAGCTCCGGCCAGCACGTGAGGATGTCGCTGAGCAGCGGGATCGGCTCCCGACCTCCGATCCTCGCGATTCGCACGCGGTCGTACGGCAGCCGTGCGACGGCTCCGAACAGGTCGGTGACCCGGTCGAACGTCGGGTCGTGGAAGGCCAGCACCGTCCCGTCGCTGGTCGCCTGCACGTCGGTCTCGACGTACCGGTAACCGAGCCTGACCGCGGACTCGAACGCGACCATCGAGTTCTCGAGCCCGACGTTGTCGCCGGTCAACGCGCCACCACGGTGCGCGAAGGCCAATGGCCGGCCGGCGTTGTCGAAGAACGGGTAGTCGTCAGCGCCGCGCACCCAGCTCACAGGCAGCAGTATGCCCGCCGGTCCGCTGTTGAGCCGTCGCAAAGTTGCCGTCGAGCCGTCGCAAAGTTGGCTTTGAGCCGTCGCAAAGTTGCCGTCGAGCCGTCGCAGAGTTGCCGTCGAGCCGTCGCAAAGTTGGCTTTGAGCCGTCGCAAAGTTGCCGTCGAGCCGTCGCAGGGTTGGCTTTGAGCCGTCGAGAAGCTTGGTCAGAACTTCGCGGCCAGCGGGATGAGTCTCTCACCCAGGATCTCGAGCGGAGTGATCTCGGAGACTCGCGCCACCACGCTGTGGGTCTCCGAGATCCCGAGACCGGCCAGGGTGCGAAGCTGCTCGAGGAGGGAGTCGACGTTCTCCCCGTCCTCGCCAGGGTCCAGCGGCAGCATCACGGTCTTCTCGATCTCGTCGTAGTCGCGGCCGAGGTCCTCGCAGTGCCCACGCAGCACCTCGAGCTTGTGCTCGAGCTCCGGGCTCGGGAACAGGTTGCACGCCTGGGCGTACTGGGCGACCAACCGCAGGGTCTTCTTCTCGCCGCTGCCGCCGATGAGGATGGGCGGGTGCGGGCGGGTCAGCGACTGCGGCGAGTTGAGCGTGCGCTCGAGGTGGTAGTGCGAGCCGTCGAACACGCCGTCGCTGTCACTCCACATCTGCTGGCAGATCCGAAGTGCCTCCTCGAGCCGTTCGAACCGCTCGGCGAGAGGCGGAAACGGCAGACCCAGACCACGCGCCTCGGGCTCGTTCCAGGCCGCCCCGATGCCGAGCCACGCCCGGCCACCGGACAGCACGTCGAGGGTGGTGACCATCTTGGCGAGGAGCCCCGGCTCGCGGTAGACCACCGCGCTGACCCAGGCGCCCAGCTCGACCCGCGAGGTGTGGGCGGCCAGGAAGCCGAGGGTCGTGTATGCCTCGAGCATCTCGTGCTCCGGTGGCCCGAGGAACCCGATCTGCCACACGTGGTCCATCACGCTGACTCTCGCGAAACCGGCGTCCTCGGCCGCCCCGGCGACCCGAGCCAGGTCCTTGGCGAGCGTGGGTGGTCCGCCCGGCCAGGTGAAATCTGCGATGTGCAACCCGATCTTCATCCGTTCGACCCTTCGCATAGACGTCGTGGCCTACGCTAGCCGGGCTTGCCCGGTTCGGACCTTCGGTCCATCGCCGGACTGCGTCGCCGGGATGCGTCGGTCAGGCGGCGTCGTCGATGTGGATGGCGCGCGCCCGGCCGCGGGTGACGACGTACACGCCGTGACAAACCAGGCCACGCTGGTGACAGACGCGGTAGCAGGCACGGAACCATGACCGGTCGTAGTGCTGGACCTGCTCGCTGCCCGGTCGGGTAAGGCCGAGGGCCAGGCCGGCCAAGCTGGGTGTGCTCTCGCGCTTGAACGCGTGCAGCAACATCCCCAACACGTCGGCGTTCTCACTCGGGGATGCGTCCAGGTCGCAGTTGGCGACCAGCAGGTGTGCCAGCGGACGAGACTCCGCGTCACAGCAGACCAGCAGCGCGGTGGCTCCGGTGAGGTCGCCGCCCCGCACCGCCCGGCGAAAGTGGTCCTCCGCCTGGTCGGGGTCGTTGAGCCGTGGCATCCATGCTGAGTTCGACATTCGCCGATGGTTCCGCAGGGTGGCTGTGGATTGCAGCGACGATCCACAGCCATGATGTGGTATCGGGCAGGCGCATCCGAGCGATGCGGACCACCGCGCCCCGGTCGCACCCTTGGGCGAACGGCTTCGCTCGACGTACTACCGTTGACTCATGTCCGCCATGACCTGCCCAGACTGCGGGGGCGAGATGACCAGGCGCGAGCGGGCGGGCGTGTCGGTGGCGCAGTGCACGTCGTGCGAAGGTCTGTTCCTGCGTGGCATCGACCGAGGTCGCCTGATCGAGCAGGAGAACGAGTGGCACGCCTCGTCCGGCCCGTCCACGCAACCGCTTCCGCGGATCACGGCCGGGATGACTGCCCCCGCCGCCTTCACCGGCCCGGTTCAGGCCCGCGCGTTCGTCGACGAGCTCTTCGGCTGACGGCGTACCTGAGACGTCCTTAGGACGTGTTTGGGTGGTGCACCACCCAAACGCCCACAGCGAGGTCGGCTCAGATGTCGCGGAACGTCTCGATCTGGGCGCCGAGGCGGTTGAGGCGCTCGGCGAGGTCCTCGTACCCGCGGTTGATCACGTAGACGTTGCGCAGCACCGACGTACCCTTCGCCGCCATCATCGCGAGCAGGATCACCACCGCGGGGCGAAGCGCCGGCGGGCACATCAGCTCGGCCGCCGACCAGTGCGTGGGGCCCTCGACCAGCACCCGGTGCGGATCCAGCAGCGTCACGGAGGCGCCGAGCTTCGTGAGCTCGGTCAGGTAGATGGCGCGGTTCTCGTAGACCCAGTCGTGGATCATCGTCTGTCCTTCGGCCGTGGCAGCGATCACCGCGAAGAACGGCAGGTTGTCGATGTTGAGACCCGGGAACGGCATCGGATGCACCTTGTCGAGCGGCGCGTGCAGCGTCGACTCGTGGGTCGTGATGTCCACGAGGCGGGTGTGACCGTTCTCGGCGAGGTACTCGTCACTGCGCTCGTAGTTGAAGCCCATCTCCTCGAGCAGCGCCAGCTCGATCTCGAGGAACTCGATGGGTGCCCGCCGGATCGTGATGTGCGACGAGGTGACGATCGCCGCAGCGAGCAGGCTCATCGCCTCGATCGGGTCCTCCGAAGGGGCGTAGTCCACGTCGACGTCGATGTCGGCGACGCCGTGGACCGACAGCGTCGTCGTCCCGATCCCGTCGACTCGCACGCCGAGCTTCGTCAGGAAGAAGCAGAGGTCCTGGACCATGTAGTTCGGGCTCGCGTTGCGGATCACGGTCTGGCCGGGGCGCCGAGCGGCGGCGAGGAGCGCGTTCTCGGTGACCGTGTCGCCGCGCTCCGTGAGCACGATCGGCCGGGTCGGTGACACGGAGGGGTTGACCTGCGCGTGGTAGCTGCCCTCGGTCGCCTTCACCTCCAGCCCGAACGGCCGGAGCGCGGCGAGGTGCGGCTCGACGGTACGTCGACCCAGGTCGCAGCCCCCGGCGTACGGCAGCTCGAACGTCTGACGGTCATGCAGCAGCGGTCCCAGGAACATGATGATGCTCCGGGTACGGCGAGCTGCGGCCTCGTCGATGGCGCTCAGGTCGAGGTACTCGGGGGCCACCAGCTCGAGGTCGTTGTCGGCGCCTTGCCAGGTGTAGCGGAATCCGATGCTGGCCAGCACCTCGAGGATCCGGTTGACCTCCTCGATCCGGGCCACCTTCCGCAGCGTCGTCCGGCCCTTGTTGAGCAAGGACGCGCACAGCAGGGCGACGCCGGCGTTCTTGCTCGACTTCACGGTGATGGAGCCCGACAACGTCGTACCGCCTGCGACGCGCAGATGCATCGGCCCCGACACCCCGAGGGAGACGAGCTCGGAGTCGAGGGCCTCGCCGATCCTGGCGAGCATATCGAGGGTGAGGTTCTGGTGACCGCGCTCGATCCGGTTGACCGCGCTCTGGCTGGTGCCCAAGGTGTCGGCGAGCTCGGCCTGGGTCAGCGCCCGGTGCTTGCGTGCATCGCGGATGAGGTTGCCGATACGGCGCAGGTAGTCATCGCTCATGGCCCGAGAGTATCTCATATCTGAGATATTGCTGAGCCGCCACGCGGTCGGCGCGTCCATATCCTCCACGGGCTGGGCCGCCTCGATCGTCACACCGGTCAGACGCAGAGCGCACCTCGCACGTTGCCTGTCGCCGGCGAGCGGGCTACTCGACCGTGACCGACTTCGCGAGGTTCCGCGGCTTGTCGATGTCGTGGCCGAGCGCCAACGCGGCGTGGTAGGCGATCAGCTGCAGCGGCACGGTCAGCAGGATCGGGTCGAGCTCGGGCTCACTCTTGGGTACGTCGATGCGGTCCGCCACCAGGTCACCGAGGTCGACGTCGGGGTGGGTGACGACCGTGAGCAGGCCGCCGCGGGCCGCGATCTCGTGCAGGGCACCGAGGTTGCGGCTGGTCAGCTCGTCCTCGGGCACGATGGCTACCGTCGGCACGTCGGGGCCGATCAGCGCCAGCGGCCCGTGCTTGAGCTCTGACGTCTGGTACGCCTCAGCGTGTCGGTAGGAGATCTCCTTGAACTTCTGGGCACCCTCGCGGGCCACCGGGAAGCCGCGCACTCTCCCGATGAAGAACAGCGACTCCGCCTGAGCCAGGCGGGACGCCACCTCAATGAGCTGGTCCTCGAGCTTGAGCACGTCCGAGATCTGCGCCGGAAGGGCCTTCAGGCCCTCCAGCATGCGATGCCCGTCCGCGACCGAGAGGTCGCGCACCCGGCCGAGGTGGATGGCGAGCAGGGCGAACCCGATGCCCATCGTGGTCAACGCCTTGGTCGATGCCACGGCGACCTCGGGGCCGGCGTGCAGGTAGATCCCGCCGTCGCACTCGCGAGCGATCGTGGAGCCGACGACGTTGATCAGGCCGATGACCTTGCCGCCCTTTCGCTTGACCTCCTGAACGGCGAGCAGGGTGTCCGCCGTCTCGCCGGACTGGGTCGAGGCGACGTACAACGTGTCGGGTTCGATGACGGGGTTGCGGTAGCGGAACTCCGATGCCGCCTCAGCGTCGGCCGGGATGCGAGCCAGCTCCTCGATCATCGACGCGCCGATCTGCCCCACATAGTAGGCGGATCCACAGCCGAGGATCTTGACTCGTCTGATGCCGCGGGCCTGGTGGGCATCCAGGTTGAGCCCCCCGAGGTGAGCGGTCGCGAAGCGCTCCTCGAGGCGGCCGCGCATCACGCGCTCGGCCGCCGCCGGCTGCTCGAGGATCTCCTTGTACATGAAGTGCTGGTGGTCGCCGAGCTCGTACGAGTCTGCCGATACCTCGACGGTGGTCGGCTGCTTGTGGGTCGTGGCTCGGTCCGCGGTGAAGGTCGAGTACCCAGACGAGGTGATCGTCGCCAGCTCACCGTCGTCGAGGTGGACCACCTGCGTGGTGTAGCGCACGAGGGCTGCCAGGTCGGAGGCGACGTGCATCTCGTGGTCGCCCACGCCGATGATCAGCGGAGAGCCGTTGCGGGCCACCACGATCCGGTCCGGATGGTCGACATGCAGGATCGCCAGCCCATAGGTGCCCTGGACATGGCTCAAGGCCTCCAGGACGGCTGCTTCGAGCGTGTCCTCATTCGAACGCGCCACGAGATGCGCCACCAGCTCCGTGTCGGTGTCGGACACCATCTCGACGCCTTCGTCGGCGAGCATCTCCCGCAGGTCCGCAGCATTGTCGATGATGCCGTTGTGGACGACCGCGACCGAACCTGTCGAGTCGAGGTGGGGGTGGGCGTTGAGGTCGGAAGGCGCCCCATGGGTGGCCCAGCGGGTGTGCCCGATGCCCACCTTGCCGGTGAACCGCCTCGGCATGCTGGCAGCCAGCTCGCGTACCCTGCCCTGTTTCTTGGCGACCCGCATACCCGCGCTGCCCAGCACGGCGATCCCCGCCGAGTCGTAGCCTCGGTACTCGAGCTGGGTCAGTCCCTCGACGAGGAGCGGCGCGGCGTTGTGCCGTCCGACGTAGCCCACGATTCCGCACACGTTGTGTTTCCTGTCAGCCGTAGACGATGCGGCGAAGCTGCCGCTCGGACATTGAGGGTGGGGCGACGACCCGGCGCTCGAGCTCGGCGCGGATCTGGGCAAAGATCTCGGGGTTCCTCATCCCGTAGCCCTGCAGCCGGGCGTGCCGGCGGCGCACATAGCTGTCGACCGGCTCCGTGTAGTAGGCCACCACATCGGCGATCACCCGGGCGGCCTCGCCGGGGCTGAGACCGGTGCTCTGGGCCACCCGGGTCACCAGATCCGACTCGATCACTCCTCCATCATGCCCAGTCGGAGCCGCGTTGTGCAAGGATCTGCCCGATTGCGGGCAAGTACGAGTGATTCGCATCGTGTCGGAACGGCGTCCAGCAGAAGGCCACGGAGGCGGACGCTAGGCTCACCCCGTGCGCGAACACTGGAGCCTCGACCCCGGCCTGGTCTACCTGAACCATGGCTCGTTCGGCGCCGTACCCCGGGTGACCCAGCACGCGCAGCACGGGCTCCAGTCCGAAGCCGAAGCCAACCCGATGCGCTGGTTCCGCGACCTGCCGGCGCGGCTGGTCGACATCCGTGACACGGTGGGGCATTTTCTCGGCGTCACAGGTGACGACGTGGCGCTGGTCGGCAACGCAACGTCGGGGATCAACGTGGCGCTCCGCTCGCTGAGGATGGTGCCGGGACAGCGTCTCGTGCTGACCAACCATGCGTACGGCGGTGTGCTCCTCGCCGCCGACCGGATCGCAGCCGAGCGCGGCTGTGAGGTCGTGCTCGTGGACCTTGCGCTGGACGCTGGTGATGACGAGGTGCTCGCCAGTCTCGACGGCGTCGTCGACGAGACCACCGCAGGGGTCGTGATCGACCAGATCACGTCCCCGACGGCGAAGCTGATGCCGGTCGAGCGGGTCGCGGAGCTGGGCCGGGAGCGGGGAGTACCCGTCATCGTTGACGGTGCGCACGCGCCCGGCCTCGTCGACGATCCCGTCGTCGGTGACATGTGGACAGGCAACCTGCACAAGTGGCCGTGCGCGCCTCGGGGCACCGGGGTTCTCTATGTTGCACCGCACCGTCGCACCGACGTCTTCACACCTGTGGTCTCGTGGGGAGTCGACCAGGGTTTCCCGGTCGCGTTCGACGGCCCCGGCACTACCGACGCGACCGGATGGGTCGCGACACCTTCCGCCCTCGAGCTCCTCGACACGCTCGCGTTCGCCGACCGTCGCAAGGACCTCGGCGAGCTCGTCTCCGTCGGTGCGGAGGTGGTTGCCGAGGCGGTGGGTGCGCGGTCGTCGACGTCGGTACACCGGCCCCGACGATGCGGCTCGTGGCGCTGCCTGACGGCCTGGTGACCGACACCGCGGGCGCCCTTCGGCTCGGAGCCCAGCTGGCCGCCACGACGGGGGTCGAGGTGGCGCCCCAGAGCTGGCGCGGACTCGGCTTCCTTCGGCTGAGCGCCCACCTCTACAACACGCCCGACGACTACACAGACGCCGCTGCACGGTTCGCCCCCGTCTTCGCCGACTCCGAGGTTCTCGCCGCCATCATCCGGGCGGACCTCTGAGGCCCGTCGACCGTGTTGCGATCCTGCCGCGGTAGGCGAGGATAGGTGGGTGAGACGTGAGCAGGTGGAGCTGCCCCTTGCGGGCCACGATCATGGGCTCACGGTCATCGGCTACGGACATCACGGCCGGCCGATCCTGGTGTTCCCGAGCGAGGCCGGGCGAGCCTCTGACTTCGAGAACAACGGAATGCTCGAGGCGGTCTACGACCTGGTCGCGGCGGGACGCGTCAAGCTCTACTGCGTGGACTCGCTCGACGGGTACACCTGGTCCGACGCCACCGCCCCGATCGAGGAACGTGCGCAGCGGCATGGCCTGTACGCCGAATGGCTCGTCGAAGAGGTGGTTCCGTTCATCAGGCAGGACAGCAACCCCGAAGCCGAGCTCATCGCCCTCGGATGCAGCCTAGGCGCCTACCACGCCGTGCACCTCGCCCTGCAACACGCGGACCTGGTGCCGATGGCGATGGGGTTCTCCGGCAACTACGACCTCTCCACCTGGCATGCCTGGGGAGAGTCGGGTGATGCGACGTACTTCGCGAACCCGGCGGACTACGTCCGCAACCTCCACGGTGACCATCTGCGATGGCTGCGCAAGCGCCTTACCCTGCTGCTGGTCTGCGGCCAGGGCGCATGGGAGACGGATCCCACCGGGTCGCTTCCCTCGTCCCGGTCGATGGCGGCGCTGCTCAAGGCGAAGGGCATCCGCTGTGAGCTGGACCTCTGGGGATCAAACGTCAGCCACGACTGGCCGTGGTGGAGGCGGCAGCTAGCTCGTCACCTGCCACGCTTCTGCTGAGAGGACGCCGTACACGATGACAAGCCTGACGACCGAGCCACGAACCACCACCGCGCCCAGCACACCGGCGCGCCCGATGCATCACCTGGTGGGACTGCTGCTCGGCATGGAGGAAGACTGGCCGCGTGCCTTCGAAACGATCTCGCGTCGCCTCGGAGCCTTCTCGTACCACGGGGCTGAGCACGTGATCGACACCGAGCGGGTACGCATCGAGCCGTTCGACCTGCGGGCGCCGACCCGGTACCAGCTGGTGATCGACAGGCTCGCGTACTGGTACTACCACCCGCGTGAGTGGCTGAAGAAGATCGCGCTGATGAACGACGTCTATCTCCTCAACTCACCGTTCACCTTCCAGTCGATGGAGAAGCACTCCGCGTACTGCGCCCTGATGCGGCTCGGGATGAATGTTCCGGCCACCGTGCTGGTGCCGTACAAGAACCCGTTGGACAACGTCCGCTGGGCCTACACGTCGCAGCGCTACAACGAGCCGTTCGACCTCGCCGAGGTGGCGCACGCCATGGGCTACCCGATGTACATGAAGCCGTTCGACGGCGGAGCCTGGCGTGGTGTCTCGCGCATCAACAACGACGAGGACCTGTGGCGGGCGTACAACGAGTCCGGCGAGATGCTCATGCATCTGCAGAAGGCGGTCGAACCGTACGACGTGTTCGCTCGCGCCCTCACCATCGGGCCCGAGACGATGGTGATGAACTTCCGCCCCGACCAGCCGATGCATCTGCGTTACGCGGTCGACTACGACTTCCTCTCACCGTCGGTGGGGGCGGAGGCCGTGACGATCGCGCAGACCGTGAACGCCTTCTTCCGTTGGGAGTTCAACTCCTGCGAGATGCTCATCCAGGGCGACCAGGTACTGCCGATCGACTACGCGAACGCCTGCCCCGACGTCGCCGTGACGTCTCTGCACTACTACTTCCCCTGGGCGATGACGTCCCTCGTGAAGTGGACCGCGTTCTGCCTGGCGTCGGACAGGAGGGTGCGTCCGCACATCGACACCACCGACTGGTTCGAGGTTGCGGACGACCCCGAGCTGGGCTACGGCGAGAAGCTGGCCGCCTACCAGCGTCTGGCCGACGACTACTTCGAGCGTGACAAGTACCGGGACTTCTGCGACACCGCGCTCCCGGACATCGCCGAGATGGTGCTGGACTGGGTGTCCTCACCCGACTTCGACAGCCTGCTCGTCGAGACGGTTGTCTCGACGTACCCCCAGCATGAGCACGAGATGTTCCTCGCACACTTCCGGGGGCTCATCTCGCTATGGGTACGCGACCAGCAGGCGGCGTGACATGGAGTATCGCCAGCTCGGACCCTCGGGTCTGACCGTGAGCGAGGTGGGCGTCGGCTGCAACGCCTTCGGGGCCCGCATCGACGAGGAGCGGACCCGGTCCGTGGTCACCGCTGCACTCGACGCCGGAATCACCCTGTTCGACACTGCGGACACCTACGGGACCGGAGCCAGCGAAGAGCTGCTCGGCAAGGCGCTCGGCGGACATCGCGACGATGTGGTCGTCGCCACCAAGTTCGGGATGGACATGCACGGTGCCAACGGGCCGGACTGGGGAGTGCGGGGATCCCGCCGCTACATCCGGAAGGCCGTTCACGCATCCCTCAGCCGGCTCGGGACCGACTGGATCGACCTCTACCAGATGCACACGCCTGACCCGCTGACCCCGGTCGAGGAGACCCTCGAGGCGCTGCACGAGCTCGTCCTCGAAGGCAAGGTCCGCTACCTCGGCTCGTCGAACTTCGCCGGCTGGCAGGTCGTGGACGCCGACTGGGTCGCGCAGGTGAACGGTGACGCCGGCTTCGTCAGCGCCCAGAACAAGTACTCGCTGTACGACAGGTCCGCAGACGCCGAGCTGGTGCCGGCCCTGGAGCATCTAGGGGTATCACTGCTGCCGTTCTTCCCTCTCGAGTACGGGCTCCTGACCGGCAAGTACAAGCGGGGAGAGGCGGCCTCGGAGGGCAGCCGGCTCGCGGCACAGAAGCAGCGCCTCGAGCAGGCGGACTTCGACAAGATCGAGGCGCTGGAGAAGTTCGCCCGGGAGCGTTCGGTCTCGATCCTGGACGTCGCCATCGGTGGGCTGGTGGCGATGCCCTACATCGGATCGGTGATCGCGGGGGCCACGAGCGCGGAGCAGGTGACCATGAACGCCAAGGCGGGGGAGTGGCGCCCCTCGGCGGAAGATCGCCACGAGCTGGACGCTCTCACTCGAGGGTAGGACGCGCTTTCGGTCCGGACTGACGGGCGAGCGGTCAGGCTGCGGCGTCGGTCGCTCTCGCATGCTGCTCGATGACGGCGCCCAAGGCCGGCATCGCCAGCTCGACGTGCTTCTTGGCCTGCGGGCGAAGTTTCTGGTAGGCCTTCTTGACGCTGTCGTGGCTGGACCGGCGGGCTCGGCCGTCGGCGACGGCGAGCAGCACGTCGGAGATGGCCGACGAGTTCGCCGTGAGATAGCTTGCGAGAGACCCGTCTTTGGCCGGGTCGTAACGCGCGTAGTAGGGCTGCAGCTTGTGCGCGAACTCGGGCAGCATCTGGTCGATCGCATGCGGTACGAAGCCCGACTTGACCTTCTTCACAACGGCAAAGCTGCCCTTGAGGGCAAGACCGGACATCCCGCTCTTGCTGGCCACCTCACCGTCCACAAGAGCCTGCAGGTCCGCGACGACAGCCGGCCGGCGCTCGGGAGCGAGCAGAATCTGTTTGAGTGTGGCGGCCACGCTGGTACCTCTGTCCCTGGCGGATCGGTCGCGTGACACTTTAGATCATCGCGTGGCATGCGACGACGGTCCCGCGGGTCGGGATCCCTAGAATCATTGCGATGCGTGTGCTCGCCGCCTCCACAGCCGGATCCGGCCACTTCGCGCCGCTGGTTCCGGTGCTGGCTGCACTCGATCGAGGTGGTGCCGAGATCCTGCTGGTCGTACCGCCTGGGCTGGTGGCGGCAGCGGAGGCTACCGGTCATCCGTACCGGGTCGGCGGCGAGCCCGCGGCCCCCGAGCTGTCGGCGATCTGGGACCGGGTTCCGTCGGTGTCACGCGACGAGGCCGCGATCCTGGTCAACCGCGAGATCTTCGGGCGGCTCGACACGCAGGCGATGCTGCCTGCGGTCGAAGCGGCCTGCGACGACTGGGAGCCGGACCTCGTCCTGCACGAACCCGCCGAGTTCGCGTCCGCGGTAGCGGCCGAGCGGCGCGACCTGCCGCATGCGCAGGTCGCGATCGGCCTGGCTCGGGTCGAGACGTCCTCCATCGCGCTGGCTGCGCCGGTCCTCGAGGGCTACGGGTCGGGCTTCGTGACCCGGCTGCTCGCATCGCCGTACCTGACGCGGCTTCCGGCCTCGATGGACCCGTCGACCTTCCCGACCACGCTTCGCTTCCGCGAGAGCACGGTGAACCACCCCGGTCCGCTGCCGGACTGGTGGGATGGCGACGGCTCTGTCCTGGTCTTCATCTCCTTCGGCACCGTCGCGGGCCGCCTTCCCGTCGGGTCGATGGTCTACCGCGCCGCCTGCGAGGCAGTGGCGGGGCTTCCGGTGCGTGCCCTGCTGACCATGGGACGCACCCGCGACCCGGCCGAGCTCGGCGACGTGCCGGCAAACGTCCATGTCGAGACGTGGGTGGACCAGCAGGTCGCCTTGGGCCATGCCGGTCTGGTGGTGTGCCATGGGGGAGCAGGGACGACCTTCGGGGCGCTCGCCGCGGGTGTTCCGCTCGTCGTTGTCCCGCTGATGGCGGACCAACCTACGAACGGCCGGCTGGTGTACCAGTCCGGTGCCGGCCTGCTGGTGGAGACCGACCGCGCCGGGAGCCCCCCCGAGGCGCAGGCCGGGGTCACGGCTGCCCGGATACGTTCAGCTATCAGAACGGTGCTGGCCGACCCGTCGTACGCGACGGCAGCCCGCCGAGTCGCCGACGAGATGGCGGCCATGCCGGCCCTCGACCGGGTGGCTGCGTCGCTGGTCGACTGGGCGCGGACCGGCACCATGCAGTGACCGAGCACCGACCGGTCTGACACCATCGCTGACATGGTGGCGCAGGACGGGTCCCGCCCGGTAGCTCTCGTAACAGGGGTCGGCCGGGTCGTCGGCATCGGCGCCGGCATCGCGCTTCGCCTCGCTCGAGACGGCTGGGACGTCGCCACCAGCCATTGGGCGGCGTACGACGACCGGATGCCCTGGGGCCGTCAACCGTCCGACGTGGAGAGCATCAGCAAGTCGCTTCGAGACGCCGGCGCCTCGACGGTCGCGCTCTCCGAAGACCTGAGCGACGTCACGAGCCCGGCTGAGCTCTTCGACGGGGTCGAGGCTTCCCTGGGTGCCGTGACGGCACTGGTGATGTGCCACTGCGAGAGCGTCGACTCGGGTCTGCTCGACACCACGGTCGAGAGCTTCGACCGGCACTTCGCCGTCAACGCTCGCGCCTGCTGGCTGCTCATCCGTGAGTTCGCGATGCGCTACCAGGGCGAACCAGGACGAGGGCGGGTCATCGCCCTCACCAGCGACCACACCGCCGGGAACCTGCCGTACGGGGCGAGCAAGGGCGCCCTGGACAGGATCGTGACCGCCGCGGCCCGCGAGCTCGCCGATCTCCGGATCACCTCGAACGTCATCAACCCCGGACCCGTCGACACCGGCTGGATGAGCGCCGAGCTGCGCAGGGAGATCCTGCAGGCGACACCGCGCGGCCGGGGTGGGCGCCCGACCGACACGGCGGCTCTCGTGTCGTTCCTCTGCTCGAGCGAGGGCGAGTGGGTGAACGGCCAGCTGCTGTACTCGGACGGCGGACTGCACGCCTGAGCTCGCTGCGAGAGGGTGCTGCCCGGAGGAGGGCTCAGCCCTTCTTGGGCGGAACGATCTCGATCTTGTTCTTCGCGCCTGCCTTCTGGTGCTTCTCGGCGCGCTTCTCCTTGAGAGACTTGCCTGCCTTCTTGGACAGATGTTGTCGAGGCGACTTGTCGGCCATGATCTGCTCCCTGGTCGGGAACCTGGGTGGCTCCGCACGGTCGACATTACGCCGTTGCCGCTGCTGATCGGAGTGACATTTTCTGTGGCGCGGGTCGCCTCACGTCGGCCAGCGGTAGGATCCGCTCGAGATGACGACATCAGCGACCATCGCCGTCACCGGCGCCACGGGTCGCCTCGGGGGAAGGGTCGCCCGGGCACTCGCCGCTGAGGGTCGCCCCCAGCGCCTGGTGGTTCGACGACCAGAGGCGGCCCCGGCCCTTCCGCTGTCCGAGGTCGCCTCCGCGTCGTACGGCGACAGCGCGGCATCCCGGGAGGCGCTCCGCGGCGTGGAGACCTTGTTCATGGTGTCAGGCTCGGAGTCGATCGACCGGGTCTCCCAACACCTGTCCTTCGTTGACGCCGCGGCCGAGGCCGGTGTCGCACACGTCGTGTACACGTCGTTCTACGCCGCGGCGCCTGACGCGGTGTTCACCTTGGCTCGCGACCACTGGTCAACCGAGGAGCACATCCGAGCCAGCGGGATGAGGTGGACATTCCTGAGGGACAACGTCTACCTCGACTTCATGCCGATGCTCGCCGGCCCAGATGGGGTGATCCGGGGTCCCGCCGGTGCCGGACGCGTCTCCGCCGTTGCCCAGGACGACATCGCGGACGTCGCCCTCGCCGTGCTCCTGAACCCGGAACGCCATGTCTGCCGCACCTACGACCTCACCGGACCCGAGGAGCTGGCCATGGCCGAGGTCGCGGCGATCCTCACCGCAGCCACCGGTCGTGTCGTCAGCTACCACGACGAGACGCCGGAGGAGGCGTTCGCGTCACGCGCGTCGTACGGCGCGCCGGACTGGCTGGTGGAGGCCTGGGTCAGCACCTACCTGGCCATCGCGGCCGGCCAGCAGGCCGGTCTCAGCGACTGCGTCGAGCAGATCACCGGCCATCGACCCGTGGGCCTGCGTGACCTGCTCGCTCGTCCGTGACGCCGAAGCGGACCACCAAGCGGTTGACGACCGGCCGGAAACCGATGTTCTGGTAGATGGCGTTGGATGTGGGGTTGGACTGGTCGGTGAACAGCGCGACCTCGTCCGCACCACGCTGCAAGGCATCGGCGGTAGCGGCTGCCGTGACGGCTGAGCCGTAGCCCTGGCGTCGATGGGCCGGCGGGGTGTAGACGGGACCGATCCGCGAGACGCCGGCGACGGTTCTCTGCCGCCCCGCCATGGAGACGGGCCTCCCGGCGCCGTCCTCCCACAGCCACAGCAGGTCTTGCTCGGTCCGGTCGGCGACGAGCGCCGGGGCGTCGATGCCGCCGGGCATCGCCTCGGCCTGGAAGGCTCGCAACCACTCGACGAGGACCTCGCCGTCGGCTGACGCGGCGAGGCGGCCGCGGCCTTCGGGGGCGGGCTGCGGTGACCGGAGCCGGTCGAGCCTGAAGAGCCGCATATGCATGTGGATCCGCGACGTGAGCGAGGTTTCTGCGGTCCAGCGGGCGGCGAACGCCTCGACCACGTCCGCATCGCCGTTCACGCCCGGAAGCGTCACCCCTCGAGCCCGCAGAGCGCTGACGAGACTCGGCACGGTCGGCTCCGGGACCATGGCCAGGATGAGCTCGAACGGCGGAGTCATCAACACGGCTCCCACCAACCCGCCCTCGTCGCCCTCGTCGTACCAGCCGCACAGCACCGGCTCCGATGAGTACCGCCGGTCGGCTCGCACACTCTGCAGGACCGAGATCACCAAGGTGTTCTGCACCGGACGGGCGACCAGGTGTGGCATCGTGTGCCGGGCGAACTCCTCCACGTCTTCGCTCAGGATCCAGGTCACGACCTCATCCTGCCTGGCGAAGCAGCTCAGGGCGATGATTTTTCTGCGGCCGGGCACCGGCTCCCGGTACGGTTGTGGTAATCGCCGATAAGCAACATTATGTCAATCTGACCTTTGGTGCAGGGCTGACCGAGTCCCCTCCCTCGCCGCCCACCCACCCTGCCTCCCTCCCCTCCTCCGCGCGTTTGCCTGGCAAGCCAGGCAAGTTCATCGTTTGCCAGGCAGGCCTGCCTGGCAAACGGTGTATCCGAGCGGTAAGCCAGGCAAACGCCGCTTGGTGCCCAACCTAGCGGCGGAAGGTAGGACCGTTTGGGTGGTGCACCACCCAGGTTGCCCTCAAGCCACCCAGATCTGGGTGGCTTGAGGGAGGTTTGAGCGGTGCACCACTCAAACGCGGCGGTGGAGGCAGGCCGGGCCGAGGTCTACGGATGAGGCGGCAGGGGGACGTATCGGCCGCCTCCCCCACCGGCGCCGAGCCGCGGTTCGTACGTCGGACTGGCCGGCCCCTTCCGGAAGCGGATAGCCAGGTCGAGCGTGGGGTCGCCCCCCTCGACCATCGTCAGGCACGGTGCCACGAACAGGCAGTGCGGGCAGTGCGCGGCTGACGGCGTCGGGTACGGCGCCAGCCCGGGATCGAGCATTTCCAGCACCTCCGTGCCGACCTGTCTCCTGCTGGCCTCCATCTCGGCGCGGCCGCGCCGGATCCGGGTTCGACGTACCAGACCAGCGGTCTCCTGCTTCACCCGATCGTCTGTGAGCCGACGACCCTCGAGGCGCTCGGGTCGCTGCAGCTGGGGGATCGAGCGCCCTCCCCCGCTGGGTTCGTTCTGGGAGTAGCCACCCCGTCCAGGACGCCCGGTCCGGGTATCACCGGGCGCCGGATCCGGCGGATCCGGCGGGTCCAGCGGCGAGCGGAGAACCTCGTTGTGGATGGTGCCCGCAACCTCCATGAGGTACGTCTGCTCCCACGCCCAGCACGACGCGACGGCGGCCTCGTCGAGGAGAAGCGACTCGATGTCGTGCCACTCGTCGACGACGTGATGGGAGACGACCCAGCTCTCGTCGGCAGCATCGACCGCCAGCACAGCGACTCGCTCCGTGTAGAGCACCCGCCGCCCGTCGAAGGCGAGGAGGTCCCGCCCGGCTTCCCTGACGTCCGGAACGAGCGACTCGACGTCAGTCTCGATCTTGAGCGGGCAGAAGTCGTCCAGCCTCGGTGCCCAGGCGAAGTACTGCTCCAGCAGCTCACTCCCGAGGTCGAAGTCGGCGGCGCGCTGGGGCGACGGCGGAGCCGCCGCCATCGTGCGCATGAACGCCTTGCGGACCAGCGGCAGCACGATATGGCTCGGCCAGTCCCACATGCCGGGGTAGTAGTACACGGCGAGCGCGTCGCGGAAGGCCTTGTCCAGGTCCGGCGGCGGTGGGTCCACCGCCTGCAGGTTCTGCCGGGTCGCCGAGCCGAAGTCCCACTGGCGCCGGCAGCGTTTGAACGCTGCGCGCTCCTGCGCCGAGACCCGGTAGTCCACCCGGCCCTCAGTCCCTCGTCGGCCGTGGCTCGTCCACGGGTTCGGTCCTTGCTGCCCCCGTCGTCACCAGCCTCCACGAGTACGACGTCGCCCACCGCTCGACGTACACGATGCCCTCGAGACTTGGCGCGGCCTCGAGGACCGAGGAGAACAGCTCGTCACGGTTCATCGGCACTCAGCCCACACTCTAGTCGCGACCTGCGCACCTGGCGGCGTGGTGACTCGGACCGCCGGGCAGGTCATTCCTGACCGACCCAAAAGGCCCACATGCCTTGACAGGTGCCGTCGGACGCCGAGATCCCGACCGAGTCCGAGGTGTGAGACCCGACGAAGGGTCGACGCGGCTGGGTAAGTTGGACTCGCCGGCCGATCGGCACCGAGCTCCCAAGGAGAAGCATGTCCGTCGCTGACGAGTTCCTCGTGGCCAACAAGGGGTACGTGGAGGACTTCAAGGGACCTCTCCCTATGTCACCTGCTCGGCACGTGGCCGTGGTCGCCTGCATGGACGCCCGCCTCGACCCAGCCAAGATCCTCGGGCTCGACGAGGGTGACGCACACGTGATCCGCAATGCGGGCGGGTTCGTGACGGATGACGCACTCCGGTCCTTGGCCATCAGCCAGCGCCTTCTCGGCACCAACGAGATCGTGCTGATCCGCCATACCGAATGCGGCATGCTCAACTTCATCGACGAGGAGTTCCGTCACCGCATCGAGCAGGAGACCGGCGTCCGGCCGGCATGGTCTGCCGAGACCTTCTCCGACCTGGACGCCGGTGTCAGGCACGCGGTCAAGGGGCTCAGGGCCTCCCCGTTCCTCCAACACACCGAAGCTATCCGCGGGTTCGTGTTCGACGTCGCCACGGGTGGGCTGACCGAGGTCTCAGTCGACTGACGCGGCGACCGACGCTTCGCTCATCGACCGGGGGCGTGTGCGGCGATGAACCATGGCAAGCAGGCCTCGAGCCCCTCGATCTCGACAGGTGGCCTGACGACTGCCCGCCAGCCCTCTCGATCCAGCCGTAGCCGGGGCATCTCCGACGCCACGTCTCCGCGGCGGTGCCGGACGCTACCGTTGGGTTGGTAGCCCAGGGACCGCGATACCCCCAACGACGCCCCGTTGTCGCTCCACGCCTCCGAGAGGGCGGTCTCGGCACCGAGGCCGTCGAAGGCGAGGGAGAGAACGGCTACCCGCGCCAGCTTCCCGAGTCCACGGCCCCGTTGTTCGACGCGAAGCCACGAAGCCGTCTCGACCGTCCGGAGCAGCGCGAAGTCACGGCCTTCGAGAGCCTGGCCCCCGACCATCTCGTCGCCGCGGAAGACCCCGAAACCCACCTCCCACCGGTCTGGTGTCCAGCTCCCGAGCTCGCGCCAGTACTCCTGGCGCATGGCGACCGCTCGAGCCACCCGCTCCCCCGCACCGAACGGCTGCGGCGTTGCCGGGTTCATCTCGAGGTCGGGCGGGAGCACGACTCCCACCGTGTCGAGGTCCGTCTCGCGGAGGGGGCGAAGGGTCAGCTCCGCTACCCGAAGGACCAGCCGGTCGAGCGGCCAGTACGTCGAGCCCTGGTCGGACATCGCCTCATGGTAGCGAGCCTCCACGCGAAGCCCCGACGCCGGCCGAGCTCAGGCCCTTGGGCAGGGTTCCCCGACGGGGCCAGCGGTCCGGGACGTGACCGGCTCAGCGCCGGGCGGCGGCGCGCTCCACGGTCAACAGGCTCTCCGCCTGGTGCTCGGCATGGAAGGCGGCGCCCCCTCCTCGTACCCCGAACAGGCGCTTCGACCAGATCAGCCAGACCACGGCGGCGATGTTGATGAGGAAGATCACCACCCGCAGCACCGTCACCCGATCGGTCAGCTCGTACACCTCCACGGGCAGGAACACGCTGGTCGCGACCACGGCGAAGTACTCCCCCCAGCGCTTCATCAGCCACAGACCGGTCGCCTCAATAAACTGCACGCCCGCGTAGGCGAAAAGCCCGACCGAGATCCAGACCAACGTCGTCGGTGAGAGCGAGAACGCCTCGTGGATGCCTCGCACCACCTTCGAGCTGCCGAGGCTCCAGCCGATCTGGTCGGCGAGCGGACGTAGGAGCGGCAGGTCGTTGCTGAAGGACTGATGAAGGTTGTGGCGCGAGCTCTTGAACACGAGGACCAGTACGGCGAGGGTGACCAGACCGAGGCCGCGGAGGAACCGCTCGGCCGCGAGAAGACGCATGATGACTCGGTCCCGGAGGAGACGGCCTCTGGCCACCTCGGGGGCGTCGTCAGCGGGGCCCGACCCCCTCGGCGGACCGACGACGTACGTGGCGCAACGCAGGCAGCGCCAGGCCTCACCGGCTGGAGACTGCACACTGAGCCGGTCGCGAAGCTCCGGCTCATCGGGCCGGTAAGTCTCGTGCCCAGCGCGGCTGCACGCTCTGAGGTTCCAGTCCACCTCGGAAGACTAGCCGCGCAGCGCCGCACGTAGGCTGCCGTGATGGTGAACCTGCATGTCAACGAGGCCCGCGACCGGACGGCCTCCCTCACGGTGACCAGCTACCAGATCGAGCTCGACCTCGACAGGGGTGACACGACGTTCCACTCGACGTCGAGGATCAGCTTCGAGAGCCTGGACGGCAAGGCGACGTTCTTCGAGGTCTGCGCGGAAGAGCTGGAGGCAGTAGAGCTCAACGGTGAGGCCCTCGACCTGGCCCTGTTGGGCCGCGACCGTTTCCCGCTCGATCCCGTCCAGGGCGGGAATGTGGTCGAGGTCAAGGCCACCATGCGGTACTCCCACGACGGCGAAGGCCTGCACCGCACCGTCGACCCTGAGGACGGTCGGTCCTACGTCTATGCGATGACGTTCCTCGATGCAGCGCCGAGGGTATTCGCATGCTTCGACCAACCCGACCTCAAGGCCGAGGTGTCCTTGCGGGTAAAGGTTCCGAAGGACTGGACGATCGTCGGGAATGGCCGCGCACACGGTGTCGGGCTCGACGTCGAGGACAGCGGTACCGACGGCTGGTGGGAGCTGACCAAGACGAGGCGGCTGTCGACGTACCTCGTGACGTTGGTCGCTGGCCCCTATCACTCGGTGCTCAGCCAGCACGACGGAATCGCCATCGGTCTGCACTGCCGGCAGTCGCTGGCTCCGCACCTCGACAAGGACGCGGACGAGCTCTTCACGCTGACCGGTCAATGCTTCGACGAGTACCACCGGCTGTTCGGCATCAGGTACCCGTTCGGCGACTACCACCAAGTTTTCGTGCCGGAGTTCAACGCCGGCGCGATGGAGAACCCGGGGTGTGTCACGTTCGCGGACGAGATGGTGTTCAAGGCTCAGGCGACGGACGCCCAGCGCAGCGACCGGGCCAACACCGTCGCCCATGAGATGGCGCACATGTGGTTCGGTGACCTGGTCACGATGCAATGGTGGGACGACCTCTGGCTGAACGAGTCCTTCGCCGACTACATGGGTCACCGAATCTGCGCCGAGGTCACCAGGTTCACAGACAGCTGGCTGCTGTTCGCGCTTCACAACAAGAGCTGGGGCCTCGACGCCGACCAGCGTTCATCGACGCATCCCGTTGCGGGGAACGGGTCTCCGGATGCTCATTCCGCACTCACCAACTTCGACGGGATCTCGTATGCCAAGGGCGCGGTCGCTCTGCGCCAGCTGAACAGCTATCTCGGCGACGAGGCGTTCATCGCGGGAATCGTCGACCACCTGACGGCGCATTCCTATGGGAACGCCACGCTCGCCGACCTGGTGGCCAGCTGGGAGCGGGCAAGTGGAGGCAGCCTCGCCGAGTGGACGCACTCTTGGTTGCGCACATCGGGTGCCGACACGTTGTCGGTGAGGCAGGGCTCCCCCGCGACGATCGAGCGCCGGAACGGCTCGCCCGAGGGCGTGTCGAGGATCCACGCGATCAAGGTCACGTCGTACGACGAGACAGGGACCGCCTCGACCGTTCCTGTCGTGCTGACGGAGCCGAGCACCGAAGTCGACTTGGACGCCTCGGGCGGAGCCACGCTGGTCCTCCCCGACAGCCAGGACGAGAGCTGGGCGAGGATAAGCCTGGACCCCACGGCCATCGCCAAGCTGCCGAGCCTGCTACCCCGCATCGATGACGCGGTCAGCCGCGCCGTCATCTGGGGCGCCCTGCGGGATGGGCTGCTCGACGCACGGATTTCGCCGGACACGTACCTCGGCGTCGTTCAGGCCGCGCTCCCCCGCGAGCCCGAGGACGTGATCGTGGGAAGGGTTCTCACCGAAACCACCGATCGTGCCGGCACGTACCTGCACACCGGGGCCCAGCTGGACGTTCTGGAGTCGCTTGCCAACGACATCCTCGGCGCGAGCCCACCTGGCAGCAACCGTCAGCTGCTGGTAAGCCGTCAGCTGCTCCGGATCAACGGCGACGTCGAGCAGCTGTGGTCTTGGCTCGACGGCCACGCTCCCGACGGCCTCCTCGTCGACTCCGACATGCGATGGCGAGTCCTCGAACGGCTCTGCGTGCTCGGTGCGTGCGGACGCGACGACATCCGGCGAGAACGCGACTCAGACCCCTCGTCACAGGGGACGATCGCGGCTCTACGGTGCGGCGCCGCACTCCCGACTGCAGAGGGCAAGGCCGCGACCTGGGAGACCATCACAACCGACCCGGACATCAGCAACTACGACCTCAACGCGCTGTGCGGGTCGTTCTTCCGCTCGTCGCAGCAGGAGCTCACCCGGCCATACGTCACGCGCTACTTCAGGGACCTGCCGGCGACGACCCGGATCCGCAGCGGCTGGCTGGTGGAGCTGTCCTGCGCGCAGGCCTATCCACGCTTCGCCGCGAGCCGGGAGATCCTGACAATTGCCGACGGCGTACTCGAGGACGAAACGCTCGACCCGTTCGTACGGCGCGCGATCGGTGACGGGACCGATGACCTGCGGCGACTGGTGGCGAGCCGGGCGGCCTTCGACGCAAGATGACCGGGCACGAAGGCCGGCTGAGCGCGACGCGGCGGAAGGTCAGCTGCCGGACCGGCGTCCGGCCCCCGCGGTCGGGCCGGTGCGTCGCTGCCGGATGCTGATCCGACTGGGACCATTGGCCGGGTCGGGGGCGCGCCCGGGCCTTGCCGGGATCACCACGAGCTTCTGCGACCGGAAGGGGATGGCGGCGTCGATGCCGACCAGGAGCACCAGGACGGAGCCACCCAGCATGAACCCTCCGATCAGGTCGCTGAACCAGTGCCAGCGCAGCAGCAGCGAGGTGCACATCATGACGACGGACAGCGTGCAGACCGCCGCGACGAGCAGGCGCCTCACGCGGGCGGAGACCTGGCCGTAGTGGGTGATGAGGTGGTAGCAGAGGCCGTACACCACGAGGATGTTGGCCGTGTGGCCACTCGGGTACAGGTCTCCGTCGGAGAACCACGACTCGCCGGACAGCGGGCGGCCGCGGGCAAGGGCGAGCTTGAAGATCAAGACGATGAGGTTGATGACGAAGACACCGACGACTCCGAGTGTGATGGGCCGCCAGGAGCGGTGCCGCCAGGCCGTGACCGCCATCACGACGCCGAGGATCGGCAGGCACACGACGCGCTGCCCGATCCGGTCGAGGATGTGGAGCTCCGGCCACCAGGCACGAACCTCGAAGTTGCGGTTCAGGAAGTGGTCAAGACTGACAAACGGACTCCACTCGATGGCCAGCCAGGTGTAGACCATGAAGGCGACCAGCAGCGCGGCCGACACGGTCAGGCTGCCTCGCACCGGACGGATCGTGCGTCTGATACGACGGCCTCGGCTCGAAACGGGCACCCCCGTTCTGCTGTCACTCATCGTCCAGCCAATCTACCAAGCAAGTCGCTCGAGCGAACCTTCGAGCAACACCTGGTCCAGGTAGCCTGCGAGTGTGACCGACCCAACCCGACCCGGGCCGACGACCTCGCGTTTCGTCTACGAGGTCGTCGGCGGTCAGGCCCGGCGGAGGCCCGATCGGGTGATCACCGAGGAGCCGCTCGAGGTTCGGCTCGGCTGGCCCGGTCAGCCGCCGACACGACTCGCGGTCACGATGCGCACGCCCGGGGCCGATTTCGAGCTGGCGGCCGGCTTCCTGCTCACCGAAGGTGTGATCGACGGCACTGTTCCCCCGCGTAGCATCACCTACTGCCTGGACAGCACGCTCACCCGCGAGCAGCGGTACAACGTGGTGACGGTGGACCTGGACCGGCCACCCCGGCGATCACCGGCATCCCGGTTCACCGCGGTCTCCTCGGCCTGTGGGGTGTGCGGGACCCAAAGCCTCGACGAGGTGTTCGCAGCGGCTGACGTCCCGGTGGCCGTGACCGACGTCGTCGACGCCAGCCTGCTCGAGTCGCTGCCGGCGGCGCTCATCGCCTCCCAGCCGATGTTCGACAAGACCGGAGCCGTCCACGCCGCAGGCATCTTCTCCTTCGACGGGTCCCTGTGCGTGGCACGTGAGGACATCGGTCGGCACAACGCAGTCGACAAAGCGCTCGGGTCGCGACTTCTCGGCACGACGTCGTACGGCGAGAGCTCGGTTCTTTGTGTCAGTGGACGGGTGGGCTTCGACATCGTGTCGAAAGCCGTGGCCGGGCGGATCGCGGTGGTGCTCGGGGTTGGCGGCCCGTCGAGCCTCGCGGTCCAGCTCGCCGAGCGCGCCGGCGTCACCGTGTGCGGCTTCGCCCGCGGCAACCGGTACGTCGTGTACACCCGCCACGACCGCGTCGCCTTCGGCTGAGGCTGGCCAAGAGGCTGTCGCAGGCCAGGTTCAGCGCGGCTTGTCTGCAGGCCGGGTTTGCCTGGCATGCCACCCGGATGCACCGTTTGCCAGCCAGGCCTGCCTGGCAAACGGTGTGCTTGCCTGGCATGCCAGGCAAACCCGCTGTGGAGGGGGCCGTTATACCTCATCCGCGGCGGGCCGGGTTGGGCGGCGTGTGAGCCGCGAAACTGTCGGACCCGGCTCATATGTTGAGGAACATGCGCATCCTGCACACCTCCGACTGGCACCTGGGACGCTCGTTCCACCGGGTCGGGATGCTCGACGCGCAGGCGGCGTTCGTCGACCATCTCGTGGAGACGGCCATCCGCGAGCGAGTCGACGTCGTCGTCGTCAGTGGCGACATCTACGACCGGGCGCTGCCGCCGGTCGACGCGGTCGAGGTGGCCGGGTCGGCCCTGCGCCGACTGCTCGATGCGAAGGTACGGGTGGTCCTCATCAGTGGCAACCACGACTCGGCTCCTCGCCTGGGTTTCGCCGCGAGTCTGATCGACGCCGCAGGTGTCCACCTGCGCACGGACCCTGCGGCAGTCGGCACTCCGGTGCTGATCGACGACGCTCACGGGCAGGTCGCCTTCTACGCCATCCCTTATCTCGAGCCGGATCTGCTGTCCGCTGCGTGGGCAATTCCGCGGCGCGGCCATCAGGCGGTGCTCGACGAGGCGATGACGAGGGTCCGCGATGACCTCGGCCGGCGGCCGGCGGGAACCCGCTCGGTGGTGCTCGCGCACGCTTTCGTCACCGGCGCATCTCGGAGCGATAGCGAGCGCGACATCAGTGTCGGGGGGGTGCAGAGTGTCGGTGTCGAGACGTTCGGCGGTGTCGACTACGCCGCGCTCGGACACCTTCACGGCAGGCACACGCTCGCACCCTGGGTGCGTTACAGCGGCTCGCCCCTCGCCTACTCGTTCTCCGAGGCGGGTCATGTCAAGGGCAGCTGGCTTGTCGAGATGGGCGCCCACGGGCTGGACAGCACCGAGTACGTCGAGGCGCCGGTCCCTCGACGGCTCTGCAGGATCCGCGGAGACCTGGACCGACTGCAGCACGAGCGCGACCCGGCTCTGGCGGATGCCGAGGACGCCTGGGTCCAGGCCACCCTCACCGATCCCCACCGCCCGAAGAGAGCGATGGAACGGCTCCAGCAGCGGTTCCCCCACACCCTCTCGCTGTCCTTCGAGCCGACCGGTGGCCGCCAGGAAGACCCTGACGATATCCGTCGGCGTTCGGTCGGGCGAACGGACGCCGAGATCGTCGCGGACTTCTTCGCGGACGTCGCTGATCGAACCATCAGCGCCGACGAGGCAGCCCTCATCCAGCGCGCATGTGAGGCCTGCCGGGTCACCGCGGATGCCGCGTCATGAGGGTCCACACCCTCGAGATCACCGCCTTCGGCCCGTTCGCCGACACCCAGGTCATCGACTTCGAGCAGCTCAACGCGGCTGGGGTGTTCCTGTTGACGGGTCCGACCGGAGCCGGCAAGACCAGCGTGCTCGACGCGATCTGCTTCTGCCTCTTCGGGCAGGTGCCCGGTGTCCGCGACAAGGCCAAGGCCTATCGAAGCGACCATGCTCCGGCTGGCCTTCCGCCTCGGGTCGTCCTCGAGGTCACCCTGCAGGGCCGTCGGCTTCGGGTGACCAGGCAGCCGACGTGGTCCCGTCCCTCGAGCCGAGCAAAGGCCGGTTTCGTGGAGGAGAAAGCGCGGGCTTACGCCGAGGAGCTGGTCGGTGGCACCTGGGCGGTTCGGTCGTCCCGAGTCGACGAGGTCGGGCACCTGGTCTCCCGGCTGCTGGGTCTCAACCGTGAACAGTTCTGCCAGGTCGTCATGCTCCCCCAGGGTGACTTCCAGGCCTTCCTCCGCGCCGGCGGGCGTGACCGGCAACGCATCCTGGAGACGCTGTTCGGCACTCAGCGCTTCCAGGCCGTCGAGCGCTGGCTCGTCGAGCACCGTCGCGTGCAGGCGCGGCGGTGCCGAGAGCAGGAGGAGCGGTTGGGCAGGCTGGTCGCGCGACTCCATGAGGTCTGCTCCCCCGCGCACGTCGACGCGCTGGTGGCGGTCCCCGAGACGACAAGCGACCCGCCGGCCCTGTTGCCCGCCGTGCGGCGGTTGGTCGAGGAGGCGCGGGTCACGTCCGAGGAGACGGCGCGAGTCGCCTCGACGGCGACCGGCCGCGCCAAGCAGGCACGGCACGCCTACGACGAGGCGCGCACCCTCGCCGAACGCCAGGCACGTCACCTGGAGGCGCTTCGAAGCCGGGCCGTGTTGATGGCGACGCATGACCTGGTCGCCGCCCGGGCCGAGCGAGTACGTCGAGCTCGCGCCGCCGAGGCTCTGCTGCCGCTCGTCACGCTCGCCGCCGAGGCGAAGCAGGCGTGCGCGTCGGCGTCGCGCTCCGCCCGACTGGCCGCGGCGAGGTGCCCGGACCTGCCCGAGCCGGCGGCAGGCGTGCTGACGGCAGACCTGGTGGACGACGTACTCGCGGATCTCGGCGAGCGTCGGAGCAGGTTGAGGGGGCTGGTCACCCTGGCAGCCGACTGCGGCCGGCTGAGCAGGCAGATCGACCCCGCAGCCCGGGAGCGAGCCCGAGTAGGGGCAGTGATCCACGAGCTAGACGCCCAGGTTGCCAGTGACCCGGGCGTCGTCGCGATCCTGCGCACCGAGCTCGCCGAGGCGTCGAAGCTGCTCGACCGCGGGGCCGAGGCAGAGGCGTGTGAACGGCGGGCTAAGGCAACCCTCGAGGCCGCCCGCGAGGTCGCCCGGTGCGACGAGGCACTCGCCCGGCTGCGGACCGGCCTCGTCGACATGCGAGAGGAAGCGGCCGCCGCCACCGAGCGCTGGCTGGACACCCGGAACCGCCACCTGGCCGGTCTTGCCGCCGAGCTGGCCGGGACCCTGGTCGACGACGAGCCATGCCCTGTCTGCGGCAGTGCGTCCCACCCGACCCCCGCCATGCCGGACGGCGAGCAGGTGACTCGTCAGGACGAGGCCGGCCGTTTCGAGGAGATGACGCAGGCTCGCGAGGCGGTCTCGCGGGCCGAGGCCGAGGTCGCTCGCGCCGAACGGCTGCGGGGTGAGGCCCTCGCGAGGTCCGGAGGTATCGACGTCCCGCATGCGATGGCTGCCGCGGCGGCAGCCAGTGGTGCCAGCAACGCGGCGGCCAAGGCGGCCGCCCAGCACGCCGCCTTGGCCGTCGAGCTCGACCAGATGGTGGCGTCCGCAGAAGGGCGCAGGGCGGCGCGCGAGAGGGCCGTCGTCGAGCTCGCCGGCCTCGAAGAGAGGATCGAGGGGTATCGAGCGCAGCTCACGGCGGCCCGGCGGCGGCTCGACGCCGAAATCGGGACCGACGTGCGAGTCCAGGATCTCCTCGCCGGCGTGCAGAGCCGCATCACCGCTGTTCTTGCGTTGCGGGCTGCCGTCCGAGCGAGCGAGGAGGCGGGCCGCTTCGCGGCACAGGCCGACGCTCGGCTGGCGAAGGCACTCGTGCCATCGGAGTTCGACACGGCGGAGTCGGTCCTCGGCGCTGCCCTGCCCGAGGGCGAGATCGCCAACGCGGAGGCGCTGAACAGGTCCCACGCGGCGGAGCTGTCGGCGGTGGACCGCATGCTGAGCGACACGGTTCTCGTTGCCGCGGCCGCCGAGCCGGCTCCGGACCTCTCGGCACTCGTGGCCTTCTCGGACGCCTGCGCCGAGGCTGCCGGCGGGGCCGTGTCCGCCGCCACGGACGCCGAGCGGCGCCACGCCCGTCTCGACGCACTTGTCTTCGACCTGGAGAACGGAGTGGCGGAGCTGTTACCTCTGCGGGCGGCGAAAGATCTCGCGGACGACGTCGCGGATCTGTGCACCGGGAGCTCCCCCGACAACGCCACCAGAACGGCCCTGTCCCACTACGTGCTGGCGGCCCGTCTCGCCCAGGTCGTCGCGGCCGCCAACCTCAGGCTCGAGTCGATCGGCGGCGGGCGCTTCCAGCTCGAGCACACCATGGTTCGAAGTGTTGGCGACACCAGAGGAGGTCTGGGCCTAGTCATGCGTGACACGCACACGGACCTCGGCCGCGACCCGGCGACCCTGTCCGGCGGCGAGACGTTCTACGTGAGTCTGAGTCTTGCGCTCGGTCTGGCCGACGTCGTCACCAACGAGGCCGGCGGCGCGGAGCTCTCGACGCTGTTCGTCGACGAGGGATTCGGAGCCCTGGACGACGAGACCCGCGACGAGGTCCTCGACGAGCTCGACGGCTTGCGGTCGGGAGGTCGCAGCATCGGACTCGTGAGCCACCTGGGCGAGCTCCGGTCGCGCTTTCCGGTCCAGCTGCAGGTGGTGGCTGCAAAGGGAGGCTCGCGGTGCCTGCCGCTCTCGATGTGAGTGCCAGGACCCGAACCGTTCTGGACACAGACGGATAATGACCGCCGTGAAACCTGGGTAGTTGATTTCAACATCAGGTGAGCAGGATGCAGACTGGAAGAGTGATGAAAGTTGAACAGGCCGGTCGCTGCCGGCACGAGCCTCGTTGCCCGGGTGCCGACGCCCCCGACCGCGGGGCCGCACACACTGTGGCCAGTCACCCCGAGCAGGGATGGAGCCTGCTGTGCAACGGGGTTCTGCTCTTCCACGACACCCGGGAGCTTCTCCCGAGCGGGGAAGTGATCGGCTCTCACCGTCCGACCGACTTGCAACCCTCAGCGCTCAACGGCGTCACCGCCTGAGCGACCGCTCGTGCGCACGGCGCCTTGACGGCGCCTTGTTAGAGTGCCCGGCATGGCAGCCGTACCGGAGATGGACCCTTCGTTCCTCGCGCTCCCCCGCGAGTCACTGGCAACGGCGGCGCTGCAACGAGCGAGGGACTTCCATGCCAGCCACTGCGACGTACGCATCGAGCAGGTTCGCGGCCAGCATCTCAACCTCCTCGACGGGTCTCTGGTGAACGCGGCAGTCGACACGGATCTCGGGATCGCGGTCCGGGTCGTGCTCGACGGCACGTGGGGCTTCGCCGCCGGTATTGCCCTGACAGTCGACGAGGCGGTCCGCATCACCGAGCAGGCGATCCGCGTCGCGATGGTCGCCAAGGCGATCACCGTCGAGCGGATCGAGCTTGCCGATGAGCCGAGCTACCCAGATGAGACGTGGGTGTCGTCGTACGAGATCGACCCGCTCTCGGTGTCGACCGGCGACAAGGTCGCCCTGCTTGCGGACTGGAGCAGCCGGCTGCTCGCCCACGAGAGCGTCAACCATGTCAGCGCCAGCGTCGCCCAGGTGCTCGAGAACAAGTTCTACGCGGACTCTCACGGAACGACGACCCTCCAACAACGGGTGCGTCTGCAGCCGCAGCTCGAGGTGTTCGGGGCGGACGAGTCGCTGGGCATCCTCGACTCGATGCGGTCGGTCGCGCCGCCGGTCGGACGGGGGTGGGAGTACCTGACCGGCGACGGCTACGACTGGGACGGCGAGCTCGCCGAGCTTCCCGAACAGCTGGCCGCCAAGCTGCGGGCCCCTTCCGTGGAGGCGGGAAGCTACGACCTCGTCGTCGACCCGTCGAACCTCTGGCTGACCATCCACGAGAGCGTAGGCCACGCGACCGAGCTCGACCGGGCGCTCGGCTACGAAGCCAACTACGCCGGAACCTCCTTCGCCACGATCGACAAGCTCGGCACTCTGCAGTACGGCGCCGAGTGCATGAACGTCACGGGCGACCGCACCGTCGAGCACGGGCTCGCCACCATCGGGTACGACGACGACGGGGTGCGGACCCAGTCGTGGGACCTCATCCGCGACGGCGTGCTGGTCGGCTACCAGACCGACCGGCGGATGGCTCGGCTGATGGGATGGGACCGGTCCACCGGCTGCGCGTTCGCGGACTCGCCCGGGCACACCGCGATCCAGCGGATGGCGAACGTCTCGCTGCAACCCGCGTCGGACGATACGACGACCCGAGACCTCATCGACCGCGTCGAGCGGGGGCTGTACGTCGTCGGAGACAACTCGTGGAGCATCGACATGCAGCGCTACAACTTCCAGTTCACCGCCCAGCGGTTCATCGAGATCCGCGACGGTCGGCTCCGGGGACAGGTGCGGGACGCCGCCTACCAGGCCACCACGACGGACTTCTGGGGCGCGATGGAGGCCGTGGGCGGACCGTCCACCTGGCGGCTCCAGGGTGCGCTCAACTGTGGCAAGGCGCAGCCGGGTCAGGTCGCGCCGGTCAGCCACGGCTGCCCGTCGGCTCTCTTCCGCGGGATCCGGATCCTCAACACCGGCACGGAAGGGGGTCACTGATGCCGACCGCCCAGGCGCTCGTCGAGCACGCCCTGCAGGCGACGCAGGCCGACCACTGCGCGGTGCTGCTGCGCCAGACGTCGTCCGCGAACCTGCGCTGGGCGAACAACACCCTGACGACGAACGGGGTGATGACCACCTGCCACGCGACCGTCGTGTCCCAGGTTGCGGCCGGTGGCGGGACCGCCGCCGGGGTCGTCACACAGCCCGTGTCATCGCTGCACGAGGTCGACGAGCTGGTGTCGCGGGCGGACGCGTCGGCGCGGGAGGCATCGGCCTCCGAGGACGCCAACGAGCTCATCGCGGGCGGCGAGGCGCCTGACTGGCAGGATCCGCCAGGAGTGACGAGCATCGACGCCTTGGCGACGTTCGCAGCAGACCTCGGCGAGATGCTCAACAAGGCACGCCTCGAGCGGCGTCTCCTCTTCGGGTACGTCGAGCACTCGATCGAGACGACGTACCTCGCCACGTCTGCCGGGCTACGGCTGCGGCACGAGCAGCCGACGGGCCACGTCGGCATCACCGGGAAGCCGGCCGACCTGTCCACATCGGCGTGGGTCGGTCAGGCGACGGACGACTTCACGGACGTCGACGTCGCGGAACTCGACACCGAGCTGATCAGGCGGATCGGGTGGGCCGCCCGCACCATCGAGCTGCCGGCCGGCCGGTACGAGACGCTGCTGCCGCCGACGGCCGTTGCTGACCTGCTTACGTACGCGTACTTCGTCTCGAGCGCGCGCGACGCGGACGAGGGCCGGACGGTGTTCAGCGCACCGGGGGGCGGGACCAAGGTGGGGCAGCGAGTCGCCAAGCCAGGGGTGCACGTGTTCTCCGACCCCCGCTACTCCGGACTCGCCGCGATCCCGTTCGTGTCGACCCAGGGCTCCGACTCGTCGACGAGCGTCTTCGACAACGGGCTCGCGATCGAGGCGGCCGACTGGATCCGCGACGGCGTTCTCACCATGCTGCCGACGTCGCGGCACACGGCCGCCCGGACCGGGCTGCCACTGCATCCGAAGGTCGACAACCTGGTGCTCGACGTCGAAGGTGGCACCGGATCGGTAGCCGACCTCGTCGCGGCCTCGGACCGGGCCCTCCTGCTCACCTGCCTGTGGTACATCCGTGAGGTCGACTCGCAGGAGCTCCTGCTCACCGGGCTCACCCGAGACGGCACCTACCTCGTCGAAGGCGGTGAGGTCGTCGGAGCGGTCAACAACTATCGGTTCAACGAGAGCCCGATCTCGCTGCTGTCCCGGTTCTCGCAGGCGGGTACGACTCAGCGGTCCCTTTCCCGGGAGTGGGGCGACTTCTTTCCGCGGACCGCCACGCCTGCCCTGCGGATCCCCGACTTCAACATGTCGAGCGTCAGCCAGGCGAGCTGAGCGTCAGTCACGGTCCGGCCCGGGCCAGCCGCCGGGGATCGGAGCATCCAGGTCATACGGCACCCTGGTGAACACGAACGTCGCACATTCGAGGTGGCTCGTCGATCCGTCGGCACGTCGGACCACCTGGAGCGTCTCGCCATCGTGGTAACCCGACGTCCCGACGTACCGATCGGCCCCCTCGACACGGTAGGTGCACCATCGCTCACCGGCATCGACCAACCATGAGACCAGCTCGCCCTCCTGGTACGACAACGTGAAGGCCGTGTTGCCCCAGTGCCACAGCCCGAGGATCTCCAGCACGGGGGGCTCGACGTCGGCGCTCGGCACCCAGGCACGCGGTAGCGTCGGCTCGAGCTCCTCCAACGTCCGCAGCAGGTTGAGTGACAACGCCTGCGTACGCAGTCCCTCGGTGCCGTTGGCCAGGCATACCGCACCGGTCCGCCTCGCCCGGTCGACGAACAGCCCAGCGAGAAAGCCGGGCATCGAGCCGGTATGACCCACGTACGTCCGATCGACCGCCACGGCAAGGCGGAACCCGAGGCCGTACGCGCCGGAGACGACGTCGTCTGGTGAACCTGACTGCACGACGGTCATCTCGCGCAGGGTGTCGGGAGAGACGATGTCCGGATCGGGGTCAGCCAGGAACGCCGCATAACGCGCCAGGTCACCCACCGTGCTCCAGATCTGTCCCGCCGGCGCCATGGCCGCGGTGTCCTGGCTCGGCTCGTCGCTCAGCGTTCCGGCGAAGGGGTGCACGCTGAAGCCGCTCGCGGCCGGCGCGGACGGCAGGTAGCCGGTCCGGTGCATCTCCAGTGGCCGTAACAGCCGCGCCGCCAGCGCCTCGGCCCACGTGGTCCCCCGCTTCCGGGCGACGACCTCGCCGAGCAGCGCGAAGGCGATGTTGGAGTAGTGGAACTGACGCGACGCCGGGAAGGGCGCCGTCGTGCCGGTCAACCGTGCGGCCAGCTCGTCGAACGTGATCCCGGGGCTTCGCTCCCACCAGGGGCCAGGTGGCTCGGCCTGCATCCCCGACGAGTGTGACATCAGCTGGTGGAGCGTGGCAGCACCGAAGGCGATGCCGGGCAGGTGGTCATCGAGCCGGTCAGACAGCCGCAGCGTCCCCTCGTCGCGCAGCTGCATCACGAGCAGAGCGGTCATCGTCTTGGTGATCGAACCGATCCGGTACTGCGTCTCGAGGGTCGGCTCCTCGGACCCGGCTCGCGTCACGACGCTCCCCCGTGACGTCCACCAGGCGAGTGCCCCGTCCCGAACGACACCCGCGACCAGGGTTGGCATCCGCGCGCCGACCTGCTGGTTGGCGACGATGGCCTGCAGCCTGAGCGCTGTCGAGTCGAGGACGGCGTCCTTGCTCACTGCTCGAAGGCCTCCGGCGGCGGACACGAGCAGACGAGGTGCCGGTCGCCGTACGCCTGGTCGATCCTCGCCACCGGCGGCCAGTACTTGTCCGCGGTATGCCCGGTCGGGAAGGCGGCGTCGTCACGTGAGTAGGGCCGGCTCCACTCCCCCGTCAAGGAGCTCGTCGTGTGGGGCGCGTGTGTGAGCGGGCTGTCCTCGAGCGCGAGACGACCCTGCTCGACGTCGTCGATCTCGCCGCGGATCGCCACCATGGCGTCGCAGAAGCGGTCCAGCTCCGAGAGGCTCTCCGACTCCGTCGGCTCGACCATGAACGTACCGGGAACCGGGAAGCTCATCGTCGGCGCGTGGAAGCCGTAGTCGACCAGCCGCTTGGCGATGTCGTCGACGGTCACGCCGCTCGTCCTCGTGATGGCACGCACGTCCAGGATGCACTCGTGCGCCACGAGGTCGCCGTGGCCCTTGTACAGCACAGGAAAGTGCTTCTGGAGTCGGTGTGCGATGTAGTTGGCGGACAGGATCGCCACCTGCGTGGCCTCGGTGAGGCCGTCGGCCCCCATCAGCGCGATGTAGGCCCAGGAGATCGGCAGGATGCCGGCCGAACCGTATGGCGCGGCGCTCACCGGGCCGATGCCGTCCCGGCGGTCCCGGTCGGGGTGCGCCGGATGACTCGGCAGGTACGGCGCCAGGTGGGCCGCCACGGCGACCGGTCCGACGCCCGGCCCTCCCCCACCATGGGGGATGCAGAACGTCTTGTGCAGGTTGAGGTGGGAGACGTCGCCGCCGAAGCGCCCCGGCTTGGCCAGCCCGAGCAGCGCATTCAGGTTCGCCCCGTCGATGTAGACCTGACCGCCGTTGCGGTGGACGATCTCGCAGAGGTCGGTGATGGTGTCCTCGAAGGCCCCGTGTGTCGAGGGATAGGTCACCATGATGGCGGCGAGCTCGTCGCCATGTGTTTCGCACTTGGCCTGCAGGTCCTCGAGGTCGACGGCGCCGTCGTCGGCCGCCTTGACGACGACGACTCGCATGCCGGCCATCACCGCGGAGGCCGCGTTGGTGCCGTGTGCGCTGGACGGGATGAGGCAGATGTCACGCCCCGGCTGACCGCTCGCCCGGTGGTAGGCGCGGATCGCGACCAGGCCCGCGAGCTCGCCCTGCGACCCCGCGTTGGGCTGGATGGAGACGGCGGCGTAGCCGGTGATCTCGGCGAGCCAGCCCTCCAACCCGTGGATGAGCTCCCGGTAGCCCGCCGCGTCCTCTGCGGGTGCGAACGGATGCAGGTCGGCGAAGCCGGTGAGGCTGATCGGCTCCATCTCCGCCGTCGCGTTGAGCTTCATCGTGCACGACCCCAACGGGATCATTCCCCGGTCCAGCGCATAGTCGCGGTCGGAGAGCCGTCGCAGGTACCGCAGTAGGTCGGTCTCGGAACGATGGGTGTGGAAGACCTCATGGGTGAGGAAGCCGGTGGTCCGGCGCAGGTCCTCAGGGAGGGCGTCCGGTGTGGCGGTGTCCAGGGCGTCCACGTCGACCTCATCGAGGCCGAAGGCGCTGAGCACCCGCGCGAGGTGGGTCCTCGTGGTCAGCTCCGACAGGGAGACCCCGACCCGGTCGTCGTCGGTGGGCCTGAGGTGCAGCCCGAGCTCACGGGCCCGGCCCACGACCGCGAGTGCCCGCCCCGGGACGACCACCGAGAGCGTGTCGAAGAAGCTGGCATGCTCGACGTCGAGACCCCCGGACCGTAATGCCGCGGCAAGCACTGAGGCGTACCGGTGGGTTCGGGTCGCGATCCGGGTCAGCCCTTCGGGTCCGTGGTAGACGGCGTACATGGCCGCCACGACCGCGAGCAGGACTTGAGCTGTGCAGATGTTGGAGGTGGCCTTGTCGCGGCGGATGTGCTGCTCTCGGGTCTGCAGCGCCAACCGGTAGGCGGGCCGCCCTTCAGCGTCGACGGAGACCCCCACGAGACGCCCGGGGAGATGTCGTTCGAGTCCGGCCGCGACTGCCATGAAGCCCGCGTGTGGTCCGCCGTAGAACAGCGGCACCCCGAAGCGTTGGCTGGAGCCGAGCACGATGTCGGCGCCGAGAGCACCTGGCGACTCCAGCAGGGTGAGGGCGAGCAGGTCCGCGGCGACCACCGCGAGCGCCCCCGAAGCGTGCGCCTTCTCGATGACGGGGCGAGGGTCCGCGACCCTGCCGCTGGCCCCGGGGTACTGGATCAACACCCCGGAGATGTCCTCGTCGGGCAGATCGCTGTAGACGTCGGCCACCACGATCTCGATGTCCATGGCGCGGGCGCGGGTCTCGACGACGGCGATGGTCTGCGGAAGACAGTCCTCGTCGATGACGAAACGCCGGGACGTGTTCTTCCGGTTGGCCCGCCGCACCAGCGTCATGGCTTCCGCCGCCGCCGTAGCCTCGTCGAGCAGAGACGCGTTAGCGGTCGGCAGTCCGGCAAGGTCGCTGACCACGGTCTGGAAGTTCAGCAACGCCTCGAGCCGGCCCTGGGAGATCTCCGGCTGGTACGGCGTATAGGCGGTGTACCAGGAAGGGTCCTCGAGCACGTTGCGGCGGATCACGGCGGGGGTGACGGTGCCCGAGTAGCCGAGCCCGATCATCGGGATGAGCGGGTTGTTGCGGGCCGCGAGTGCGCGCAGGGCTTCGAGGGCACCCACCTCGCTCAGTGCCGGCGGCAGGTCGAGGGGCTCGTAGGACCGGATCCGGTCGGGCATCGCTGAGTAGATCAGGTCATCGAGGCTCTCGTAGCCGAGGGCGGCCAGCATCGTCTGCTGCTCGGCTGCGTCGGGCCCGATGTGCCGGCGGGCGAACGGGGCTGCTGACTCGAGAGCGGCAAGCGGAGTGTTCGTGGTCACGAGGAGGCTCCCAACGTGGATCGACGAGCCTCCCCCTCTGTCGCGTCGTCACTCCAGAGGTGCCGGTTCACGCGGTCCTGTGGCCTGAGAGGTTCCGGGGAGGATTTGCCCCTTCGGCGCCGGCTGGTGGCCGGGCTCTCCCGCGCGACTGTTGCGGCATGCCCACCCTACCAGCGGCCCGCAGGTCGTCGTCGAAGGTCGATGGGGCACCCTGGAGGATCCGGGTTCACCTCATCGACCGGGGGTTAGCCGGACAGGCGGGCGTGACGACGGACCGCGAGCTCGTCGTCGGGATGCGGCTCGTCGGTCCGCTCGGCCCGCTCGCTCGGCAGGGTCGACAAGGTCCCCTCGATCTCGCGCCAGACTCCGCCGAGTGCGATCCCGAAGACGCCCTGTCCGCCCTGCAGCAGATCGATCACCTCGTTGGCAGACCTGCATTCGTAGACGCTTGCCCCGTCGCTCATCAAGGTGACGCCCGTCAGATCGTCGGTGCCGCGCTCACGCAGATGATGCACCGCGACGCGGATCTGTTGGAGGGAGACACCGGCGTCGAGGAGGCGCTTGATGACCTTGAGCAGCAGCACGTCCCGGAACGAGTAGAGGCGCTGGGTGCCGGAGCCTCCGGCCGTGCGGACGGTCGGCTCGACCAGGCCGGTCCGGGCCCAGTAGTCGAGCTGGCGGTAGGTGATGCCCGCGACGTTGCAGGCCGTCGGTCCGCGGTATCCGACGTTCTCCGGCATCGGCGCGACGTCGTCGTCGAACAACAGGCCCTGTTGGCTCGCCCTGCTGGCATGGCGGGCGACCTCGGCGGCGTCCGGCGATGACACCCTGTCGTTGTCCTCGGGCACGATTGTCCTCCATTGGTCACAGCCCTCGCCGTACCCGCACAGTCGTGAAGTTACAACGAGGAAGTTCGCCTCTGACGGTACGGCGTCCGGTTGCCCGGGTCAACGCACCCGACCTCGTTCTCACCGCGTGTCGCAACCCTCAACCGCAAGTTGAGGTTGAGGTTGACGTTCACTCCTGCTCCGGGACGAAGTCCTCAGGGGTGATCTGGTCGAGAAACTCGCGGAACTTCTCGACTTCCTCTTCCTGGTCGTCCGGGGCCGCAAGGCCGGCCTCCTCGAGTACGTCGTCGCTGCACACGATGCGGCTACCGGTCCGCAACGCCAGCGCGATGGAGTCCGAGGGCCGGGCGCTGACCTCGATGGAGTCGCTGAGAACCAGCGTCGCGTAGAAGACGCCGTCCTTCACCTCGGTGATCCGGACCTCGCTGAGTACGTTGCCGGTGGCGTCGAGCACATCCTTCAACAGGTCATGCGTCATCGGTCGCGGCGGGACGACACCTTGCTGGGCGAAGGCGATCGCCGTCGCCTCGACGGCGCCGATCCAGATCGGGAGGTAACGCTCTCCCGAGGACTCGCGGAGCAGGATGATCGGCTGCTGCGAGGGCATTTCTACTCGGACGCCGACAACCTCTACCTCTCGCACCTCTTCACCTTACCTCGCATCGCAGGCGCAGGCTCCCTTCAACGCGGCCCCTTCAGGGCCACCGCGACGAGTGCACCGCGCAACCGGGTCGCCAACGCCGCAAGCTCGATCCGCAGCTCCTCGGCCCTGGCAACGCCACCGTGGTCGCGCTGGCGAGCCACCGGCATTACGACCTGCTCGATCAGGCCCGCCTCCCGGTCGGCAGCGGTCTTGAAGACCCTCAGGTGACGTGGCTCCAGGCCGTAGCCGGCCAGGGCGGCGACCGTCGTGGCGATCGTGAGTGCGTCCCCGTCATAGTCCGCCGAGCCGGTCCGTGTGCGGACCAGCCCATACTGTTCGAGGTCATCGAGCTGGCCGTCGGACAGCCCCGAGTTCGCGATCAGCTCCCCCCGCGACATCCGCAGCTCGGGCCCCGAGCCAGCGACCGGTGACACGCCGTCAACCGGCAGCGCCTGCGGTGCACGGGGCGACTGTCCGGCGGCGGCGGGCGGCTGCATCCCCCGGGCCATCGCGTCGAGGTGCTCGCGGATCACCTTGAGCGGCAGATAGTGGTCGCGTTGGGATGCGAGGACGTACCGGAGCCGCTCGAGGTCTGAGTTCGTGAACTTGCGGTAACCGGACGGCGTGCGCTCCGGCTCGATCAACCCCTCCGACTCGAGAAACCGGATCTTCGAGATGCTCACGTCGGGGAACTCATCGCGCAGGCGCCGCAACACCTCCCCGATGCTCATCCGTCCCGCTGGTCGAACCGGCATGCTCGACGACATCACGCCCCGGCGAAGTAGACGAGGCGGTACTTCCCGATCTGGACCTCGTCACCACCCGTCAACAGCACTTCGTCGATGCGGTCGCGGTTCACGTAGGTCCCGTTGAGGCTGCCGACGTCGGCGACCAGGTAACCATCGGAGGTGCGCCGGAACACCGCATGCCGGCGGCTCACCGTGACGTCGTCGAGGAAGATGTCACTCTCGGGGTGGCGACCCGCCGACACCTCGTCGGTGTCGAGGAGGAAGCGGCTGCCCGCACTGGGCCCGCGCTGCACCACGAGAAGGGCGCTGCCGTGTGGCAGCGCCTCCACGGCCGCCTGTTCCTCGGCGGTGAGCCGACCCTCCTCCTCGGTCTCGGCTCGGTCCGGGCCGCCGTAGCTCAGCGTCGACGTCGAGTCGGCGGGCCGCTCCGATGCCACCAACCGGTGCCCGCAGTTGGAGCAGAACCTTGACCCCTCAGGGTTCTGGTGCCCGCATTCGGTGCAGTACGGCATCAATGTCCTCCTCACGCGTCGAAGACGCGCGGTATGCGGCGATCGGCTGACCCGGCTCGACGTGCCGGCTGGCCTCTACTGCGAGGTTACCGTGCTCTCGTAGTCCGCAGCACTCAGCAACGCATCGACATCGGCACCCTCACCGACCGATATCTCCACCAGCCAGCCGTCCCCGTATGGGTCGCTGTTGCACAGCTCCGGGTTCTCGTCGAGTGCGTCGTTGGTCGCGCTGACGGTTCCGGCGACCGGGGCGAAGAGGTCGCTGACGCTCTTGGTCGACTCGAGCTCGCCCATGACGCCCCCGCCGGTGACCTCGGTCCCCACGTCGGGAAGGTTGACGTACACGATGTCACCGAGGGCGTCCTGAGCGAAGTCGGTGATGCCGACTCGGATCGTCGACCCTGGCTCCCCGGTGCCGTCGACCCACTCGTGCTCGGCGGTGTAACGCAGGTTCTCGGGATACACGCGGGCTCCTATGTCTACTGTCCGGTTGGGTGAGAGTACTGAGGCTGGTCCGCAGGATGTAATGCGTCGATCTTCACCGAGTTCTGCTCCTGGACCGTGACATGACCCCCCAGCGACGAGATCTCGTCCGCCAGGCCGCCCGGGAAGCCGACGGCCTCGCTCAACGTGTGGGCCGAGCCGATGGCGTCGATGACGTACGGCGGGTGCACCAGGTGCCCGTCGACCGACACTGCTCCGGGGTTACCGCTGATCCAGCTCGACTCGACGAAACGCACGGTGTGGTTGATCTGGATGGCCTCCGCCCCTGCGTCACGGAGCTCCTCGATGCCGTTGAGCAGGCTGGCAGCGGTGACCGAGCTCTCCGGGTCCTCGATCGTGATGATGACACCGGGTCCCTGGGCGGGAATCGTGCCGGCGAGGATCTCGAGGTCGTCGAGCCGCTTCTGGGCGTCGGCGATTGCCGCGGCTCGCCCGGTGGAGCTCGAGAGGAGCAGGTCCCGTGCGTGCTGCAGCTGGGTGAGCTGCTGCTGGGCGCGGTCCGATGCGCCGGACAAGGAGTCGAGCAGCTCGACGAGGTTGTCCCGGGGCTGGCCGGCGAAGTCGTCACTGGCGCGGGTGAGCTGGATCTGCACGGCAGCGGCGTACCCGAGCACGGCCAGCAGGACGGCTGCGATGAGCTGTCGGCGGCTCGGCCTGCCGGTGAGTGCCGACAGGAGTCGCCGAGCACCCGACGGCGCGGAGGCGTCCTCGCGACCAGGCGGTGTCGGCTCAGGCGTGGAAGCTGGCTCAGGCATGGAAGATGTGCCGCCTGATCGCTGCCGCGTTCGAGAATATGCGGATGCCCAGCACCACGATGACGCCGGTCGAGAGCTGCCCGCCGACGCCGAGCTGGTCGCCGAGGTAGACGATGAGGGCTGCGATCAGCACGTTCGACACGAACGAGACGGCGAACACCTTGTCGTCGAAGATCCCGTCGAGATAGGCCCGCAGCGCCCCGAAGACGGCGTCCAGTGCGGCAACCACCGCAATGGGCAGGTACGTCTGCCAGGCGGCCGGCACCGAGGGCTCGAAGATGAGGCCCAGCACGACCCCGACGACGAGGCCGAGCACCGCGATCATCGGGCACCGACCGGTCGCGCCTCGCGGAGCCCGACTGTCGGGTCGCCTGGCAGCACGAGGTCGCTCCTGGTCGTGGTGTCGAACCGGATGCCGAAGTTCGCCCTCAACCCGAGCCAGGCCTGGCCCCCGGGAGTCTCGAGCAGCCGGGCAGGCAGCGTCTGCGGGTTGCCGATCACGTCGATCACGTAGGGCGGCGTCAGCGACCGGTAGTCCACGGTGATCGCCCGGCCGGCAAACCTGATCGCGGTGAGGCTGGTCAGCCGGTTGCCGTTGATCGCGATGGCCTCCGCGCCCGCGGTCCACAGCGCGTTGACGAGTGCCTGGAGGTCGGTGTCGAGGATCACGCCGCCGGTCGGCAACCCGAGTGCGGCCGGGGCGTTGTCGGCCACGATCTCCATCCCCGGCCCGGTGACCGCACCGGCACCGGTGACCGCGGCCAGCTGGCTCCCGAGACTCGCCAGCTGGCGCTGCAGGCCGGTGTTGGTGCTCACGGAGCTCTGCAGACCGGCCACGGCGCTGTCCAGCTTTGCCAGCTGGGTGTGCAGGACGTCCAGCCGGTGCTGGCGGACATGGATCTGGGCGACCAGTTGGTCCCGCTCGGCGGCCGTCGCGGGTGCGAGCTGGTGGGTGCGAAGCGCGGAGATCCCCAGCATCACGCCGAACAGCAGCACGACCACGACCGCGGTGAGCCTCTGGGCGTGGTGGGCTGGAGCAGGCGCGACCCGGCGGCGGTCCGCGGCCACCTGGTAGTCCTGGTCCAGGGTGTTCGACATGATCTCGGTGAGCAGCCCGACGTAGGCCGTACCCCCCCTGGCCGCGTTACCGTCCCGACCGTCCGGCGTCACGAGGGTGTCCCCGGCACTCGGGGCATGCGCATGATCCGGCTGACCTGGTAGGCGTACAGGCAGCCCGCCCACCAGTACAGCCCGGTTCCCCAGATGGCGAACGCCCAGCCCAGGACGTCCGCGAGACGGGCGACCGCGTCGGTGCCGTCGCCAAGCAGCAGCAGAGGGAAGGCGTACAGCAGGTTCGCCGTGGCGGCCTTGCCGAGAAAGTGCACCGGAAGCGCGTTGAAGCCGCGGGTCCGCAGGAAGGGCACCAGGGAGAACAGCAGGACGTCACGCAGCGGGAGGATCACCGCTAGCCACACCGGGATGATCCCCCGGACGGCGAGACCGACCACGACGGCCAGGATGTAGAGGCGGTCGGCGACCGGGTCCAGCACCTGGCCGAGCTTCGACGTCTGGTTGAGGCTCCGCGCGAGCTTCCCGTCGAGCCAGTCGGTGAAGCCTGCCAGCATCAAGACGACGAGAGCCCAGCCGTCGGCATGCGGGCCTAGCACGAGCCATAGGAACAGCGGGACACCGAAGAGCCGCACCACACTCAGCAGGTTGGGCAGCGTCGCGACGCGGTTGCTGACCGCCACTCCCGACTCCGCCACAAGGCCCTCCGCACGCGTCCAGGGCTCCTGCGAGCCATCACGAAAACCTTAGTACGGCCAGCCGGCGCCTCCGACGACCAGATGAGCGCACCTGGCGGTGAGTTGGTGCGAGGTGGTGCGTTGTCGCCCATGCCGCGCGCCGTCAGCCGACCGACGCTCGTCAGCGACGGTTTCACAGGTGGCACACAGCCTGTCCACAGCCGGCAACCACGTCGCCGGGGCATGATCGACCCATGACCACCGCCTCGACCGCCCCGACCCCCTGGCCCACGCTCACCAGGCCGGACGGATCGCCGCTGCGCGTCCTCGTCGTGGACGACGAGCGGACGATCGCCGAGCTGCTCAGCATGGCGCTGCGTCTCGAAGGCTGGGACGTGACCGTCGCGCACACCGGAGCCGGGGCGGTCTCCGAGGCGGTCAAGGCGGCGCCCGATGTCGCCGTACTCGACATCATGTTGCCGGACTTCGACGGGCTCGAGGTCCTCCGGCGGATCCGCCACCGGGTGCCACGCCTTCCCGTGCTGTTCCTCACCGCCAAGGACGCTGTCGAGGACCGGGTCGCCGGCCTCACCGCCGGCGGCGACGACTACGTCACCAAGCCCTTCAGCCTGGAAGAGGTCGTCGCGCGGCTCCGGGCGCTGCTGCGCCGATCGGGCGGGACGGCGGCGCAGCCCGGTTCCTCACTCACCGTCGGGGACCTGACGCTCGACGAGGACAGCCGAGAAGTGACCCGCAGCGGCACCCCGATCAGTCTCACCGCCACCGAGTTCGAGCTGCTGCGCTACCTGATGCGCAACCCGCGGCGGGTCCTCACCAAGGCACAGATCCTCGACCGGGTGTGGAACTACGACTTCGGGGGCCAGGCGAACGTCGTCGAGCTCTACATCTCCTACCTGCGCAAGAAGATCGATGCCGGCCGCGAGCCGATGATCCACACCATGCGCGGAGCGGGGTATGTCCTCAAGCCGACCACCTGACGCCCGAGCCGCGGACCACCCGGTCGGACTGCGACGTTGGGTTCCGCGGTCTCTCACCGCTCGTCTGGTCGTGACGACCCTGGTGCTCGTCGCGTTCGTCAGCGTGGTCGTCGGGGTGGTCACGACGCTGGCACTGCGCCACTTCCTCCTCGCCCGGCTCGATGACCAGCTGGCCTCCGCGACGCAGCGGCACGAGGGCGGTCCGCATGGTGGCGAACCAGGACCTGCCGTTGGCTTGCCCTGTGCCGTCGTCCGGCACGGAGAACCACCCGGACTGGGGTTCGGGCAGGCGCCCGGGACACTGATCGGCAGGTTCGACACGGGTTGCCGGTCCGCCGTCGTGGTCACCCAGACCGGGTCCCTCCGTAAGGTCGACGGGTCGGACGTCGCGACGCTGGCGTCCCTCACACCTGCGAGGGATCCGCGGACGGTAGACCTCGCCATCGGGTCCTACCGCGTCGTCGTCCGAGACGACGGGGGAACCTTGTCGGTCACCGGACTCCCCACCGCCGACGTGTCCGCGACGATCCGCAGTCTTGCGCTGTGGGAGTCGGTCGTCGCCGTCGGGGGCGTGCTGCTGGCCGCCGTGATCGGCCAGGCCCTGGTACGACGACAGCTCACGCCGTTGCGACAGGTTGCCACCACCGCCAACAACGTCACGCACCTGCCCCTCGAGTCCGGCGAGGTGGGTGTGATCGCCCGGGTGCCCCCCGAGCTCACCGATCCAGCCACCGAGGTCGGACAGGTAGGCGCGGCGTTCAACGCGATGCTTGGCCACGTCGAGCATGCCCTCGACACCCGGCACGAGAGTGAGCAGCGAGTGCGCCAGTTCCTGGCAGACGCGTCCCATGAGCTCCGGACTCCGCTGTCGACGATCATGGGGTATGCGGAGCTCACGCGCCGTACGTCCGACGACCCGGTGGCCATGACGCATGCGATGGGGCGCATCCAGGCCGAGTCCGGCCGGATGGCCGCACTCGTCAACGACCTGCTGCTGCTGGCCCGGCTCGACTCAGGTCGACCTCTCCAGCGCAGGGATGTCGACGTCTCGCTCCTCCTCGCGGAGACCGTCAACGATGCGCGAGTGGTCAGCGGCGACCACGTCTGGCGGCTCACGCTGCCGCCGGACCCCCTGCACCTCACGGGGGACCGCGACCGGCTCCATCAGGTGGTGTCGAACCTGCTCGCGAACGCGATCAGGCACACGCCGCCAGGTACGACCATCTCCGTCTACGCCGAGCCGGCTCCCCCGCAAGGCCACCGACCCGCCGGCGTACTGGTCAGAGTGCACGACGACGGGCCGGGGATGCCACCCGCGCTCGCCGGCAAGGAGTTCGAGCGGTTCTCCCGAGGCGATGCGTCCCGCACGCGTGCCTCCGGAGGCTCGGGTCTCGGGCTCTCGATCGTGCAGGCGATCGTGGCCGCCCACGAGGGCAGCGTCGATATCAGAAGCCGACCGACCGACACGACGATCACGATCTTCCTGCCCTCGAGAGGCCGCTCCGACCCCTGACCGGGTGGAGGCCGGCATCCGCCAGGACCGACGCCGGAATCCGTGCCGGTCGCCACGGCCGCGTCGCCGGCAGGTCCGTTTGGGCCGTCGATCTAGGGTGAAGGACATGAACCAGGCCACGACGCTTCGGGCCCTGAAGGACGGCGGCTACCGGCCGCGTTCGGTGAAAGCCGAGATCCGGGCCAACCTCCTCGAGAGGCTGCAGCAGGGGGAACCGGCCTTCCCGGGGATCCTCGGCTTCGACGAGACCGTGCTCCCCCAGCTCGAGAGCGCGCTGCTCGCCGGACACGACCTCGTCCTGCTCGGCGAGCGTGGCCAGGGCAAGTCGCGGCTGATGCGGACCCTGGTCGGGCTCCTCGACGAGTGGGTGCCGGTCGTCGAAGGATGCGAGATCAACGACGATCCCGGACGACCTGTGTGCGTACGCTGTCGGCGGCTCCTCGAGGAGCTCGGCGATGACCTCCCGGTCGGCTGGCGCCACCGCGATGAGAGGTACGTCGAGAAGCTGGCCACGCCGGACACCAGCGTCGGCGACCTGGTCGGAGACGTCGACCCGGTGAAGGTGGCAGAGGGCCGGACCCTCGGGGACCCGGAGACGATCCACTACGGTCTGCTGCCGCGGTCGAACCGCGGCGTCTTCGGGATCAACGAGCTGCCCGACCTCGCCGAGCGCATCCAGGTGGCGATGTTCAACGTCCTCGAGGAGCGAGACATCCAGGTTCGCGGCTACTCGTTGCGGCTGCCGCTCGACCTGCTCGTCGTCGCGACCGCCAACCCGGAGGACTACACGAACCGCGGCCGGATCATCACCCCGCTCAAGGACCGCTTCGGGGCGGAGATCCGCACCCACTACCCGTTCGAGGTCGACGAGGAGGTCGCCGTCATCGTCCAGGAGGCCGATTTGGTCGCGGCCGTGCCGGACCACCTCCTCGAGATCCTCGCCCGCCTCAGCCGTGGCCTGCGCCGCAGCGCATCGGTCGACCAGCGTTCCGGTGTCAGCGCCCGCTTCGCCATCGCCGCCGCCGAGGCGGTCGCCGGGTCGGCGTTGCGCCGCGGGGGACGCGTTGGTGAGGGCGAGCCGGTCGCCCGCATCTGCGACGTCCCGACGGTCATCCCGACGCTGCTCGGAAAGGTCGAGTTCGAGATGGGCGAGGAGGGCCGGGAGGTCGAGGTCGTGCAGCACCTGCTCCGGGTGGCCACCGCCGAGACGTTCCGGGACCGCCTCAGCGGGCTCGACCTCTCGGGTTTCACCGAGCTGTTCGCCGAGGGTGCGACCGTCGAGACAGGTGAGCTGGTCCCGGCCGAGGACCTGCTCGCTCAGATCGGTACCGTGCCAGGCCTGTCGAAGGTGCTCGACCGGCTCGGGAACGGCGATGCCGCCACCCCGGGCGAGGCCGCCGCGGGGATCGAGCTGGTCCTCGAGGGGCTGCACCTGACCCGTCGGATCGACAAGGCCGCCATCGACGGCCGATCGGTCTACGGAGCCTGAGCGTGGCGACCGGCCGGTTCCGCTACAGCCCGTGGAGCGGGGGGCCGGACCCGCTCGCGCCGCCGTACGACGTCCGCGCAGCGCTCGACGAGCTCGGCAGCGACGTCCTCGCGGGCGGGTCGCTACGGGAGGCTCTGCGCGACCTGATGCGTCGTGGGATGGACGGCCACCGTGGACTCGACGACCTGGCGGACCGGGTACGGCGACTTCGTGCCGCCGCGAGGCGCCGAGGCGACCTCGGCGGGACCCTCGACCAGGTACGTGCAGCCCTCGATCAGGCGCTCGCGTCGGAGCGGGACACCCTGGCTGCCGAGGACACGGACGACGCGCGTCTGAGTGAGATGGAGCTCGCCACCATCCCTGACGACGCGGCCGGCGCCGTACGGGCGCTGAGCGAGTACGACTGGCATTCGGACGACGCCCGTGCGACGTACCAGGAGATCCTGCGGATGCTGCAGCAGGAGGTGCTGGACGCTCAGTTCGCGGGCATGAAGCAGTTCCTCGAGTCCCAGGACCCGGCGGCGATGGCCGCGGTCAAGGACATGCTGGCCGACCTCAACTCCTTGCTCGCCGCCCATGCCCGGGGCGAGGACACCACGGACAAGTTCCACGAGTTCATGGACAAGCACGGTGAGATGTTCCCAGAGAAGCCGGAGAACGTGGACGAGCTCATCGACGCGCTTGCCCGCAGGCAGGCGGCGGCGGACCGCATGATGGCCTCGCTGTCGCCGGCGCAGCGCGAGCAGCTTGCTCAGCTGATGAGTGAGGCGTTGTCCGACCCTGACCTGGCCTCCGAGATGGCCCAGCTGTCGGACAACCTGCGAGCCCTCCGTCCCGGCCTGGACCGGGGGGCGGTCCAGATGCGCGGTGGTGGCGAGCCGATGGGCTACAGCGACTCCGTGCAGGCGGTCGCCGAGCTTGCCGATCTCGAAGCCCTCGGGAACGCACTCGGGCAGCGCCATCCCGGCGCCACGCTCGACGACGTCGATGTCGACTCCCTCGAAAGGCATCTCGGGGCGAGCTCGGCCGCCGACTTCCGGGCGCTGCGTGAGCTTGAACGAGAGCTGGAACGCCAGGGCTTCCTGTCGCGGGGTGACGACGGTCTCCAGCTCACTCCACGCGCCGTGCGGCGCCTGGGCGAGACCGCGCTGAAGCGGGTCTTCGCCCAGCTGGAGGCCGCCGGTGCGGGTGACCACGACGACCACCGGACGGGATCTGCGGACGAGGCGACCGGGCTTACTCGCCAGTGGACGTTCGGCGACGAGCTCCCCATCGACGTGGTGCGAACGGTCTCGAACTCGCTGCGTCGAGGCGCTGGCATCCCGGCCCGGCTGAGCGTCGAGGACTTCGAGGTGATCGAGACGGAGCGGCGCACGACCGCTGCGGTCGCGCTGTGCGTCGACCTGTCCTACTCCATGGTGCAGGAGGGCCGCTGGGGACCGATGAAGCAGACGGCACTCGCCCTGTCCCACCTGATCTCGACCCGTTTCCGCCATGACGCGCTGGAGATCGTCGGGTTCGACCGGTCGGCTCGCCGTCTCTCGGCCGTGCAGCTTGCGGGCGTCGAGCCGGACTGGGTGCAGGGCACCAACCTGCAGCACGCGCTGGTGATCGCCGCCCGACACCTTCGTCGCCACCCCGACGCAGAGCCGGTCGTGCTCGTCGTGACCGACGGCGAGCCCACGGCGCATCTGCGCGACGACGGCTCGACGTACTTCCACTGGCCGACCACGACGGAGACGTTGAGAGCGACCGTCGGCCAGGTGGACGAGCTGACGAGGTACGGCGCCGCGCTGAACTTCTTCATGCTGGGCGACGACCCGGGTCTGGCTCGCTTCGTCGACGCCGTCGCCCGCCGGGCCGGCGGGCGGGTGCTGACCCCCGACCTGTCACGGCTGGGCGAGTACGTCGTGTCGGACTACCTGCGGGCCAGGCGCGGCCGCCGCTAACCCCCCAAGCACCCCCGCCCCCTAACCCCCCAAGCACCCCCGCCCGACCGCGAATTGCGGGAAAGTTCACCTCATCCGCACCCGTTGAGGTGCACTTTCCCGAAATTCGCGGGGGGACTCGGTCCACAGGCTGCGCACAGAGCATCCACACAGCCTGCCTAGCCGAGTCCGTCACGGTGGCCTCATGAGCCTCGAGACGGTGCCAAGTCCCTTGACCACCACCCCGACGCCCGAGGTGTCACGCCCCGTGCTGACACGCGTCTGGCAGGGTCCAGCCGGGGAGGCGCGGTGGGTTCGCCCGTCCCTTCTCGGCCTCTTGACTGCCACGGCGTTCCTCTATCTATGGGGACTCGGGTCGTCGGGGTGGGCCAACTCGTTCTACTCGGCAGCCGCGCAGGCTGGCTTGGAGAGCTGGCAGGCGCTCTTCTTCGGGTCGTCTGACGCCGCGAACTCCATCACGGTCGACAAGCCACCTGCCGCCCTGTGGGTGATGGGGCTGTCGGTGCGTGCCTTCGGGCTCAGCTCGTGGGCCATCCTGGTACCGCAGGCTTTGATGGGGGTGGCTTCCGTAGGTCTGCTGTACGGCACCGTGCGCCGGGCAGTCGGCTCGGCCGGCGCAGGTCTCATCGCCGGTGCCGTGCTGGCGTTGACGCCCGTCGCTGCTCTGATGTTCCGGTTCAACAACCCAGACGCCCTGCTCGTGCTGCTGATGGTCGGGGCCGCGGCAGCCACCCTGCGCGCGATCGAGGCAACCTGGACGCCAGCTACGACCAGACTCGCCGCCCGGTGGCTCGCCCTCGCCGGCGCCCTGCTGGGGCTGGCCTTCCTGACCAAGATGCTGCAGGCCTTCCTCGTCGTACCTGGCTTCTTCCTCGGCTATTTTCTGCTGTCTGGGAAGGGCTACTCGTACGGCAAGCGGGTGCGGGACCTCGTCGTGTCAGGCCTGGTGGTGCTCGTGAGCGCCGGTTGGTGGGTCGCCACCGTCGCGTTGTGGCCGGCGTCCGACCGGCCGTACATCGGCGGCTCGCAGCACAACTCGATCCTCGAGCTCATCTTCAGCTACAACGGGCTGGGTCGGCTGAGCGGCAACGAGACCGGCTCGGTGGTAGGTGGGGCGACTGCCGGAGGCAACTGGGGCGCGACGGGTTGGCTGCGCATGCTGGGCTCGGATGTGGGCGGCCAGGTCGGGTGGCTGCTGCCGGCGGCCTGCTTGCTACTCGTGGCCGGCCTCTGGCTGGCCCGGCGGGAGCGGCTCGCCGGCGCCACCGCCGCGCTCGTGATCTGGGGCTGCTGGCTCCTCGTCACCGCTGCCACCTTCAGCTACATGCAGGGAATCTTCCACCCGTACTACACGGTCGCGCTGGCTCCGGCCATCGGCGCGATCGTCGGCATCGGCACCGTTCTCCTCTGGCGGCGGCGTGCCCACTATCCGGCTGCCCTGACGATGGGCGCGGCCGTTGCGGTGGCCACCGTCACGTCGTTCATCCTGCTTGGCAGGACCCCGGACTTCGTTCCGTGGCTTCGCTGGGTCGTGGTCCTTCTCGGGCTTGGGACGGCTTCGATGCTCGCGGTCGTCCGCCGGCTGCCGAGGGTCGCCTGTACGACGGTGGCCGGGCTCGCCCTGGCTGTGGTGGTGGCGGGGCCCGCCGCGTACACCCTCAGTACTGCCGCCACATCGCACGGCGGGTCGATCCCGAGCGCCGGGCCGGCGGTGACCGGCTCGTTCGGCCCCGGCGGCGGCCTCGCCCACGGGGGGCCGGGCGGCGGCTTCCCCCGCGGCGGACCGCTGGGAACACCGCCGGGTGGCGTCCGGGCGGGAACTGGGGGGACCTTCGGCGGTCCCCCGGGTGGCTTTCCGACAGGCACCGGCCCGACGAGGGGCACCGGCTTCCCCCGCGGCGGGCCAACAGTCGGAGGTGGGGGTCTGCTGGACGGCTCCACGCCGTCCGCCGCCTTGACGAAGCTGCTCGAGGCCGATGCCGGACGGTACACCTGGGTGGCGGCGACCGTCGGGTCGAACAACGCCTCCGGCTACCAGCTGGCCACTCAGCTGCCGGTGATGCCGATCGGTGGCTTCAACGGCAGCGACCCCAGCCCGACGCTGGCCCAGTTCAAGGGCCTCGTTGCTACCGGCAGGGTCCACTACTTCATCGCCGCCCGCAGCGGCGGCGGGTTCGCACCCTCCGACAGCACCAGCATGTCGATCTCCCGCTGGGTTGCGAGCACGTTCACGCCGACCACCGTCGGCGGCATCACGCTCTACGACCTGTCTGGTGCCGCCAAGTGACCGTCGACATCGTGATCCCGACGTACAACGAGGAGCGGACGCTCGAGCGGTGTGTCTGGGCGCTCCACGAGTACCTCGCAGACGTGCCGTTCGAAGCGCGCATCACCGTCGCGGACAACGCCAGTACCGACACGACGCCGCTGATCGCAGACCGGCTGTCCCGCGAGTACGTCGACGTCGAGGTCATCCACGTGCCCCGCAAGGGTCGCGGTCTTGCCTTGAAGGCTGCCTGGTTCAGGTCTGACGCGGATGTCCTGGTCTACATGGACGTCGACCTGTCGACGAACCTCAACGCGCTGCTGCCGCTGGTCGCCCCTTTGCTGAGCGGTCACTCCGACATCGCCATCGGTACCCGGCTCGCGGCCGGCTCGCGAGTGCTGCGCGGCTCGAAGCGCGAGCTGATCTCGCGCGGTTACAACACCCTCCTGAGGGGAACGCTCGGCGCCGGGTTCGGAGACGCGCAATGCGGGTTCAAGGCGATCCGTGCCGATGCCGCCCGATGGTTGCTCCCACTCGTGCAGGATGACAGCTGGTTCTTCGACACCGAGCTGCTCGTCCTCGCCGAGCGAGCCGGACTGCGGATCTACCAGGTGCCGGTCGACTGGGTCGACGACCCGGACAGCCGTGTCGACCTCTGGCGGACGGCCGTCGACGACCTGAGAGGCATTGCAAGACTCGGCTGGAGCCTGACCCGGGGCCGCATCGCCCTTGTCGACAACGGATCCGCGCCACCCGCCGGTACGGGCTCTCTTCTCACCCAGGTCGTCAGGTTTCTTGGGGTAGGAGTCGCTTCGACGATCGGCTACGCCGTGGTGTTCCTGCTGCTGCGCGCCCACGAGAGCGCCGGGGTCTCGAACGTCGTGGCGCTGGTGTCCACTACGGTCTTCAACACCGCCGCGAATAGGCTCTGGACGTTCGGCATCCGAGGGCGGCTGCGCGCCGTGACGCACCAGGCGCAAGGCATGGTGGTGCTCGCGGCGGGGCTGGTGGTCACCACCTTGGCGCTGTCACTCTCGCGCGACGCGGGCGTGCACGGCACCGCCCAGGAGCTCGCCGTACTCACCGCAGCGAACCTCCTTGTCACCGCGGGGCGCTTCGCAGTGTTCCGCCTCTGGATGTTCCGGGCCGCGCAGCCGCCGCCTCCGAGGTACGACGCTCTGCGGGACGTCCGTCCGCTCCCTCAGCCGCTGCCGTCCGGGGGTGCATCGACCGACTTCGCCCAGGACCAGGCATAGGCGCCGTCGTCGCTGGCCAGGCCGCCCTCACCTAGCTCGAGCGGGCGGAACGTGTCCACCATGACCGCCAGCTCGTCGAAGTAGTGGACGCCGATCGACCTCTCGTAGGCGCCGGTCTGAGGACCATGCGCGTGACCTCCCGGGTGCACGCTGATCGAGCCCTTGCCGATGCCGGACCCCTTGCGTGCTTCGTAGTCTCCGTCGACATAGAACATGATCTCGTCACTGTCGACGTTCGAGTGGTAGTAAGGGACCGGTATCGACAGCGGGTGGTAGTCCACCTTGCGGGGAACGAAGTTGCACACAACGAAGTTGTAAGCCTCGAACACCTGGTGGACAGGCGGCGGTTGGTGCACGCGTCCGGTTATCGGCTCGAAGTCGGCGACGTTGAAAACAAAGGGATACAGGCAACCGTCCCAGCCCACGACGTCGAAGGGGTGGAACGGATACGTGTAGACGGTGCCGACGACGCCACTCGGTCCGTTGCCGCGGTGCTTGATGTAGACCTTCGTGTCCGCCGAGGAGTCCTCTCCGATCTCGTCGGCCAGCACGGGTCCTTCGGGGCACCTGAGGTCTCTCTCGCAGTACGGCGAGTGCTCAAGCAGCTGCCCGAAGCGGGACAGGTAGCGCTTGGGCGGGGCGATGTGCGAGTTCGCCTCGATGCAGTAGACCCGAAGCGCCTCCCCGGTGTCAGCGGGTACCCACCGGTGCGTCGTGGCCCGCGGGAGGATGACGTAGTCTCCGGGTCCGACATCGAACGATCCGAAGATCGTGTCGACCCGCGCGGTCCCCCGCTCGACGAACAGGCACTCGTCGCCGATGCCGTTGCGGTACAAGGGGGATGGCGCCCCAGCGACGACGTACGAGATCCTCACGTCGGCGTTGCCGAGTACGAGCCTCCTGCCGGTGACGACGTCGACGTCGCCGACCTGGTCGGGGTCGAACAGGTCGTGCAGCTTGAGGTGCAAGGGCTTCAGCGGGTGGTTCGGCCGGGTTGCGAGGTCACCGGGCACCCATTCCTGCGCGTCGACGATCCGCGACGGCAGGTTGCGGTGGTAGAGCAACGACGAGTCGGACGTGAAGCCCTCCTCCCCCATCAGCTCCTCGAAGGCCAGCTCCCCCGAGGGCAGCCGGTGCTGAGTGTGTCGCTTCGGCGGGATGGACCCGCGGGTCAGGTAGTGAGAGATCGCGATTCACCCTTCGCCATTCGTGTCCGGTTATAGGACGTGGTTGTCTCATTAGGCCCAGAGTTCCAGTACCGTGCAGGCGTGTCAACGCTACCCCGCGAGCTCTTCGCCGGGCTCATCGACGATGCGGCCATGTTCCCTCCGGGCAACGCGAGTGCGGGCCAGGCCGTGGCCGAGCACGCGCGCTACCGCAAAGCCTGGTTCGCCGATCTCGTGGGCCCTCTGCTGGTGCCTGCGTGCGCCTGGGAGGACTTCCGCCGGGCGCACGCTGCAACCGGCGGCAGACCGGTCAGCGTCGTGCTGATCGGTACGACGACCCTTCCGAGCATCCCGCCCGGCGTGCGGGTGGCTGGGTTCGAGGTGCCGGTGCCCGACCTGCCGCTTCCCGTGACCGGCCCCGGCCTCTCGCTTGCTGCAGAGGTGTCTCCGGGTCCCTTCGGTGACCGGGTGCTGGCCGCGGTGGCGGAAAGGGCCGCGGCCGGACGACCTGTCGTGGGGAAGTTCCGCACCGGCGGCACGACGCCTGCTGCCTTCCCCTCGGAAGACGTCCTGGCTGGTGTCATCACGTCGGCCACCGCCGCCAAGGCGCCACTCAAGCTGACCGCCGGCCTGCACCATGCCGTGCGCTTCACCGACGACGCGTCGGGCTTCGAGCACCACGGTTTCCTCAACGTGCTCGCGGCCGTCAGCCAGGCCCTGGCGGATCCCGACCCAGAGAAGGTAGCCAACGTGCTGGCACTTCGGGAGGGGGCCGAGCTGGCCGAACGTCTGCGTCGGCTGTCGCTAGACCAGATACGGCTGGTGCGACAGCGGTGCGTGTCCTTCGGCTGCTGCGGGGTGGAGGACCCGATCGCCGACCTGGTGGCCCTCGGCGTGGTGCAGAGTGTTGAGTGAAGATCCGTTCGACCCGGTGAGGAGCACGGATGACCTGGCCTGACACGGCCCATGACCAAGAGTTCGGGTTGGCGACCCTGCCGTACGGCGTGTGCAGCCTCGAAGGTGTCGCATCGGTAGGTGTGCGGGTCGGCGACCAGGTCCTCGACCTTGCGGGTGTCGCGGAGCTGGACGGACACCCCCTTGCCGACGTCTTCGCCAGCTCGTCCCTCAACCCACTGATGGCGCTCGGCCCGAGAGGCTGGTCCGATGTGCGCCAATGGGTCGGCTGGCTGCTGGCTGACGACGAGCCGTCGAACCGGGAAGCCGTCAGTGCGAACCTGCACGCGCTCGAAGAGGTCACGATGTGCCTTCCCGTCGAGGTCGCCGACTACGTGGACTTCTACGCCAGCGAGCAGCACGCGACGAACGTCGGGCAGATCTTCCGCCCCGACTCCCCCGCACTTCCGCCGAACTGGAAGCAGATGCCGATCGGGTACCACGGTCGGGCCGGAACCGTCGTCGTGAGCGGCACGGACGTCGTACGGCCCCGGGGTCAGCGCAGGCCGGAGCCCGGCTCACCGCCACCGTTCGGCCCCAGCACCATGCTCGACATCGAGTGCGAGGTCGGCTATCTGGTAGGCCCGGGAAGCCGGCTGGGTACGGCGGTGCCGCTCGACGCAGCCCGAGAGCAGATCTTCGGCGTGGTGCTGCTCAACGACTGGAGCGCACGAGACATCCAGGCTTGGGAGTATGTGCCGCTTGGCCCGTTCCTCGGGAAGTCGTTCGCGACCAGCATCTCGGCGTGGGTGGTGCCGTTCGACGCGCTGAGCGATGCCATCGTCGACCTGCCGAGCCAGGACCCGCCGGTGCTCCCCTATCTGGCCGGCGAAGGGGCCTTCGGCCTCGACCTGCACCTCGAGGTGCTGGTCAACGGCACCGTCGTCTCCCGGCCCGAGTACCGCAGCATGTACTGGTCACCGGCTCAGATGCTGGCGCACATGACGGTAGGCGGCGCGAGCCTGCGTACCGGCGACCTGTTCGCCTCCGGCACCGTCAGCGGCTCCCGCCCGGACACGTTCGGCAGCCTGTTGGAGATCACGTGGAACGGCGAGCGTCCGGTCACGCTCGCGGATGGGTCCAAGCGCGGCTTTCTCGAGGACGGCGACACTGTGACGCTGCGAGGGACCGCGCCCGGCCCGGACGGCTCGGTCGTCACGCTCGGCGAGGTCACCGGCACCATCACCCCAGCGCGCTGACACCCATTGCCGACCTAGGGTGTCGAGTCCCTTGGCGTCTGCCGACCATGAGTGTCGACATCTCCCTGGCGTCGTTTGGGTGGTGCACCACCCAAACACACCTCAAGCCACTCAAACCTGGGTGGCTTGAGGGCAACCTGAGTGGTGCACCACCCAAACACCCCCTGAGCCACTCAGGGCCTGCGGACGGACCTCGAGAACGCCGGAGCATCGTGGGTCGACGAGGAGGTCGTCGTCGACGGGAAACTGGTCTCCAGCCGCAAGCCAGACGACCTGCCGGCCTTCTGCGCGAAGGTTGTCGAGGTCTTCAGCGAAGCCTGAACCGCTCGCTGCTAGTCGGTCATCCGCAGAGCCTCGGCCATGGCCGCGGCGGCCTGTGCGACGAGGACGGCGACCCGCCTCTCGTCGAGCGACTCGACCGTGACGACCCCGAGTGACGCCTCGAGACCCGGCATGCCGATGACCGGCGCAGCCAGGCCGGTTGCGCCCTGTTGCAGCTCGCCGTGTGTCGTCACGACGGCAGCGACGCCGCCTCGGCCGGCTACGATCGCCCGCCCGGCCGCCCCACGCTCGAGGGGGTGGCGGCTGCCGACCCGGTAGGCCACGTGGTACTCGGTCCACGTCGGCTCGACGACGCAGAGCGCGAGAGCCTCTCCAGCGTCGGAGATCGTGAAGTGCGCCGTCGCACCGGCGGCGTCGGCGAGCCGGCGGAGGATCGGCCCGGCGGCTTGCCTGAGGGCGGGATGAAAGGCCGCGGCGAAGGAGAGGACGCTGGGCCCCAGTCGCACCCTGGCGTCCGCGGTACGGCGTACCAGGCCGTGATCCGCGAGGGTCGCCACCAGCCGGTACACGACGGGTCTGCCCAGGTCGAGCTCACGCGACAGCTCCGTCACCGTCATACCCGAAGCGCCGTGGTCAGCGACCAGCCGAAGGAGACGGATCCCCCGGTCCAGCGTCTGGGAGGTCTCTCCGCCTACTGCCATGTCCCTATCACAGCACTGCCTGGTCGGCGCCAGCGTGCGGGCAGACCTACCGGGTCGAGGCGAGGCCTCGGTTGCTCACGTCGAGCTGGCGGCGTTCATAGCCTTCGATCGATGTCGCCTGGTCGGTCGCGAGGATGTCACACACCCAGTCCCAGTGCACGGAGACGGTGTCGCCCACGTTGACGCAGTCAAGCATGGATCGCCCGTCATCGCTCCAGCGGACGTCGATCGTCTGGGGCGGACCGATGTCGAGACGGGCCCCGTCCCAGATGAGTGGTTTGACGCGCACGCTGGCTCGAGGGCCGTCGACCGCCTCGACGATCCCGGTGCGGATGCGGCACTGGTCGAGCACTGACCGCGGCACGTCACTGTCCCGGTCGAGCAGACCGACCCAGGGATAGACGGCGAAGACATGGAACGCGTGGTGGGGCACCACCGAGGCCTTCACGTCGGGGATTCCGCCGGCCCACTGACCTCCGTACTGGCCACGGAACCGGATCCGAAGCTGTTCCAGAAACCAGCCGGTGTCGATCTCGTCGAGCAGGTCGTTCCCTAGCCAGTACGCCTCGACGACCCTGACGTCGAGCGGGTCGGCGATGCCGCTCGCCTGCGCGATGAGCTGCAGGTATACCCAGGCACCCTCGAACTCACGAGCACGGCGGGCGATCTCCGCCGACGCCTCCGGTGACCCGCGGACGAGCAGCCCATGCGGGTCCCCGGGACCGCAGTACCCGAGCTCGTTCGGTGGGTAGGCGTACCGCGCGAAGAGCTCTGGTCCGGTTGTCCGGAGACGTCCGTCCTCGGTCACAGCGCCCGCTAGCAGATCCGCGGCAGCTGTTCACCGATGGGCAGGTCGACGACACGCGTGCCGCCCAGTCCGGTCCTCGCCACCACCATGCCCGGGTGGTCGTCGACGCAGCTGCCGATAACCCGCGCGCCTTGTCCGTGCTCGTGGGAATGCATGGCGTCGAGGACCCGGTCCACGTCCTCCGGCGCCACCACCGCGAGCAGCTTGCCCTCGTTCGCGACATAGAGCGGGTCGAGGCCGAGCAGCCCGCAGGCATCCTTCACCGTCTGGGGGATGGGCAGGTCCCGCTCGACGAGCGAGAACCCGACCTTGGCCGCCTTGGCGATCTCGTTCAAGGAGGCGGCGACTCCACCGCGGGTCGGGTCACGCAACACATGGAGATCGGCGCCGGATGCGATCATCGCCGCCACCAGGCCGTGCAAGGGTGCCGAGTCACTGCGGACCGTGGTTCCGAACTCCAAGCCCTCCCGGCAGCTCATCACCGCAACCCCATGGACCCCGATGTCTCCGCTGACGATCACGACATCACCGACGGCCGCCCGCTCGGGCCGGATGTCGACGCCATCCGCGAGTACGCCGATGCCTGAGGTGTTGATGAAGACGCCGTCCCCGCTCCCGCTGTCCACGACCTTGGTGTCACCGGTGACCAGCCTGACGCCGGCGCGCCGGGCCGCCTCGCCGACGGCCTCGGCGACCCTTCCGAGGTCGGTGAGGACGGTTCCCTCCTCGAGGATGAACGCCGTCGAGAGGACGAGAGGCGTCGCACCGGACATGGCCAGGTCGTTAACCGTGCCGTTCACGGCGAGATCTCCGATCGACCCGCCCGGGAAGAAGAGCGGCTTCACGACGTACGAGTCCGTCGAGAACGCCAGCCGCGTACCCGCGATGTCGATGACCGCTGAGTCTCCGAGCTGCGCGTCGGCGGCAGACCCGTAGGCAGGAAGGAACAGGTGCTCGATCAGCTCGGCCGACATCGCGCCGCCGCCACCATGACCCATCACGATGGCTGGGGTTTCCAGCAACGGAGCCGGACACACCCACGCGTTGAAGTCGAGCTCGTTCCCCCCCGAGATGGCTTGCGCCATGGTCAGCTCCCCACGAGCTCGAGCCGGCGGTAGAGGTAGTACGCGGCGCAGGCACCCTCGGATGAGACCATGGTCGCACCGAGCGGGTTGCGTGGCGTGCACTCCTTGCCGAACGCCGCGCACTCGTGCGGCTTGATAAGTCCCTGCAGCACCTCACCGGAGCGACACAGCGCCGACTCGTCGGTGTGGATCCCAGTGACCTCGAAGCGCTTCTCGGCGTCGTAGTCGGCGTACCTCTCCGACAGCTGCCAGCCGCTCTGCGGGATCATGCCGATGCCCCGCCACGCTCGGTCGGTGAGCTCGAAGACGTCGTTGAGCATCGCCTTCGCCGCCACGTTGCCCTCCGGCGAGACTGCGCGGGGATACGCGTTCTCCAGCTCGTAGCGCCCCTCCTCGAGCTGCACCACGGTCTTGCGGATGCCCTCCAGGATGTCGAGCGGTTCGAATCCGGTGACCACGATCGGCACCTTGTACTTGTCGACGAGCGGCGGGTACTCCTGCGTCCCCATCACGCTGCAGACGTGGCCGGCCGCCAGGAAGGCCTGCACCCGGCAGGTCGGCGACTCCATGATCGCTGCGATGGCCGGCGGTACCAAGACGTGTGAGACGAGGAGTGAGAAGTTCTTGATCCCCAGTCTCTTGGCCTGGAACACCGTCATGGCGTTGGCCGGTGCGGTGGTCTCGAAGCCGATGCCGAAGAAGACAACCTCGCGGTCGGGGTTCTCTCGCGCCAGGTTCAAGGCGTCGAGCGGAGAGTAGACGACGCGGACGTCGCCCCCCTCACTCTTGATCCGGAAGAGGTCCTGCGAGCTGCCGGGCACGCGCAGCATGTCTCCGAACGAGCAGAAGATGACGCCAGGACGGGCGGCGATCTCGAGGGCCTTGTCGATGATCTCGAGCGGAGTGACACAGACCGGGCAGCCCGGGCCGTGGATCATCTCGATGCCCTCGGGAAGGAGCTGGTCGATGCCGTGCCGGATGATCGAGTGGGTCTGCCCGCCGCAGACCTCCATCATCGCCCAGGGACGGGTGGTGATCTGGTGGATCTGGTCGAGCAGCTTCTTGGCCAGGTCAGGGTTGCTGAACTCGTCAAAGTACTTCACGGTGTCTCCTCATTCCTGGCTGGGGTGGTCGGGGCGAGTTTCACGTCTCGTTCAGGGACCGGTCCTTGCGGGGACGGCACGGTGTCTCCTCATTCCTGGCTGGGGTGGGTCACGGGTGGGCCGAGGGTGGGTAGGTTTCGCCTGCCTGCTTCGCGGCCAGGGCGAAGCCGTCGCCGAACTCCTCCTCCAAGATGCCGAGCTTGTCGAAGTTGGCGAGGGTCTCCTGGGCCGCCGCCTCGTCCATCCGTTGGATGGCGAAGCCGACGTGCACCATCACATATTCGCCGATCTGAATGTCGGGGATGTACTGCAGGCAGACGTCCTTTTTCACCCCACCGAAGTCAACCTCGGCCATCGGCGTCTGGTCGCGCTCCTCGATGCTGATGACCCTGCCGGGCACTGCTAGGCACATACGACCAGCTCCTCTCGTCCGATCCTTTATACGCCTTGCTGGACCCCGCCGTAAGGGGGTTCAGTCGATACAGACAAGCGGTGCTACCTGGCGCCGGCAATGAGAGTCTGACCAAGCGCAAGTCCGCCGTCGTTCGGTGGTAGCCGGACCGGGACGAGAACCTCGAACTCCTCGGCCCGCAGGCGCCGCACCGCCTCACCGAGGAGCCGGGCGTTCTGGAACACTCCCCCGCCCAGCACCACGGTGTTCAGCAGGCCCGTGTCGTCGTCGGACGCGCGGGCCCGCAGGGCGACGACGACCATCGCGTCCACAACGGCCGAGTGGAACTGCCCGGCGATCCGGTCCACGGGCACCCCGCCGCGAAGGTCACGCACGATCGCCGACAGGAGCGGTGCCGGGTCGAGGAGCAAAGGGCCCTGCTCGGACGGGGAGAGCATGAACCGGTAGTCGGCCGCCCCGGTGTCCGGTGCGGCGACCGACTCGAGCACCATGGCCGCCTCCGCCTCGTACGACGCGGTGTGACGCATACCCGTCAGTGACGCGACCGCATCGAAGAGGCGACCCATGCTCGAGGTCGGCACGCAGCCGAAACCGGTGCCGAGCTGGTGTCTGAGCACGGAGAGCTCGTCGGCAGGACAGGCGGCAACGGGCGGCAGCTGCGGCGACCAGTCGATGCCTGCCGAACGCAGATGCGACAGCGCCATCCGGTAAGGGCGCTCGACACTGGCGTCGCCACCGGCGAGCGACACGTTGGAGAGGTGGGCGAAGCGACGGAACCCCGAGTAGTCGGCGATGAGCACCTCACCGCCCCAGATCGCGTGATCGGGTCCGTATCCGGTCCCGTCGAACGCGAACCCGATCACGGGTGCGGTCCCGTCCAGGCCGTGCTCACCCATCACGGATGCCACGTGGGCATGGTGGTGCTGGACCGAGGTGAGGTCTCGTCCGTCGCGGTGGGTAACCGCCCAGCGCGTCGACCGGTATCCCGGGTGGTCGTCGCACACGAGGACCGCCGGACTGACGCCGGTGAGCTCCTCGAGGTGGCGTTCGGTCGCGTCGAATGCGTCGACCGTGGCGACGTCGTCCATGTCGCCGATGTGCTGGCTGAACCACAGATGCCTGCCCTCGGCGACGGCACAGGTGTTCTTCAGGTCGGCTCCCACCGCGAGGGTGGGAGGTACGTCGAAGGGCAGGGCGATCGGCATCGGCGCGTATCCCCGGGATCGCCGGATCGGCAGCTCCGCGCCCTCCACCACCCTCGCGACCGAGTCGTCGCAAGGCACGTGGATACGACGCGCATGGGTCAGCCAACCGTCGACGAGCGGGGACAGTCGCACGAGCGCGTCGTCATCGTCGGTGACGATCGGCTCTCCGCCGCGGTTGCCGGACGTCATGACGAGGGCTCGCGGGCCCGACGAGTCACCGGCCAGTCCCATCAGCAGCACATGAGACCCGCTGTAGGGAAGCAGCACGCCGAGCTCGTCGGTGTCGGGCGCGACGCTCTCGGCAACGGAGATCGCCGCGTCCGCTCGGCGTCGCAGCAGCGCGATGGGCCGGCGCGGGTCCGTGAGCAGGCGCTCCTCGGCGGCGTCCATCCAGACGATGTCGCGGGCCGCTGCGAGGTCCGCGACCATGATCGCGAAGGGCTTGTTGCCGCGTTGCTTACGGCGGCGCAACTCGGCGACCGCGTCCTCGTTCTCCGCATCGCAGACCAGGTGGTAGCCGCCGATCCCCTTGACGGCGAGGATCGCGCCGATGGAGAGCTTGTAGCGCGCGAACGCCAGGCTCTCGCCGTCGCCACTGATCCGGCCTTCGGAGTCGACGTACTCGAGGTGCGGCCCGCATTCCGGGCACGCGATCGGCTGCGCGTGGAAACGGCGGTCGGTCGGATCCTCGTACTCGGCTCTGCACCGGTCACACATCGCGAAATCGGCCATCGTCGTCGCCGGCCGGTCATAGGGCAGCTCGGTGATGATGGTGAACCGCGGTCCACAGTTGGTGCAGGTGATGAACGGGTGCCGGTATCTCCGGTCGTGGGGGTCGGTCAGCTCACGCAGGCAGTCGTCGCACGTGGCAACGTCCGGGCTGGCCAGGGTACGGCGACCTTCCGCTCGCTGGGAGTGCTCGATGAGGAAGCCGGTGCCGCCGGTCGGGGCCACGTCGCTGACCTGGATCGACTCGACGACCGATAGCGGCGGGGCATCGGTGCGCAACCGCGCGCTGAACGCGTCCACGGCCGCCGTCGGGCCTTCCACCTCCGCGATGACGCCGGCAGAGTTGTTGATCACGGACCCGGAGAGTGCCAGGTCGGATGCCAGGACGTAGACGAACGGGCGGAACCCGACACCCTGGACGAGGCCGGTGATCTCGAAACGCTTGCGAACCCTGGTCTCCCGCGCCTGCCCGACCAGCTCGAGTCCTGCCATCGCCTCCCGGGCGCCGGCCTCGTCGACGCGCTCGACGGCGAACCCCATGTGGATGACGACCCAGTCACCCGCGTCGAGGTTCTCGTCCTCCAGCATCCCGATGTTCACCTTGCGCTCGGCTCCGGCCACGTCGACGAGCGCGAGCTGCCCGTGGTAGCCGTCGAGGAGCTTGATCACCTGCCCGGGGATCCCGAGGCACACTCGACGTCACCTCCCGCCGAAGCCTTGGGCACCAGCAAGTCGTCGACAAGCCTGCTGGTCATCACGATCGCGTCGTCGACCGCCCCCGCAACCGGATCCGAGAGCCCGATGTTCTCCTCGAGGCTGGCCGGAGAGCACCCGACGACGTATGTCGGAGGCAACGTACCGCCGAGGGCTCCGAGGCTTGCGAGTACCGCCACCGGGTTCATCCCGTGCGGGTCGAAGTCCCCCTCTCCGAGGTCGTCGGGACCCACCTCGAGCAACGTGAGGGTCCCCGGCCTGCTGTCGGGACCGCCGGGGACGGCGTCGACGATCACGAGGGCCTCGTATCCCTCGAGCAGGTCGTATGCCAAGTGCATGCCGCGGATCCCGTAGTCCACGACCCGTAGACCGGCTAAGTCATGACGGGTCTCGGCGAATCGGCGGACCACTTCCGGCCCGAAGCCATCATCGCTCAAGAAGATATTGCCGATGCCGGCAACCAGGATCCTTTCCGGCACCTTACATCTTCCGAATGGCGAGGTAACGGCGGATATCGGGTATGGAGCGGAGCACGAGTGCCAAACCGACAAGCACGACGGCGATAACGAGTAGGACCGCGATCCATCCGACGATGGCCATTGAGGCTCCCTTTTCAGCGACATCTGGACCGACGTCTCATAACGCCGGTGAATAGAGTGTCTCACCCTTTTACCCAATTGCGGGTTATGACACGGAATCGCTGACTGTCAGCCACCGTCGCCCGTCGGCAGGTGGGGAGCATCGTCGGAGCCTTGCGAGTCCACCGAGGTGCCGTTCACATCTGGCGCATCTTCAGATACCTGCGGATGTCGGGGAGCGAGCGTACTGCGAGGACGGCCGCACCCAGTGTGAGAGTCGTCAAGAGCGCGGCTGTGATGTTTCCCAAGGTCTTCATGGTTCTTCTCCTCGTGGTGGTCCTAGCTCCTCTGTCCTCATGGGCAGAGGCTCGAGCTCGTCGGGGGCGAAGTAAAGATAGCGGCCGTACCAGTCGTGCATCTCGGCGGCGGGATCATCGACGAGTGTCACAGCTACATGAGTGTCACCGTCCACGTCACTGAGGACGGCCGCCACCTTTGCCACCATGTCGCTGAAGAAGATGTCCTGGGCATCCGCCCGTCGGTTCGGATGCACCCTGACCAGACTGCCCTTGCGGACACTCACTCCACCAATTGTCACGGCGTCCGTCTCCGGCGCAACACTTGCGTCGGCTTCCGGGTCCCACCACGGCCCCTCGGTGGTGAAGACGGGATGGTCGCTCGTTTCGGTGGGCGCCGACCAGGTCAGCTCGTCGGGCAGCGCGAACGGGTCAGGTGCCGCAAAGAGGTCGTCCACCGCGTCCGGGGCAATGGCATGAGGGTTTCGCAGGATCCCATGCAGGTCCTGCATCTGTTCGGGTGTCATGGCATCGCAACGGTCGATGATCTCGGCCGCCCGCGGATCCGTTGCTCGTGCCTCCGCCTTCTCCTCGTCGGTCAGCGTCATCACTCGCAGCGTCAGGATCTCGTCGATCTCGGTCGAGTCGAAGAGCGCTCCAGCGCTCTCGGGGGCGAGCTGTGCGTGATCCTCGACGATGATAGGTGAGACGAGAAGGAACCGGGCCTGGTCCTCCGGGCCGGCGAGCACCGGCCACCACCGGTGCTGGCGGCACCCGGCCACGGCATCGACCGCGTCGTCGGGCGGGTTGACCGTCGAGACGAACTCCCCGTCCTCGATCTCCATCAAAAGATGGGTCCCGATGAAGGAGACGCCGATTGCGGCATCCTTGTCCGGCTCCGAGGCCATGTCGTTCTCGAGCCGCATGGTCAACCTGACGAGCTCGCCGACCCGGACGGCACTCAGGTGCAGGGTGGCCGCGAGCTCCTGGCGTTCCCGCACCAGCCTTCCCCGCAGTGCACCGGTCGGGTCACGGATGTCCTCCTCGTCACGACCGCCGGCCACCTCGACAGGCAGACTCGTCGATCTGGCAAGGTCCGCCAGCCGGATCGGCCCGAGCTCGTGCTCGCACTCGACAGCCTCGTCCCATGTGAGCCAGCGCGAGTCGTCGACGACGAGCTCGTCGACCGGCGCGAAGGCTCCGCCCTCGTAGCTGTGCGCGAACCGCTTCTGCAGCTGGAGGAACCGGACGTGGATGCCGACCCAGGCATCACGTCCCGGGCGAACCAGACAGTCAGCCGACATCGTCGACTCCTCGCCGACTCCCGCCGCTGCGGCACCCAGCGGCCCCAGGACGCCGAACTGCCACCGAACCTGGTTCTTCCGAGAGGTGGCTCGGTACGGGTAGAGGAGATAACCCTCGAACAGCACGGCGTCGGCCACCTTGCGCGCCAGCTCGAGGCTCACGAGGAAACCTCGGGTTTCGCGAGCAGCGACTCGAAGGTCGCCTCCCAGGTCGTCAGTCCTCTGACGGACCGGTAGTGGGCCAGGGTCTCGAGAGTCTCATGGCTCAGCCGCAGCCACCCGGTGTTCGGGAAGTAGTGGTCGATCATCTCCTTCCAGACGGTGACCGGGATCTGGTACGACGACTCCCGGTCCCACGGCACAGCCTCGACGCCGAACCCGTTGGCGCCCCGGGTGAAGACGGTGCCGGAGAACAGGAAGACCACCGGAATGGTCTCGTTGCGTAGAGCGTGCAGGTACTTCGACCAGGTCACTTCGAAGTCGTAGGTGCAGGGCATCGCCAGGTCGACCTCGGTGATTCCGGTGAAGCCTTGGACCATCGTGGTGCACTGCATCCACATGAAGGGCTTCAAGGTGTCGAACCAGCGGTCGCGGGTGCCGAACATGTCGAGCAGGCCGCTCTCCTCGTCCTCGCTGTAGCGCCGTCGCTGCGGCTCGATACGCACCTGGGCGCGCAACGCGATCGCGTGGATGACCTCCTGCGTCGACTCCTCGACGCGCAGTCTCGCCGTCAGCTGAGGTGCGGCGGCATACGGCTCGGCGAAGACATCGACGATGGTGAAGGTGAGGTCGCTCATGTCGTGGACGAACCCTGGACCGACGGTGCCGCTCGGCTGCGGGCCGAGACATTCGCGAAGAACTCGTCCATGGCCCGATGGGCCTCCTGGCCGCCGTCGAAGCCGCGCCACAGCTGACGCAGTTTCCCGACCAGCTCGTAGCAGGTGTCGATGGGCACCAGATGGCAGGAGAACTCGTTGCCCGAGCGGTCGGATCCACGGATCAGCAGCGCCTCCACATCGGGCAGCAGCAGGTTGAGCTCGGGATTGGCCGAGACGATCCGTTCCCAGGCCTCGAGGGAGAGCTCGGACTCCGTGGCTCCCGCCGGTCCCGGGTAGAAGGCAACCGTGCGTCCGAGCACCGAGTTCTTGAACAGGAACGCGAGCCCGACGGGGATCTCGAGCTCGTCGTACTGGCGGCCGTCGAGCGCGAAGGAGGGGAAGGACAGGTAGCGGTCGGGCACTGCCCGGTAGCGAAGCTGTGCGTCTTGAGCGGTGAACAGGAGGTAGCACGCGCGACACGTGCACATCAGGACGCGGCTCTCGAGATTGACGACGTGCTGGTGCTCCGCCGCGATCGGCTCCCCGCACATCTCGCAGCGCTCGCCCTCGAACGCCATCGGCCTCGATGCGGCGATGCGTTTCAGGGCCGCCAACGGAGCGCCGCTACGGACCCAGGGCGAAGGTGTCGAGTTCATACCGTCACCGTGGCGGGCACGGCGACGGAAACCACATCTGCGTTCACCAGCACCGGCAGCGGGTTGAGGTGCAGGTCGTCCGCGTCGAGACACGCCCCCGCGCGCCGTACGTCGTAGTGCGCCTGACAGGACCCGCACCGCAGCACCGCATCGCCGGCGGCACCACCGAGGCGACGCGCCAGCGACGCGCCCGCAAGGGTGGCCCCGCAGCGAGCACACCCGTCGAGGAAGGCGAAGACGTCCGAGCCGATGCGGCACGCGACGAGCGCGGCCCGACCGACGACGAGCCCGGAGACTCCGCCTGGGGGTAGCTCCATCATCTCGGGCACGACCTGCCATGAGGCTCCGTGCTGGCCGATCTCGTCAGAAGCAGCCGGACCCAGCCTCGACCGCAGGGCGTCGATGGGGATCACCGTGCGACCTGCCTTAGCAGGAGCGGTCTCCGTGGGCTCCTCGACCTCGATGGAGACGACTTCGGGCGCGGCCGCTTCGATCGCCCCCTCGACGGCCAGCTTGAGCGTCACCGACGAGGACGGGCAGCCGTCGCAGCTGCCCAACAGCCTGAGCCGCACGACGCCCTCGTCGCTGACCTCGAGGAGCTCGACGTCGCCGCCATGCGTGCCGAGATAGGGTCGCACGCTGATGAGGGCCTGCTCGACCCTGGTCGTGACGTCGTACGGGTGGAGGTCGTGGACCAGGAGCAGGCTGGCCACCAGATCGTCGGCCGCCAGCGCGGCCAGCACGTCGTCATCGAGATGGCCTGCGTCGTCCATGATCGTCAGAACGCGTTCCAGCCCAGCCCCGTAGAGATCCGCGACGAGGCGTACCAGCTCCTCGGCACGCTCGCGGGCGACCGGCCCGCCGGACGCGCTGGCGTCCAGCAAGGCGTCTATCCGGTCACCGGCTGCCCGAAGCTGGTCGGACCTGCTGACGGCTGCTTCGGCATGCGCCATCGTGGCTGTTACTCCCCTGTCACGGACTGGGTCGGTGAGTGCAGCATCTCGAGCTTCTTGCCTTCCCCGAGGTACATGTGGACGCCACAGGGCAGACAGGGGTCGAAGCTGCGCACCGTACGCATGATGTCGATCCCCTTGAAGTGCTCGCGGTCGTTCTCCTCGAAGATCGGCTGACCCTGGACGGCGTCCTCGTAGGGGCCTGGCGTGCCGTAGCTGTCGCGCGGGTTCGCGTTCCACGGCGTCGGTGGGTAGGGGTGGTAGTTCGCGATCTTGCCTTCGCGGATCACCATGTGGTGCGAGAGGACACCCCGGACTGCCTCGGTGAACCCGCAGCCGATGCCCGACTCCGGGACCTCGAACTTCTCCCAGGTCTTCGTCCGGCCCGCCCTGATCTCCACCAGCGCCTGCTCGGCGAAGTGCAGCGCGCACGCTGCCGCGTACGCCTGGAAGTAGGTGCGGGCGCGGTTGCGCTCGATGGTGTTGGAGCCCTGCTCGGGCACCTTCCACTCGAGCGAGACCGGGCCCTTGAGCGCGGTCTTCGGCAGGTTGATCTGGACGCTGTTACCGGTGGACTTCACGTACCCGATGTCGACGAGTCCGGCCAGCGCCGTCGACCACAGCCGGGCGAGCGGGCCGCCGCCGGTGTCCAGCGCCAGGTAGTCCTTGCCGTCGTACCACCGAGGCGACATGACCCAGCTGTACTTGTCGTCGAAGTCGCGCTTCTGGGGACGGGGGTTGGTGTGCTGGTTCCACGGGTGGCGCCGGTCGACGGGGTTGCCGAGCGGGTCGTGCGTGACGAACGTCTCCTGACCCTCCCAGTCCTCGTAGTACGACGACCCGAGCAGGATCCGGATGCCGAGGTTGATCTCGACCAGGTCGGTCGTGACGAGCTTGCCGTCGACGACCACGCCCGGGGTGACGAACATCTTGCGGCCCCAGTTGGTCATGTCCTTGTAGTTGAAGTTGCAGTGCTCGGGGTCCTGGAAGGAGCCCCAGCAGGCGAGCAGCGTACGGCGGAGCCCGACCTGCTCATACCCGGGAATCGCCTCATAGAAGAAGTCGAAGAGGTCGTCGTGCATCGGCACGACCTTCTTCATGAACTCCACGTAGCGCATCAGCCGGGTGATGTAGTCGGTCATCAGCTGGATGGTGGCGACCGTGCCGACGCCGCCCGGGTAGAGCGTCGACGGGTGGACGTGCCGACCCTCCATCAGGCAGAACATCTCCCGGGTGTAGCGACTCACCTGGAGTGCCTCGCGGTAGAACTCCCCGCTGAACGGGTTGAGGGAGCGCATGATGTCGCCGATGGTCGCGTAGCCGTGCGCACCAGCGTTGGGCGCCGGGGTGTTGTTCGCTTTGTCGAGGACACTCGGATTGGTCTCGGAGACCATCCGCTCGCAGTAGTCGACGCCGACCAGGTTCTCCTGGAAGATGTTGTGGTCGAACATGTACTCGGCCGCTTCGCCGAGGTTGACGATCCACTCACCGAGGTTGGGCGGCTTGACGCCGTACGCCATGTTCTGCGTGTAGCACGAGCAGGTCGCGTGGTTGTCACCGCAGATGCCGCAGATGCGGCTCGTGATGAAGTGCGCGTCCCTCGGGTCCTTGCCCTTCATGAAGATCGAGTAGCCGCGGAAGATCGAGGAGGTGCTGTGGCATTCGACGACCTCCTTCTGCTTGAAGTCGATCTTGGTGTAGATCCCGAGGCTTCCGACGATGCGGGTGATCGGGTCCCATGCCATCTCGACCAGGCCGTCGCGGTCCTGGTTCTGGGTGGGGTTGGGAATCGTCGACGTCATTGCGTCGCCCCTTTCAAGGGGGTAGGAAACGGCTGTGGGTCAGTGAGTGTCGGGCTGGGGAAGTCGCTCATCGGCGTTACCAGGTCCGCTTGGCGCCCGTCGTGAGCTCTCGACCGCGTTTGCGCCACTTGGGCTCTTGGTCGACGGTGTGGGATGTCACTCCTCGGAGCCGGCGGATCGCGTTGCCGTACAAGCCGACAGCGGTCGTGGAGAACTTGCCGCCCGGGGGCTCGTCCATGAACGGCATGAACTTGTCGGGGAAGCCCGGCATCGTGCAGCCGATGCAGATCCCGCCGACGTTCGGGCAGCCGCCCATCCCGTTCATCCAGCCCCGCTTGGGCACGTTGCACTTGACGACAGGGCCCCAGCAGCCGAGCTTGACGATGCACTTCGGGGATCCGTACTCGGTCGCGAAGTCACCCTGCTCGTAGTAGCCGGCTCGGTCACACCCCTCGTGCACGGTCCGGCCGAACAGCCAGGTCGGGCGAAGCGCGTCGTCGAGCGGGATCATCGGCGCCTGGTCGGTCGCCATGTAAAGGAGGTAGGTCAGCGTCTCTGACAGGTTGTCCGGCTGGATCGGGCAGCCCGGCACGCACACGATGGGGATGCCCGCCTTGGACTTCCAGTCCCACCCGAGGTAGTCAGGCACCCCCATGGCACCTGTCGGGTTGCCCGCCATGGCGTGGATGCCACCGTACGTCGCACAGGTGCCGACAGCCACGATCGCCGTCGCCTTGGGCGCCAACCGGTCCAGCCACTCGCTCGTGGTCATCGGCTGACCGGTGGCGGGGTTGTTGCCGAAGCCGCACCAGTAGCCCTCCTCATGGAGCTGCTCGTTGGGGATCGAGCCCTCGACCACCAGCACGAACGGTTCGAGCTCTCCGCGGTCAGCCTTGAAGAACCACTCGAGGAAGTCGTCGGCGCCGCCGTTGGGGCCGCACTCGAAGTCGATGAGGGGCCAGTGAACCGCAATTTGAGGCAGTCCCGGGAGCGCTCCGAGGGCGATCTCCTCGATGCTCGGCTGGGTCGCTGCGGTGAGCGAGACGGAGTCGCCGTCACAGCTCAGTCCGGCGTTGATCCACAGCACGTGGATGAGAGTTTCTTCCGCTTTTGTTGCTTCAGCTGTTGGCATATGTGCCACTCTCCGGAGCGCGAAGTCTCCCGCCTGCGCCGGGACCGGCCCTCGGCCCCGGGCTGTGACCTAAGGTCTCTGTATACGCCCTGACCTGCGAAGGTGTAAAGAACGACTTGCGGTTCAGCAGCCCTGTTTTTCTTGGGCCTCCAGCCATTTGTACCATTCGCCAATGTTGTCGCCGGTCTTGGCGGAGACCACCAGGCAGGGCAGCCCAGGGTTGACGCGGCGGGCGTACTCCATGCACCCGTCGACGTCGAAATCGACGTACGGCAGCAGGTCCGACTTGTTGACCACGACGAGATCGGCACCGGCGAACATGTGGGGGTACTTGAGCGGCTTGTCTTCCCCCTCGGTCACGGAGATCACGACGACCCGGGCCGTCTCGCCGAGGTCGAAGAGGGCAGGACATACCAGGTTGCCGACGTTCTCGACGAACAGCAGCGCGCCCATCGGCGGCGACAGCCTCTCGAGCCCCTGCCTGAGCATCTCCGCGTCGAGGTGGCAGCCGGCCCCGGTGTTGATCTGGACCACCGGGGCGCCGGTCCGGCGGATCCGCTCCGCGTCGAGAAGCGTCTCCTGGTCCCCCTCGATGACCGCGACCGGCCGGGGCCGGGCGACCTGCGCCATCTCCGTGATCGTCCGGGCGAGCAGCGTCGTCTTCCCGGAACCGGGAGAGCTCATCACGTTGAGCGCGGTGATGCCGCGCCCGGCGAGCCACCCCCGGTTGTGGGCGGCCAGCAGGTCGTTCTTCGCGAGGATCTCCCGCTCGATGACGAGGGTCTCGGATCTCTGGGGACGCTCATCGCGATCCTGCTGGGCGTGCTCGTGCCGACCTTGGGCCAGATGCTCGTGGGGACCCTGATGCGGATGCTCGTGCGGATGCTCGTGGGTGTGTGGGTGGGGAGACTCGGCGGACGGTGCCGCCTGCAGGCTCGTCACCCGAACCCCGGCCTCGTCGTCGCATCCGCACGTCGAGCACACGTCATACCACCTCCACCGAGCTGACGAGGAGCTCACGACCGGCGAGGACCTGCACGTCGGCGCTTCCGCATGGGCACAACAGGATCAGGTCCGACAGCCGGAACACGTCGCCGCATGACCGGCAACGGGCCTGCCCGGCGGGTTCCTCGATCTCCAACACGGCGCCCTCGAGGGACGTACCGGCCGTGACCAGGTCGAAACAGAACCGCATGGCATCCGGCACGACACCGGCGAGCCGGCCGATCTTCAGGCGCACCGTCGTGACCTGGCGGTCTCCGGTCCTCTCGAGCACCGCATCGACGACGCTCTCCGTGATCGCGAGCTCGTGCATCCACGCTCCTGTCCGACAGCCACGGTATGCGGCGCCTCGTCAATGCGCAACGACCAACGCGACCCCAACCGCTGACCCCCCCGAGGGTCCCCACCGCGGCGTTCTCTCCCAGCCAAGGAAGGCGGTCGCGATCGTCAGCCCACCGCCTCGATGAACTCCGTCGACGTCATGGGCTGGGAGAACATCGGATAGTCGTAGCGCAGCGCGTTGTCGTGCTCCTCGACCGACGTTGCCGCCACGCAGTCACTCAGCGTGATCACCTGGTAGCCGTTCTCGTACCCGCTGCGCATCGTCGACTCGACGCAACAGTTGGTGAGGAAACCGCCGAGCACGAGCGTCTTGATGCCCTTGCTGCGCAAGATGAAGTCGAGGTTCGTGCTGGCGAAGGTGTCCAGCCCGCGCTTTCCCTCGATCAGGATGTCTCCCGCCTCGGGAGCCAGCTCGTCGACGATGGCCGCTCCCCAGCTGTCCTTCACGAACGCGTTGCCGTCCACCACGCCCTTGAGGATGCCGTACGGGTGCGAGCTCAGCTCGTTGTAGCCCTCGGCGAATGTGATCGGGGCGTACATCACCGTCGCCCCCGCGGTCCTGGCCTTGTCGACGACGCGCTTCGTGTTCGTGAGCATGTCGGTCTTGTCCATGACCGCTGACACGGCCTCGTGAAGCACGCCTCCGTCCGTGGTGAAGTCGTTCTGGTACTCGATGAGCACCACGGCCGTGGTGCTCGGGTCGATAGACATGAAGGGTCCCTTCCTCGGCTTGCTGCACTGGCCTGAGCGGTATGGCCTGAGCGGTATGGCGACCACCGGCCACCTGACACCACAGGAAGCCTAATCCTGCTCCGGTCAGGGCGCCCCGCGCCGACGCATACTTCGGCCCGCCGACGACCCCCGGCTCATTTCGGGCAGAATACGCCCATGGCCGAGGCCGACCTGCCGTCACTTTCCGGGAGCACCCTCTGGTCGTGGCGACGCGAGACGCCCTTGCGCCGGTTCCTGGCCACCGAGAGCGGCAGCGCGGCCATCCTCCTTGCGGCCACCGTGGCCGCCGTCGTCTGGGCGAACGTCGCCGGGGCGTCGTACCGGCACCTCTGGCACACCGAGCTCTCGATCCGGATGGGCGGGTCGGGAGTGTCGATGGACCTGGTCGACTGGGTCAACAGCGGCCTCATGACCTTCTTCTTCTTCGTGGTGGGTCTCGAGGCGCGACGAGAGTTCGACATCGGCGAGCTGCGGGAGCGGCGGCGACTCGTCCTCCCGGTCATCGCCGGAGTCAGCGGAATGGTGGCTGCGGCCCTGATCTTCGTGGCGGTGAACGCGGGAAGGTCCTCGGCCCACGGCTGGGGGGTGGCCATGTCCACCGATACCGCCTTCGCACTCGGGATGCTTGGCCTGGTCGGGCCGCGGTTTCCCGAGCGGCTGCGGGCCTTTCTCCTCACGGTCGTGATCAGCGATGACGTCCTCGCGTTGCTGGTGATCGCGACCGTTTACACGGTCCAGGTCACCGTCCTGCCGCTCCTCGCAGCCATCGCCCTGTTCTGCGCGATCTTGGTCCTCCTGCGGTTCCGGGTGCACCAGGGAGCCATCTACTTCATCATCGGTGTCGCCACCTGGGTAGCGCTGCACGGCTCCGGCATCGACCCCGTCGTCGTCGGCCTCGGCATGGGGCTGTTGACCTACGCGGGGCCGGCGGTCCGAGAGGATCTGGAGCGCGCCACCGACCGGTTCCGGGACTTCCGCGAACAGCCGACGCCCGAGCTGGCACGTTCAGCCAGGGCCGGCCTCAGGGCTGCAGTCTCGCCGAACGAGCGGCTCCAGGATACGTACCACCCCTGGACCAGCTACGTGATCGTGCCACTTTTCGCCCTGGCCAACGCGGGAATCCCGATCAGCAGCGACGTCCTGGCCCAGGCCCACACCTCACCGATCACGATCGGCGTCATCCTCGCGTACGTCGTCGGCAAGCCGGTCGGCGTTCTAGGGGGCTCCTGGGTGGCCGCAAGGGCCTCCGGGGGACGGCTGCGACCCTCGGTGGGCTGGGCGGCGGTCGCCGGTGGCGGCACCATCGCGGGTATCGGCTTCACGCTGAGCCTCCTCATCGCGACGCTGGCCTTCAGCGGCCGGGACCTCCAGGACGCGAAGCTCGGCATCCTCACTGCGGCCGCAGCGGCCGCGGGACTGACCTGGGTCGTCTTCCGGGTCACTGCGGCCCTGCCGCCCTCCCGCCGGGCGCGTGCCCTGCTCGGTACGTCGGAGGCGATCGTGGATCTGTCGGACCCCGTGGACCCCGACTTCGACCACGTGCGGGGGCCCATCGAGGCACCGGTGACCCTGGTCGAGTACGGGGACTTCGAGTGCCCCTACTGCGGGCAGGCGGAGCCGATCGTCCGTGAGCTGCTGACGGACTTCGGCGATCTCGAGTATGTGTGGCGTCACCTCCCCCTGCGCGACGTCCATCCGCATGCTCAGAAGGCGGCGGAGGCGGCGGAGGCCGCGTCGCGCCAGGGCGCCTTCTGGGAGATGCATGACCTGCTGCTGACCCGTCAGGACGCGTTGCGGGTCAAGGACCTTGTCGGCTATGCCGAGGCACTGGGCCTCGACGTCGCCCGATTCACCGAGGATCTCCGCAGTGATGCCCTCGCGTCCAGGGTGGCGAAGGACGTGGAGAGTGCGGACTTCAGCGGGGTCACGGGAACGCCCACGTTCTTCATCAACGGCCAACGCCACCACGGCGCCTACGACGTGCAGACGCTGTCCAACGCCGTCCGGCAGGCCCGCGCGAAGGCGATGCTCTCGCCGTAGACGCGTCTTCGCGCTCCGACGGGGGCGCTGCGCCACATGGGACTCACGACTCCTTTCCGTCGGACCCGCTCTCCTCCGAGCCGGTGGCTTCCGTGCGCGCGGCCGGATCGCCCTGGTCCTTGTCGACCGGTCCGCCGACAAGCGTCGCGTCGAGGGGATCCTCGTCGTCGATGCCGATGGCATCGGTGTCATCGGAGTCGCCTGCCGTACCAGTAGCCTCGTCGGCGCCCGTGTCGTCTGAGTCGCCGGCGTCGTTCGACGGACCGGCGACGTCCTCCTGGTCGCCTGGTGGAGTGGTCAAGGTGTTCTCCTTGGAATGGGGGTTGCCGTGCTGGACCCGGCTGGATCGGCCTTCCGCTAGGGCCAGGACGAGCTGTTCGCCGTGGCCTGCCAGGCTAGTCCTCCGGCGACATTGGCATCACCTCCCAGGCTGTCGACAGGTTCGCGACCGTCAGAAGCCGCTCCTCCCCTGCCGTCAACTGGTCGGTCTCCGGGAGTGCGCTCCAGAACTCCGGGTGATGGTCGCATGACAGGACGGCGGTGACGCGTCCGCGGACGGGTTCGCGGTCGTACGGCGCCGTTGCCTGGACGTACCGCTTACCCGACGTGCCGATCCACGCGCAGACCACCGGGTCGTGCAGGAACATTGCCCAGGCGATCAGCTCGGAGGGACTGTCGACCGTGGCGGTGACGTCACCGACGATATCGAGTTCGCGGCTGATGCGAAGCAGGATCGACAGCTGGTGAGCGTCTTCCGATGGGTACATGGGGCACTCCGTGGAGTCCTTGAGCTGCGATATCACCTCTCTTGAAATTTTCTTCGCCGGCGCCGGCTTGTCAAGGATCTCCGGCCGGTGAAGCTCGGCACTGAGACGATGGGAGCATGCGCTCTGAGACTCGCACCTACCCAACGGGCACCGAAGACGTCGTACTCGACATCACGTCGGACTGCGTTTCCTTCGTGCGCGAGGAGAACGACGGTCTGCTCAACGTGTTCGTGCCGCACGCCACGGCGGGCGTGGCGGTCATCGAGACCGGCGCGGGCAGCGACGACGATCTCCTGGCGACTCTGCGTGACCTGCTACCCGCGGACGACCGGTGGCGCCATCGGCACGGAACCCGGGGTCACGGCAGATCGCATGTGATGCCGGCGCTGCTTCCGCCGTACGCCACCATCCCCGTGGTCGGCGGACGCCTCGCGCTGGGAACGTGGCAGAGCATCTGCCTGGTCGACGTCAACGTCGACAACCAGACCCGTGAGGTGAGGTTGTCCTTCGTCCCCGGCGGTTAGGCCCACGAGACACAAGCGCCGCCGGCCTCCCCGGTGCCACTCACGCGATCCGACGAGAGTTGGTAAGGGAGGTTCTGGCTGGGTTCGGGCCGAGCAACCCAGCCAAGCCGTTCCTTACTACCTTGATGGGAGAAGTGTCGGCTGCCTCGATGGGAGAAGCGTTGGCTCGTGCGCCGTCAGTCGTGCGCTATCATGGAGATACCACGGACCCTGGCGGTGCCGCCTGTCGAGCGGCACATTTCTGAGCTTCGGGTGCGTGTCGCGGTTTCGGATGGATCATTGGGCGCCGCGCGGGAGGCCCTCGGGGTCGACTGCGTTTGACGTGCTCGCCGCTGGATGGGGCGGAGTCGCGTCGTGAGTTGCTTTCGAACACTCACGCCGCTGACCGTCTCGCTGACGGTTACAGTCCGGACCCACGTGGTCCGCGACGACGCCACGGCCACGGTGGCCTGGCTTGAAGGAGGAGTTGTTGGCTGGACGGAGCCAGCGCCAGTCTGGCGCTACGCGCACGGCCCCACGCAAACGGCGGGGCGCCCGTGAGCTCGACAATACGGGCATCATGCCGGTGCTCGCCCGCGCCGTGCGCGAGGTCGAGTCGGCCGCTCAGCGCGGCGCCGTGACGCGCTCGGGACGCACGAAGTTTCAGGTTGTCGCCCTGTTGGTGCGTGAGGAGCGTGCCCGCGTCAAGGACGCTCAGACCATCGGCGAGGTCGACCGGGCGGAGCAGCTCAAGCGTCTCGACGGGGTCGCGACGATTCTGGCGAAGACCGCCGCCCGGGACACGTCGCTCCTTGCCCTGCTCGCCGAAGATGCGGTCGTCTCCGATGCCGCCGTGTCGCTCAGGCGCGACATGCTGACGGCCGCCGGTGTGGATCCGGCCCCAGGCGATCTCACCGACACCGTGGCCGTCGCCACTCCCCCCACCACTGAGCGACAGGTCGTCCCCCAGTCGGTCGTCTCACGCCAGCTCGCCAATCCCTTCCTTGCTCCCGACTTCGTGCCCGACGACTACCGCAAACCCCGCCCGCGGCGGCTGGCCAACTGGGAGCTGCTCGGTCCGCTGCTGAGGTCGTTCGAGTACGCCGCCGATGGAGCCTCCTCGTGCATGGACCTGCCGGAGCCGTCTCATCTGCGGGCGCCGGGCAGGCTTGACCTGATGCCGCATCAAGCGCGGGTGGTGGCCGCGGCTGAGTCCGGACACCGAACGTTCTTGTTGGCCGACGAGCCAGGACTGGGCAAGACGGCCCAGGCCTTGATCGCCGCTCAGGCCGCGGGCGCCTACCCGCTGCTCGCCGTCGTACCGAACGTCGTCAAGACGAACTGGGCACGCGAGGCCCACCTGTGGACTCCACACCACCAGGCAACCGTGATCCACGGCGACGGTGACACGATCGACGCCTTCGCCGACATCGTCATCGTCAACTATGACGTGCTCGACCGGCACGTCGGCTGGTTGGGCGACCTCGGCTTCCGCGGCATGATCGTCGACGAGGCACACTTCATCAAGAACAAGAAGTCGCAGCGCTCACGACACGTCTTGGAGCTCTCCGAGCGCATTCGGGCCCGCACCCCTCGACCTCTGCTGATGGCGCTCACCGGGACTCCGCTGATCAATGACATCGAGGACTTCTTAGCCATCTGGCAGTTCCTGGGTTGGATCGACGACAAGTCGCCCCGCGCCGCGCTGATGGAGTCCCTCGAGGAGAGCGGCCTGACGCCGGCCGACCCCGGGTTCTACGCCGCCGCACGCGCCAGTGTGATCGATCTGGGCGTCGTACGTCGTCGCAAGCGCGACGTGGCTGCCGATATCCCGGCGCGCCGCATCGCAGACCTTCCCGTCGAGCTCGACGACGAGGCTGCGCGCTCGATCAGGGACGCTGAGCGCGAGCTCACCCGCCGACTCGTGTCGCGGTACCACAGCGCGCTTGCCACGCGCACCTCCGGTGTCACAGTCGAGGGCATCGACCACGACCTCGTTCGCCAGGTCGCCGGCTGGGAGCGGACGGACACGAGCACGACGAAGACCGACGAGAACGTGTTCGCCATGATGCGCCGCATCGGTCAGGCGAAGGCTGGCCTCGCGGCCGACTACGCCGCGCAGCTGGCGCGCAGCGTCGGGAAGGTCGTCTTTTTCGCGAAGCACGTGGACGTGATGGATATCGCCGAGGAGACCTTCGCCAAGCGCGGTATCCGGTTCTCATCGATCCGCGGCGGCCAGACCTCGGCAGCCCGCCAGCGGAACATCGATGCGTTCGTGAACGACCCCGGCATCTCGATCGTGGTCTGCTCGCTTGCGGCGGCGGGTGTGGGGCTCAACCTGCAGGTAGCCTCCAACGTCGTGCTCGCGGAGCTGTCCTGGACAGACGCCCAGCAGACGCAGGCCATCGACCGCGTGCACCGGATCGGACAGCCTGATCCGGTCACCGCCTGGCGCATCATCGCTGCGCAGACCATCGACACGAGGATCGCGGAGCTCCTCGACAGCAAGGCCGGGCTCGCCGCAAGGGCGCTCGATGGTTCGGACGCCGAGCTCTCGTCTTCGGCCGATGTTCAGCTCGAGGCTCTCGTCGCGCTGTTGACCGACGCGCTGGCGTCGTCGCTGTAGCCCGACCCCGGCTCCGTAGGCTTGCGAGATGGAGGCGGTGATCGTCGACGGCGCCAACGTCGTTGGCAGTCGTCCTGACGGCTGGTGGCGAGACAGGGCAGGTGCCGCCCGCCGGCTCCATGAACGGCTGTCGGCGACCCAGTGGCCGCAGGACGAGATCATCCTGGTTCTCGAGGGCGACGCAAGGGCCGGCGTCCCGGCCGGTCAGCAGGGGGCGGTCCGAACGGTTCACGCTGAAGGCGCGGGAGACGACGCGATCGTCGCAGAGGCGAACAAGCAGCTGGCCGCCGGTGCCGGGCAGAGTGTCATCGTGGTCACTGCCGATCGGCTTCTCCGTGAGCAGGTCGAGGCGGCCGGAGCGAGCACCAGAAGCCCGACCTGGCTGCTCGACCGGCTGTGACGGGCGTCTGAGGGCTGCCTACTCCGGGCTCAAGCTCGGCGGCAGGAAGGTACGGCGTGGCGAGCTACGTCGGGTGCTGATCGCCTCCGCACGCGACGGTGACCATGCCGACGATCAGCTCGATCGCGGACCGCTCAGAGAGTCCTTGCGTGAGGCACAGCGAACGCCATGTAGAGAATTCCGCGGCATGTGCGACGGCGGCTTGCACCTTCTTGCGACGGCGACCAGGGAACGGATCCAAGAGCGTGTTCAACCACCGTTGTTCGGCCGCCAGTCCGTTCGCACGAACCCCAGGAGGTATCGCGTCGGCGTCGCGGTGAATGAGCGCGATCATCTGCTCCCCACCGCGGTAGTAGCGGTAGATCTCGGCGAGGCCTGCGCGCAGCCGCTCAACGGGGTCGGTGTGAACGGTCCAGCTGTCGGGGTCGGGCAGCTGCTGGCGCGACAGCCATTGGCTGGAGCACGCGAGGAAAAGGGACTCGGCATCGGGGAAGTGCCGGTACAAAGTCGCCCGGGTCACAGCGGCACGCTCCGCGATGGCCGACACACTCGTTCGCGACGGACCGAGGGTGCCGTGAAGTGCCTCCGCCGCATCGACGATGCGTGTCCTGGTTCGCATCTCGTCCGCTGCGCGCTTCGCCTTCCGGTAGGGCCGGCTTTTGGTGGAACGGGGCTGTTCACTCAAGCTATTGACACCGCCTCACTGCAGGGGCATTATTCGAGATACACCAATGTACCCCGAATTTCGAGGAAGAGGCAACGATGGAACCCGACCCGGCACCTAAGCTCACGGTGATGCAGCCAGGTGAGGGAGCGGAACGTGATCTCGGAAGCATCGGCGTGGTCTTCAAGCTGTTCGGTGAGCAGACGAACGGCCAGGTGTCGATCGTCGAGCACCCGTTCCCGGTCGGGGCCTGCGTGCCCCCCCATCTGCATACCCTCGAGGATGAGTACTCCATCGTGACCGAGGGCGAAATCGGCTTTCGGTCGGGCGATCGCGAGGTCGTCCTCGGAGCCGGCGGCTACATCACCAAACCTCGCGGAGAAATGCACACTATGTGGAACGCGGGACAAGTACCGGCGCGGATGATCGAGGTGATCAGCCCCGCCGGCTTCGAGCACTTCTTCTGGGGGCTCGGAGAGGTGATGGGCACCGGTGCACCTGACCCGGACGCGATCGCAGCGCTGGCCGAGAAACACGGGCTGCAGTTCGGAAATCCACCCTGGCTCGCGGACCTCATCGAGCGCTACCACCTCACTCCCCCACCCGGCGGCTGAACCCGCCGGGAGCGAACCCTCCAGGCATGTCCGGCCCCGCGTGCGAAAACGTGTCGACCTAACAGGCCCTCGACGACTCAGCGCCCCGAGCCCCTCACCTACAGTCGCCCCATGGTGCACCAGCTGTCCCGCCGGGACGCGCGTCGCATCGCGGTCCGTGCGCAGCTCCTCGACGCGTCGAGGCCGACCGACCTACTCGAGCTGATCCGCCACCTCAGCGTCGTACAGGTCGACCTCACGGCGGCGGTGGCCCCGAATGCCGACCTGGTGTGCTGGAGCCGGCTCGGCCCAACCTATGCGCCCTCCGATCTCCAGAGCTTGATCGAGGATCGGTCGGTCGTCGACTTCCGAAGCGTGCTTCGTCCCGGGGAGGACATCGCTCTCTACCGCGCCGACATGGCGGGCTGGCCAGGGCAGGGGCCGTTGCGCGAATGGCAGGTCGACAACCGCTCCTGGGTCGAGGCTAACGACGCGTGCCGCCTCGACATCCTCCAGGAGCTGCGTTCCGAGGGGCCGTTGCCGGCTCGCGAGCTCCCCGACACCTGCGCGGTGCCGTGGCGCTCGACCGGTTGGACCAATTTCCGTAACGTGACACGACTGCTGGACTTCATGGAATCGCGAGGCGAGGTCGCGGTGTCGTCGCGCGATGGTTGGGAACGCCGATGGGACCTGGCCGACCGGGTGTATCCCGAATCGCCCGTCGTGCCGGCCGAGGAAGCGCGCCAGTTACGGGACCGGCGTCGGCTGGCGTCGCTCGGGATCGCGCGGTCGAAGGGCCCGCTATGTCCCGCCGAGCGGCTCGATGTCGGGGAGGCGGGGGAATCGGCGGTGATCGACGGCGTTCGGGGCAGCTGGCGAGTGGATCCGAAACAGCTCGGGCAAGGGTTCCGCGGCCGGGCGGCGCTTCTTTCACCACTGGACCGGCTTGTGGTGGACCGCAAGCGGATCGCCGAGATCTTCGAATTCGACTACTTTCTGGAGATGTACAAGCCTGCGGCCAAGCGCCGGTGGGGCTACTACGCGTTGCCCATCCTGTACGGCGACCGACTGGTCGGAAAGCTCGACGCGTTGGCAGACCGCCCGACTGGGATACTGCGGGTCAACGCGATCCACGAGGACGTGGAGTTCACCAACGCGATGAGGGCGGCGATCGAGCGCGAGGTCCGCTCCTTGGCACGGTGGTTGCAGCTGGAGATCGAGATGCGGTAGCTGGTTGGCTCGTATCCTGCTCGCATGAACCTGGAGTTCAGCGGCCGGATCTGGTTCTGGAAAGGCCCGTCACCGTGGCATTTCGTCACCATTCCGGATGAGGAGTGCGGAGAGCTCGAAGCAGCTTCCGCGTTCGTCACCTACGGCTGGGGCATGATTCCGGTCACTGCCCGGATCGGGGGTACCGGCTGGACGACGTCGCTCTTCCCGAAGGATGGGCGGTACGTCGTGCCGGTGAAGGCACGCGTGCGCGCGGCTGAAGGTCTCGAGGTGGGCGACGTGGTGACGGTTCGACTGGCTATCAATGCCTGACTGCGCATCGTTCGTCTAGATCGGTCTTCTCCAGAAGTCGAGCGGATCGCGCCCCGCTCGGCTGCGGCTCGCTTTCACGCCGCCGCGGGCCTCGCATCGGTTTGAGGCCACCAGGAGCGGGTATGACGTTCGTCTCCCACCTTTGTTGCGGTGAAGACAGATGGCGGTGCGCAAGTCATGACCGAGGTAGCGCCCATCCGGCCCTTGCTTGCAAGTCTGGCTGCCGTCACTTGGATGGTCTCTGCGGCCATGTTCTTGGCGCTTGAGGCGATCGCTGCGGCAGCGTTCAGGCCGCGCTACAGCTACGCGAACAACTTCATCAGTGATCTCGGGGTCCCGACCCCCGGGATGCTGGACGGGCACTACATCGACTCGACCCGTGCCGCACTGATGAACTTCAACTTCATCGCCGACGGCGTCCTGTTCGTGACTGCTGCGGTTCTGATCTTCCGCGCTACGGCGGCGCTGGGCGACCACCTCCGCACCGCCTTCCTGGTCCTCGCTGTCGTGCACGGCCTAGGAATGACACTCGTGGGAACCTTCCACGGTTCATCTGAGGCGATTGCGGACGGCACGGCCAAGTACCACTCGCTCGGCGCAGTGCTCGCCATCTGCGGCGCGAACGCGGCCTTCATCCTGGTAGGACGTAACGCGCGTCGCCTGGGTGCCTCGGTGAGCTACGGCTATGCGAGCTCGGCCATCGGCATGCTGGGCATCGTGTCGGCTGTTGTGTTGGTTGCCAGTGGCCTCGACACCCTCCCGGGTGTCTGGGAAAGGGGAGCCGCCTACTCGATCATGATCTGGGAGATCATGACGGGATCGGCGCTCCTGCTTTCCCTGAACGGGCGGGCGCGCAACGCAGCCGCCGAGTGTGATCAAGTCCGGGACCTGCAAGCGGCATACGCGATGTTGCGTCTGACGTCGGCGTCCACCGCGGCCCAACCGGACGCCGGATCAGCACCAAACTCACCGTACTAATTTGGGCGATTAGTGTTTTTTGCTCGGTTGCACATATTGTCACCTAAGTCACACGCTTGCGCTGGCCAGCCGGTTACCGCCGCGAAGTGGAGTTTTCCCACTGACGGACTTCGTACCATCAGGGCAGCAAAGGTGCTTCATGCGCATACGATCCTTGACCACGCTGATCGCCGGATTCCTGATCCTGCCGGCTTCGATCGCACTAGCGTCAGCCGGTGAAGCGGCCACGCCGTCAACCGCAGCCTTGACGGGTTTCCTCTACACCGGAAACGCGTACGGCACCTACGCCACCGCCGGCGCGGCCGTCATAGCCGGCAAGAGCGCCCCGACGACCCTCTGCACGAGCTTCGGTCACTATGGCGCAGGGAACGGCGTAGCGGGGGTTAATGTCCCGAACGTGGTCACCACAGGTGTGGCCGCCACCGGGGCATCTACCGACGACACCGGAACCTCCGTCCAGGCGAAGATCACCGCCGAGGTCGGTGACGCAAACCTCCTCTCGGGGCTGATCACGGCGAGCGACGTGAAGGCGGTCAGCAGCACGAGCTACGACGTGAGCGGACTCCACGCCCGTGGCGGAGGGTCCCACTTCACGGCCCTTGTTGTGAACGGTCAGTCGGTCAGCGACAATCCCGCCCCGAACACCACCATCCTCCTGCCTGGCGTCGGTCGAGTGGTGTTGAACGAGCAGACCAAAGCCATCGGGGCAACCACAGTCTCGCTCACCGTCAACATGCTCCATGTATATGTCACGCACAACACCTCCGGCGTCGCAAAGGGCACGCAGATCCTCGTCGCGCATGCCACCAGCGGTCTCACGGGCGACCAGGCGGGCAGCCTCGAAGGTGACGCCTACGGCACCTGGGCTCACAGTCCTGGCCACACCATGTCAGGGAGAAGCGCACTCGTCAGCATCGGCTGCGGCGGAACCGATGGCCTGCTCAAGACGAACTCAGCCAGCGAGGTGAGCGCGCCACCGGAGCTCTCGACCGGGACAGTGACCAACACGGCCCAGGGCACCGTTACCGCTGACTCCGCTATCGCTGAGACCACGTCAAGGGTGCAGGCGGTGAACCTGTTGAACGGCCTCGTGACCGCCGATGCGGTCAAGGCTGATGCCCACGCGTCCAAGAGCGGAGGGGTGACCACAGTCAGCGACACCGGATCGACGTTCAAGAACCTGGTCGTCAACGGGCAGGCGATGCCAAGCGACGTCGCGCCGAACACGAGTATCGTTGTTGGCAACATCACCATCTGGCTGCACCGCGTGCAAGAGACCGATATCAGCATCGAGGTCACGAACATTGAAGTCGTCGCATCCGGAACCAACCCTTATGGCCTCCCAGACGGCACGCACATCCAGGTCGCGGTGGCCGCGGCGTCGGCCCTCTAAACAGAACGCCCGGGTACTGTCGGAACACCAGTAGCCGAGGTCAAACCCACTCGAAGAACCGAGAGCATATAACCAATGCTTTCGTACTCGAAGTTCCGTCCGCTCTCAATTCTGTCGACCCATGAGATGCTGTTGATCCTGTCAGGTAGGCAGGTTGGGAGACGGTCTGGAGATACGGCTATGCGCGCAACCAGAAGTTCACGAATGGGAGTACTCGTGTTGGTGCTGGTTGCGGGCAGCGCAGTCTTGGCGCCCGCAATGGGAGGTCTGCGATGGCATCCTCAGTCGCTTGGCCCCGAGCCCGCCAGCCCGCAGGGCCCCCGAACGACAGTGCTCGTCGCACATCTGCTTCGGAGCACGGCGATTTCCGAGTCCTATCTCAAGGCGGAAATCGGACCCGGAAGAACGCCCCTGGAGTCGGCGGCCATCACCCTTACGTGCCCCGGCAAAACCACGTGTACGTTCGAAGCCGATCAGAACGTTGAGGTGATGGGAACGACAAGCAACAACAAGTGGGCGGTATGCACCGACGTAGACGGCGACCATATGACCGAGCCGCTGTGCCCGTACCTCGGCAACGTTCCCAAGGGTTTCTTTGGCGCAGGTTCCTTCGTCCAGTCCATGAGCGGCATCACCCCCGGGACTCACAAGATCCGCACGTTCGTCATCACGAAAAATGGCGCGACCCGCGGCGTCTACATGATCACCTATCGCGTTTACACGCCGTAGGCCTGGGCGCGGTGAGCAGGTCGGTCATAGCGGGTCTTGTCGTGTTGGGGCTGTCCTGCGTGGGTGTCGGCCTCTTCGTCGGGTTACGCACACAAACGACATCCTTGACGTTACTGGGTCACCCGGTCCAGGAGACCCGCTACTGCGGCAGCGTGCTCGCGCCGAGGAGCGAATTCAAACCCTTCAGCACTGTTGTGAGTGGCTATCACTCGTTGCCCCCGACTATCAGCCTCAAAGATGGATGTCCAGCTGCTCGGTCCGGGTCGCTGGTCCTCACCATCCTCTCGTTCGTCGCGGCGGTGCTCCTGCTCGGGTGTGCGGCCGTGTCGGGCGTTCGTCGTCGGGTCGCTCGACAGCGTCTAGCCTGATTCACTTCTCGCCCTCGAAATGCTCCGCTGCCCGTGCGCACCGAGTCTCGCTGACGCTTGCCCTGGGTGGTCCGTCTCGACGGCCTCGACCCACGCCGCCGATTCAGACCAAACTCAACAATGCACACTGGTGGGCGGCGATTATCCGGTAGCGTCCGGTACCGGCGGCTACGAGGCCCGTCACGAGGTCAGGAGAGAGCACACATGAGATTTCCCCGCAAGACAGCGGCTATCGTATTCACCCTCGTTGGGGTCGGCGCCACGATGGCCGGCAATGGGGCTTCGGGTGCGAGCGCCACGTCGTCGGATGTTGGGGTCACTGGTTTCGTGGCCGGCGGAGAACACAGCCTCGAGAGCTCTCACCCGGTCGTCTTCGTCTTCAAGGAGACGAACCACGGCCCCGGGGCAGGCCCAGACTCCGTCGACATGACCATCGTGTCCTCGTCGGGAGGCTCCGTCACCGACCAGCTATGTGTCACCTCTGATGGAGCCGGCTTCAACGCCGACAGCCCTTCATGTGAGCCGGGATCGCTGAGCGTGCACCAGAGCTCGACGATGACGGTCATCGTCGCCCCCAATCCCAGCTCGACCGTCCGGATCAGGGTCTGCACGAGCAACGAGGGTGGTCTTCCCGACCCGAATCCGTCGAACGACTGCAAGACGCTGAAGGTGCAGTCCTTCTAGCAACCTGCCCGTAACGCGGACCGGTATCTCACCAACCCGATCCTCGGGTGCGCAGCGTGGTTGGAACGGGGTAGGCGGCCGTCGCCGTCAGCGGCGGTAACTGCCCTGGCGGAACTCCTCGACGAGTCCCGGGTGTGACGGCTGCCAGCCGAGATCGGCGCGCGCCCTGTCTGCGGTGGTGGCTTGGTCGAGCAGCAGCACCTCGGCGAAGTAGTCGCCGACCCTGCTGCGTGCCTCTTCCTCGGATCCGGGAACCGCCCCGGGGGCGCCTACTGCCTCGGCCGCGGCCTCGGTCAGTTCGGCCACGGTGGGATTGAGGCCGTTCCCGATGACGTAGTATCCGCCGGCGGAGTCGTCCTCCAACACGCGCCGGAAGAAGTCCGCCACGTCGGCTACATGCACCGTCGACCAGTGCTGCTGCCCCGTGCCGAACATGAGCAGATTGCCGTCGGCGTCGCGTGGTGAGCCGAGCAGCAGCCCGGGTAGACCGCCACCGCCATCGCCGTAGGCGACGCTCGACACGGGCACGACACCGCGCATACCCGTCGCGTTCAGCACCCGGCGTTCGATCGGTTCCTTCCATGCCACCATTGCGGGCGGGTTGAACGGCGAGTCCTCGCTGATCGACGTGTTCGATCCGTAGACCCAGAGACCGCTGATAAGCGCGAACGGCCTGCCCGTACCGTCGAATGCCTCGATCGCGGCGTCGGCGACGGCGGAGTCCAGGTCGGCGCTGGTGGCGTCACCTGGGCTGGCGGCGTGGACCGCCCCGTCGGCGTCGCTGAACAGTTTGACGACCGCGGGTTGGTCGTAGAGGTCGACCGCGGCCGACGTCGCGCCGTGCGCGACAACTTTGGCGGCGTCTGCGTCGTCTCGCACGAGTGCGACGACCTCGTGGCCGCCCGACTGCAGCTCGGCCATGATGTGGGATCCGATGAAGCCGGTTGCACCGGTGAGTGCGATGCGCATTTTGCTTACCTCCGAACTGTGTGTGGAGTTGCTCAGGCGCCTGGGGCTGGTGCCTCACCAGGGCTGATGACTTTCTCAATCAAGCGACACTAGGGCGAGATAACTTGATCTGTCAAGTCATCTCCACCGGATGCTGGCGATGGGGCGGACCGAATACCTGGGATCCTGAGGCATTGCCGCACCACCTCAGATAGCAGGCCGATGGCCGCTTCACTTGATCCAGCACGTGAAGGGGCACTATCGTGGCGACGTGACCGAACGTGTTGGCACCGACAGCCAGCAGGCAACCGTCGAGTGGCTCACCGCCGAGGAGCTCCACTCCTGGCTAGCGGTAGTGCGACTGATGACCTGGCTTCCCTGGTCAATCGATCAACAGCTGCAACGCGACTCCGGCCTGGCGATGGTCGAGTACCAGGTACTCGCGATGCTCTCCCAGCGCCCACGACACACGATGCGCATGAGCTCACTCGCGGACGTCACGAATGCGTCACTTTCCCGACTGTCTCGCGTCGTCACCCGACTCGAGGACCGAGGTCTCGTCCGCCGCGAACCCGATCCCACCGACGGGCGATTCACCAACGCGATCCTCACCGACGACGGGTATCGAACCATCCTCGACGCCGCCCCCGGCCACGTCGCACACGTTCGCCAGCTTGTCATCGACGTGCTGTCATCCGAGCAACTGCGCCGGCTCGGACGCGACGCCGAGCGCATCATGGCGCGAATCGACACGTCCACGATCAACTAAGACCGGCCCGGGCCCCACGAGCACCCCGCTGAAGAACGCGAGCGTACGGGCGGCGACAGAGCCGCCGAAGATCAGCTCCGACGATCGTGGGGCGAATCGTAACCGGGCTAGCGCTGGTGGTCGTACCAGTTGAGGACGCGCAGCGCCCGCAGCGTGTTCCACCGGCTCGGGCAACCGTCGCCGTCCTCGAACTCGAACTGGGCCTCGCCCGGATGGGTGTTCTCGAGCAGCCAGGCGCCGCCTGGCTGCCGCTTGTCGCGGACAAGCTGCACGGCCTCAGCGACGCGGCCGTCCGGTGCGTTGCCGGTGCGGCGGAAGTGGTCCAAGGCACGCAGGACGTCGTAATGCCAGCGCGGCGGCCACGAGAACTGCAACCAACGCTCGGCCGGCACCTCGCCGGTGCTTTTGCGTCGGAACAGCTGCCGCTCCAGCAGATACTCTTCGCCGCCCCGGCGAGCCGCGGCCACGGCGACCTCTCCCCCGGACAGCTCGTACTCGAGCAGGCCCTCGAGCACGCAGATCGTCGAGTCGAACGACGAAACGGTAGCGCCATGCTCAGTCCAACAATTCCAGCCGCCGTCGTCGAGCTGGTCAGCGAGCAGGCCCGTGACGAGGCTGTCGACATCCGCTCCGAAGTAAGCGCCGATCGAGAGCGTCCGGCCGTTGATACACGCCTCGACCTCGCCATCGAAGAACGCCTGACCGTCGTGCTCCCACCGGCAGTTCGCGGCGACCCGCGCGATCGTGTCCCGGGCCGCCGTACCGGCCGGATCCAACCCCAGATCGTGCAACAGCATTAGCGTGGGCAGCGTGGAGGTCCAGGGCTGGCCGTCGGAGAAGTCCGGCTCGATGCCAGCCCGCCAGTCGTCAACGATGCGCCGCGGGAAGCATGCGCCGCCGTCCCACTGACCGTCTGGATCTCGCAAGGCGAGCAGACGGGCTGCCCAGCCTTCATGCTGGACACGGCCCCGCTCGGCCGCGACCTGCTCGGCAGGCGCTCCGGTGAGGTCGCGCAGCACCTGCCACCGGATCGCCGGGTCACCCTCGAGCAGCCAGTCCGTGACATTCATGGCTGCGATGCTATGTCCCCGCTTCGACCTGGCAGGGCATGCCCGAGAAGCCCGGTTGGACCTGACCGCGTCCAGGATGCCGCTCAGACCGCCGGTGTACTGCGGCCAGCAGCAACGTCATGGTGGCTGACCTACTGCGTGGTCGCACACCGACGGCAGTGTCGATTAGTCGCAGTAAAGGATCCTTCGTTTGGAACCAGAGTCCCGCTGCTCACCCTTATCGCGATGAGCCGGTGGTCTCAGCGGATTGGTCCCTGAGAAGAACTGCTCCGGAGATCGCCAGCCACGCCGACATGAAGGCAAGGCTTGTGACGACGTCGCTGGGATGATGAGCACCTAGGTAGAGCCGAGCGATGCCAACGAGCGCTGGCAGTACGACGAGCGCGACGCTTAGCCATCGCCATCGGTTCGCGCAGAACAGCCAAATAAGGACAGCCATTGCGCCGTACAGGGCGACCGAAGCCGCAACATGACCGGAAGGATAGCTGTGGTTGGGGTCCAATCCGGGGTCAAGCAGCCGAACCGGCGGACGGGGGCGGCTCACGATGCTGACGGTAAGCAAGTATGCGCCCGCCTCGCCCACCAGAGCCACCACGAGAAAGAGGACCGGCCTGATCTGCCGGATCCACAGCCAGGTGACCAGCAGGAGGACAGGACCCAGCACCAGCACCGTCAACGTCTCCCCGAGCAAACTGACGGCGTCAGCGATTTCGGTCAGCCAACCCGAACGGTGCGAGGCGAGCCAGCGTTCCACCCTGTTGTCACCAACACCGATAGATCCGTTCAGGGGACCGGTCAACGCAAAACCAAACACCACCACCACGCTTACAAGGAGCCCCCATCCCAGCAAGAGCCAAGAAATGGCCTTGCTGGCCTCGCGACGCCGCTCCGCGGCGGGACGGTGGCTCACTCGCGTGATGGACATGACATTCCATCCTCCCCGACCGTCCGAAATTCCGCCACGGCGTGGTGCCTCGGCGGCTGCGGTGTCCATGGCTGACGCTTCAAAGTTGCCCAGCGAGGTTGTATCCGCAAGTACCGTGTCCGGTACCGGTTGGCCGCGTAGCCTCGGTCTGGCTCGGGGGTTCAACGGCCGGAGACGTCTCCGGCCAGACAAGGAGGCACTCTAAAGATGAAGAAGACTCTTCCAGCCCTCGCCGCCGGAACACTGGGGATCGCGCTGCTCGCCAGCCTCCCTGCTTCGGCGGAGGCCAGCACGGCCACACGCTGCACCGACACGTTGGCCTCAGGTACGTATCACAAGGTTGTCGTGCCGGCAGGTGCGACCTGCCTGAGCGACGGACCGGTCACCATCCGCGGTGGACTGCGCATTGAGCCGGGGGCGACGTTCGTCCTCGGCAGCGAGGACAGCCCGGGGAGCACCGGCACCATCAGCGGCGGTGTCCGAGCAACGAACCCGGCTTCTGTGCAGATTCACTTCGCGACCATCCGCGGAGGCATCACCGTGCATGGCGGATCGGGACCCACCGGCGGACCGTTCGACATCACCTGGAACGCGATCGAAGACAACCACATCAACGGCGGCGCAACCATCGACGGGTACGACGGATTCTGGTTCGGGTTCATTCGCAACCACGTGAACGGCAGGGTCAACCTCAATGACAACGTGCTTGCGGACCCAGACGGCAACGAATTCGTCACGAACACCATCCAAGGCAGCCTGAACTGCGCCGGCAACTCTCCGGCGCCACAGATCGGTGACTCGGATGGCAGCCCCAACCATGTCACCGGTGCGATGACGGGGCAATGCGCCGACCTGTGAAACCGACACGGCTGAGGCACTTTCGAGCCGGGAGGCGGGTCTGAGCTTGAGGAAGGCGCTTGGACGCCGTGGCGTGGCCCGCGCCTGAGGCGCCCGGGGACGTTGTTAGTGGGGACGATCGCGGCACAGCCGTCTCCGTTATGCACCAAGGTGGCTGTGGGAATGGGCGTTGTCGTGCACGACGATGGAGGACTCATCGGTCGATGGTCCTGGTCATTGAGGATCGTGATCGTTCGCACGTGGCCGTACAGAATGAGGGCTGGCTGGGGGTCACTGGCTGTCAGGCGGTCGTCATGGGAGAGCTAGGGTCATGTGGTGGGGGTAAGCCAAGTTTCGCTCGAATCTCGACGGCGGCAGCCCCACCATCCGAGATCGCGTCGATGGTCCTTTGCCCCCACGTCTCTCCCCAGGCCCGAAGGTCACTCGTCGTCGCCGCAGTTTCGAGGGCCTTTAGTCCAGCGATCGATCGCGTGTCCGCCGAAATCATGAAGGAAACATCATGTGTCACGATCAGGGGCCATCGCGTAGTGCTCAGGATTATCTTGGAGTGATTGAGGGCAGCCACCAGGGCAACCGTCGCACTATGTATGTCAGGGATGTATGGATGGTCAGACCGAACCGCTGTCTCGAACTGGCCCAGCGCTTGGTTGTATGGGCTCACCAATTCTAGGTAGCGTGCGTCTGCCTCGGATTTGGTCAAGATGTGAGTATCTCCGATGGCTCCCCCACTTGAACATGCCGACAGAACGCCAATCATCAGGGTGGCTGCCACGGCATTTCGCGATGCGGGCCTTCGAAGGTTGAAATTCATAGTTCCAGCGTGACACAGGTGAGGACCGATTCTTACCAATGTGTCCGGTGCTGCCGTTTTCATCTTATTTGGGTTGTCCAGCGCTACTCATGACTCCACAGATCTGCTCTCATGAGTTGGGGGTGGGCTTGTGGCCGTGGCACCCCAGCTCACGTGTACTGGTCCCAGTCGACCCATCCCGATGGGAGAGCGCGGATGCCTTGACCGATACCTACACGACGCCGGCTGCGCCCCAGGCACTGAAGACTGCCTTCGCTGGCGATCGCTTCATTGACCGGTTCAGTCGAGGCTCATAGCGTTAGATCAAGGCTCTCCGAGGCGAGGGCATTCTCGAGATTCCCAGGTGAACGAGATGTTCCGCATTAGTTGCCGTCAGGTCGTCACAGTCATGGCGACGTTCGCTCTGCTTGCCCTACCCAATCCTCAGCTGGCACGAGAGACGCCGGCGCCCCTACCTGCTCGTGACCCAGCCACGAACCGGACGCTTGCAGCACTAACGCCGGGCGTCCACGTTCAAGACATCACCGCGCGGTTGTTTCGCGGCGCAGTGGTCTCGCCCATGGAGGGGGTTCCGAGCTTGGGCAACGTATTCGTGATCGTTGGGGAGAACACCACTTATTCACACCTGAAGATGTCCAATGCCCCGTATTTGCTCGGCACTTTGCGGCCACGAGCAGCCTGGCTCAGCCAATATTACGGCACGACTCATTGGTCACAGGCCAACTACGTCGCGATGACCTCGGGCCAGTTCACGAAGTGCGAGCAGCACGACTATGGGGTTGCCTGTCACCAGAACGTGGACAACCTGTTCCACCAGCTCGATGTGGTTGGCAAGACATGGAAAACTTGGCTGGCAGGTGGCACCGCACGATGTGACACCGGATCAGGAGGCTCCTGCCCACCCCAAGGACCGTGCCCTCTCACCGGCTTTTACACCACCGGTAATCCGGCAATCCTCTACGACAACATCGAGGGAGTAGGCAGCAAATGGTCCGCCACCAACAAGTCGCAGGAGTGTCTCAACAACGACATCTACGCTGGTCATCCCATGACCAAGTTCAACCAGGCACTGGCGCAGGGAACGGTCCCTGACTTCAACTACATACTTCCCAATGGCTGTGAGGACGGGGAAGGCAACTGTAAACCGGTGAACAACCGGTACACGCAGTTGGGACTGCCCAGGCTCTGGTTGACACCGAGGGCGGGTTGTTCTCAGGCCGCGGGTGCGGCTGAGTAGATGGTCTCAAACTCGGTCGGGGTGAGTCTGCCGAGGGCGGCTTGTCTGCGTCGGCGG
>JAWWPG010000058.1:0-2547 GCA_033850885.1 Nocardioidaceae bacterium
AGTGCGGCGGGTGGCTCGCACCCTTGCGGATCTGGGGGGGCGAGCAGGCCCCATCGACGAGCAGGACGTGTGCGGAGCATTGATTCTCCGGAGCGATCCCTTCTCGGCTGCGGCGGTTCCGGCGTGACTGGCGGTTCCGGCGTGACTGGCGCGTCCGCCCTTCCGCCTGAGGCGTACGCCGCTGCCCTCGCCGGTCTGCCCGGAATCGGCCCGGTGCGGCTGGTGGCCCTGTTTCGCGAAGACCCTCCCGAAGTGGTGTGGCGGCGAGTACTGACTGGCGATGTCCGGCGACCTGCGCCGAGCCCCGGGTCACGGCAGGGCGGCCCCAGGGCCACGTGGGCCGAGGTGGCAGGAAGGAAGGACGTCGGCCGTCGATGGGATGAGATCCGAGCGGCGAAGATCCAGGTGGCCTACTTCAACGGAGTCGGATTTCCGGCTGTCTTCGTCGACGACCCTGAGCCGCCAGGCGTCCTGTTCTGGAAAGGCGACCTCGACCCGGTGCTGGCGGGGCCGCGCGTCGCCATTGTCGGCACTCGGCAATGCAGCGGATACGGGAGGGCCGTCGCCGCGGAGCTGGGGCACGACCTGGCCGGGTGCGGGGTGTGCATAGTCTCGGGATTGGCACTCGGCATCGACGGCGCAGCACACAGCGGCGCCCTTACGGCCGTCGAAGGCGCAGGTCCACTTGGCGTGGCCGCCAGCGCCGTGGATCGGCCCTACCCGCGCCGCCACAGCGAGCTCTGGGTCCGAGTGGCTGCGTCGGGAGCGGTCCTATCTGAGGCGGCGCCCGGCCAACCGGCGCAGTCTTGGCGATTCCCGGCCCGCAATCGGATGATCGCGGCGCTTGCTCGCGTCGTGGTCGTCGTCGAGTCCCATGCTGCCGGCGGGTCGATGCTCACGGTGGCCGCGGCTGCCGATCGTGGTATCGAGGTCCTGGCGGTACCCGGCCCCGTCAACAGCCCGGCGTCGGTAGGAACCAACCAGCTGCTGCACGAGGGTGTGGGACCGGCCCGGCATGCCGGCGACGTTCTGGCCGCGTTGGGAGACCTTCGGTCGTGGCCACCGTCCGCGCCATCGCCGGTCCGCCCCTCGGCGTCGAAATCTTCACGACGAGCGGTGAGCACGAATGGCGGGACCCGGTCGTCGGAGTCGACCCGCCCAGGCCAAGGGCCGTCGCCGGCGCTGGGTCGACTGCAGCACCTCGGCACACCGGAACTTCGCGTCCTTCGCTCGATCGACCGGACACCTACCCCCACGAGCCTGATTGCCGACCGCACCGGACTTCCGATCGGTCCACTGAGCGTGGTCCTGCTGCATCTCGAGTCACTCGGGGTCGTTCGGGGGGAGGGAATGTGGTGGGAGCGGTGCGACGGAGAATGACGCCAATCGCCCGACCATGCTGGGTAACGTCGGTCTATGTCATGGCAGGTGGACGACTTCGAACATTCGCTCACCGACGTCGCCTCGTCCACCATCGTGGCCTACCGCCGAGACGTCGATGCATTCGTCGCTTGGGCGACACGATCCAGGCTCAGCGGACCTTCCGAAGTGACCCGATTGCTGCTGCGCCGTTATTTGGCCTACCTCGCCACTCGGAAGTACGCCCGCCGGACAGTTGCGCGAAAGGCCGCCGCGCTCCGGCGCTACTTCGACTGGCTTCGGCGGCAAGGAGCGATAGCGGCCGACCCCTCCATTCGCCTCTCGGTTCCCTCCGGTCCCAGCCGGCTGCCGCGAGTGCTCGGGCCGGGCGACATCGATACGCTGCTCGACCACCCTTCGACCAAGGTCAGCGAGGGTCCCGTGGCGGTCACGCGCCGCGACGACGCCGTCCTCGAACTCCTGTACGGCTCAGGACTGCGAGTTGCGGAATTGTGCGCCCTCGGCCAGGGCGACATCGATTTGAGCCGCCGGCTCGTCACAGTGTGGGGCAAGGGTTCCAAGCAACGGCAGGTTCCCATCAGCCCGCCCGCGGCAAAAGCCATCCGGGCGTGGATCACTGACGGGCGGCCGGCGATGGCCGAAGCGGACAGTCCACCCGAGGCATTGTTTCTCAACCGGCGTGGCAGGCGTTTAGGCCCGCGCGAGGTTCGGCGTCTCCTCGACCGCAGAGCGCCTTCTCCCACACATCCCCATGCCCTGCGCCATAGCTTCGCAACCCACCTGCTTGATGGGGGCGCTGACCTCCGGGTGGTACAAGAACTTCTCGGTCACGCAAGTTTGCAGACAACACAGGTCTACACTCACGTCAGCAAGGAGCATTTACGCGCAGTCTTTGGGACCACCCACCCGCGTGCGTGAGCGAAATGATGTGTTGAGCCAAGATCACGATAGGGGCAGCATCGAGGAGATTTGGGCCGAGTTCAAGCGAACTGGGGACCATGGCTCGCGAGACCGCCTCATCGTTCACTACTCGCCGCTGGTCAAGTATGTCGCGGGCCGGGTCTCGGCGGGACTGCCCCATAGCATCGAGCAGGCGGATCTGGTGAGTTATGGCATCTTTGGCCTGATCGACGCAATTGAGAAGTTTGATACCTCGCGCAACATCAA
>JAWWPG010000004.1:0-35993 GCA_033850885.1 Nocardioidaceae bacterium
CAGCAACGAGAACACCAACGGCCTGCTACGCCAGTACTTCCCCAAGGGCACCGACCTGTCGCGATGGACCACCGAAGACCTCGCAGCCGTAGCAGCCACCCTCAACACTCGTCCTCGCAAGACCCTCAAGTGGCGCACCCCTGCCGAGGTCCTGGCCGAACACCTAGCATCGGCTGCATAGCCCGGTGTTGCTACCACTCCTTGAACCTAAGCAGTATGTTGCGATTCGCTACTCCGAGCGGCTCGCCGACGCCGGCGCGGTCGCCTCGATCGGCACCGTGGGTGACTCATATGACAATGCCCAGGCCGAGAGCCTGATCGGGCTCTACAAACTCGAGTGCGTCCGTCTCGACGGGCCATGGCGTGGCGTCGAGGACCTCGAGCTGGCCACCTTGAACTGGGTGCACTGGTTCAACGAGCACCGACTCCACAGCGCCCTAGGCTACGTCCCCCCAACCGAGTTCGAGCAGGACCACTACCGTCAGATCAACCCCGGACAGCAGCCGCTGGCCGGAGAACTCACCAGTCACTGAACCGGGGACGGTTCACTCGCCGTGGCAACGGGGCAGCAACGAGAACACCAACCGGCTGCTACGACACTGGCTCACCAAGGGCACCGACCTGTCCAGGTTCAACGCCGCCGACCTACACCGGATCGCCGCAAGCCTCAACGCCCGACCACGACCTACCCTGAACATGCGAACCCCAGCCCAAGCGCTGGACGCGCTGCTGACCAACCAGCCAGCAGCATGACCGTTGCTAAGACCGATTGACCAAGCCCGCCCACCGCTTCAGCGCTGCACCGGGCACCACGGTTGAGGATCTCGGTGTGCTTGACGGGGAAGACTACGAGCAGTGGGTCGCCGGTCACGACCCCGTCTCGGATGAGGCTCGTGGTCGGCTTCGGCGGGACGGCAATGCGGTCAGGTTTGTAGAGATCACCGTCAACGGCCCGAAGACCTGGTCGCTGATCGCCGCACTCGACCCCGGGGTCGCCGCGGCCTACGACGCGGCGCAGGACAAGGCGGCTCAGCAGATCATCGGCTGGGTCGCCGCCCATGCGACCACCCGGGTGGGACCACGCGGACGCCAAGTCCAGGTCCCGGTCGAGAAGATCGAGGCCGTCACCGTGCGGCATTACACGTCGCGTGCTGGTGACCCGCACCGGCATCTTCATCTGCAGGTCAACGCCCGGTTGTTCGCGGACGGGAGGTGGCGTGGTCTGCACACGGTCGGGTTCCGCGACTCGACCGATGCCCTCAACGGGATCGGGCACGGCGCCGTGATGTGCGACCCCGGCTTCCGGGCCGCACTGGCCTCTGCCGGGTTCACCCTGGACCCGGCCACCGGTGAGGTCGCTGAACTACTTCCGTATGTGGGCCGGTTCAGTGAGCGGGCGGCGCAGATCGGCCGCAACATCGACCGGTACGAGGCCCAGTGGCGGGCCGCCAACCCGGGCCAGGAACCAGGGCCGGGGGTGCGCCGATCGTGGGACCGGCGGGCGTGGAAGGACGCCCGCCCTGACAAGATCATCCCGGCCGACGGCGCCGCCATGGTCGCCGGTTGGAGGCACGAGCTGCACGACCTGGGCTACCGCGACCCCACACAACCCGGCCTGCCCATCATCATCGGCGCCCCGAGTGTGGGTTCCCTCGACCGCGACATGGCCGTCGAGACCGTCGTCTGCCGGTTGGGTGCGCGGCGGTCGGCGTGGAACACCGCCGACATCCGCGGCGAGGTCGAGAAGCAGATCGCGGCCACCGGCCTCATAGAAGACGCCGCGGTCCGGAACGAGCTGGCCGAGGACCTCACAGCCCGGGTCATCGAAGCGTGTGTGCCGTTGCTGGACCGGTCGGACGTGCCGGAGCACATCCGGTCACTCACCTCGGTGCAGGTGGTCGGCGTGGAGGCCGACATCGTGACCCTCCTCGCGGCCTGAGCCGACGCACCGGCGCAGGCCGCGATCCTGCCCGCGGTTGAGGGTCTGGACGACGCCCAGCACACGGCCGTCAAAGTCCTCGCCGGCGAAGCCCAGCTGATGGTCGTCGAAGGGGCCGCCGGGGCGGGCAAAACCACCACACTGGCCGCCACCAAGACCGCACTCGAAGCGGCGGGGCACCGGATGTTGGTGGTCACCCCTACCTTGAAGGCCGCCCAGGCCGCCGCCCGCGAGGTCGGTCACGCGGGGTCGGTCGCGTGGCTGACCCATCAGCACGGATTCAGGTGGGACCACGACGGCCGCTGGACCCGCGGAACCGCTGCTCCGGCCGCAGGGGCGCAGCTGGGTCCGGGGCGACCTGCTCCTTGTCGACGAGGCCGGCATGCTCGACCAGGAGACCGCCAGGGCGCTGCTCACCGTCGCCGACGAGACGGGCGCCCGGGTCGCGTTCATCGGTGACAGGCACCAGCTCCCCGCGGTGGGGCGTGGTGGAGTCCTCGACCTCGCCGCCTCCTGGGTCACACCGCAGGCGCACGTCGACCTCGACGTGGTGCACCGGTTCGCCGACCCGGAGTACGCCACGATCAGCCTGGCACTGCGCACCGGCTCGACCACCTACCCTATCCCCGGTGAGGATCACGGTGAGGGGAATGGTGAGGATCCTGGTGAGGGGAATGGTGAGCGGGTTGGTGAGGTGTGGGCTGCGCTGTGGCGACGTGGCCAGGTCCGTATCCACACCAGCGAGGCGGAACGCACCCAGGCGCTGGCCGAGGTCGCCGCCGCCGCCGTCCTCACCGGCCACCGGGACACCGCCGGGACCGTGATGATGGCCGACACCCGGGAGCAGACGGCCGGGTTGGGCGGGGCGATCCGGGACCGGCTCGTCGCCGCCGGACGCGTCGACGGCACCCACGCCACGGTCACCGCCGCCGGTGAACGGCTCGGTGTGGGTGACGAGGTCGCAAACCCGGAGCAACGACCGCGACCTTGGGGTGACGAACCGTCAGACGTGGACCGTCGCCGCTATCGGCGCTGACGGCGGCCTGACGCTTCGTGGGCGACGGGTCACCGACTTGCGCACCCTCCCAGCCGGGTATGTGCGTGAGCATGTCGAGCTGGCGTATGCCACCACGGTCTACGGCGCCCAGGGCGAGACCACTGGCACCGGCCACCTGGTCCTTGGCGAGCACACCAGCGCCGCTTCTGCGTATGTGGCGATGACCCGCGGCCGCCGCGACAACGTCGTCCACATCGTCGCTCAGGACGTCGACGACGCCCGTCGGCAGTGGGACGACGTGTTCGGCCGGGACCGGGCCGATCTCGGACCAGCCGTCGCCGCCCAACGGGCGACCGAGGACGTCGACCGGTACGGCGCACAGCCGCCGATGCGTCCCCTCGAGGAGGTGCTTGCCGAGCTGCGGGCCGACCTGCGGGCCGCCTGGACCAAGCAAGCCGACCTCACCGAGCACCAACAGCGCCTGGTCGAGGAGAGAGACGCGCTCCGGCAGGTCGCCGCGATCCGGGCCCGCTACGCGCCGAACCGGGAGCGGGCATGCTCCGACGAGTCCACCGCCCAGAACATATGGCTTGAGGCACGCCACAGGGTCGCCGACCTCGACAGCAAGGTCGCGTCGGAGACGGCTGCCCTGCAGACCCGGATCTGGGCGGCCTGGCACACGGACCTGCCGCAGGCCCTGCAGGCGGCCGATGTGGTGGATCAGGGTGCCGGCCGGCTCGGTCAGCGGCGTCGCCAGGTCCACACCGCCACCCACGAGCTGACGGCATTCGCCGAACGGTGGCGACCGGTCCACCCCGACCTGCCGACCGACCCGGTCGACCTCACCCAGCAGCTCAGGTGGCTGCACGGATGCGGAATCGAACAGCAGATCAACGCCTACGCCACCCACCAGGTGGCCATGGCTCACCCCGACACCGAGGCCGCCGAGAAGGCACGCACCCGACTCGACAACACCCTCTACACCGAACTACGCACCTACGGCCGAGCCGCCCACATCACCGACCCGAGCCAGCGACTCACCACCGTCACCGATCAACTGGCCGCACTCGAGCACGACCTGACCACCGCCACAACACGCGTCGACCATCTCCAGAACCAGCCGGCCATCCGCAACCTCCCAGCCGCCAGCCTCGACACCGAACACAGCCAGTGGTCCGCCGACCGCACCGCCAAACGCGAAACCGCAGGCGCACCCACCTTTCGTGCCGCGCCCACCCCCTGGTCCGACCCGTGGCACACGAGTGGCCCGCAGGCGAAATTTGTTGGGGCGTGTGTCCAATCGCGGACCACTTCAACGCCTATAGGTAGCAGCGACTAGGTAGTAGCGACCCAGCAGTGGGGCAGGGAAGCCGAAACGGTCGCCACCAGTGAAGAACCTGCGACCGCGATGTCCATCCGCACCCCACGGCGCGCTTGCAGTGGCAGCACGACCGACAAGGAGAAGCACATGATCACACTCACCAGGCCGAGGAACTCTCCGCGCATAGCCAAACGACGAACAGGTCACACGAAACATGTCGGCATCGTCGTACGCGTCCTCACGCGGTCCCCGGAGATGCGTTCCACTCCCGCCGGCCGAGTCGACCCGGACGCGCCAGTGGCAAAGCAGACCGGGAAGCCGCGAGAGCGGCCGCCCGTGCCGCTGCCCGACAGCAGGCCGCCTTGGAGTGCGCCCGGGCGGAACCCGTCGCCGCGCTTTCGAGCCGTCACGCTCACCCAGCGGCGGCCAGGGGTCGGTCACCGGGTTCTGAGCAGGTGTCCATTCGAGCCCCGTCTCGCGCTTGAAGCGGGTAGCAACAACAACCACCGGTCACCAAGGAGAGCCAGTTGAACAGTTACGACTCGAACTACACACCCAGCGACGAGGAGTACGCCCGCCGGCTGGAGGCCCGCGACGAGATCCTCTACCTCAAGGAGGCCGCCATCTTCGTCCGCAAGCCCGACGGCACGATGCGCTACTACCGCCACCTCGGCATCGGCCCCCGCAGCTTCCGCCACGGTCGACACGTCGCCTACTGGAAGAGCGACCTCGTCCTCTGGCTTATCGAGGAGAGCCGCCGTCCCGACGGACGCGACGACAGCTCGCACGGGCACGCCCGTCCACAGGCTAGCCGGTCACGCACCACCAAGAGTCGGGACCGCGAGGCATCATGAGGCATGGCCGAAAACATCGCGATGCACACTGACGGACGCCGCCGCGCCCCGTACCTCCACGAAACCGGACGTGAGTCCTCGCGCCACTTCCAGCAGACCCCCGAGACCTGATCACCGTGGGTTGGGTATGGAAGGACCGCCAATCGTGGCGAGGCGCCTACCGGGACGAAGGCGGCCAGCAGCACACCAAGTCCTTCAGGCGGCAGATCGACGCGAAGCGCTGGGTCGCCGGCGAGGAGTCGAAACTCATTCGCGGGGACTGGATCGACCCTTCGGCCGGAAAGGTGACCTTCGGAGCCTTCTACGCCGACTGGGCTCCCAGGCAGGTTTGGGTGTCGTCCACACGGGAGAATGCCGACTTGGCCGTCGCTGGAGTGACCTTTGGGGATCTGCCGCTGCGCTCGATCCGACGCTCGCATGTCGAGGCGTGGGTGAAGCACATGACCGCCAAGCTGGCACCGACGACGATCGCCACCCGGTTCACCATCGTGCGTGGCGTGTTCCGGGCGGCGGTCGCGGATCGTCTCATCGCCAGCGACCCGACCGAGGGTGTGGTGCTGCCTCGCAAGCGCAAGGCCGAGGCGTCCATGACCCTCCCCACCAACGTCGATGTTGCAAGGCTGTTGGACGCGGCCGAACCGGAGAAGCGGCCAAGGTCACGACCGGGATTCACGGCCTACATCGCGTTATGTGCCTTCGCTGGCCTACGCCGCGGCGAGGCGCTCGGAGTGCAGGTCGGCGATATCGACTTCCTCGCACGCACGCTGCGGGTCACCCGCCAGCTCCAGCGGGCCAAGGCTGCCGATGTCGAGGCAGGCAAGGATCTCGTGCAAGCGGCCGGTGGGATCACGGTCATGATCCGGCCACCGAAGTACGAGTCTGAGCGGACGATCTACCTGCCTGGCGAGCTCGTCGCGATCCTCTCGGAGCACGTTCGCCAGCACACCCCAAAGGGTGCGCCGTCCCGGTGGCTCTTCGACGAGGACGGCAAGCCCTGGCATGACAACCTCGTCGATTATCGCTGGCGGTCGACCCGCACCGACGCCGGGTTGTCGTACAACCTGCACGAGCTCCGTCACTACTTCGCCAGCGGGTTGATCGCCGCCGGGTGCGACGTGGTGACGGTGCAACGGGCGATGGGCCACGCGTCGGCCACCACGACGCTGAGCACCTATACACACATGTGGCCAACGGCCGAGGACAAGACCAGGGCGGCAGCCTCGCGACTGGCGGCGGCTGTTCTTGCCACGCGTCTGCCATGCACCGAGGCGCGATAAACGGGCGGCAAGTCCTTAAGGCGGTGAGATGAGACGCAGGGCATTTCGGACAACTCCCGTGGCGCACGGCATGCGCCCGTTCCAGAACGGCGCCGGCCCCGCCACGCCCCCTGTTCTGCGAGGACCGGACCGAGTACGACTTCGGCCAACCATAGTCACTGGCGCCGAGGAGCTCGATCAGCCCACCGCGATCTGCGACTGCATGCAGGAGCACCTGGAAGACCCGATGGCACTGAACCTGCAGGATGCGGGGCCTTCTGGTTTGCTAGCGACAACGACGGCCTGTCATGAGTCAGAATCTTCCAACCCTGACCGACTACAAGTGGGCGCAGCGAGCTGCGAATCTCGAGTTCGACGAACTCCAACGGGTCCGCGACTACGCCAACAAGTGGCACACCGGAGCGATGTCCTTCACCGGCCTGGTGGCCGTCGCATCCGCATCGGCCGCGCCGTTCGTGGGTGATCAGTTGGGGACGGCGGCCAAGGTGGGCCTTGGGTTTGCCGTCGTGGTCGCTCTCGTCGCGCTATCCGTGTCTTCCTGGCAAGCCATGAAGGCTGCCTACGGTGAGCCGACGCCGATCGACAACACGGGGGTTGCATTGCGTAGGTGGAACCGGACTGCAGTTTCCTCCGCCGTGTCAGCGATCACGTGCTCCAAGGTGAGTGCCGTGATCGCGGTTCTCGCGCACGCAGGGGCGGCCGCCATCGGTCTGTTCGACGGGAAGTCGCAAGTCGCCAGCACCACCATCGAGGTAAGCACTCCAGACGGGAAGACGTACTGCGGAACCTTCACGGCCGACAATGAGACGTTCTCGATCACGGGCGCGGACGGAACGGTCCATTCCTTCAAGACGACCGACATCGCCAGCACCACCTATCCGGCAACTTGCTGAGGTCACGTTGAAGAGGGGCGAATGGCGCAGCGGGCTATGGGTGACGAGACAATGCCACGACGGTGAACATCCGCGCCGCCTAAGACCCACGGCCGAGGACAAGACCTGCGCGGCCGCCGCACGCTTGGCGGCCGCGGTCGTTCTTGCCACGCGTCTGCCACGCACCGATGCCCAATAAGTTGCTGACCTGCGGAAAAGGGCCTATCTAGTAGTACCAGGGGTACGGCGACCAGTCCGCCTGACGCTTCTCGAGGAAGGCGTCGCGTCCCTCGGCCGCCTCGTCCGTGCCATAGGCAAGGCGGGTGGCCTCGCCGGCGAAGAGCTGCTGCCCCACCAGCCCATCGTCGATGAGGTTGAACGCATACTTCAGCATCCGCTGCGCCGTCGGTGACTTCGCGTTGACTCTCGCCGCCCACTCGAGAGCCGTCGACTCGAGGTCGGCGTGGGGCACCACGGCGTTGACCATGCCCATCCTGTGGGCCGCCTCGGCGTCGTACTCGCCTCCCAGGAAGAAGATCTCGCGGGCGAACTTCTGGCCGACCTGGCGGGCGAGGTACGCCGACCCGAACCCGCCGTCGAACGAGGCGACGTCTGCGTCGGTCTGCTTGAAACGGGCGTGTTCTGCAGACGCAAGCGTCAGGTCACACACGACATGCAGGCTGTGTCCGCCGCCGGCCGCCCAACCCGGGACCACGGCGATCACGACCTTGGGCATGAACCGGATCAGCCGCTGGCACTCCAGGATGTGCAGCCTCCCGAGCCGGGCCGAGTCGATGGCCGGGGGGCGGCCCGGGACCGCCGCCGGCGAGGAGCTCTCCTCGTACTGGTACCCGGCCTTGCCCCTGATCCGCTGGTCGCCGCCTGAGCAGAACGCCCATCCGCCGTCTCGCGGAGACGGGCCGTTGCCGGTCAGCAGCACGCATCCCACGTCGGCCCACCTGCGCGCATGATCGAGGCAGCGGTAGAGCTCGTCGACGGTGTGCGGGCGGAACGCGTTGCGCAGCAGCGGGCGGTCGAAGGCGATCCGCACCGTGCCCTGGTCGACGGCCCGGTGGTAGGTCACATCGGTGAGGTCGTCGAACCCCTCGACGGGATGCCAGGAGCTGGGTTCGAAGATCTCCGAGACCGACATGGGCATGACCCTATCGCCGGTGTCAGGTCTGCCCGATCGACGCGGCGAGGGTCGCCAGCAGTGACAGCCGTGCAAGCTCCGAGCTCAGGATCTCGGGGCCACCGTGGCGGCCGAACAGCACGAGGCGTTCCGGCGACCCCAGCGGCGCGGCGCCGAGGAGCGTCGAGCCCCAGGCGGCCGGTGCGTCCAACCGGGTCGCGCCGCTGATCGGGAACCAGTCGCTGCGCGCGTCCGAAACTCTGGGCGCCCCGGGCGTCATGCTGGGGGCCCGAACCACGCCACCCTCCCGGACCACCACCATCGCCCAGTCACCGCGGAACACGCCGGGAAGCACGTCCGTGAGGATCTCGTATGCCCTCGAAGGCTCTTGGGCGATCATCTCGACAGCCTCCAGGTCGAGGTGCAGGTTACCCGAGGCGGCGTACCGCGACACCCACTGCACCTCGACGGCGTCCAGCGTCATCACTGCCGACACCGCGGCATCGGGCATCACTCCGGGCTGGAGCCTGATGAAGAAGTCGTCGACGGCGACACCGTCGCCGCGGTGCTCCACGATCTCGATTGCCTCGATGTTGACCCCCGCCCGGCCCAGAGCAGATGCGACCGCACCGAGGGAACCGGGGACATCGGGCAGGGCGATCCTCAGCAGATGCGTCATCGGCCCACGACCGTCGACTCGTACTCGGCCCTGGTCGGCGGGTCCGCGCCGGCCCGCTCGCAGGTGAGCGCCGCGATGGTCACCGCTCGCTGGAGCAGCTCTCGAACCTCGGCCTGCGCGAGTGCGTAGATCGTCCGCGGCGAGAGCCGTCCGGAGTCCGCAATGGCTGACAACAGACCCGCCTGGAACGCGTCCCCGGCGCCGATCGTGTCAACGGTGGTGACCCGCGGCGCCTCGACTTCGACAGCGACCAGGTCCGACGTGATCCCGAAGGAGCCCTCATCCCCCCGGGTGAGCACGCAGAGAGCAGGGCCGAGCCCGACCCAGCCGCGGATCGCCTCCTCTGGGTCAGTGTCCGGGTAGAGCCAGCCCAGATCCTCGTCGCTTGCCTTGACCACGTGGGAGAGCGCAACGAGACGCTCGATCCGCCGTACGGCGACCTGCCGCGCACCCGCGAGAGCCGGTCGCACATTGGGGTCGAAGCTCAGCAGCACCTGGCCACCGCTGTTGAGGTTCGACCAGAGCCGGGTGATGCGAGTGGCCCCGGGCTCGATGGCGGCGGCCAGCGAGCCCGTGTGCACCGCCTGGCTCGAGGCAGGAACCCGAGCCAGCTCGGCATCGGTCCAGCCCCAGTCGGCGGTGCCGTTGACGTAGAAGTCGTACGACGCGCGACCGCTCTCGTCGATCGTCGCGAAGGCCAGCGTGGCCTGCTCCTCGGTGACCACGCTTGCGGACAGGTCCAGCCGCTCGTCGACGGCGTACCGACGAACCCGCTCGCCCAGGGCGCCGGCCGAGAACCTCGCCATCATCGCCGTCGGGTGGCCAAGCCGGCCCAGGCCGACCGCGATGTTGAGAGGTCCACCGGCGGGCCTGGCGCGGTACACATTGCCGGCAGAGGGCTGAACCATGTCGGTCAGCGCCTCGCCAAGCACCGTGAACACCCCAACCCACCTCCCTCCAGTACCCCGTCCCCGGCATCACGGCCATCGCGCTGCGTGCTTCGTTGCGTACGCTACGTTGCCATCATGCGTGATATCACGTACCCGCCGGTCATTGCCGTCGCGCGGGGGCTGTTCAAGACGATGGACGTGCACTTCCAGATCACCGGCAGCGAGCACGTCCCGACGACGGGCGGAGCGGTACTCGCGGTCAACCACATAAGTTACGTGGACTTTGTCTTCGGAGGCTTCGCCACCCTGCCGGCCCGCAGGCTGGTGCGGTTCATGGCCAAGAAGGAGCTGTTCGACCATCGGGTGTCTGGTCCGTTGATGCGGTCCTTGCACCACATCAACGTCGACCGAGCGTCTGGTGCGGCGTCGTACCGGACCGCCTTGCAGTACCTCAAGGCGGGCGAGGTGGTGGGGATCTTCCCAGAGGCGACCATCAGCCGGAGCTTCGAGCTCAAGGAGTTCAAGAGTGGGGCGACCCGGCTCGCCGCCTCCGCCAAGGTTCCGGTGGTCCCGCTGATCGTGTGGGGCACCCAGCGGATCTACACCAAGGACCACCCGCGGGACCTGTCGCGCGGCCAGACCATCGCGATGACGCTCGGAGAGCCGCTCTACCCCACCAACCGCGACCATGAGGCGACGCATCACGCCCTCCACAGCCAGATGGAGACGATGCTCGACCAGACCATCAAGGCCTATCCCGAGATGCCGGCTGGGGCATGGTGGCTTCCCAGGCGGTACGGCGGCTCAGCCCCCACCATGGAAGAGGCGCAGGCGCTCGACGAGGCCGAGCAGCTGGAACGGACCGCGAGACACGCAGCGAGGCGACGCTCCCAGGCCTGACCGCAACGCTCCGCCAGGCATCGGGTCGGGTTCGCGCCGACGCGATGCGGCTATCCGGGCTGGACGAGCCGAGCCGGGTCGTCGGCAGGCGCGGTCTCGACAACCGGGCGTTCGAAGGCGATGCCTTCGGCCAACGGCTTGCCCGGGCCAGGGACCGCCCGGGCTTCCACGGGTGCCGGCACCGGCAGCAGGTGAATGGCCGGTCTCCAGGTGAAGCCGAAGACTCCGCAAAGCGCGCAGGCCGCAACAGCCAGCACCACCCCGGCCACGACGTCCAGCACGTAGTGGTTCCCGGTCGTGATGACCGAGGTGGCCGTGATGACGGGGTAGATGAACACGAGTCGCCGGTGCGGCTTCCCGCGCAGCATGGTGAACGTCACGAGAGCCACCCAGGTGGCCCAGGCCAGGTGGAGCGACGGCATGGCGGCGAACTGAGCAGGCTGGACGGGACCACCATGGTCGGCGCCGAAGCCCGCCAACGCGACCGTGTCGATGAACCCAGCGCCAGGCAACAGCCGCGGCGGCATCACGGGCAGCAGCACGTACACCACCATCCCGACGCAGTTCGTCAGCACCAGCGAGTTGCGTGCCGACCGGTACAGGTGGGGGAACCACAGGTAGCAACAGGCCAGCACGGCCATGGTGCCGGTGATGTGCGAGTACTGGTACCACCACACGAGAAGGGTCGAGAGGGTCTGGTGGTGGGCAAGCCAGTGGTTCGCACCGTACTCGATGTTGATGTGCAGGTCATGCTCGGCGTTGAGCACGTCGATGCCATTGCGGAGGGCTGCGGGCATCCGCACGGCCTCGAGTGACCTGACGTAGTCGTACACGTGGAGCAGCACGAACACCACGAGGAGCTCGCCGATGAGGAACGGACGGACAAAAGTCCGCCGCCTGTCCCTCCAGGTCTGAACCCAGGTGCTCATCTGTTGGTCTTCACTTCCTGTTCGTCCCGCCGGTCTTCCTGTTCGTCTTTCGATGACTCTCCAGTCGGCTCCCGTCCATGGTCCTCGGTCTGTCAACTGAAAAGGCAGATCAAGCCTCACCAGATACGCACCCGCGCATCCGGCTCGAGCCAGAGACCGTCTCCCGGTGCTGTCGCGAAGGCGGCATGGAACTCGTCGAGGTTGCGCACGATGTTGGCCCGCAGATCGGGCGGAGAGTGCGGGTCGACGGTGAGCAGCTGCTTGGCGAGCTCCTCCCGGTACTTGCCCCGCCAGACGAGCGACCAGTTGAAGAAGGCGCGCTGCGGACCGGTCAGCCCGTCGACCTCGGGGGCCGGTGCACCCTCGAGGCTGATCTGGTAGGCCTTGAGCGCGATCGTCAGCCCTCCGAGGTCGCCGATGTTCTCACCGACGGTCAGCCCACCGTTGACCTTCTGCCCGGGCAGCGCCCGCGGCTCCAGGTCGTCGTACTGGGCGATCAGCTTGTCGGCGCGCTCGCGGAACCCCGCCTTGTCCGCGGCGGTCCACCAGTCGTACAGGTTGCCCTCCCCGTCGTACTGCGACCCCTGGTCGTCGAAGCCGTGCCCGATCTCGTGGCCGATGACGGCGCCGATGCCCCCGTAGTTGAGCGCGGGATCGGCCTGCGGGTCGAAGAACGGGGGCTGCAGGATCGCTGCCGGAAAGCAGATCTCGTTGGTGCCCGGGCTGTAGTAGGCGTTGACGTTCTGCGGGTACATCAGCCACTCGTCTCGGTCGACGGGCTGCCCGAGCTTCGCGAGCTGACGGCCGACCTCGAACGCCGCGGCTCGCCTGACGTTACCCACGAGGTCCGTCCTGTCGATCACGATCGACGAATAGTCGCGCCACCGCGGCGGATAGCCGATCTTCGGCCGGAACACGGCAAGCTTGTCCAGGGCCATCCGGCGGGTCTCGGGCCCCATCCACTCCAGCGTCTCGATGTTGCGGCGGTAGGCCTCGATGAGGTTCGCGACCAGCCGGTCCATCTGCTGCTTGGCCTCCGCGGGGAAGTGCCGAGCGACGTACTGCTCGCCGATAGCCTCGCCCAAGGCATCCTCCACGACCGCGACCCCCCGCTTCCACCTGTCGCGCTGCACCACGGTGCCGGCGAGCTTGCGCGAGTAGAAGTCGAAGTTCTCGGTGACGATCGCCTCGGTCAGCAGCGGCGCGGATCCGTGGACCACCTGCCAGCTGAGCCAACGCTTCCAGTCCTCAAGAGGGACGTCGGAGAGTGCGTCCGACAGGGCACCGAGATAGCTCGGCTGGCGGACGACAACCTCCGCGAGGGCTTGGTCAGAGGCGCCGAACCCACGCGCCCAGGCCGCGAAGTCGAAAGCCGGAGCCAGGGACTCGAGGACATCCCGGGCGACCAAATTGTAGGTCTTGATCACGTCCCGGCAGGCAACCGCGTCCCAGTGCCCACCGGCCAGCCTGGTCTCGAGGTCCATCACGCGCCGCGCGGCCTCCTGGCCGTCAGTCACGCCGACCAGCGCCAGCATGCTGGCCACATGGTCGACGTACGACGAGCGCAGGCCGGAGAACTGGTCCTCGCGGTAGTAAGCCTCGTCGGGCAGGCCTAGACCGCTCTGGTGGATGTTGACGAGGTACCGGTCGGATCTGCGGTCGTCCGGCTTCACGTAGGCGCCGAAAACACCGTCGACCACGCCGCTTCGCTCCAGCCTCCCGAGCAGACCCGCGAGCTCCGAGGTGCTGGAGACAGCCTGGACGGCTGCGAGGTCGTCCTCGATCGGCTTCGTCCCGAGCTCCTCGACCCGCGCCTCGTCGAGGAAGCTGGCGAACATGTCGCCGAGCTGCTGGGTGGTGGAGCCTGGTTCGGCAGCCCCCGACGCCGCCGCGGCGGCCGCGTCACGGAGCAGGTCTCCCACCTGCCGCTCGGAGTTGAGGCGGAGCTGCACGAACGCGCCGAAACCCGGGAGATCCGCCGGGATCTCGACCGTCTCGTACCAACCACCGTTGACGTGGCCGAAGAGATCGTCCTGCGGCCGTACCGCGGGGTCGTTGCCCTCCCGCAGCGAGCCGATGCTCGTCATGCGCGCTCCCACCTCGATCCGCCCCTCTTGGAAATGGGCATGATCGACCGAGCCTACCGTGAAAGTCCCCCATGGGACTCACTCGACGACACGCCTGAGGCGAAGATCACGCGACCGGATAAATCCGATCCCGCCTCGGCTCCGAATGAGAGGCGAGATCATCCCGTCAGCGTGGGGGCAGCACCACCTGCGCCATCCCGTCTCTCGAGGAGGCGTGCATGAACGAGTTCACTCGCCGAGGTTTCATCACCCAGGCGTCCGTCGTCGGTGCCGCGGCAGCGGTAGCCGGTCTCGCGTCGGTGCCTGCCGCAGCCGAGGCGTCCGACCACAGGACCAGCCCCGCATCGGACCACAAGATCAGCGGCCCGGTCCCGCAAGACGTCGTGGTCCACATCCGCGACGCCAAGACCTCCGAGGTCGCCCTCATCGCCGGAACCGAGGAGTTCGTGTACCACGACGCCAAGCTCGTGTCCTCGGTGCTCAGCAAGTTCAACAAGAGCACGAAGGAGTAAGGGTCATGTCATCCCACCGCGAGGCACCGGAAACCGCGAAGGATCCGGTAGCCGACAACACCGATACCTACGCCTTCGTCTCACCTGATGCACCTGACACGGTGACGCTCATCTCGAACTACATCCCGTTCGAGGGGCCCGACGGGGGCCCGAACTTCTACGAGTTCGGCGAGGACGTGCTCTACCTGATCCACGTCGACAACGACGGTGATGGGAAGCCGGATGTCTCGTACCAGTTCGAGTTCACCGTCAAGGTCGAGAACGAGGACACCTTCCTCTACAACACGGGTGTCATCGACTCGATCAGCAGCCCCAAGTGGAACCGCAAGCAGTTCTACACGGTGACGAAGGTTCTCCGCTGGGGGACAGACGATGCCAGGTCGACCGTCCTCGCCGACCACGTCCCCTGCCCGCCCTGCAACGTCGGTGTGCGCTCCACACCGAACTATGGCGACCTCGCTGCCGCTGCGATCCACCACCTCAGGGGCGGTGGGAAGGTCTTCGCCGGCCAGCGCAAGGAGGGCTTCTACGTCGACCTGGGCTCGATCTTCGACCTCCTCGTGCTGCGGCCGTTCCAGCACCTGCACCTGATCCCGATGGCGGACTCGCCCGGGGTCAACGGGAGCCAGGGCGTCAACGTGCACAGCATCGCGATCCAGGTTCCGATCACCGACCTGACCAGGAACGGGGCCCGACCATCGGGCGTCAACGACCCCAAGGCCGTGATCGCCGTCTTTGCCGCCGCCTACCGGCGCAAGCTCAGCATCCGTCGAGACCGCCGGCGTGTGGAGTCCGGGCCCTGGGTCCAGGTGTCGAGGCTCGGCAACCCGCTGTTCAACGAGGTCGTCGTCCCGATGGGCGACAAGGACCGCTGGAACGCCGTACCCCCCTCCGACGATGGCCAGTTCGCGCACTACGTCGCGCATCCGGAGGTGGCCAAGCTGCTGCCGGTCCTCTATCCGGGCGTCTTCCCCCACCTGGCGGCACTGACCGCCGCGCGGGCCGACCTGCTGGCGATCTTGATGACGGGTATCCCGAAGGGCATCATCGACGGGTTCCAGAACTACACCGGAGCCAAGCAGTTCGACGCGCTGCGGCTCAACGTCGCGATCAAGCCGTCGAAGAAGCCGAGCATCTTCGGCATCCTTGGTGGCGACCTCGCTGGCTTCCCCAACGGCCGACGAGTTCCAGACGACGTCACGGCGATCGAGCTGCGCGCCATCGCTGGTGCGACCTACCCGCTCGTCAACCCGTCGTACACGCCGGACGCCGCGGCCGGTGTGATCACCGACGGGCTGACGCCGAAGAACACGCACCAGAACTACCCGGATCATTTCCCGTATCTGGCGACGCCGCTCAGCGGCTTCGACAACCCGAGTTAGGGGGCCGTCGCGCGGTGTCGACATGGATGCACGAACACGCACCGGGTCAGCACGTGCACGGTGCCGATGACCATGAGCACGCCGGCGATGAGCATCAGCACGTTGCCTCGCACCACCAGCACGGGCAGCTGGGGCATGGCGCCCCGGTGCTGGACATCGGTGGGGACATCGGGGCCCTGGTGCTCTACACCCCGGCGGAGCTCGAGGGGATGGAGATCGAGGTGAGTCCCACCACCGCTCCGGACCACCGGACCCACACGGAGGTGCTACGGCGGACGGTCGGCGGCCGAACCTTCTGGGCAGGCGTCTACGCCCAGCTGCCCGAAGGCGACTACCAGGTCTGGTACGACGACCCGTCACGGGAACTGTCGTTCTCCATCACCGGCGGGGAGGTGTCGGAGCTCGTCTGGCACTAGCGCCAGACCCGGTCCTCGACGACCGCGAGGAACCCCCGAGCGGGGGAAGGTGTCGCGATGCGGCGCCTTCCCCCGCTCTCGTCTGCGGTCTCATACCGTCTGCTACCGGCATCCCTGGTCGATAGCGTTCCCAGGGACTAGCACCAGCGGACAATGGCGAGTTGCCCTCGTCCTCACGGAAGGTGGTGACAACAACAAACGAAACCCCGTCACGAGGAGCAGAAATGAACACTCATCACAACATCGTCCGCCGCACCGCCGCGACCGCCTCCCTGCTGCTGGCGGTCGGCGCCGTCAGCACCTTCCCGGCTGCGGCCCAGGGCGGCGGAGGAGGCATCCAGCACCGCGGGAGCTGCTCGCACAGCTCGGACTGGAAGCTGAGCGCCAAGGGGGACGACGGTCGCATCGAGGTCGAGGGCGAGGTCGACAGCAACGTCTCCGGCCAGACCTGGACCTGGCGCATCCTGCACAACGGATCCACCTCGGCCCACGGTACGGCGACCACGGGAGGCGCGAGCGGGTCGTTCACCGTGCGTCGCCTGCTCGTGAACACGGCGGGCGTCGACAGCATCGGCTGGCGCGCGACCAACGCGGCGTCAGGCGAGACCTGCGTCGGAGGTCTGCGCTTCTAAGTGCGGCATTCGTCATAATGGTGCCAAGATCGGAGCAATCACCCATGGCACCAAGCCGCAGACAGCAGCGGCCCCGCACCGTCGGGGCCGCTGCTTCGCCGCGCCGGGGCAGGTGGACCCATCCGGTCGTGCTGTTCGTTGCCGCTGGGATCGCTGCCATCACCGTGCTGCTCATCGTCTTGAGCTGGTTCAGTCGGCAGGCTGCCACCGGCGAGGCCATCCTCGACTCCCGAAGCGTCACCAGCGTCATCGCCCACTCGGTCGCCGAACCCGCGATACCCCCGGGCCTGGCCACGGGCAACGCCGCTGCGGTGGACCGGTTCGACCGGACGACCCTGAACCGCCTCCTGGTGGACCAGATCGTCCGCATCAAGATCTGGAACGCTGACGGGCGAATCATCTACTCGGACAAGGTGCAGCTCATCGGCGAGAGGTTCTCGCTTCACGAGGAGGAGCTGGAGATCCTCCAGCACGGCGGAACCGCTGCCGAGGTGTCGAACCTGCAGGCTCCCGAGAACAGGTTCGAACGCGGGTTCGGCAAGCTCCTCGAGGTCTACACGCAGGTCCGTGACCCTGCCGGCCGGCCACTGCTGTTCGAGGCCTACTTCCCATACAGCCACGTCACCCAGCGCAGCGACGAGATCGCCTCGGAGTTCCGTCCCATCACGGTGGCCGGCCTGCTCGTCTTCCTGATCCTTACCACCCCGCTGGTGTGGGTGCTGGCCCGTCGCCTGGACCGCTCGGCTGCCGACCGGGAGCGCCTGCTGATGGCGGCGGTGGAGGCCTCCGACGTCGAGCGGCGGCGAATCTCGCGCGACCTCCATGACGGGGTCGTGCAGGAGCTCGCCGCGGTCTCGTTCACCCTGTCAGCAACGGGGCGCCAGATCCACGACCAGCCGGTGATCTCCTCGAGCCTCGACGAATCCGGCGCCGCGGTGCGAAGAAGCCTTCGCGCTCTGCGCTCCCTCCTGGTCGAGATCTATCCGCCCGACCTGCGCAGGCAGGGACTCGCCGCGGCTCTCGAGGACCTCCTGGCGCCCGCCTCGAACGCCGGCGTCGAGGTCGACCTGGACGTCTCGGACACCTCCGTCGTGTCGCCCGAGTGCACCGCGCTGGTCTGGCGGGCAGCGCAGGAGGGGGTCCGCAACGCCGTCCGGCACGGACGCCCGTCCCGCATCTTCGTGCAGGTGACGACGTCGGGCGACGATGTGAGGCTTGTGGTGCGAGACGACGGGCAGGGGTTCGACCCCGCCGCGGAGCCGCCGTACGGCCACCTGGGCCTGCGCTCCCTTCGAGACCTCGTCGAAGAGACCGGCGGCTCGCTCGAAGTCACGTCGGCCCCCAACCGTGGCACGACCCTTGAAGTAAGGCTGGCATGCAGATGATCACCGTCGTACTCGTCGACGACCATGCACTGGTACGTCGGGGGCTGGAGCAGCTCCTGCAGGCAGACGACGGTATCGACGTCGTCGGCACGGCGGGTGACGGCGCCGAGGCGCTGGAGGTCGTACGGAAGACGAATCCGGACGTCGTACTGATGGACCTTCAAATGCCGGGGACGGATGGCGTGACGGCGACCCGCAACATCGTCGCGGCGTTGCCCGAGACCCGTGTGGTCGTCCTCACGTCGTTCTCCGACAGCGGCCGGATCATCGCCGCCCTCGATGTCGGAGCGGTCGGCTACCTGCTCAAGGACACCGAGCCGGACGACCTGCTGAGCGGCATTCGGGCAGCAGCCCGCGGTGAGTCCCCTCTGCACCCGCGTGCCGCCCGGGAGCTGCTGACCGCACGGCGGGCAAGCACCGGCGTCGGCGCGGCGGAGCTCACGCCGCGGGAGACGGAGGTGCTCGAGCTGGTCCGGCTGGGGTTCGCGAACAAGCAGATCGCGAGACGTCTGGGCATCACCGAGCGGACGGTCAAGGCGCACCTGTCCTCGGCCTTCCAGCGGATCGGGGTCAGCGACCGAACCCAGGCGGCCTTGTGGGCCGAGCGGCACGGGGTCGGCGACTCACCACGCTGAGCGCGTCCACATCCGCCTCGGGAGCAGGACCGTGGTCTGAGAGGCTAGGTCTGTGGAGCAGTCATCCCTCGCCCGGCGTGTGTACCACGCGTGTCATCTCACGGGGACCTTCCGGCTTCGCTCCGGTCAGCTGAGCGACGAGTACTTCGACAAGTACCTCTTCGAAGCCGACCCGGCCCTGCTGCGGGACGTTGCGGAGGCGATGGCGTCGCTTGTGCCGCGGTGTGACGCTCTCGCCGGAATGGAGCTCGGGGGGATCCCGATCGTGACCATGCTCTCTCAGCTCACCGGGCTGCCGACAGTCTTCATGCGCAAGCAGGCGAAGGAGTACGGAACCTGCAAGACCGCGGAAGGTGCTCCCGTGGATGGTCGACGGGTCGTCCTCGTTGAGGACGTGGTCACCACAGGGGGTGCGCTGCTCGATGCCTGCCCGATGCTGCGGGGGGCCGGCGCACGCGTCGACACCGTCGTGTGCGCGATCGACAGGCAGCAGGGCGGGGCAGAGCGCCTTCGAGGGGCCGGGCTCGAGCTTCGTGCCGCCCTCACCCGAGAGACGCTCGAGGCGGCCGTCGCGGGGCGGTGACCCGTCAGGCCTTGAGGTCGAGGATCTGGCCGACATGCGCCGGCAGGTGGTACGTGACCTGGGCCGCGAGCAGCTGGCCCACTGTCATGTCCTCGTCGACGACCGGCTCACCGTGATGTTCGATGTACGTCCGCACCGCCATCGTGAGGTCCTCCTCGGTCAGGGAGGCACATCTGGCGACGAGCTCGGCGCCGGCACGCCGGAGGTCTCCCGCCACCTCGGGGTACTCCTGCCTGTCACAGCGACCGACCGCGGCGGGTGCGTGGTCATCCGGCCCATCGAGGTGGGCCGGACGCCGCGCCCGGACGTCGTCCACGACGCGGCACATCAGTTCGGCGTTCGTGATGACGTGGCCGGCCACCTGCCGGGCGTTCCACTCTCCCGGTTCCGGATCGACGAACGAGCCGACCTCGACAGCCAGTGCGACGTTCTCGTAGCCGCTTCTCAGGGCTGCCACTGCGTACGCCGGCTCGCTCGTGGCCGGTCTCGGCGATGAAGAGGCGGCTGGCTCGGTCTCGGCGGCCGCGTGACTGAAGAGGTCGAGGATCCACCCCCATGCATGCTCGCCGTCATAGCCGTCGCGGTGGTCGGCGGCGAGGTCGCCGTACGCCTCCCACCCGACATGGGTGAGCACGACCCGCGTCTGGTTGTCCGACGGCTCGAAGTCGACGAGCACCGACGTGACTGGCCCGCCGGAGGGCGACCAGGTGAGGGCGAGCCTCCTTGGCGGATCCCACTCGGTGACCGTGCCCCAGACCGCAGCATCCCCGGTCTTCGACGTCTCGACGAGCGACCCGTCGACGAACGCCAGACCGGACGCCAGCACCTCGCCGGGAGTGTGCGTGGCGAGCGGCCACCAGTCGCCGATCCGCTCGGTGAAGATCGCGAACGCTCTGTCCACCGGCGTGTCGACGGTGACCGCCCGGACCACAGGGGCGATGCTCATCGCCGACCCTCCCCCTCGGAGAGGTCGGAAGCCCGCTCGGATGCCGGAGGTTCGTCGAGCTCGGGACGGGTGGCACCCGCGTATGACGCGAGGGCGGAGTCCCACAACCTGTCGAGGTAGGCGCGCAGGCCGGCCAGACCGTCCGGCTCGACGCGGTAGAGGTGCTGGCGCCCCCTCACCTCGTAGTCGACCAAGCCTGCGGCGGCCAGTACCGCCAGGTGTTGGGAGACGGCTGAGCGGGAGACCGGGAGGTCGGCCGCCAGGTCGGTCACGGTCTGCGGCCGGGCGGCGAGCCGCTCGACAAGTCGGCGGCGGAGCGGGTCCGCGAAGGCTTCCACGGCAGCCCCAGATACGTTCGTCATGGCTAACACGTTAGCGCAAACGAACGTATTGTCAACCCTCGTCGGCAGCCCGTCCGCTCGCGGGCACCCTGGCCTCGCTAGACGTTCTCTAGTGGTTGCGCAAGGCGTGGACGAGCTCCGGCTTGCTCATCGACGACCTCCCTGAGATGTCGAGCTCCCGGGCACGCTTCACGAGATCCTGCTTCGTCCACTCGTCGTACGACGGTGACTGCCCGCCTTTGCGGCCCACCGACGAGCGCGACGTCGCGGCCGCCTTGTTCGCGATGCGTGCCGACTTCTCCTTGCTGTTCCCCTGGTCCCGCAGACGCTCGTAAAGCTCGTCGTCCTTGACGCTCGGACCTGGCTTCCGGGCTGGCATTTGGGCTGCCTCCTCAGCGTGAAGATGTTCCATGTCGGCGCTTGCTCCTACCCCTTATCCATCTTGCAGGAGCAGGCGCCTCGACCCCGATGTACCCACCTCGCTCGACGGGGAACCGCGGCTACCTGCTGGCTGCCACGCTCTGCTGCGGCGGGACCCCGGCCAAGCCACGGTTCAGGGGCAGCCACGGTTCAGTCGAGGATGAGACCCCGGATGAACGCTGCCTGCGCTGCGTGCTGCAGGTCGTCGGAGATCACGCTGACCAGCCGAACGCCGAGGGTCACCGGCGGGTCCCAGCTCTCGTCGACGACCCGGTCGAGGTCGTCGTCCGACAGCGTTGCGACGTAGTCGAGCGTCCGCCGGTGCACCTCCGACAGGTAGCCCTTCAGCAGCCGAGCGTCGACCCGGACTGACGCGACATCGTCCGCACTCTGGCCGAACCCCGTCGCCTCCGGCTGGAATGGCAACGCGAAGCGCTCGAACCAACCCCCCGATGTCCACACCTGCTCCACGCCCGCGACATCCGAGACGTGGTCGTCCTGGGTGCGCGTGAGGTGCCAAACCAACCACGCGATGGAGTTGCCGCGCCCATCGATCCGGTAGGCCAGCTGGTCGACCGACAGGTTCTCCATCGCCGCGAACGTGGTGTCCGGCACGCGCCCGAAGCCGTCGGTCAACAACTGCGCACTGTTCATTCGTACCTTCCCTGGACTGGCGGATCAGCTGCGAACCTACACGGCGGCCCGTGACCTCGGCGGGCCGACTGCGGAAGCTGCTCAGCGGTGCCACCCCGGGGTCCGCCGGCTTCGTGGCTTCGGATGTCACCGGGTTTCTCGGCGTACCAGCCATTGCTCTGCTATCTGCTCTCCGACGCGGGTCACGAGGGACGCGGCGTCGGCCATGCTGCGGGGGGCATCGGGCTCGAGGTCCGACAGCGGATAGGCAGCGGCGATCCCCGCTCGGCCGAGCTGTTCGGCGTCGAGCTCGCAGCGACCGCACACCGCCACCACTGGTACCCCCGCTGCCTGTGCGGCCGTGGCGACCCCCACCGGCGCCTTCCCGGCGAGAGACTGCTCGTCGAGAGACCCCTCACCCGTGACCACCAGATCGGCTCCGGCGACGGCTTCGGCGAACCCGACGATCTCCAGCATGACGTCGATCCCTGGGCGGAGCTCGGCCCCGAGCAGGGCGACCGCGGCAAACGCCGTACCTCCGGCAGCGCCGGCCCCCGCGACCCCCGAGTAGTCGTGCCCGCAGGCCTTCGCCACCACGGCCGCCCACGTCGTCAGCGCAGACTCGAGCCGCTCGAGCTCGGGAGCTCCGGCACCCTTCTGGGGTCCGAAGATCCGCGTAGCGCCGCGAGGACCGAGCAGGGGGTTGTCGACGTCGCTCGCGACCAGGATGTGCGTCGGTCCGGTCTCGTCTTCCAGGCCGGTGGGATCCAGGGAGACCACGTCCGCAAGGGCGGCGCCGCCCCGGCCCACCTCGCTGCCAGAACTGTCGAGAAGGCGTGCACCCAGCGCCTGCACCATCCCGGCGCCTCCGTCGGTGGAGGCGCTGCCCCCGACTCCCAGCACGACCTGGTGGGCACCCCGGTCGATCGCGTCCCGCATCACGACGCCGAGCCCGTACGTCGAAGCGCCCAGCGGGTCGAACCTGCCCTCGGGCAGCTTCCCGAGTCCGACGACGTCGGCGAGCTCGACGACGGCTCGAGGTCCCCGGGCGGCGTACGAGGCGAGAACCGGCTCTCCGGTCGGTCCCACCGAGGGCACGGATATGCGCTCGAAGCCTGCCCAGACTGCTGCGTCCACGGTGCCGTCGCCCCCGTCTGCGACGGGTACCAACGTCAGCTCGACATCGCTCATAACCCCCTTCTTCAGACCGCGTGCCAGTGCACTTGCGACCTCGGCCGCGCTGAGGGAGCCCTTGAACTTGTCGGCGGCGATCACCACACGCACGCTCGAACCTCAGTCCACCAAGTCGACCGTGGTCGCCGCATCCGCGGCCGACGGTCCAAGCTCCTCCAGGTCGCTGTCATCATCCAAATCCGTCCCTCCAGCACGCTGCCCGTCGACCAGCCGTCAGGAATGCTGGGGCAACCAGACGCTGAAGACGGTCTCCCCGTCCCGTCGATCGATCGAGATCTGCCCATGATGACGCTGCACGATGATGCGCCGGGAGATGTCGAGCCCGAGTCCGGTTCCCTTGCCGACGTCCTTCGTCGTGTAGAAGGGTTCGAACGCCCGAGCCTGCACATCGGGAGGCATCCCTGGCCCGGTGTCGGCGATCTCGACGAGAACGCCGCCGTTCTCGGCTCGGGTCGAGATCCGCAGCGTCCCGACCTCACCGTTCTCACCGATGGCGTCGACAGCATTGTTGATGAGGTTGGTCCAGACCTGGTTCAGCTCGCCGGGATAGGCCTCGATCGTCGGGGCGTCATGGCTGAACTCCCGGATGACCTTGACACCGTCGGGAAGCTTGTGCGCCAGCATCGAGAGCGTGCTCGCGATTCCCTGGCTGACATCGATGACCTGGAATGACGCGCGGTCGACCTGGGAGTAGATCTTCGCATCCGCGACGAGCGCGGAGATGCGGCTGGTGGAGTCTCGAACGGTCATCAGCTGCGATGCCATCGAGAGAGTGCTGGCGACCCACAGCAACCCCGGCTCGAGGGTCTCACGGTCGAGAATTCGAGAGGCTCGTTCGCACCATCCGAGATCGACGCCCGCAGCCGCCAAGGCGGACGCGATACTCCAGCCCGCCGCGACATCATGGCTTTCCAGCCAGGCCAAGAGAGCTTCTTCACGATCCGCCAACGCCAGCGGGTCGATCGTCGCCGCTGACGCGGTGTCCAGCTCCCTTCGCAACGCGTCGAGACCGACGAACTGCTCGGCCCGTAGTGACCTCTCGGCGAGGTCGACGAGCGATGAGAGCAGGCTTTCACAGCTCTCTTCGAGGGCTTGGACGGCACGTACGGCGGCTGCAGCCGGGTTGTTGATCTCGTGGGCCAGGCCGGCCGCCAGGCCGCCGAGGGCGAGCAGGGCCTCACGCTGACGCGACAAGGCCTCCATGCTGCGTACCGTTTGGAAGAATCCCTCGATGAGGTGCACGCCGAAGGGGAACCATGCACGAACGCGGTCCCCGAGGACCGGGGACGGGACCCTGAGCATCCTCCCCGAGGTCGCCGCGCGGCCGGTGGCGAGATAGCCGGCCGCCTCTGTCCACGCACGAAATCCGCCCGCCCAGAGCCCCGGCCGGCTCATCACGGCAACGACGCCCTCGCCGTGCTCCAGTCGGCGCACGAGCTCGAGCTCCCCGGCGAGCAGCACCCACCAGCTGTCGGCGGGTTCACCCTCACGGAACAGCACGTCTCCGGTTTCGAAGGGAACCTCGTCGGCTGCGTCCATCAGCTCGCTGAGCTGGTCGTCGCTCAGTCCGTCGAACATAGAGACGGCGCGTAGATCGCGGACGTCCATCAGACGGTGGCGAGGTATCGGTGAACCAGGTACACGGACATGGCCCCCTCGCCGACCGCAGAAGCGACGCGCTTCATGGAGTCGAGCCGTACGTCACCGGCCGCGAAGACGCCTGGCACGCTCGTCTCCAGCACGAACGGGGCGCGTGTCAGCGGCCACCGCGGACCGGGAGCAGCGCCGTTGAGCGGTGCTTGACCGGTCACGACGAAGCCCCTTTCGTCGCGGGCGATGGCGTCGCCCAACCAGTCGGTGCGCGGCGATGCGCCGATGAACACGAACAACCAGTTCGTGGCAACATCCTCGACTGTGCCAGAGGAGCTGTCAGCAAGGGTGACTGTCTGCAGGTGACCGTCACCGCGACCGGCCACCACCTCGGTTTGGAGTCGTACCTCGATGTTGCTGGAGGCACGGATGCGATCGACGAGATACTGCGACATCGACCTCTCGAGCGAGTCCGAACGAACCAGCAGCACGACTCGGTTCGCGAAGCGCGCCAGGTTCAGTACCGCCTGCCCGGCCGAGTTGGCCGAGCCGACGACGTACACGTCGTCGCCCTGGCACTGGCGCGCGTCGCCCGCGGTGACCCCGTGGTACACGCCGCGACCCGAGAACTCGGCGAGGCCCGAGGCGTTGAGCAGCTGGTACGAGACACCGGTCGCCACGATGACGGCGCGGGCTTCGATCTGGCTTCCGTCGCCGAAGAGCGCAGCATGGACGGGTCCATGAGTCTCGAAGCCCACGACGTCTCGGGCAAGCACCATTTCGGCGCCGAACCGTCGAGCCTGAGCCACCGCTCGATGGGTCAGGTCGGACCCGGACAAGCCCTTCGGAAAGCCGAGGTAGTTCTCGATCGACGCGCTCAGACCGGCCTGACCTCCGGGTGCTTCGCGCTCGACCACGACGGTGCGGAGCCCCTCCGAGGCGGCATAGACAGCAGCAGCCAAGCCGGAGGGTCCTGCCCCGACGATGCAGACGTCGTAGAGCGGATGGCCGGCAGTCGTGCGGAGACCAAGCGCATCAGCGAGCTGGAGGGTTGACGGCGCCCGCAATGAATCCCGATCCGGCAGCAACACCAGCGGGAGTGAGTCTGACCCGGAGTCCGCGAGGTCGTTCAGCCGACGCGCCTCAGCGTCCCTCTCCAGATCGAGCCAGAGATAGGGAACGTGGTTACGCGCCAAGAAGGTCTTGATCTCATAGCTTCGATCGGACCACCGGTACCCGACCACGCGCACCCCGGCTGCGTCATCAACATGCGCTTGGCTCCAGTCGCCCAGCAGGTCGTCGAGGACGGGGTAGAGCTTCTCCTCGGGTGGGTCCCAGGGCTTGAGCAGGTAGTAGTCGAGACCGATGTCGTTGATGGCCTTGATCGCTACGTCGGTGTCGGCATACGCCGTCAGCAACAGCAGCTTGGCTTCGGGGGCGTGCTCACGCGCTCGTCCCAGTAGCTCGATCCCGTCCATTTCCGGCATCCTCTGGTCTGATGCGATGACCGCCACGGGCCGGCCGCGAAGTGCGTACCCGCTAAGCACTTTCAAGGCATCGGCGCCGGAAGAAGCCCGGACGATCTGGTAGTCGCCTCCGTACTTGCGGCGCAGATCCCCAGCGATAGCTTGCGACACGGCGGGGTCATCGTCGACTGTCAGGATTACCGGCTTGGCCACGGGCACCCTTCTCTCCTTGACACTGGCAGGTTATCCGACCGGGCTGGTGCCCGCCCCGGAGAATCTGGCTTCGTCGACCCGACTGGCTGCGAGGGCCGCCGACTGTTCGGGGACGGAACGGCCGGCGAGAGGACCGGGGAGCGAATACGGAACGGCCATCGATGAACCGGGTGACTGAACCGGTCTGGACCGGGGATCGTGTTCGACTACGTGGCAGCATGGTCTCGGGGACCATGCGAGGGAACTGGCGCCCACCGCCGCTCCCCGATCCCGAAGGAGATGCCCGGATGCGAAGATCGGCGCTCGTTGTCGTCGGGCTGGTGGTCGCCGCTTTTGGTCTGATCTTCACCCTGCAAGGAGTTGGAGTGATCGGCGGAAGCGCGATGAGCAACACCACCTTCTGGAGCGTCGCCGGACCTGTGGTCATCCTGGTTGGCCTGCTCGTGGCCTGGGTGGGACTACGACGTCGAGACGCCTGATGCGGTGGCAGCTTGATCGAGCGAAATGATCGCTGACGACGCACCGAACCCGGCCCGCGGACCAAAGCCATCCGACGGGACGCCGGTCGGGCGGAGGGTCATCCTCGGCCTGTTGACCCTGGGCGGAGTTGGCATCCTTGGCGGCAACAAGCTGCAGAACGGGCTCTCGCGCCTGCTCATGCCGATCGAGGAGCACGACCCGACCGGGCTCATCGCGCTGTTCCCGCTGGGCGACGCCTTCCGGTACTACTCGGTGGCCGGCTCGGTGCCGACACCCTCGGCGACGTCGTACCGGCTTACGGTGTCGGGGCTGGTGGCCCGGCGGGCGTCGTACACGCTGCAGGACCTCAAGCGGATGCCGCAGAGCAGCCTGGTCCAGGACTTCCAGTGCGTGACCGGCTGGCGGGTGCTCCAGGTGCCGTGGTCAGGGGTTCGACTGTCGAGACTGCTGGACCTGGCTCGCCCGACCGCTGCGGCAACCGCTGTGCGCTTCCGCTCCTTCGACGGCACCTACACCGAAAGCCTGACTCTGGAGGAGGCGCGACAGCCTGGGGTCATCGTCGCCCTGGAAATGCTCGGGGCGCCGGTGACGCACGACCACGGCGGTCCGGTGCGGATGTACGTCTCGTCGAACTACGGCTACAAGAGCACGAAGTGGCTGTCCGGCATCGAGCTCACCCACGGCCAGGTGCCGGGTTACTGGGAGCCTCGCGGCTACGACATCGACGGTCGGATCAAAGAGTAGGGGTACGTCGATGGACCGTGCGACGGCGAGCGACCCGCAGCAGCTCATCCGGTTCAGCCGGGCCGAGCGCGCGGTGCACTGGACCCTCGCCGTCCTGATGCTGATCTGCATCGCGACGGCGGCGGTCCTCTACAACGGGTTCCTCGCGGTGCCCATCGGGCACCGGCGTCTGGTCGAGCTCATCCACGTTTACAGCGGCTTCGCGTTGCCGCTGCCCCTGCTCGCCGGTCTCGGTTTCGCCGCCTATCGAGCCGACGTGAGGCGGCTCAACCGCTTCCGCCCCGGCGACTGGCGGTGGCTACGGTCGCGGACCCGTCGCGACGGCGTGATCCGGGTCGGGAAGTTCAATGCCGGCCAGAAGCTGAACGCCGCACTGACGGCCGGGTCGATCGTCGTGCTGCTCGGCTCCGGCCTGCTGATGTTCTTTCCTGACGTGGCTCGGCTCTCGTGGCGGACCGGCGCGACGCTGGTACATGATTGGTTCGCCCTCGGCCTGGGTCTGTTGATCTGCGGGCACATCATGCAAGCGGTCCAGGACCCCGAGGCCCGGCGCGGCATGCGTACCGGCCGGGTGAGCGCAACGTGGGCTCTGAAGGAGCACCGAGACTGGGTTGACGAGGACGCCCAGATATCCGCACCCGGTAGTCCCTCGCGACGAGTTGTCACCGACGATATCAACGGCGCTGACCCGTAAGTACGCTCTGTCTGGAGGGGATAGATCGCCTGCACCAGTGCATTCCGACATGGAGATGACCGGCTGGCGTGGATGGGCTAGGGTAAACCGCGGGACGCCTGGCGAGGGGGAGTTGACCGGCGCGCCCAAGAAATCGATTGGCATCTGTCGCGCCCTCTGGAATGAGCGCTGCGGTGGAATTTACAGGTGGGCTTGGACGCACGGCTGCGTCCGGCTCGAGGGAGGGGTTTCATGTCTGTTTTCTCCAAGCTGGCGGCAGTCGCCGTCGGGGGTGCGCTGCTGTTGGCGGCGGCGCCACCGGCGGGAGCGATCTCGATCAGTCCGGATACGTCGTCGGGGACGAACGGCCGGGTGGAGAGCTCGGTGCAGGTCGGTAGCGACCTTTACATCGGTGGCACGTTCACCACCGTGGACGGAGCCGCGCACAGCAACATCGCCGCATTGGACGCCGCCAGCGGCATCCTGGACGCCTCGTTCAACGTCGGTGTGAACGGTGAGGTCGCCTCGATGGCGGTGTCAGGCACCACGCTCTACATCGCGGGAAACTTCACCACGGTCGGGACGGCGAGCCGCACGAACGTGGCGGCCATCGACCTCCCGACGGGTACTGTGCTGCCGTTCGCTGCGACCCCCTCGGCGCGCGTGGCCTCGGTCGACGTCGCCGGCGGTGTGGTCTACATCGGCGGCACGTTCACGAAGGTGAACGGGACCAGAATGCCGTATCTGGCGGGTCTGGACGCCACCTCCGGTGCCCTCATCTCGACCTTCAGCCCAAAGCCGTCAGCCCAGGTGCTCATCGTCAAGGCGACCAGCACCAGTCTCTACGTCGGCGGAAACTTCCAAACCATCGCAGGAGTGGCTCGCAACTACGTGGCCCAGCTCGACTTCAGCGGCAACGTCCTCCCGTGGGACGCTGGCCTTGGGTTCGACAGCCGGGTCTTCAACATCGCCTTCGACCCCACCGACGCCACCGCGGTTTACCTCGCGGCCGGCGGCCACCTGCCGAACGGCAACAGTGTCTACCGCATCGACGCCGCCACCGGTGCTCACATCTTTCAGGTGCAGGTTGACGGCGACGTCCATGGCCTCGTGGTGACCAACGGGACGGTCTACGCGGGAGGTCACTTCAACTTCCTGAAGCCCTGTGACTCAAGCGGTGTCTGTACCCCCGGCGCTAAGCGAAGGAAAGCCATCGCCATCAGCGCACTCACCGGCCAGGTGCTCGACTGGGCGCCGAACTTCAACAGTTCCCTGGGCATCTTCAACATGAACGTCGCGGACGGCAACCTCTACGCCTTCGGTGACTTCACCACGGTGAACGGCAAGAGCCACCCCCACATCGCCCGCTTCACATCCCCCTGAGCTCGCGACGACCCCCAGCGGCGTCGTCGTTCACGCCTCGTGCAGCGAGCCGTCACTACACCCTATCTAGCAACTTATTTGGCGATTTCATGAAAAATACCTTGCACAATCGACAAAACGGGCGTAGGGTTGCGGTTCATTAGGGGAGATTTTGACTACGGGGGAGTTTTATCATGGGGGTTTGGTGTTTTCCGTTCGCGTCCGAGGGGAAAGCTCGTCGTTGCGCTCGCGAGCTCAACGAGCGAGGGTTTGACGATATCGCGCTCAAGCAACGCGCTGGGGTTTGGCATGTCACGGCTCCGGCAGACAGCGACCACTTGCGCGAGTCGGGCTACTTCCTGACCGGGAAGGGACTCACCGGGTCACCGCGCATGGTGTCCCCGGTCTGAGCCCGACGGCGACTCGCTGAGGCCCCCAGCCGGGCTCAGGGGCCAGTCCGACTTTGGTGAGGTACGCCTGTCGGAGGGTCAGCCCGGCCGGGGCGTCGCCAGGCGGTAGTCGATCTGACGACGACGCGCCCCGGTCGGCGAATCGGCGCAGGTCGTGTCCTAGTCTCGGATGCCGACCCTTGGATCCACCGCGTGTCGTGCATGTTCATGATCACCGGTGTCAAGCCACTGCCGTGGGTTGGCTCGTAGACGAGGCCCGTCAGCTCAGGCACTCCTCGGCCGAAGTACCCGCCACCCGAGCTGTGCACACCTTCGTGAGCAAGAGCACGTCGGCCCGATTTCCGCAAAGACGCTCCGCGGCTGAGAGACGAGCGTAGGCTTGCGGTCACAGGGAAGATTTGGCTCTAGGGGGGGTTTCTGTGGCGATTTGGTGTTTTCCGTTCGCGTCCGAGGGGAAAGCTCGTGGCTGCGCCCGCGAACTCATCAAGCGAGGGATTGACGATATTGGCCTGAGCGAACGCGCGGGGGTATGGAATGTCACAGCTCCGGCGGACAGCGTGCACTTGCGTGAGTCGCAACTATTCCTCACCGGAAAGGGACTCACCGGATCAGCGCACAAGGTGACCGAGGTCTGATCGCCGCGCAGTGCAGACCCGGTACGTGGTTCGCACCAGTATCCGTCTGGAAGCCGATCGCCGCTGACCAGGTGCCGCCTTCAACATCGCCCGGGCCAGAAGCATGTTCAGCAAGTGCGCCACCGAAGCTGTCGACCAGCTCTTTTTGGTTTCGGGTTCGTTCAGCCTTGGATTGCGATAACGTGACCAGTCGGGCGAATGGTGATCTGGGGGTGGGATGAATCTCACTGGTCCAGAGTTTGCGCATGTCTTGATTGCCATCGGTCTGCTGCTCATCGCGGCACATGGACTTGGTCATGTTTTCGTCCTGCTCCGTCAGCCACGCGTGATCGGCGAGATCTGCGGCGGCCTGATGCTCGGGCCGACCTTTTTTGGAGCCCTCGCCCCGGGGATCCAGGCAAGCATCTTCTCCGGGGACCAGGCAACTGGCTTCGTCCTGGGGGCGGTTTACCAGCTAGGCCTGTTGCTGTTGATGTTTGTCTCTGGGGCGGAGATGAGGTCTGTCTTTCGTCGCGGTGACGAGAGGGTTGTCGCGTTCGTCACTGCCAGCGGTGTCGTGCTTCCCTTCGTTGCCGGCATCCTCGTGTTTCGGGTGATTGACAGTTCTGCGCTCATGGGGGCCGCGGATAACCAGACGGCTCTGCTTCTCGTCTTTTCGCTGGCCATGGCGGTTACCAGCATCCCGGTTATTTCACGCATCATGTTCGACCTGGGCATCATCGGCTCCCCGTTTGCCCGCGTTGTTCTCGGAGTTGCCGTCATCGAGGATGTCGTCGTCTATGTGGTTCTCGCGCTGGCGCTCGGCCTGGTCGCGGTTACAAGCGGGGACGACTTTGGTGTGCCTGGGTGGCTTGGGTTCGAACCGGGCAGCACCGCTTCGTTGGTATTCCATGTTGTCGCCACGTTTGTCTTTTTCTTTCTGATGTTGAGCGTCGTGAGCTATGCGTATCGCTGGTCAAGTCGCCAGCGGTGGAACATTCTCGCTCGCAGCAACACGATCGCATATCTTCTGATTTTTCTGTTTGCGGCTACGGTCTCGTGCCTCGTCTTGGGGCTTACGCCGCTCTTCGGTGCATTCCTTGCAGGTGTAGCAGTCAGTTCGGCGCGTGGGACCGCGGCGGTGAGGGATCTCGCCGTAGTGAAGGACTTCTCGTTTGCGCTGTTCGTGCCGGCGTACTTTGCTCTCGTCGGCCTCCAGCTGGACCTTTTGAACCACTTCAACGTGTTCTTCTTCATCGGTTTCCTGCTGTTCGCATGCACTGTCAAATCACTCAGCGTCTTCTTGGGTGCGCGACTTGCTGGAGAGGGTCGGCATGGCGCCACCAACCTGGCCATCGCCACGAATGCCCGCGGTGGCCCCGGCATCGTCCTAGCTTCGGTTTCCTACGCTGCCGGAATCATCAGCCAGGAGTTCTATGCCACCCTCGTGATGCTGGCCATCGTCACGTCTCTCCTCGCTGGGTCATGGTTGGGCCGAGTGGTCCGTTCGGGACGACCTCTGCGAGAGCGAGACGAACCGTCGAGCGGGGAAGAGGATTCCTCCTATGCTCCCAAGACCGAGGAACTTCACTAGGAGGGTGGCTCCTGTTCGAGCCCCCAACCTCTCACCTGTGCTCGCGCGGCGAGGACGAGCTCTGGGGCGACGAGGTTCCTCCATGGGGAGTCGGCTCCCTGCTAAACCTGGACACGAGCCAGCCGGTCGACGTGAAGACGCTAGCGAGCCGCATCCTGGCGCTGGTAGGTGGATAGCTTCACCCGAATCTCAAGGCGGGTGCGTGGTACGAGCGCGACGGGTTCCTCACGGCTGACTTGGTAAGCCTGTCGAACGGTCGGAACAAGCCAAGCCAGCAGGTAGGCGGCGCCGCATAGCGACTGGTCGGGTGGCTGTTCAATCTGTGGGAGGGTGGCAGGCATGACAGACCAGTGGTTTGATGACCAAGGCATCGTCGAGCGCTTGACCGCGTTGGAGCATGCTCTGGTCCGATACCAGGGCGCTTGGGGCGACTCCATGTTCTCGCCTGGTCCCACGTCGCTACCCACGGCCTCGGAGCAGGCAGCACTGCGCCGGGAGCTGGTGGCAGCAGACGCGTCATATGAGTTGGCTCGGGTACGACATGAACAGTCGAACCCGCACTGAGCCACGCGGCCGCCTGGGGTCCGATGGCTCTCACGCATCCACCCGATCACCGTTATCCACACGAAGATTGAGATCGGGGTCCGCGGGACATAAGTGCGTGTCGCATGGTGTACCGCGCTGACGGCATTCGGATGAGCAGGGCGGTCGTCCGTACCCGAGAGTCGCCCCCAGACATCGGCGATGGGAAGATGTCGGAACACGCTCCTGACCTGGGGTTTTGCTGGCGCGCTCGGAGGGATTCGAACCCCCAACCTTCTGATCCGTAGGGCGGCTCCTGCTATGTGTGGAGCGGCCAATATAGTGCCTGACCTGGCACTTCGTCTAGGCAAGCCGTGTCCGCTGATGACGAATTTCGCCAGCTGTTTGGCCCCTTTGCGGACGCCGCTGCGGACATGAGCCCACTCGCCACACGGTGTCGCTGTTGCCTCTTGCGTCCAGCCTACGAGACGGTTGACCAGAGGGGTCCTGGGGTCTCGGCAGTGGAGCCGCTGACCGATTCGTCAGTAGCCGACGACAAGGACGCCTGCGAAGGGAAGCTTCAGACGATCGGACGCGTACAGGGCGTCGAGCTGGGAGCGGGTTCGGCTGTATGCCTTGATCGATTGGTTGCTGGTACCGGCTCGATAGTCGAGGGGCATGAGTAGAGCAAGGTAGTTGGCGTCGAGGATGAGGGCGGTCCGGACGATGTCGCGATAGTCGGCGTTGTTGGCGGCTCCCCGGCCGGCCTCGACCTCCACCGCAATGCCCAGGGCGTCGTGGAACGCATCGATGTCGTACGACACCTGCGCCGCACCGTTCTCGCCGAAGAGCACCGGGCGGGTGATCTTCTGGTCGTGCTTCTTTCCTGACTCCACCGAGTAGCCGAGCCCACTGAGCCCGGGAGCGAGCGCCGCCAACACGTCGTCGCTTTTCAGGCCAGCCTCCTTGGCGGTCGAGACGGTACCTTCGGCGTCTGCGACCACGGCCACGAAGTCGTGCACCCACGCCGGCGCCTTCGCATTGCGAGGGAAGTAACTCCAGGTAGGAAACAACACCCCTGCAGCTTCACAGAGACGGGCGGTTTGAGCTAGTTCCCAAGACTTCCGGGTGTTACTCGGTCATACCTCGTTCTCAATGATCGGCTGCCCCATCAACAGCTCAACTCATTCGGCCCAGCGTAGTTGCTAGGCGCTGGCATAGGCAGCTGCCCGATGCGTCAGCGAAGCCTGAGGGTTCCCATCAAGGCAGCCCGCTGCTCGGTGCCCAGGTACAGGCACAGCCGGCTCACCAACCGTCGTCTTGGATTGGCGGAGTCCTGGACCCCGGCGGCGGGGCTGTCAGAACTCTGAAGACCTCACCACGGCGACCAATCAGCTGCCCATCAGAGCCAGACGCGATCGCACGGCGCGCCCATAAGCGGCGGTAAGACGCAGGTCGTGGCCGCGCTCGGATAGCGGTTCACCCGCGCGCGCAATGCGGCATGACCGGGGGTTCGGAATTGGCCCAGGGTGGAGCGGGCGGGCCAGGCTGATGCTGGTCTGGCCGCTGACTTACTTGAGGTGTTCGTTGAGACGCAGGGCCGCGACGTTGCCAGGCGCGACCGCGGCGCGATTGGCGCGTGTGCCGTGACGGGATGGTCTTAGTACGCGGCTGACCTGGCATGAGGAAGTGGGTCAGCCGTGGAAGTCCAGAACCTGTTGCGGCGCATGGAAGTCATCGGCAAGTGAGAAGCCGTGGACTCGTTGAAGGTGGTCGCGGAACCATCGATCGAATGGCTCGTCCGATGTGCCGAGTGTGGTGAAGGCGGCGTCGAGATCGTCTGCCTCGAGGTAGACGATGGCCACATCTCCTGCCGGTGTCGTCTGTATCCACACGCTTTCGCGGGTGATTCCGGCTCGGCGGCGGGCGTCTTCATAGTCGGTCTTGCGCTCGCCGGTCTGGAAGGAGGTCATGACGTCTCGGTCAAGTTCGGTCATGCCGGGTAGTAACGGGGCGGCGAAGGCGATCGTGGGCATGGGTTGTTCTCTCACTTCCTGATGGTGGTGGGTCGTGTCAAGCGTCCGTTCGCTCCAGGAACGTTTGGTATGACAAGTAATAGCCCCGAGTGCTTGGCATGTCAAGTATCCGGTCTAGGCTGGGCGCCGTGAGCGACGACGGGTCAGCCAGGTGGATGCCGGCCTTCCTCGCCCTGCTGCGTACACATGCACGGCTGTATGACCAGCTTGAGCTCGACGTCCGCCGTATCAGCGGGCTCAGCGTGACGCGCTACGACGTTCTCACGCACCTGGAGATGGAAGGCGGTCGGCTCCGCCTCACCGACCTGGCTCAGGCCATGGTCTTGTCACCGTCTGGGTTGTCGAAGCTACTCGACCGCATGCAGGAGTCGGGTCTCGTCGAGCGAGAACCCGATCTGGACGATGCCCGCTCGACGTTCGCAGTCATCACCAGCCACGGCCGCGGGATAGTGCGGAAGACCCGCCAGCGCCACCACGCATTCCTGCAACACATCTTCGGCGACGTGCTCGATGATCGCGACATCGCCGATCTCACTCGGATCATGGCCCGAATCGGCGAAGGCTTGCCACGCTGACGTCCCGTGCCGCTTCGGGTGCCGTGCGCAGCCGGCGGGCTTGACCAGTTTCGACCACCCAAAGTGCGTCCGGAGCGACTGCTCACACCACGACCCACTCACTTCCGCTTCGGCGGCCCGCTTGAGCCCCGTTTCGGCTGGAGCTGGGAGCTCGGCGACATCACCGATCGCCTGATCCGGGACTGCGCCCGCTCATCGGCTATGTCAGGTCACTTCGAGCGCGTCCGGCACGCGGTACGACGCACGTTGGTACGCCCGAATCGCGGGCATGAGAGGAAGTCGAGCGCCCATGGCAAGCTCTGGGGTCAACTGGTTGCTTATGCCGATGTGTGTGAGCCGGTGCTGTGGTCGAACCCGGTGTGGTGTGGGCGAGCAGGTCGAGGCCGTAGTCGCCCCCATTGGGCGTTCTGATGATGGTGTGGATGTAGTTCCCCTTACAGGACGGAGGTCGTCCGGTGTCGTTCTGGCATCAATCCTGCTCTGAGTGTGATGACTTACGAGACAGGCGGTCGCCTGCCCCGGGAAGGCTTCTGTCGGCGGCGCTCGAAAACTGAACAGTTTCGGCGGTGAAAAGTGAACACTCAACGATTGGAGAGTGATCACTTTGGAGGACTGGGCGCTGATCAGGAGACTGGCTGCCGAGGGCGTGCCGAAGGCGCGGATCGCGGAGCGGTTGGGGATCTCGAGAACCACGGTCTTCAAGGCCGTGAACTCGGAGGCGCCGCCGAGGTATGAGCGGTCGCCCCAGCCGTCGTCGT
>JAWWPG010000017.1:0-24188 GCA_033850885.1 Nocardioidaceae bacterium
TTGTCGATGTGGTGGGTGTAGTCGGCCGGGGTGAGCACCTCGGACTCGTCGACGTAGTCCACGCCGAGGCTCTGCAGGATCTGCGCCTCGACGAAATGCCCGATGCGGGCCTTGGCCATCACCGGGATCGTGACCGCGGAGATGATGCCTTCGATCATGTCGGGGTCGCTCATCCGCGAGACACCGCCCTGGGCGCGAATGTCAGCGGGCACCCGCTCGAGCGCCATCACGGCAACGGCACCAGCCGCTTCGGCAATGCGGGCCTGCTCAGGGGTGACGACATCCATGATCACGCCGCCCTTGAGCATCTCGGCCATCCCGCGCTTGACCCTGCCGGTGCCGGTCGTCGTCTCGCTGCTTGTCATGTGCTGGGTTGGGTGCTGTGTCGTCTCTGATGTCACGGGACCAGTCTGCCAGAAAATCGGTACTGCCACTAAGATCCAATCCGATGGGCGAACTCAGGACCAATTCAGGCGCCGCTGACCTCCTCGTCGAGATCCGGCGCGATCTGCGGATCCCGCTGCACCGGCAGATCGAGTCGTCGATCCGGCGCGGCGTCCGGTCCGGCCGGCTCCGGCTCGGGACCGCCCTGCCCTCCACTCGCGGGCTGGCCGTCGACCTGGGGGTGTCGCGCGGCGTCGTCGTCGAGGCGTACGAGCAGCTGGTGGCCGAGGGCTACCTGACCAGCCGCCCCGGCGGGTACACCCAGGTCGCCATCGGCCCCGAGCCCGACGCCGGTCCCGCCCCCCAGGTCCCGGCGGCAGCGCCCACGATCGACTTCCGGTACGGCCGCGGGGACGCCTCGCACTTCCCGCGCACCGCCTGGCTCCGCTCCGTCCGCCGGGTGCTGCTCGACACGCCCAGCGACCGGTTCGGCGCGTTGACCGGCCGCGGGGCCCACGAGCTGCACGCCGCCCTCGCGGACTACCTCAACCGGGCGCGGGGTACGTCGGCGCAACCCGCCAACCTGGTGATCTGCAACGGCTTCGCCCAGGGCATCGCCCTCCTCCTTCAGGTGCTCGCCGAGTCCGGCGCCCGGCGGGTGGTGGTGGAGGACCCCTCGTCGGTCGAGGACGCGCGGCAGATCGCCGTATCCGCCGGACTCGACGTCGTCGGGGTGCCGGTCGGACCGGACGGCATCGAGGTGTCGGCACTGCGCGGCATCGACGCCGATGCGGTCATCCTCACGCCCGCGCACCAGTGGCCGACCGGCGCGGTGCTCTCCCCCGAGGCCCGCTCCGCGATCCTGCACTGGGCGGAGAAGCGCCAGGCGCTCGTGATCGAGGACGACTACGACGCAGAGTACCGCTACGACCGGGCCCCGATCGGCGCGATGCAGGGGGTCGCCCCCCACCTGGTTGTCTACGCCGGCACCGCCAGCAAGACGCTCGCGCCGGGGCTCCGCCTCGGCTGGCTGGTGCTGCCCGCGACGCTGGTGGACCGGGTTGCCCGGGCGAAGCTGGCCGCCGACCGCGGCTCGGCCATCCTCGACCAGCTCACCTTCGCGGACTTCCTCGCCCGCGGCGAGTTCGACCGCCACCTGAGGCGGATGCGCCCCATCTACCGGCGACGCCGCGACACCCTGCTCGACGCGCTCGGCGGGCGGCTCCCCGACTTCCGGCCCACCGGAGTGTCGGCCGGCTTCCACCTGGTGACGTGGCTGCCGCCCGACCTCGGCGAGGAACCGGTGGTCGAAGCCGCCGCCGAACGCGGAGTCGGCGTCTACGGGATCGCACCGTTCCGCGGCACCCACCCGGGAGGGCAGGGCCTCATCTTCGGCTACGCCGGTCTCGACGAGGAAACGATCGTCACGGGCGTCGACATCCTGGCCGAGGTCGTCGCCGATCTTCGCCACCGACCGACGTAGCCCGTCCTCGCCCCCGCAATTGCTGCGACATCCCGGCCGCCGCCGGTTAACGTTCGGCGGTGTCCACCTCCATGCCGACGATCTGGAACAGCCAGCCCTGGCGCGACGAGGTCGAGGCCTGGATCCGCGACTCGGTCACCGCCGCAGGTCACGAGCTCACCGGACCGGTCGAACAGGTCCGGGTGCGGATGTGGTCGACGCAGCTCACGGTCAAGACCACCGCCGGGCTGGTGTGGTTCAAGGAGAACCACCCGGGCCAACGGGCCGAGGCCGCGGTCGTCGACGAGCTCGCCCGGTTGGCGCCCGACCACGTCGTCAAACCTCTTGCCGCCGAACGGTCTCGCGGCTGGTTGCTCACGCCTGACCACGGGCGAACGCTCGCCACCTTGGCCAGCATCGACGAGGACACCTGGTGTCGGGTGGTCGCCGAGTTCGCTGACCTGCAGCGCCGCGTCGCCGACCACCGCGAGGAGCTGATGAACGCGGGACTCCTGCCACTCCTGCCCGAGATGGCCGCCGAGTACATCGAGGACCAGATCGCCCGGATGCGAGGTCTCGCGCCGGGCGACCTCGCGTACGTCGGTCCAGAGCTCGCGGAGCGCGTCCTGCGCGCGCTCCCCGCCGTAGGCGAGACGGCCCGGAGACTGGCGGCCGCGGCACCGCCCGTGGCGTCCCTCGATCACAACGACCTGCACCAGAACAACGTGTTCATCCCGCATGCCGACGAGACGACGTTGCGGTTCTTCGACTTCGGTGACGCGTTCTGGGCTCACCCGTTCACCACTCTTTCCGTGCCGGTCGGCGTGCTCTGCCGGGACTGGAAGACCGAGCCGCACGACCCGCGCATCGTGCGGGTCGTCGACAGCTACCTCGAGGTGTGGTCGGACCTGGGCCAGCCGGCCGAGCTGCGGGAGGCGGCCCGGTTGGCCCAGGAGATGTACCCCGTGCACCGCTTCGAGTCCTGGCGGCGCATTCTGGAGGGCAGCCCGCGCGACGAGCATCCAGACGTGTCCGAGACCCTGGAGTACTGGTTGGGCCGGCTCGCAGACATCTCCGCCAGGTGACAGTGACTCCCGGCGCCACCTCGGCTCACGCGGTGCGGCCGAAGTCGGGCCGGTCGTCGAAGTCGATCATGTCGGGCACCTCGGCGTGGCCGGCCAGGTGGAGCCACCTCACCCGCCGACGCGAGTGCAGGCGTCGCGTGTTGGCCGCCACGTCGTTGTAGATCCGCCGCGCCATCCCGGCCTTGCGGGCAGCATCGACGAGCTCACCCATCAGCGGCTCCTCGTCGGGGGGCGGGAGGTCGACCGCGAAGAGGGCAGCCGTCAGCTCCGACTCGGCGAGCCAACGCTCATCGTCGCGCCCCGCGCTCTCCCGGGATGCCCTCGCCGCCTCCAGCAGCACCAGCGCCGATGCGGGGTCGGTGAGCCCCCCGCTCGCCAGCTCACCCGCCACGGAGGCTCGATGTTGCAGCATCGCCTCGAGCGAGGCCCTCGCCGCCTCGAGGCGCAGATGCATCCGGTCGAGGCGGCCCGCAGTCCAGGTGCACCAGAGCCCGAGCAGCAGGGCGGCGACCACGAGCAGGGTCAGCACGACCGTCAGCCACAGCGGGATGCCGCCCATCAGCGACCTCCCGGAGCCACCGCAACCACCGCCGAGTAGACCGCCTCGATGTCGCCGACGAGCTCACTCCAGTCATAGCGTTTCACGGCCACCGCCGCGCGCTCGCGCATCGACGTACGGCGTTGCGGGTCGTCGAGCAGCGAGCCGACGGCCCGCGCGAGGTCCAGGGGATCCCCCACCGCGAAGAGCTCGCCGAGCTCGCCGCCCCCGAGCACCGCCCGGAACGCCGGCAGGGCGCTCGCCGCGACGGCCGCGCCGGCAGCCATCGCCTCGACGAGGACGACTCCGAAGCTCTCGCCGCCGATCTGCGGCGCGACGTAGACGGTCGCCGACGACAGCAGCCGGGCCCGGTCGACGTCGGTGACCTGACCGAGGAACTCGACCCGGGACAGCACCTCCCCTGGCTGGTCGGACCACGCATCGGCCCTGCCGCGGCCGGCTACCAGCAGCCTGGTGGTCGGATGTCGAGCCAGCACCGCGGGAAGCGCGGCCATCAGCACGGCAAGACCCTTTCGCGGCTCCTCGGTCCTGCCCAGGAAGGCGATCGTCGGTCCCGGGGACATCCACTCCTCCCGCGGCGTCGCCTCCGCGAAGGGGGCGCACCAGACACCGTTGGGGATCACCACGGGTTCGCCGCCCACATGCTGGACGAGCGTCGCTCGGGCCGCCTCCGACACGGCGATGCGGGCGGTAATCTTCTCCATCGAGGGCCGCAACAGGCTCGCCGTCGACGACATCGCCCGCGACCTCGGCGTCGCCGAGTGGAACGTGCCGACAACCGGCACATCGCTTGCCCATAAGGCGATCAGTGACACGCTCGGCGACGAGGGCTCATGCACATGGAGTACGTCGAACTTCCCCTCGGCCAACCATCGGCGTACCCGCGCGACGGCGCGTGGACCGAAGGCGACCCTCGCCACGGAGCCGTTCCACCTGACGGGCACCGCCCTCCCCGCACTGGTCACGTAGTCCGGCAGCTCGTCGGACCGCTCCCCCGGCGCCAGCACGGCAACCTCGTGACCGCGGTCGTGCAGGACGGCGGCCAGGTCCCGCACGTGGTTCTGCACACCGCCCGGCACGTCCAGCGAGTAGGGGCACACCAGCCCGATGCGCAGCGGCCTCACCCCGGGGACCTCTCGAGGTCGGCCACGAAGACCTTCTGCAGCATGTGCCAGTCCTGCGGAGCGCGCCGGATCCCGCTGCTGAACAGGTCCGCCACCTGCTGGGTCATCGCGGCCACGCCACCCGGTCCATAGACGGGCTCGACGGGATCGCTGATGTCAAGATGCAGCAACGGGCCCCGGTAGGTCGGCGTCGCCACGATGAGAGGAAGCTTGGCGATCCGCGCGAGCGTCGCCGGTCCCCCGGGTAGCCGGGCGGCCTCATCGAGGAGCGACACCTCCACCCCCTCCTTGCCGAACGACCGGTCCGCGAGCAGGCAGACCACCCGGCCCCGGTCGAGCGCCGCGCGCATGGCAGTCAGCGGGTTGCCGGACCCGGACAGGGCCACCACCTCCATGCCGAGCTCGGCACGGTAGGCCACGAAGCGGTCGAACAGGGACTCCGGCTTCAGCCGTTCCGCCACGGTCGAGACCGGGAGGCCGGTGAGGCACGCCCACGCACCGGCTAGGTCCCAGTTGGCCATGTGCGGGAGGGCCACGACCGCGCCGCGTCCCCGGGCATGCACCTCGCGCAGCACCGACTCGTTGCTGGTCACCACCATGTCGACGATCCGGCGTTGCGACCAGGAAGGCAGCCGGAACGCCTCATGCCAGTAACGGAAGTACGACCTCATCGCGTCGTGGGACAGGGACCTCAGCTCCCCGTGTCCGAGGTCCGGGACGGCCCGCCGGAGGTTCGCCTCGAGCTGGCTGACACCGGTGCCCTGCTGCCGCCACACCCGGTCGGCCGTACTCTCGAGCAACCGCTCGGCCACCAGCTCCGGCGAGTGGCGAGTCACCGCCCAGGCCAGGGTGAAGGCGTTGTCGACGAACCTGGGGCGGGGTGGGCGGCGCCGTATCAAGGCAGCTGCCGGGTCTCCGCGAGAGCTTGCCGCCGTACCAGGAAGACCCGCTGCACCACTGTCACCGTGCTCGCCGCGGCCAGCACCCAAAGCACGATCGTGAGCAGGATCGTCTGGTTGAGCACGTCGGCGAAGAACGTGAAGACGAGGATGGCCGCCAGCCGGTCGGCGCGCTCGGCGATGCCCACCTTGGCGTTCATGCCGAGGCTCTCGGCCTTCGCCCTCGTGTATGACGTCACCGACCCCATCACGAGGGCCCAGAGCGCCACGTAGCCCAGGATGAGGTCGCCCCCGTCACCGAAGAACCAGATCGCCAGGCCGGCGAAGATCGCCGCGTCCCCGAACCGGTCGAGGGTCGAGTCGAGGAAGGCCCCCCACTTCGACGTCACGCCGAGGGTGCGCGCCATGTAGCCGTCCATCAGGTCCGAGAACACGAACACGGTGATCACGACCACGCCGAGCCACAGGTGCCCCGTCGGGAAGAAGGCGAGTGCGCCGACCACGACCCCGAGGGTCCCGACGATCGTCACCATGTCCGGCGAGACGCCGAGCCTGATCAGCAGATTTGCCACCGGCGTGACGACCTTGGTCCAGAAGGTGCGAAAGCGATCGAGCATGGTCGGTGTCGCTGCTTCCTTGCTGGGCAGTGTCGCGCGGTTCAGTCGATGCTACCGGCCCGGGGCCTGCCGTAGGGTGCACCGCAGACGTCCTCACGGATGTAGCCGAGCACCCTTCAAGATCTTGTCGGCTGCGTTCTTCGGTGCATGCAGGCCGAGACCGACCAGCCGGAGCGCGTCACCGGGAACAGCCCGGACCGCTGCCCGGTTGTCGCGATCGTTGCCGGTCGAGAACAGCTCCTCGGTGAACACCGAGACCGTCACTGCCCGCGCGAGCGCCCGCCGGTGCGCCGCCTGCACGGTCGCCTCGTCACCGGCGAACACCAGGACGGGCTGGCGAAACATCGGCAGGTACTCGGTGCCATCGGCATCGGCGTACGGCTCACCAACGAGATCGGGGTTGGTGCCGGCGATCCCGCTGACCAGGAACGCCGTGACGTTCAGGCGCTGCCAGCTCTCGAGGTCCTCGCGGAGCAGCACCGCGATCCTCGTGTCGAAACGAACCGGCTCTGTCATTTGCGGCTCCCTCTGGTGGCGTCCCCATGGCTGGCGTGCTCGGTGCGGTCGGGCCGACACGCGGTGCGTTTGCCTGGCAAGCCAGGCAAGCGCACCGTTTGCCAGGCAGGCCTGCCTGGCAAACGATGTATCCCCCTGGCTCGCCAGGCAAACCGCCCGCGGGAGGGTGGCTCGTCCGGTTGCCCCCGCACCGACCCGGCACTTCACGCGTCAGGTGGGGTGAGCCCGGCCCGGTTCGCGAGCACCCGTCAAGGCGGCGCATCCGTCACCACAACCCCTTGTGCCGTCAACCCCTTGTGCCGTCGCCGCTGCGGGTGAAGGGTAGAGGCTCGAGAGAGACCCGGCCAGCCGGCCCGCTCGGTGCCCGGGCGGCAGGTCGCCGTACCCCATGCGAAGGAGTGGTCAGATGCCCACCAGGAACACGGCAACGGCGGGTGATGCCGCTGCGGCGCAACCCGCCTCACCAGACGCCATCCGGAACGTGGTGCTGGTGGGGCCAGCGGGGTCGGGGAAGACGACGCTCGTCGAGGCGTTGCTCTTCGCGACCGGGACGACGAACCGGATGGGCAGGGTCGAAGAGGGCACCACGACCAGTGACTACGACGAGGCGGAGCTGCGTCAGCAGCGCTCCGTCGGCTTGTCGCTGGCTCCGGTCATGGTCGACGGCATCAAGGTGAACCTGCTCGACGCGCCCGGTTACGCGGACTTCGTCGGCGACCTGCGCGCCGGGCTGCGCGCAGCCGACTGCGCGCTCTTCGTCGTGTCCGCGAGCGAGGGCGTCGACGGGGCAACGAAGGCCCTGTGGCAGGAGTGCGAGTCGGTGGGGATGCCCCGGACCGTCGTCATCAGCAAGCTCAACCACCCGCGCGCCGACTACTCCGGCGTCCTCGCGGCCGCCCAGAGCGCGTTCGGCAACAAGGTCGTCCCGCTCTACGTCCCAGTCGGGCACGACGGTTCGGAAGTCGACGATCTCGCAGCCCTGATCTCCCAGACGGTCGCCGACTACTCCCGGGTCGCCACGGACGGCCGCACGGTACGTCAGCCCAGCGAGGACGAGCAGCTGCTCATCGACGACAACCGCGGCACCCTGATCGAGGGCATCATCGAGGAGTCCGAGGACGAGAGCCTGATGGACCGGTACATGAACGGCGAGGACATCGACACCGGGCTGCTGATCGACGACCTCGAGACGGCCGTCGCCCGGGGCTCGTTCTTCCCCGTCATCCCGGTCTCCGCGCTCGACGGCCTCGGCATCCACGAGCTGCTCGAGATCGTCACGTCCGCGTTCCCGCCTCCCACTGAGCACCCGTTCCCTGCGGTCTACACCGCGGCCGGGAAGTCCGTCGAGGGGCTCGGCTGCGACCCCAGCGGCTCCCTCGTCGCCGAGGTCGTCAAGACGACATCCGACCCGTACGTCGGAAGGATCAGCCTGACCCGCGTCTTCTCGGGCACCGTCCACCCGGATGCGACCGTGCACGTCTCCGGCCACTTCTCGGAGTTCTCCGACCGCGACCGGGGCCACGAGGACCATGACGAGGACGAGCGGATCGGCGCGTTGTCGTCCCCGCTCGGCAAGGTGCAGCGCCCCAGCACCGCCTGCATCGCGGGCGACATCTGCGCGATCGCCAAGCTGTCCCGGGCCGAGACCGGCGACACGCTGAGCGACAGGGACAACCCGCTGGTCATGGAGCCCTGGTCGATGCCGGACCCGCTGCTGCCGTTCGCCCTGGTGGCCCATGCCAAGGCCGACGAGGACAAGCTCGGGGCCGCGCTGTCGAGGGTCGCGGCGGAGGACCCGACCGTGCGGATCGAGCACAACCCCGAGACCAGCCAGCTCGTGCTGTGGTGCCTGGGCGAGGCGCACGCGGACGTGCTGCTCGACAGGCTCCGCAACCGGTTCGGTGTCCAGGTCGACCAGGTCGACGTACGCGTGCCGCTTCGCGAGACCATCAGCAGCGCCGCGAAGGGGCACGGGCGCCATGTCAAGCAGAGCGGCGGGCACGGGCAGTTCGCGGTGTGCGACGTGCTAGTCGAGCCGCTCGAGACCGGCGCCGGCTTCGAGTTCGTCGACAAGGTGGTCGGCGGCTCGGTTCCCCGCCAGTTCATCCCGAGCGTCGAGAAGGGGGTGCGGGCTCAGCTGGAACGCGGGCTCGCCGCCGGCTACCCCGTCGTCGACATCAGGGTGACGCTCTTCGACGGCAAGGCGCACAGCGTGGACTCGAGCGACATGGCGTTCCAGACCGCCGGGTCGCTGGCGCTGCGCGAGGCGGCCAAGGCGGGCGGGGTGACCCTGCTCGAGCCGATCGACACGGTCGACATCCTCATCGACGACGACTACATGGGTGCGGTCATGGGTGACCTCTCGGTACGGCGGGCCCGCGTCCTCGGGACCGAACCCGTCGGCACCGGACGCACCCTGGTGAAGGCGGAGGCACCGCAGCTGGAGCTGGTCCGCTACGCGACCGAGCTGCGGTCGCTGAGCCACGGGACCGGCAAGTTCAGCCGGGACTTCGCTCGCTACGAGCCGCTGCCCCCGCAGATCGCCGCGAAGCTGCCCGCCGCCACCTGAGCTCTCCGGCTCGACGGCAAGTTTGCGACGGCTCGACGGCAAGTTTGCGACGGCTCAACGGCAAGTTTGCGACGGCTCAACGGCAAGTTTGCGACGGCTCAACGGCAAGTTTGCGACGGCTCAACGCCAGGTGTCGGCGAGCTGCGCACGGGTGTCGCGGAGCAGCTGCGGCAGCACCTTGGTGCGGGCGACAGCCGGCATGAAGTTCGTGTCGCCACCCCACCGGGGAACGACGTGCTGGTGCAGATGGGCGGCGATGCCGGCCCCCGCGACGTCGCCCTGGTTCATCCCGATGTTGAAGCCCCCGGCCGCCGAGACGTCGCGCAGCGTGGTCATTGCCTGCTGCGTCAACAGCGCAACCTCCGCGCACTCCTGCATCGTCAGGTCCGGGTAGTCGGAGACGTGGCGGTAGGGACACACCATCAGGTGGCCCGGGCTGTACGGATAGAGGTTCAGGACGGCGAAGGCGAGCTCGCCTCGCCGTACCACGAGACCTTCCTCATCCGGCAACCCCGGAACGCGGCAGAACGGGCAGTCGCCCGACCCCGATGTCGCCGGCTTGTTCTCACCTTGGATGTAGGCCATCCGGTGCGGAGTCCAGAGCCGCTGGAACCCGTCGGGCTCACCGACGCCCGCCAGGCTCTCCAGGCTCCCCGGGTCCTGCTCCGGGTCCGTCATACCTGCTCCCGTCGCGCGATCGCGTCCAGGATGCGGCTCACCGCCTCGTCCCCGGGCACACCGTTGTCCTGACGGCCGTCGCGGTAGCGGAATGACACGGCGCCCTCCTCGACATCGCGGTCGCCGGCGATCAGCATGAACGGGACCTTCTGCAGCTGCGCGTTGCGGATCTTCTTCTGCATCCGGTCGTCCGACCGGTCCACCTCGACGCGGATCCTGCGCTCAGTCATCGTCGCCGCGAGCTTGTCGAGATACTCCTCGTGACGCTCCGCGATCGGGATCGCCACCACCTGGACCGGCGCCAGCCACGGCGGGAACGCCCCCGCATAGTGCTCGACGAGGACGCCGATGAACCGTTCGATCGAGCCGAACTTCGCGGAGTGGATCATCACCGGCTGCTGGCGAGAGCCGTCCGCCGCCTGGTACTCCAGCCCGAACCCGGCCGGCTGGTTGAAGTCGTACTGGATCGTGGACATCTGCCAGGTGCGGCCGATGGCGTCGCGGCACTGCACGGAGATCTTCGGTCCGTAGAACGCGGCCCCGCCCGGATCCGGGACCAGCTCGAGTCCCGAGGCGGTGGCGACCTCCTCGAGGGTCCGGGTCGCCTCCTCCCACTGCTGGTTGGTGCCGATGAACTTGTCCGAGTCGTCGCGGGTCGACAGCTCGAGGTAGAACTCGTCAAGCCCGAAGTCCTTCAGCAGTCCCAGCACGAAGTCGAGCAGGTGCTTGATCTCAGCCGGCGCCTGCTCGGGAGCCACGTAGGAGTGGGAGTCGTCCATGGTCATGCCCCTGACGCGGGTCAGGCCGTGGACCACCCCCGACTTCTCGAACCGGTAGACCGATCCGAACTCGAAGAGCCGCAACGGAAGCTCGCGGTACGACCTCCCGCGCGAGGCGTAGATGAGGTTGTGCATCGGACAGTTCATGGCCTTGAGGTAGTAGCGGGTGCCCTCGGTCTCCATCGGCGGGAACATGGTCTCCGCGTAGTACGGAAGATGCCCGGAGGTCTCGAACAGCCCCTGCTTGGAGATGTGCGGCGTCCCGACGTACTGGAAGCCCTCTTCGAGGTGGCGCTGCCGGACGTAGTCCTCCATCTCGCGCTTGATGACACCACCCTTGGGATGGAAGACGGCGAGGCCGGAGCCGAGCTCGTCGGGGAAGCTGAAGAGGTCGAGCTCACGTCCGATCCTGCGGTGGTCGCGCCGCTCCGCCTCCTCGATCCGGTGCAGGTGGTCCTCGAGCGCCTCCTTCGACTCCCAGGCGGTGCCGTAGATCCGCTGCAGCTGGGGGTTCTTCTCGTCTCCTCGCCAGTACGCCGCAGCCGAGCGCATGAGCTTGAACGCGGGGATGCGCTTGGTGGTGGGGACGTGTGGTCCGCGGCAGAGATCCTTCCAGGCAACGGATCCGTCGCGCCTGACGTTGTCGTAGATCGTCAGACCGCCGGCGCCGACCTCGACGCCGGCCTCGCCCTGGTCGTCAGCGTGGATCGCGCCCTTGAGGCCGATCAGCTCGAGCTTGTGGGGCTCGGAGGCCAGCTCCCGGCGGGCCTCCTCGTCGCTGACCTCCCGGCGGACGAACCGCTGCCCCTCCTTGATGATCTTGCGCATCCGGCTCTCCACTGCCTCGAGATCCTCGGGCTTGAAGGGCTCGGTCACATCGAAGTCGTAGTAGAAGCCATCGGTGATCGGCGGGCCGATGCCGAGTCGTGCGTCCGGGAACAGCTCCTGCACCGCCTGGGCCATCACGTGTGCGGTGGAGTGCCGCAGGATGGCACGGCCGTCCTCGGTGTCGATCGCGAGCGGCGACACCTCGGCACCGTCGGCCAGTTCGTGCGAGAGGTCGCGCGGCTCGCCGTCGACCCGGGCCGCGATCACGGTGGGGTCGTCCCGGAAGAGCTCCCAGGCCTTCGTGCCCGTCGCCACGGTCCGCTCGGCACGTTGGCCAGCGCTGACTGTGGTGACACGGACCTCGGACACGGAATGCTCCTTCGGGTGGTGGCGGCCGCGGTGAACGGGTTGCTCGATCGTATCCAGCCACCCGGGAGGGCGTCGCCTCGGTTTTCCGGCGGACGAGGAACCGCCACCTCGCAGCATGAGGTGGCGGTCTTTCACGCGGGGATGTCGCGACCGGGTCAATCGGGCTCGTCGGCGCTGGGTGGTGGCTGGACCGGGACGGGCTCGATGTCGCCGACGAGACCGCGCAGCCTCTCGTGCCACATGGTGTGCTGGTAGAGCCCATCCGGGTGGACGACGCAGCCGCACTCGATGCACTTCGATCCGACAAGTTCCATCAGCGCAGGATAGTTGCTCGGTCGTCTCGCCGCGGTTGAAGGCATCTACGCTACGCACCGAGCACTGTCTCATCGTGCGACTGAGGGACGCGATGAAGCCCCGGCTATCCCTGGCCGGGGCTTCTGTCAGGACCAGCCCACCGGGTAGCGCGTACCCGGTGAAAGTCCTGCCATCCGCGAGAGCATCGTTTTCTTTAACGAGTGCTCGATGCCCCCAACCGTGCAACGCCGGACCATGCCCCCATGCCATGCCTCGCTAAGTACGGCGTTCCTCAGTGTACGCGAGTTTACATTGTACGCGAGTCGACGGGTTCCCCTACCTCGGTGACCTCGTCGGGGCGCCGAGTGCGACCTGTTCGGGCACCTCAGTTTCAGCCTGAGTGCCACCGGGTAAGCCAACAGACAGCGGTCGGAAGTCCCCAGCTGGGTTGATTCTGCCGCAGGCCCCGGGTGTTGACCAAACAGCGCCCGGGGCCGCTTGCTCGGAGGGCCAGTCTTCTGAGCAGAGCACGAAAAAAGGGTTTGAAGCGCGCGATTCCTGGGCATAGATAGCCTGGGCAGCTGCCAGCTGTCTCCAGCTCGGAATCGGGGGACGATCGTGCGTAACTCCCGTCGAACGAAGGCCCGCGCCCTCGTCGTATGCCTCGTCGTCGGCTTGCTCCCTGCACTGCTGATGGCCGCCCCGGCGTCGGCCGTCTTCTACCGGCTCACGGTGACGTGCAAGGTGCCGAAAGGGTCCCCGGAGCGACAGCTGGCACCGAACTCCTGCTTGAACTACATCCCGGACGGGACGCAGACCTACACCGCACACGTCGTCAACGACGGCCGTCCGGTGGCCGGGGTGACAGTGAGGTGGAGCGACTCCGACGACGGGGACGCCTGGTTCCGGGTCACCAACAACCCCTGTGTCACCGGATCCGACGGCACCTGCTCCGACGAGCTCGTCGACAACAGCCCTCATGCCGGGGAGAAGATCACGGCGACGGCGACCGCCGGCAGCTCCACCGCGAAGGGATACCTCACCTTCCGGAACGCACCCGGCGTCAGGTCGTGAGTGCGCTCGGCTGACTCGCTCGCGACCGAGCCGTTGACCGTTCAGCCACTCTTGACGGTCTGAAAGGTCGATGCCCTCGTCCGACTCGACGGCAGATGCTCGAACCATGACGGCGGGGGCTCACCGGGGGGTACGCTCCCGTCGTCCCTCCTTCGCACGGCCGCATCTCGTCTGCATCTCGTCCGCCGCTGCCCGGTCGGCGCGACACGAGCAACCGAATGGCCGCGGCAAACAGGCCATTCGTACAGTGATTATTGAATTGAACCTCTTTTTACCATCGCTGGCGTAATGTCCGGGTTCCTAGTCCTTATGTAAGGAGGTTCCCATGCTCGCAATGCGACGCGCTGCAGTGCTCATCGGTACCGTCACGCTGGCGGTCCCGTTCACGGCGGCCAACCCGGCGACGGCCGCCATCCCAACGCATGTGCAGCTCACCAGCATCCAGTACGACTCGCCCGGCCCCGACAAGGGCAGCAACGGCAGCCTCAACGCGGAGCGGGTCGTCATCACCAACAACACCGCCAGCCCCCGCAGCCTCAACGGCTGGACGCTACGCGACGGTCAAGGCCACAAATACCGGTTCCACCAGTTCCACCTGGCAGTCGGAACCTCAGTGACGGTCCACACCGGGGTTGGACGTAACTCCAGCAAGGACCGGTACTGGAATCGCACCACATACGTGTGGAACAACACCGCCGGCCAAGCCATGCTGGTCGGACCCGTCGGCCATGTTTGGGACACCTGCACCTGGGCGACTGGCGGAACCGGACGCACACCCTGCTGACTGGATAGCTGACCTGCGTTTGCTCGTGGGCGATCCTGGGTTCGAACCAGTATCAGACCATGGCGGCGATACCGGGAACGACCTTCGGATTTCCCGCCCGTCCATGGCGGATCTGAGCGCACTTCGTCGCGGGCGGTTGCCAGGTTCCCCGAGCAGCCCTAGCGTACGGCGTAAGCGGGGCCGCTGGGGCGTCGCATCGCAGCAGGAGGATGTATGAAGCGCAAGTTCATCGCGGCCGGAGCGGCCGTTGCTCTCGTCATCGGCGGGGGCGCCTGGGTCGGTCTCGGGTCGGCTACCGCCACCACGGCGAAGCCGGCCATCCACGGCTGGCCGACCAGTGTCGGTTCGGCGGCGAAGACGATCGCCGACATCAAGGCCGCCGCCGCCCAGGATGGTTCGCGGATGCTCCTCCTGCGGGGCCACCAGTTCGCGCACGCCAACATTGACGTCAACGGAAACGGGTTCGGCCCGGGCGACTACTTCATGTTCGAGGAGAACCTGCGGTATCAGGGCGACTCTAAGATCGTCGGCCAGGACTCCGTGAAATGCACGGTCAGCCCGGACACCTTCATCTGCGACGGCACCATGCTGTTGTTCGGCAAGGGCAAGATCGCCGTCTACTCAGCCTTGTTCGGGCCGAAAGACCCCAGCATCCCCGTCACTGGGGGCAGTGACTCCTTCAAGGGCGTCGGTGGCCAGCTCCAAACCTTCAACCAGCGCCACGGGAACGAGCTGCTCGCCTTCGATCTCACCCGGTAACCAGCAGTACGTGAGGCATCCAGGCACCGGCTCACCCTGGGTCAGGAATGGAACACCGGAGCACCGACGGACGCGGTGCAGCCGGCTCGAGGGTGCCGCCGGCACCCTCGAGCCCGCGGCTGCACGAATGCCCATCCATCGGTTCACACGGTAGTTCGCGAGAGTCGGGTGATGCTGTCGATCTGCGGACGGATCGTGATCAGGGTCGGAATCGAGGATCCGCTCGTGCAGATCTACCAGCGCTCGTACCGGCTGGTCATCCAAAGCATCATGAGGATCGGTCAGGAGGAAGCGAAGGAGGACCGTGCCGAACCGTTTGCGCCCGAGACGTTTCACGAGGGTGCCGATGAACTTGCGGCAACCGCGGTCTCCTTCGTGAGCGAGGCAGTCAGTCGTGTGGAGATCCAACTCCCTTACGTTGGAGGCGCCCGGTGGCGCTTCCGGAACCTGTGGAGCGACCGCACGACCTAGAGCTGTCCCATCACCTCGAGCTGAGCCCGCCGGTAAAACCGAACCCCGTCACGGTGCACGACGTACGGCAGCCGGTCGTCGGCGGCGAGCTGGCCGAGGCGGGACCTGTGGACGCCGAGCCCGGCCGCCGCATCACCGCTCCGAGTCCACGAGATAGCTGGGACCTGTTCCGCTACTAGGTCTGACCGAAGTCTCCCCGTTGTTGGTTCCAAGAGACTACGGGCACTACAGATACAGATCACAGGTCAGGCCCTCGCCGGGAGGCGAGTTCCCCCTGACGTCTGGTCAACCATGGTCACGGTCCCTCGAACGGACCAGAATCAGACCATGGCCGATCCCGGAGAGGTTCGCATCGCCGAACTCATCGCCACGCTTTCCTATGCGGCGGATCTGGGGCTTGGCCAGCCGATGGACCACTGTCTGCGCCATACGGTGATGGCCCTTCGTCTGGCCGACCTGGCCGGGGCCGATCAACTAGATCGCGAGGCGACGTACTACCTCGGCATGCTGGTCAACAGCTACTGCCATGCCGATGCTTCGGAGCAGGCACGGTGGTACGGCGACGACATCTTGTTCAAGGCCGACGGCTTCGACACCGTAGCGATGAACGTTCCACAGATGGCCACCATGCTGCTGCGGCACCTCACCTCGCACGGCTCGGCCTCCCAGCGAATCACACGGGTGGCGACGTTGCCTGTCGCCTTCAAGCGCGACGTCCTGACCTGGTTGCTCACCCACACCCAGCTGAGCTCGGAATTCGCGCAGCGCATCAGGCTCGATGACGACGTCGTCACTGCGCTGTGGCTTGCCTACGAGCAATGGGACGGGAAGGGGCCGCGCCGCGTCCGCGGAGACGAGATTCCGCTGCCGGCACGGCTCATCGCACTGTGCACGACGATGGAGGTCATTGCCCGCAGCCGTGGCCCCGAAACCGCGAGGACGGCGGCTCGCAAGCAGGCGGGCAAGGTCTTCGACCCTGGCCTTGTCGACCTCTGGGTCGACAACGCCGAGGACCTCCTCGCGGGTCTCGATGTCGACGCCACCTGGGACGCGGTCCTCGCTGCCGAGCCACGACTGGAGCGGCGGGTCTCGGGCGAGGAGCTAGACGACGTACTCGAAGCGATGGCGGACCTCGTGGACCTCAAGTCACCGTTCCTCGCCGGACACTCGCGGGGCGTTGCCAACCTTGGCGCGGAGGCTGCCAAGGTTGCCGGGCTCACCGCGGCCGAGAGTGCGACGATTCGTCGTGCGGGCCTCGTGCACGACCTGGGCAGGCTCGGCGTGTCGACCTCCATCTGGGAGAAGCCGGGACGGCTCACCGACATCGAGCGGGAGCGGGCGCACCTGCACCCCTACCTGACCGACAAGATGCTGGTGCGCATCCCTGCGCTGGCTGCAAGCCGCGAGATCGCCGCGCGCCACCACGAACGACTCGACGGTTCGGGCTACCCGCGCGGAATGACCGCACAGTCGCTGACCCCGCCCGACCGGATCCTCGCGGCCGCCGACGTGTACCACGCCATGACCGAGAACCGGCCCTACCGGCCTGCGCTGGATGCCGATCAGGCTGCGAAAGCCGTACTGCAGGAAGTGCGGGCGGGACGCCTCGACGCAGAGGCGGTCAACGCCGTCCTGCGTGCCACCGGCCACCGAGCGCCGGCGAGACGCGAAGGGCCGGGCGGGCTGACGGTTCGCGAGGTCGAAGTCCTGGCGCTGGTCGCGCGGGGACTGGCCAACAAGGAGATCGCGAGGCGGCTCGGCGTCACCCCCAAGACCGTCTCGAACCACGTCGAGCACATCTACACCAAGCTCGGCGTGGGCAGTCGCGCCTCAGCAACGCTCTATGCCACCCAGCACGGACTCGTGGGCAGTTTCACCGCCCAACCATGAGGGCGACCCGGCTCCAGGATCGGCCCTCGACCCGGGCCACGCGCCAGGCGCGGGCTGCGATCCGTCCAGCGACGATGCAGCGATCCGCTGAGTCAGGCTGTCGACCGCCTTCGATGGTGCCGATGACGAACTAGGCGAAGACCGCGGGCGCTCTGGAGGCGATCTGTTCATGACGTCGGCGGCCTAGGGAGCGCTGCCAAGGCATGAGGCGTTCGCCTCATGTGCCTTCCCTTGCTCGTTCCTAGGTTGGGGGCATCACCCGTTGAAGGAGATCAGATGACCACCCAAGCAGAGCCGTCATTGGCCCAGATCAAGCAGCATGCCCGTGCCACCTGGGCCATGGGCGACTTCCCCGAGGTGGCGCGACGGCAACTGTGGGACGTGGGTGCGCGCACCGTACGTCGGGTAGGGGTAGGCCGCGGCGAAGACGTCCTGGACATTGCGTGCGGATCCGGCAACGCCGCTCTTCGCGCCGCGCTGGCGGGAGGTCGGGTGACCGGCGTCGACCTCACCCCGGAGCTGTTCGAGGCAGGTCGTCGGCTCGCCGCCGAGGCCGGCGTCGAGATCCAGTGGGACGAGGGCGATGCAGAGGACCTTCCCTACGTCGACGAGAGCTTCGACGTCGTGCTCTCCACCTTCGGGGTGATGTTCGCGCCACGTCATCGCGTCGCGGCAGCCGAGCTCGCGCGGGTGCTGCGCTCCGGCGGCCGTCTGTGTGTCACCGCTTGGACGCCGGAAGGGTTGCAGGGCACGTTCTTCCGCATCATGGGCGAGTTCGCGCCGCCGATGCCCGCCATTGTCGAGCCGCCGCTCGGCTGGGGCAGCGAAGACCACGTCCGGGAGATCTTCGCCGGCACCGGACTCACCCTGGAGTTCGACCGCGAGTCGGTCCCACTTTCCGGAACCGACCGGGCCGACGCCGAGATCGAATGGGCGTCGCACAACTTCGGACCGCTGATCACGTTGCGCGGAATGCTCGAGCAGCAGGGCAGGTGGCAGGAGGCTCGCGACCGGATGATGTCGCTCTACTCGGCGGGTGCGGCGTCCGAGTACCTCGTCGTGACCGGACGGAAGCCCTGATCATGGAGCGGCTGCGCACCGTCCTGCTGGTCACCGGCATCGTGGGCTCGCCACTGCTGATACTCGCCTACTGGCTCACCTACCCGGCGTACGGCCAGCTGCACGCCAACGGTGTTGCCGGCGCGATCGCCGCGAGCCCGGGGATGACCCGAGTGGCTGACGCTTTCGGCCTGGCCGGGACTTTGCTGGCGGTGCCGTGGGCTCTCGCATATGTCAACCTGATCGGTGACCGGAGCCGACGTCTCGCGCTCCTTGGCGCAGGACTCTCGGCGCTCGGATGGATGGCGCTCATCGGCGTGTTCACGATCGACGCGGTCGCCATCGAGCTTGCCTATCATCCCGTTCTCTTCGCGCGGGTTTACGCCGACAGTTTCGTTGTTGCGCTCAACGCGATCGCCGGCCTGCACATCGTCGGCGCAGTCGTACTCGGTCTTGCCGTCACCCGGTCCGGCCTGGTCCCTCGATGGGTCGGCATAGCACTGGTGGTGGCCGCACCGGTGCATCTCGTGGCGAACCTGGCGGGCCTGCTGGTCATCGACGCGATCACGTGGATCGTCACGGCGGCCGTCGGCATCGTGTTGCTCCAGCGAGCGGGCACGGGCACGGTTCACCGGGAGTACCCAACACCAATCCTCGGGCAAAGATCCGGATAGTGCCCTCGCGTTACCCTTTGCCGACCTCGGCGCCACGCTACCTGACCGACACTGGCTCGACGAGATCACCCGGGACACCGGCCTCGGCGGCCGCCCGCGGACCGGTGGGTCTGGCCAGGAACGCGCCCGGGTGGCCGTCAGGAAGGCCATCAGCACCGCGATCGACCGGATCGCCGGCGTTGACGAGCCGCTGGCCCGCCACCTGCGCACCAGCGTCCAGACAGGTCTGACCTGCTGTTACGACCCGGACCCGGAGGCACCGGTCGCCTGGGTTCTCGATCCGCCTGACTGACGGAGGCTCAGACCGCCGAGACGAACGACCCGGTACGGCTCTAAGCGACTGGTGGAGAGACGACGCGGTCGTTCACGGCGATGGAGTCACCGGTGTCACCGCGGGTTGCGATCCCCGCGCTGATGCTGCTCGGCTTTGTGCTGTTGTCCCCGAGTCTGCCGGTGCCGGGAGCGGACAGGCTCCGCCCGGTGACATCTGTGGTGCTGACCGCTAAGGACGCGGGCCCGAAGGCGGCGAAGGTTCCCGGAATTACTCTCTGGTGGGTGCCCTCGCCCTGATGATGATCGTAGGGTTCGGTGTCGGCATGGTGTTCGCGCCCTTCTGGCAACTGCTCAAGGCGGCGACTGGGCGAGGCCACTTCGACGATGTGGACTGGATGACGCCGCCAATGGGACTGGCTCTGCTCGGATTCGTCTTCCTGGCAGTCTGGGCGGTGGTCACCCAGTGGGACCAGGCGTGGGCTGAGTACTTCCATCCGTTCAGAGAGGTTGGTACCTGGTTCAGCTGACCATCCCCGACTCGGGCAGGTGCGACGGCGTTGTGGACCTCGTGGACCTTCGCCGCTCCCCAAGCCGACACGACCAGGAGATATTGTCGCCCGCCAACACGCGATAGGGGATGCATTTTGGTCACCGGTACGGCGCATGCGACCCGGCTGGGTGCACTGCGAGGAAGGCTCACGACCGGCGCTGAGCCGTACCCGGTTCACGCTCCGCCTTCCCGGCGAGCTACCACGCCGAAGACCCCGCCCAACCGGCTCGAGGAGAGCTACGGGAGGAGGTCATCTGGGTGCAACGACCTCCCGCGGAGTCAAGGCGGCTGCTGGGGAGTGTCAGACTTCCAGGGACGCTGCCCAGTTTCCCAATCAGGGCCTGGGCTGGGTCCAACCGCCACAAAGACGCAGGTTGTGCTGGCGCCACCAGAGGCGAGGGTGACGCGCTTGGCTGAGCATCCTGGCCTAGCGAGAAGAGCCGGAGTGGAACTCCGGCAACGTCGCCCACATTCGTTCGGCGGCGGCGACGTCGCGACGAACGTGCACCCCAATTGGGCGTCGCAGCGCGCGAGAGTCGCGATACTGAAGGGCCACCGCCGGGGAGCGTGCCAACGCGAGGAGTCGCTCGCGAAAATTGAGCGGAGCGGTGCGGTTCACGAAGGCGGCTAACTCTAATCGCGTCTGCAAATGACTGACCTGGATAGCTTCGGCATAGGCAAATGTGCGCTCCCAGAACAGCCACTGCACGCGCGCTGCCTCGCCCAGGCAACGCAAGGCACGGCGGGGAAGGTGGTATCGACGGTCTTCGTGGATCGCGTGCGGTTTTATGCGGAAAATTACGGAGCCGTTCACAATCTCGACCAGCCAGCGGTGGTGGTAATGACCAGCGTAGTTGCGCCCCTCCAGCCCTCGAACGCTCTCTAGGGCTCGGGACGGCACCTCAACGTATCCGCGGGATGCAACGCGCACGAGCTCGGAGCACAAAAAGATCGGATCACGAATGTCTTCAAGGGTGTGCGAACACGTCACGAAATCAAACGAATTGTCAGAGAAGGGAAGTGGGGCACTACACACATCCTGCACGTACCAGGAGGATTCATCGAAGCGCTCCGGACCGGTGCCGATAACGCCGCCGAGACCGCGAGTGACATAGGGAAGAATGTCCACCACAGCATCAGCTCTTGCCCATGGCTGGTACCAGCCGCCCACGTCGAGCACCCGGTCGCCGCGCCGCAGTGACCCCTCGATCTGACGTACATTCGGACCATACATCCGCCTAGGGTAGCTGCCGGGCCTTTGGAGTGGGTCCGCCGTGACCTCGAGTCAGGGGTTTCCGCTTTGCGCATCCTTCAAGTCTCACACGCGTTCCCTCCCACGTTCGGCGGTGTGGAGAGCCACGTTCAGATCTAGCGACCTGGCTCGTGGCTCGCGGGCACGAGGTCACGTGTTTGGTCGGCGGCACGCCGACAGTCGAAGACCGGCTCGGATCGCCTCGAGTCTTGCGCTCGCAGTGCCTCACCGTCTCCAAGCTACTGGCGGCCCAGCGTCGAGGCGGCAGGGTGATGGCTCAGCTTCGAAGCGAGATCGATGCCGTGCTCAACGAAGTGCTTGCCAGCGAGCACTACGACGTTGTGCATATCCACAACGCGCACCACTTCTCCCCGACGCTCGCCCACGCCGTCTTGGCCACGGGTTTGCCGGCGATCAACACGGTCCACGATCGCGTCGGCGAGCACCTACACCCCGACGTGCTGGATTTGCCCTGGGCACACATTACCTACGTGAGCCATTACCTTCAGCAGGCTCTGCCGTCCCAGCGGTGCAGTTCGGTGTCGTGGTTAGGAATAGATCTGCATCGATTCACGCCTAGTGGACCGGGAGACTCACGTCTAGCAGCGCTGCCCGCGCCACGGATCCTGCACCCCGCTCGCCTATTGAGGTGGAAGGGGGTGCATGTTAGCGTCGCTGCCCTAGCCGTGCTCAAGAGCAGAGAAATTGACGCGTCGCTGATTCTGTGCGGATCTAGGGAAGTCGTCGACGACCAGTCGGAACTGGCGCGATACCGAGAGGAACTCGAGCAGCTGGCCGATGACGCTTCTGTGCGCCATCGGGTCCATTTCATGGACTTCGACCGTGCCGGGATCGATCGGGCATACCGATCGGCCGACATGGTGTGGTACCCGACCGTGGAGCCAGAACCCCTTGGGCTCGTGCCCATAGAGGCGATGGCGACGGGCACTCCTGTTGTTGTAAGCGACACCGGAGGGATGCGAGAGACGGTGATGCACGGAGCCACAGGACTTCGGGTTCCTCCAAATTACCCTGGGGCGCTGGCCGAGGCATCCCGGCGTTTGCTAGAGGACGGAAGGCTAAGCGAGCAACTGGTCACTGGCGGGCTTCGTCAAGCACGCCGATTTGACCTCAACCGCTACGTTGCTGGCGTCGAGCAACTCTACAAGAGTGTGAGCGAATGACCGACGACCGCGATCCCCAGGACGTCTCGATCCGCCTGTCCGAGTACGAGGCGTTGCGCCGGGAAATCGAAATGAGAGCCACGTTGGCCTCAAGTCTGGTGGCTCTAGAGCTAAGCGCCCTAGGTATCGGACTGGTATCCGCGGGAGAGACGCTCGACCTCTATCCAGGCTTGGGGTTTCTTTCGACGATGCTTTGGCTCTTCTGGTTGGACCATACCGAGCAAATCTGGAAGCTCGCGACATACATCAGCGTTAGGCTGCGACCCTCGCTGCAGTCAGTGGCGCCGCGATCGCTCGATTGGGAGCGGTTCTTGCGTGAATTGGACGCTCAAAAGGCGGTCCGCTCGACCAACTACGCGGCGTTCTACATCACACTGCTCTTCGCTGTGGTGCCGCCGCTTCTCACCGCCGTCTATGTGGTGCGAATAGTTGAGGCCGGGACCAGCGCAGAAGCGGTGGCCCCCGTTCGCCTCGTTGTCGCGGTAGTCGTTATTGCATTTTGGGTTTTCGGAATGACCCAGTTCCGTGAGTTTAACCGAAGCCGTCGGCACATGGATGAGCGGATCAGCTCGTCACAAGAAAGATTGAGTCCCGCTGAGTGGTGTAAATCGGGTTCCTGATCGTGGTGGCCGTGTCGGTCACCAGGGTGGAGGGGCCACCGCGTGAGTCTTTGTGAGATTCCGACCAAAGAACTCACGAAAGAAGGTTCCACGCGATGACCCTGAACCAGTCTGCCTTGCTCGAATTGACCGAGGCGATGCGCACCGCCGATGACGGCACGTTGATGCGGACGTTGCTGCACACGATCCTGCAGGCGCTGGTCGATGCCGAGGCCACCGAGCACATCGGCGCCGGCAGGCACGAGCAGAACGACACCCGGACCACCCAACGCAACGGCACCCGCACCAAGGTGGTCTCCACGACCTCGGGTGATCTGAGTGTGAAGATCGCCAAGACCCGCACCGGGTCGTTCTTCCCGACCCTGCTGCACCCGCGTCGACGCATCGATGTGGCGCTGCACGCGGTGGTGATGGAGGCCTACGTGCACGGTGTCTCGACCAGGAAGGTCGACGACCTGGTGGTCGCGATGGGCGCCGACGCCGGGATCTCCAAGTCCGAGGTGTCGAGGATCTGTGCCGAGCTCGATGTCGAGGTGGCCGCGTTCAACACCCGCGACCTGACACCCCAGGCGTTCCCGTACGTGTTCCTCGACGCGACGTACTGCAAGGCCCGCGTCGGTGGCGACAAGACCGGTAAGGGCTCCCGGGTGGCGTCGCAGGCGGTGGTGATCGCCACCGGGGTGTCCGCGGACGGGCGTCGTGAGGTGCTCGGTTGCGCGGTCGGGGACTCCGAGACCCAGGACTTCTGGGCCGAGTTCCTGCGTGGCCTACGCGATCGTGGCCTGGTCGGGGTGCAGCTGGTCATCTCCGACCACCACCGCGGCCTGATGAACGCCATCGACGCCACCATGGCCGGCGCCGCCTGGCAGCGGTGTCGAGTCCACTTCATGCGCAACGTGCTGGCCAAGGTCCCCAAGGGACACGCCGACATGGTCGCCGCCGCGATCCGCACCATCTTCGCCCAACCCACCGGCACGCTCGTCGGCGAGCAGGTCGAGGTCGTCGCCGTCATGCTCGAACCGCAGCTACCCGCGGTCGCACAGATGCTGCGCGACGCCAGGGAAGAGATCACCGCGTTCGCCGACTTCCCCGAAGCCCACTGGCGCAAGATCTGGTCCACCAACCCCCTCGAGCGGTTGAACCGCGAGGTCAAACGCCGCACCGACGTGGTCGGGATCTTCCCCAACCCCGCCGCCCTGCTCCGACTCTCCACCTGCGTGCTAATCGAAGCCCACGACGAATGGCAAGTCGCCGAACGCCGCTACCTCTCCGAAACCTCGATGGCCCAGCTCAACCCGCCGGCACCCACCATCCTGACCATCGAGCCCACACCCACCCAGGAGGTGACGCAGACACCCACAGCCCAGACCGCATAGCCTGATCCCACCGCAACGATCCACGCGGAAGATCTACACCACTCCAAGGGACTTGCCCC
>JAWWPG010000025.1:0-42912 GCA_033850885.1 Nocardioidaceae bacterium
AGGCCATCGGTGGGACTCCTTCGGTGAGTACTTGGCCGTACACACCGACAATCCCGCCGATGGCCCCTACACACCCGGAGCCACACCGGCTACCCACAAACCCCACCACTCCAAGGGACGCCTACAAGGGGCCGGGCGATACCGTGGCGGAAACCCGCGAACCTGGCGTCGAGAGGTAAGTGCCGAAGGTCGGAGCCGGGCGGGACCTTCGGCACCGGGTGAAGTGCACGCCAGTCCTGGCCAGTAAGGCGGGTCTTTTTCGCCCCCTATACCTCACCAAGGTTGGACGGTCTCACCGCCCCAGTCTTCCGGGGCGACGTCGGCAATCGACTGGGTGACGGTCCAGTGGTGCCCCGCCGGGTCTCGTACGCTGTACTGGCGTTCACCGAACGGCATATCCGTCGGTGGGCTCACGATCACAGCACCGACGGACTGCGCCGCCACATGGTGGCGGTCCACATCGTCTACGCGGATCAGAACCGACTGCGTGACTCCCGAATCATCGGGAGACTGCCGGCCGTGGCTGTCATCCGCGACGATCAACGCGCCATCACGAAAACCAAGCTGCGCCCGGTGGTCGCCAATACGAACGTGCTCGACGAAGCCGAAGACGCGACACAGCCACGTCACGGCCTCCCCGACATCGGGATAAGTCAACACTGGCGTCACCGAGACCGGCGGCGCAGACCGATTTCGCAGCATCGCCACAGTGTGCCACCCAAACCTGCCCGCTCCGCGACACCGCCGGCGACTCCACCGAACCTCCAGGAACATGCGGTCTAATGGCGTTACACAGCAGGTTGGAGCGGCCGAGACTGACCGTCATCGCTGAACGGGGGTCGGATCTGACGATGAGCTCGGTGGCCGAACGGCTCGGGGTGTGGTCCACCTCCCTCGGCCCGTGCACTGCGGACGATGGCGGCGGTCGCGGCCGAAGATCACGCCGGAGTCGGTCACGACGACGCCCTGCTCCACCGTGGATTGGACTGGCTCCTTCACGGCGTCCGCGACGACCTCGCCCACGCGATCGGCCTTCGCCGGTGAGCTGCGGGTGATGTCCTTGTTGGCACGCCCCGGGGTCGGCCGTTTGTCGGCGTGGGTGGTCATGGTCGCGCTGACGCAGTTCGTGGTGTTGGTGGCGACCAGCACGCGGTACGGCTATCACGGCGACGAGATGTACTTCATCGCGGCGGGATCGCATCCGGCGGCGGGGTATCCCGACCAGCCGCCGATCGTGCCGATGGTGGCGTGGGCGATGAGCGCACTGGTGCCGCATTCACTGGTGATGCTGCGGCTGCCGTCGGCCGTGGTCTCTTCGCTCACCACGGTGGTGGCGGCTGTGATTGCTCGCGAGGTCGGGGGGAAGGGCCGAGCGCAAGTGATCGCCGCGGCCTGCACGGCTGGGTCGGGATTTGCCCTCGCGGTGGGTCATATGGTGTCGACGACGACGTTCGACATGCTGAGCACAACGCTCCTGTTGTGGTGTGTGATCCGTGCGGTGATGAGTGATCAGCGGTCGATGCTGTTGGCCGCAGGACTGGTGACGGGGATTGGCTGTGAGGCGAAGCCCCAGGTTGCGGTGGTGGCCGCGGTGGTGCTGGCGGCGTTAGCTGTCGTGGGCCCGCGGTGGCCGCTGTCGAGCTGGTGGCTGTGGGCGGGTGTTGCGCTCGCCGTCCTGATCGCAGCGCCGTACCTGGTGTGGCAGGCGAGGCACGGCTGGCCGCAGCTGACGGTGGCCCAGAACGTGGCGGGATCGGCCGAGGGCGGCCGGATCGGTTTCATCCCTTTCCAGGTCGTGATGGTCTCTTTGTTCCTGGTGCCGGTCTGGGTGGCTGGCCTCGTCGCACCGTTGCGCCGGGGGGGTCCGGTGCTGCTGCGCTTCCTGCCTATGACCTACGCCGGCCTCGCGGTGCTCTATCTGGCCGCTGACGGAAAGGCCTACTACCTGGCGTCGCTGTATCCGACCTTGCTCGCGGTTGGTTCGGTGCCGGTGGCGGCTTGGCTGAGCCGGGGGCGGAGATGGCTGCGGCGTGGCGCGCTCGGTGTAGCGATCGCCCTGACCCTTGCGCTGAATGTGCCGGTCGCCCTGCCGGTGCTCCCGGCCGATCAGCTGCAGGGGAGTCTGGTGATGGCGCTGAACCCCGACCAGGGAGAGACGGTGGGCTGGCCGGCGTTCATCTCGACCGTCACCGCAGTCTGGCGAGGACTGCCTCCCTCCATCCGGGCGCGGACGGCGATCTTCACGTTCAGCTACAGCGAGGCCGGCGCCGTCGACTTGATGGGGCCGAGCCAGGGCCTTCCGCGCGCGTACAGCGGACACAACGGCTTCAGCGAGTGGGGCCAGCCCCCCGAGCGGGACCGGACCGCGCTGCTGCTCGGGTACGACGGACCCGCCGACGCTGCGCCGTACTTCCGGCAGTGCAAAGTCCTCGCACACATCGACAACCACGTCGGTCTCGACAACAGCGAGCAGGGACTCCCGGTCATGGTGTGCCACCCACACGGCACCTGGCAGACACTCTGGCCACACCTGCGCCACTACGAGTAGGGCAAAGGCTGATGCGTTCGATCTCGACCACGATGTTCATGACGGTAGACGGAGTCGTCCAGGGTCTTGGCCGAGCCGACGAGGACAGGCGCCGCGGCTTCACTCATGGCGGTTGGGGCCCTCAGTACAACGACGAGGTGATGGGGGCAGGAGCTTGCCAAGGGGATGGCTAGACCTGGGGACATGCTGTTCGGGCGTAGGACCTGGCAGGACTTCACGTCGGTGTGGGGACGAGCGAGCGATGGCAATCCGTTCACCACCCACATGAACGCGGCCACGAAGTACGTTGTGTCGCGGACGCTGGACGACGTCGATGCCTGGCAGAACTCGATCCTGCTGCGCGGTGAGGCCCTCGACAGGCATGCATTCCCGTGTCGGCGGCTTGGCGCACGCGGTGGAGGAGATTCGGCTGACCCGGCCGTTGGCGGCTGCCGAGCTCGCTGTGTTTACCGAAAGAAGGTGAACCAGCGGCGACCGAGTTCAAGGGGCCGGGGCTCGGCGACGAGGCGTTGGACGCCCACCGACCACTGCTGCTCGCGCGGCGCGACGAAGGCAACGTCCTCAAAGCCAGCGTCGGCGAACCAGGCCCGGATGGTCGGGGTGAGGTCGGGGTCGTTGCGGTGGCGGGTCCAGACCACGCAAGCCCCAGGCGCGCAGAGCTGGCGCGCCGCCTCTACCGTCGCCCGCACGTCCCGGTCGCTGACGTTGCCGAAGATGCCGCAGAGCAATACGAGGTCGGCTGGGACTGCGCCAGCGTAGACGTCGCTCTGCGCCGCGTCTGCCTGCCGAACGTCGACCCGCGCTGGCAACGCCTCGGCAGCCTCCCGGGCGCACGCCGCCAGCCGGGCATCGTACTCAACTAAGAGGGCGGTGACCCGATCGGCGTCCAGACGTCTGGACAGGACGCCGAGCAGATCGCGTCCGTCGCCAGCACAGGCACTGACCACGCGCACCGGGTCGGGCGCGGTCGCGTCGAGGTGACGGTCGACCTGGGCGCGGACTGCCTCGAGCCGGCTGGCCAGCGCGGAGCCCGGCCGGGCATACGCGTCGTGCCACTCCGACCAGTCAGTGTTAGTCACGTGCTGTCCTCACGCCGGTGCTCATCCGATCTTCCGCCGCATAGGGCGGATCATAGAGACACGCACCCCATCGCCAGAGATTCGGTAGTTCCGACTATGTCCCTGCGAGCCTGTCCACGACCGGTGCGAGTAGGTCGGTGTCTTCTTCCCAACAGGTGAAGTAGGTCAGTCCCCATCGTTCGCGTCGTGCGAGCAGGGTATCGACCATCTGATCGGTGTCGCCGATGAGCGCGTACGGACTGTCGGCAAGGATCTCGGGCGACGTCCAGCCCTCGCGCTCGTCTGGCATGGCGTCGGCAGTCTGCCCCGCGTAGAAGAGCAGGACCCCGCGTTCGGGGCTCGAGGACGTGCCCTCTGCGATCGTCTGGTCGAGCAGAGCCACCTTCTCGTCGAAGGCGTCCACGGAGAAGTCGGCCGGGTCGAGGCCTCCGCCAGGCAGCGATCTTGGCACGTACCCGACGATGTCGCCGTGCTCGGCGGCGAAGCGAGTCATCCGAGGGCCGCCGCCTCCAAGCAGCAACGGGATCGGCTGCTGAACTGGCTCGACGGACAGCACGCAGTCCTCCAACCGGTAGAACTCGCCATGATGCGACACTGCCTCGCCGTTGTAGAGCCTGCCGATGATGGCGACTGCCTCCTCGAACCTCGCAGCTCGAGTTGGACCTGGGTCGAACGGGATGCCCACCATCTCGTACTCGGTGTTCGCCCACCCCGCGCCGATGCCGAGCTCCATCCGTCCATCGGACAGGACGTCGATCTCGGCGGCCTCCCGCGCCAGCAGCACTGGATGCCGGAAGTCATTGTCGTACACGTAACTGCCAAGCCGCAGGGTAGTCGTCACTGCGGCGGCTGCCGCGAGCCTCGGCGTGCACACCGTGGTGTTGCCGAAGTGGTCGGCCACCACGACCGTGGAGAAACCAAGTCCCTCGACTCGTCGTACATGCTCGGTCCAGTGACGCCGCGAGAAGTCCGTGCCACTCGTGGTAACCGTGCCGAACCTGAACGGCCGGTCCGCGACGGCAACGCTCACCTACGGTCTCCCGTCGTCCAGACACTTGTGTCTCGTGATGCCGTCCATGGCCGGCACAGAACCACCAGCAATGCTCTCAGATGAGACGGTGTCCGCCCCCACACAACTGCTCCCGACTGGGCGTCTCACCCCTCGGTTCACCCGCCCCCGGGGCCCCGCACAACCCCCAGCACTGAGGTCCTGGTCACCCTCGCGAAACCAACGGCAAGGAATAACTGCTCCCCTCACTTCCAAGGTATAACGCACAAGGGGGCTTGCGGCAAGGCCCCGGTGGTGCCTCACACTTCTCGGACCTGCCTCAGTACCGACGGGGATGAGTAAGGGATGTCATGGTGGATGTAGTTGTTGTGGGGGCTGGCCCGACGGGCCTGATGCTGGGCGGCGAGTTGATGCTGGCGGGTGTCGACGTCGCGATCGTGGAGCGTCGCCTCACGCCGGAACTCGTGGGTTCGCGTGCGGGCGGGTTCCACTCGCGCACGATCGAGATCCTCGACCAGCGGGGTATCGCCGATCGGTTCCTCGCGGAGGGACAGACCTATCCCGGGCCGAACTCGGCCAGCGGGATGCTGGACATCAGCGACTTCCCGACTCGCCACCCTTACACGCTCGGGCTGTGGCAGAACCACATCGAGCGGATTCTGACCGGCTGGGTAGATGAGCTGGCAGTGCCGATCCATCGCGGGCTCAACGTGACGGGCTGCGTTCAAGACGACATCGGCGTCGACATTCGGCTGGCTAGCGGCGCGGGGATGCGCGCGAAGTACATCGTCGGCGCCGACGGTGGGCGCAGTGTCATCCGCAAGGCAGCCGGCATCGAGTTTCCTGGGTGGGAGGCGACCACGAGCGCCATGATCGCCGAGGTCGAGGTGACCCAAGAACTGCCGGCGGGCATCAAGTACGACGCCAGCGGCCTCCACGGACTGAGCTTCATGGAGGACGGGCGGACCGTGCGAGTGGTCACGAGCGAGGGAGAGCTCGGGATCACGAGCGAACCCACACTGACCGACCTCAGCGAGAACCTGACCGCGGTATACGGCACCGACTTTGGGGTGCATCAGCCAACCTGGATCTCGAGGTTCACCGACGCAACCCGCCAGGCAGCGGCCTACCGCAGTGGCCGGGTCCTGCTCGCCGGTGATGCCGCACACATCCACTCGCCCGCCGGTGGTCAAGGGATCGGGCTCGGCATCCAGGACGCCGTGAACCTTGGCTGGAAGCTCGCTCGGGTGGTCAAGGGCATCTCACCGGAATGTCTTCTGGACACGTATCACGCCGAGCGGCACCCGGCCGCCGCACGCGCGTTGGAGTACTCGAAAGCGATGAGTGCGCTCCAGCGCCGCCACGACGTACGGATCGCGGCAGTGCGCGACCTGATCGACGAGCTCGTCGGAATGAACGAGCCGCGTCAACACCTGGGGGGACTAATCTCCGGCCTCGATATCCAATACGACCTCGGCGAAGGGCACCCGCTCCTCGGCCGTCGGATGCCCGACCTCGACCTAGTCAGTGGCGGTGGTGTGGTGCGGGTCTACTCCCTGCTCCACACAGCTCTGCCAGTGTTGATCAACTTCGGACAGTCGGGGAGCGTCGACTTGGGGCCCTGGGCGGATCAGGTGCGGTTGGTGGACGCCTCGTACGTCGGCCCCTGGGAGCTGCCGGTGATCGGCGCAGTCGATACTCCATCCGCGGTGCTGGTCCGACCCGACGGCCATGTGGCTTGGGTGGGAGACGGGACTCAGTCGGGGCTGGAGGACGCGCTGACAACCTGGTTCGGGACGCCTGCTCTGGGCACCCCCTGATCCCGGCTCGGTACGCGGCACTCCCGCTAGTGGCGTGTCACAGTTGCTCTCATGCAAAACCTTGCAGTCGGACGTTCGCACGAGCCCAACGATGAACGATTGCATCACCGAGCGCTGGCGTGCGGGAGGTGGATCACTCAGGCTTCTTGGGTAGCTCGTCGAAGACCAGCACGCCAGGCTCATCCGGTTGCCCAGGTGAACTCGGCTGGTCCAGCGCGCCGTCGCGCACCGCATATCAACCCCCAGCCGATCGGACAGAAGGTGACGTGAGTGAGCTACAAGACCGGGACCCCGCCCGACCCGAAGCGCACGCTGACGGAGCTGGAGTTGGTCAGCGAACAGCTGCCCGACTGGCGGATGCTGATCGACCGACTGTACGCCAGCTTCGACACCGGCGACTTCGTCACCGCGGTCAAGCTCGTCGACGCAATCACGCTCGCCGCCGAGGAGATGGACCACCATCCCGACCTCGACTTGGCCTACGGGCGGCTCGACGTCCGGCTGACCAGTCACGACGTCGGTGGGGTGACCTCGCGCGACGTGGTGCTGGCCCTGACCATCAGCGAGCTGGCCCTGGCCGCCGGGGCCACGCCGCACCCGGAGCGCACCAGTGTGCTCGAACTCGGCCTCGATTCGGCCGACGAGGCAGAGATCAGGCCGTTCTGGGCGGCCCTGCTCGACTACGACACGGTCGAGGCCTGGGGGGAGATACAGCTCCGCGACAGCACCGGGCGTCGGGCGACGATCTGGTTCCAGCCCACCGAAGCGCACGACGTTCCGCGGCAGCGCTGGCACCTCGACCTCCGCATCCCGCCCGAGGTGGTCGAGGACCGCATCGCCGCCGCGATCGAGGCCGGCGGCGAGCTGGTCGACGACACCGCCGCGCCGGCGTTCTGGGTGCTCGCCGACCCACAGGGCAACCGCGCGTGCCTGACCACCTGGCAGGGCCGCGAGTCGCTGGGAGCGTGAGACACGCGTCTCGACAGACGAGACGCGCGAGCCCGATTGGAGCGGCTTGAGGGGGAAGTCGCCGAACTACAAGAGTCTCTCCTCGGCCTCGGCGCGCTTCCTCCAGGAGGCCGAGGATGCGCAAGAAGGGCACCGAGCGGACCTGCTAGCTCGGATCAACGGCGCGAGTGACCCGGTCGGGCGGGGGCCATCGTTCGGGTCATCACGCAGTTCTTCTGTCCCTTCGAGCGCTGGTAGGCGAAGCCGGCTTCCTCGTACATTCTGCGGGTGCCGTTGTAGAGAAAGGATGACGACATCTTCTTTCCCTCCGGCTGTTTGGACATGTCGTGCGGGTAGCCCTCGACCAGCCCGCCGCCTGTCTTGGCGATGAGGTCGAGGGCTCCTCGTAGGGCCAGCGCTGCTACCCCGCGCCGACGGTAGCGACGGTCCACGAAGATGCAGGTGATCCGGTAGTCGGGCGGCCTGGCCAGTCCCTCCTCGTACTCCAGGCGGTGGTGGATGTTCGGCAGCTCCTCCGGCGGCCCATACTCCGCCCACGCCACCGCCTCGTCGCCGTCGAAGACCAGAGCGGCGTGCGCACGCCCCTCCTCGACCAGGCGGCACTTGAGGTCGCGGTTGCTTTCGTAGGTGCGGTCCTTGTCGCGGGAGAGCGTGTGGAACCAGGTGCACCAGCACCCGCCGAAAACGCCGTTGTGCCGCGCGACGAGGCCGGCGAAGGCGGGCCAGGTATCGGCGGAGAGGGGCCGGATGGTGAGGTTGTCCATCGAGGTCTCGGCAGGCATTCGGACATGGTAGAGCGCGATCCGGATATTGTCGTCCGGTTCTCCACTCACCGCTGCTACGCCGAGTTCGTCCCCCTGGCGGCCAGCGCTTCGAAGTTCACGTACAGCTCCGGCGAGCCCAACTTGTCACGCAATTTCAGCGCTGCCGGACCAACGCGCTCCCAGAGGCCGGACACCCAGAACCAGTCGAGAACGAGGTCGGTGTCGAGCAGCCCGTTCTTGGTCAGCGTGCCGACGGTTTCTGCCCAGGTGAGGAGGCGCGTCACCTGCGCGTCCTCGGCGGACGCCGCCTCTGGCTCGAAATCGTCGGCGAACACTGCAACCGTGGCATCTTCGATACCCATCGCGGTGCCCCACTGCGCGAGCTGCACGAGCAGCGCGGCGTCATGTCGGTCGGCCATTCTTGGCCCCCTTCGTCTCGTTCGTTCGGGTGAACGACGCTACGCCGGGACAATCCCTCGGCGACATAGCCTCATCGGACCAACGCTCCCTAGCTTGCGTCCTTCACCTGAAGGTGCGAAAGCCCGCGGCTGAGGTTTGTTCGACGTCACACCGGGAACCTGATCGGTAGCTGCGCACCACGAGGAGACCCGAATGAACGCCACCGAACCGCCCCCCTCGATCGTCCGCTGGACCCGGCGGCTCGAGGGTGCGACGGCGCTCGACGCGCCGGTGCATGCTCTGGAGCCTTCGATCCGGGCATTGTTCGGCACCGGGACGCCTGCCGCGGTGCTGCGCGGCGACTGGCTCGGCCACGCGGTCCATCCGCTGCTGACCGACCTGGTGATCGGCACCTGGACCTCCGCCAGTCTGCTCGACCTGTTCGGGGGGCCCGACTCGTCCGCGCCGGCCCAGCTGCTCATCGGCACCGGTCTGCTCGCCGTTGGTCCGACCGCGTGGACCGGGTGGGCGGAGTGGTCGGCAGCCGAGCCGCGCGACAAGCGCGTGGGTCTCGTCCACGCCGTCACCAACGGTATCGCGATAGGCGTCTACGCGGGGTCGTGGTTTGCCCGTAGACGGGGACGGCACGCCGCCGGGGCCGGGCTCGCCCTTACCGGAGCTGCCATCTCGGGAGTCGGCGCCTACCTGGGCGGCCACCTCGCTACGGCTCGCAAGGTGGGTAGCCACCACTCGGCGTACCAGGAGGCTCCGGCGGGAGAGTGACTGATTCCTCCGCAGCAGGTTGAGCCGGCGGAGGCAGCCGCCTCCTCTCCAGCTGCGAGCGACCCATCTTCGAGCGGATGGAGGCTCAGCTTGGTGGGTCGGCGATTCACGTCAGGAAGGCTAAAGCTGTCTCGGACCGGCCGGGATGCTGGCGGTCGCTAGCCTTGGCCCCATGGATTCCGCCGCGTGGGACGAGCGCTACCGGGACGACGACCTCGTCTGGGGAAGCGAGCCCAACCGGTTCGTGCGCGAGCAGTGCGAGCGGCTTCCCGTCGGCAAGGCGCTCGACCTCGCGTGCGGCGAGGGTCGCAACGCGTTGTGGCTCGCGAGGCTCGGGTGGTACGTCACTGGCGTGGACTTCTCGCAGGCGGCCATCGGCCGGGCCCGCGAGCTGACCACCAACCTCCCGTCGCTGGACGCGCTGCGGTTGACGTGGCAGGTCCGGGATGTGACGACCCTCGATCTCAAGGCGGACAGCATCGACCTCGCCCTCGCCAGCTACGTCCAGCTGGCGCCCAAGGACCGGCACGAGATGCTCACCCGGGCCGCTGCCGCGTTGCGCACGGGCGGACACCTCGTCATCGTCGCTCACGACAAGCGGAACCTGGCCGAAGGAGTCTCCGGGCCGCAGGACCCCGACCTGCTCTACGACCCCGAGGACATGCGCAGCCTGCTTGGCGATGCCTACGGGCTCGTCATCGAGCTAGCGCGCACCGTCGAGCGTGAGACACCTGACGGCGTCGCCCTCGACACCGTGCTGCGAGCGCGGCGAGACTAGCCCTCGCGCGCCAGGCGGCGAGCGCTATCGGGCGAACACCTGCACCCCGTCGACATACGTCGAGACAACCTGCGCCTCCCCGATCTCCTGCCGCGGCCCGGTGCGGATGTCCCTGTCCAGCACCACGAGGTCGGCGAGAGCCCCGACCCGGATGGTGCCCGCTTCGTCGAGATGGTTCACGTACGCCGACCCCGCCGTGTAGGCACGCAGCGCCGTGTCGACGTCGAGCGCCTGGCTCGCCAGGAAGGGCTCCCGCACCTCCCCCGCGGCCGGCGGTAGCTGTCGGTTGACCGCCACATGGATTGCCCAGAGCGGGTCCGGGCTGCTGACCGGCCAGTCGCTGCCGGCGGCCAGCCGCGCGCCGCTGCGGGCCAGGGAGGCGAACGGGTACTGCCACCCGGCACGCTCCTCACCGATGAACGGGACGGTCAGGTCGACCATCTGGTCCTCGTATGTCGCCCACAGCGCCTGCACGTTGGCCGCGACGCCGAGCTCGGCGAACCGGCCGATGTCCTCAGGGTGGATGACCTGGACATGGGCGATGTGGTGCCGGTTGTCGTGAGGGCCGTTTCGCCGCCGGGCCACCTCGAACGCGTCGAGCGCCTCGCGCACGGCGCGGTCACCGATCGCGTGCACGTGCACCTGGAACCCGAGGGCATCGAGCTCAGCGACGCGCCCCGTCAGCTCGAGGGGGTCGACCATCGAGAGGCCCGCGTTCTCCGTCGTACCCCCTGAACCGTCGAGGTAGGGCCCGAGCATCCCGGCGGTGAAGTTCTCGACGATCCCGTCCTGCATGATCTTGACGCTGGTCGGGCGGAAGCGCCCCCGGGCCCAGGTCTCGCGCCGGGCCACCAGCTCCGGGATCTGCTCCGCACCCCGGGATCGGTCCCACCACAGTGCGCCGACGACACGCGCGGTCAGCCTGCCGTCGTCCGCGCAGGCGGCGTATACGGCTGAGGCGTCGGTGATATTCGCGTACGACCCGAGGATGGCGTCCTGCCACGCCGTCACGCCGAGCGAGTGCAGGTAGGACTGCGCCGCCAACAGCGCCTCCACCTGCTCACCCGGTGTCGGGTCGGGCACGAGCGACCCGACGAGGTCCATCGCACCCTCGTGGAGCACGCCGGTCGCCGAGCCGTCCGGAGCCCGCTCGACCCGTCCGTCAACCGGGTCGGGCGTGTCGGCCGTTATGCCGGCCAGCCTCAACGCGGCCGTGTTGGCCCACGCCCCGTGGTGGTCGCGGTTGATCAGCATCACCGGCCGGTCCGGTACGGCGCCGTCGAGCGCCTCCCGCGTGGGCAGGCCGCCCGGGAAGGCAGCCAGCATCCAGCCGCCGCCGGTGAGCCATTCGAGCTCGGGGTGACCGGCGGCGTAGGCGGCGACCGCGGTCAGGTACTGCCGCTCCGTGGTCAGCTGCGACAGGTCGCAGCTGAGCCGCTCGCGGCCACCCTGGACGGGGTGGACGTGGGCATCCTGGAAGCCGGGGACCAGCAGACCCCCGGCCAGGTCGACGAGCTTGGTTCCGGCCCCGGCGAGCGCGCGGACCTCCGGGCCGCCGAGTGCAACGATCCGCCCGGCCGACACGGCGACATGGGTGACCGGAGGGAGATGCCCAGGCTGGTTGTGGACGACACCGCCACCGGCGAAGATCAGGTCAGGACCCCCCATGAGCTACCTCACAGCTTGGCGACGGAAGCGCTCAGGATGCTGATCGGCTGGTTCGGCGACTCGCCGTTGCTGGCAACGCCCTTCGCCGCGATCGCCTCCACGAGCGGCAGACCCTTGACCACCTGGCCGAAGATCGAGTAGCCGGGCGCGGGCAGCTTCGTGTCGGCGAACACGATGAAGAACTGGCTCCCGTTGCTGTTGGGGTCGCTCGTCCGAGCCATCGCAACCGTCCCGGGAGGATAGTCTCCGTTGGCCGGGGCGTTCTCGAGCCCGTAGCTGTACCCCGGGCCGCCGGAGCCGGTACCCGTGGGGTCGCCGCACTGCAGGACGAAGATGCCCTGCACGACGAGGCGGTGACACGGGGAGTCGTTGAAGAAACCCTGCTGGGACAAGAAGATGAACGAGGCGACGGTCTGCGGCGCCGCCTTGCCGTTGAGGTCGATCACGATCGGCCCGCAGTTGGTCTTGAGCGTTGCCCGCCAGGTGGCACTCTTCGCCAACGACGGGCTCGGCGGCTTCGGGAACTGCTGTGGGTGCTTCGGGAGCGGCGGGGGTGGCACGCAGCTCAGTGCCGGCAGGTTGGTCGGTCCGCCCGCGGTGGGTGAGTCGAGTGGCACGGACGGCGATGTCGGCGTCGGGGAGCTGGGTGTCGACGGTGTGCCTGACCCGAGCTTGCCGGACGTGCGCGCGGCGGTGCTCGACGAACCGACCAGAAGGCCGATGGCGACGAAGCCGATGACGACGCCAACCACGACTGCCACCACGACAAGCACAGTGCCGATGTTGCGGCTGGGGACTCTTGGCCCCCCCGGGGGCCGGGCGGGTGGCAGGTTCGACATACAGCCAGCCTAGGAGACGTGCGGAGCTGCCCGCGACACCCCCCGAGCGACCCTGCGGGTGTCCCCGTCCCGGCGTGGGTCCGCGCCCGGGCCGAAGCGGTCGACGGCGGCGACTCCGCCGAAGTAGGAGTCGAGGGCCGGCCACCTCACGACCGAGTCGTCGGCTGCGAGCGCCTCCACGACCGACTCGTCGAACCCCGGCTCGAGGTGGACCCGGCCGGGCACCGGGTTGAGCCGCGGGGCCCGGATCGCATCCGCCACGGGGAGCGATTCCCGCACCACTCGGACGATCACCTGGGCGAGCGCCGACCGGATCCGGCTGCCGCCGGCCGCGCCACCGACGAGGCACAGCCCCTCCTCGTCGTGGATGACGAGAGGTGTCATCATCGACCCCATCCGCTCCCCCGGCACCAGGGCGCCGCGCAACAGCTCCCCCTCCCCCATCATCGAGTTCAGGTGGAGTCCGTACTCCCTGAGCCAGACCCCGGAGGAGAGGCCGAGGCTCGTGGTGATGGCGCACGCGTTCCCAGCCGCGTCGGTCGCCGCGACGCTCGTCGTGTCGCCGCGCCGGGGGTGCGACCTCAGCGCCCGCACCAGGACCCGGGCAGTCTCGACGTCGTCACCGCTCAGGTCCAGCGAGGCGAGCACCCCCAGCAGGTCATCGAGGTCCGTTCCGCGGGCCTGCACCCGGTAACGGTCGAGGGTCACCTCGCGCGGGGCGGTCTCCCTCGGCTCGTACGACGTCAGGTCGACGTCGCTGAGGGCCGTGCCTGCAAGGCCGGCCAGCAGCGCCTCGGCGATCTCGCCGGTGTAGAACACCGACGGTCCCTCGTTCCGCAACAGCTGGAAGGAACGCGCCAGCCCATGGTGGAAGAGCCTGGCGTCGCCGTCGAGGAGGACACCGCCTGGGGCATAGTCGGCTGATCCGTCGCCCCACAGCATCGCATCGGCGACCGTGGTCAGCAGCTTGGCCTGCATGTCACCGAACCGGACGCCTGTCTCGGCGAGATCCAGGGCCGGCTGCACCACCTCGGCCCACTCGAGGACGCCCCACCGCTCGTGGATCCTCGCGACGCCCGCGGGCAGGCCGGGCACGGCCACCGTCCCCGGGCCGACCGCATACGGCACCACCTGGCCGCCGAAGTCGATGAGGACCCGCTCCGGCTCGGGGTGTGGCTGACCACCCAGTCCGGGCACCGTCACGAAGAAGTCGAGGCACCGGGTCGTCCCGGTCGCAGCCTCGAAATGCGTCGCGAAACCGCCACCGGCCAGCCCGGTGAACACGGTCTCGGCCGTGCAGGCAGCCAGGGTCATGGCGACGGCCGCGTCCGCTGCGCTTCCGCCCCGGCGCAACGTGTGGGCACCCACCTCAGCGGTCGCCGTACTCCCGCCGGCCACGGCAACCGGAAGCCTGTGGTCGTTCTTCATCAGGCGTTCAGTCCGGGCCAGAGTAGGTGCCCTTGATCCGCTGCCCCTTGCCGAGCACCGTGATGCCTTCGTCGGTGACGGTGTAACCCGCCGCCTGGTCGGCCTTCCGGTCGTAACCGATGCGACATCCGTCGGGAATGACGACGTTCTTGTCGATGATGGCGTTGCGCACAAGCGCTCCCGGACCGATCTTGACGTTGTCCATCACCACACTGCGGTCGACCTCGGCGCCCGTCGACACGTAGACGTTGTTGGCGACGACCGAGGAGTTGACCGATGCACCCGACACGATCGACCCGGCGCAGATAATCGCGTCGTTGGCCGACGCGTCCTCGACGAACTTCGCACCTGGCCGCTGGATCTGTCCGGTAAAGATGGGCCACTCCGAGTTGTAGAGGTTGAATACCGGCTCCACCGACACCAGGTCGAGATGCGCCTCGTGGTACGACGACAGGGTCCCCACGTCTCGCCAGTAGTCCCGGTCCTTGGGCGTCGATCCCGGGACGTGGTTGCGCTTGAAGTCGTAGACGGCTGCCTCCTTGCGTTCCACGAGCATCGGGATGATGTCGCCGCCCATGTCGTGGCGCGACTCAGGCATCCGTGCGTCCTCCTCGAGCGTGTCGACGAGGGCGTCCGCGGAGAACACGTAGTTGCCCATCGACGCGAACGTCTCGTCCGGGCTGTCGACCAGACCGGGCGGGTCGGCGGGCTTCTCGAGGAACTCGTCGATGAGGACGCCGTCGGGAGCCGTCGCGATCACGCCGAAGGCGGACGCCTCGGTTTTCGGGACCCGGATCCCCGCGACCGTCACGCCGGCACCGGACTCGAGGTGCGCATCGACCATCTGGGCGGCGTCCATCCGGTAGACGTGGTCGGCCCCGAACACCACGATGATGTCGGGCTGGTCGTCGACGATGAGGTTCATCGACTGGTAGATGGCGTCGGCGCTGCCGAGGAACCACTGCTTCCCCCGCCGCTGCTGCGCCGGCACGGACGTCACGTAGTTGCCCAGCATCGTCGACATCCGCCAGGTGATCGAGACGTGGCGGTCGAGGGAGTGCGACTTGTACTGCGTCAGGACCGCGATCCGCAGGTACCCCGCGTTGACGAGGTTGGACAGCGCGAAGTCGATGAGCCGGTAGGTGCCGCCGAACGGAACGGCCGGCTTCGCCCGGTCGAGGGTCAGCGGCATCAGGCGCTTGCCTTCACCGCCCGCCAGCACGATCGCGAGCACCTTCGGCTTGGCCATGGGCATCAGGCTAGTGCCAACCTGGGCTCGTTGCCGATGGCCCTGGGACCGGCTCGGCACTAGGGTTCCTGACGTGCGCGTCGGTCTGCTCACCCGCGAGTACCCCCCTGCGATCTACGGCGGGGCGGGCGTCCATGTCGACTACCTGTCCCGCGAGCTGCGCGGCCTCGTCGACCTCTCCGTGCTGTGCATGGGTGAGGATCGCCCGGAGGCGCAGGCCTTCGCCGAGATCGACCCACGCTTTCCCGCCGCGAACCAGGTGCTCCACACCATGTCGGCGGACCTGGCGATGGTCGCGGCGTGTGACGGCCTCGACCTGGTCCACTCACACACCTGGTACGCCAACCTCGCCGGCTACCTGGCGAGGCTGCTCTACGGCGTACCCCACGTCGTGTCGGCCCACTCCCTCGAGCCACTGCGTCCATGGAAGGCGGAGCAGCTCGGTGGTGGCTACCGCGTCTCGTCCTGGATCGAGCGCACCGCCTACCTAGCCGCCGACGCGGTGATCGCCGTGAGCCACGGGATGGCCGAGGACGTGCGGAGCGCCTACCCGGAGCTCGACCCGGAGCGGATCTGTGTCATCTACAACGGCATCGACGCCGACTTCTACCGGCCCGACCCGGCCACCGACGTCGTCGAGGGTCTCGGCATCGACCTCGCTCGGCCATACGTCACGTTCGTGGGTCGAATCACCCGGCAGAAGGGCGTTCCGCACCTGCTGCGTGCCGCGCTGGGGTTCGACCGGTCGTTGCAGGTGCTCCTGCTCGCGGGTGCCGCGGACACGCCGGACCTCAAAGCCGAGACGGATGCCGCGATCGACACCCTGCGTCGCTCGCGCGACGGTGTCGTAGTGGTCAACGACATGCTGCCGCGGGAGTCGGTGCGGCAGGTGCTCTCCCACACCCGGGCGTTCCTGTGTCCTTCGGTTTACGAGCCGTTGGGCATCGTCAACCTCGAGGCGATGTCCTGCGGGGCAGCAGTCGTCGCGAGCGCCGTCGGTGGTATCCCCGAGGTCGTCGTCGACGGTACGACGGGGCTCCTCGTCGCCTACACGCCACAGGCGCCGGGCGACTTCGAGACGAGGTTCGCCGAGGCCGTGAACCTGCTCGCGGCGGACCCCGGGCGGGCCGCACAGATGGGCCGGGCCGGACGTCGACGCGCCGTCGAGTCCTTCGGGTGGCCCGCGATCGCCCAGCAGACCGTCGATCTCTACCGGTCGCTGCTGCGGGCGTGAGCCGCGCGCGCGGACGGCGGCAACCGCTATACTTAACCTTTCAACTACCCTGAGAGATGCCATGACGCAACCCGCCGAGTCACCCGGGAACGCCGGAGCCGCGATGCCAGCCCTCTACCTGAGCCACGGCGCTCCGCCGCTCGCCGACGACGCCCGCTGGACGCAGGAACTTGCTGAGTGGTCAGCCGCACTCCCCCGCCCACACGCGATCCTGATGATCTCGGCACACTGGGAGGAGGCGCCACTCAGCATCGGCGCGACGGAGACGGTGCCGCTGGTCTACGACTTCTGGGGGTTCCCGCAGCGTTACTACGAGGTGAGGTACGCCGCCCCGGGCGCGCCCGAGCTCGCCGCGAAAGTGCGCAGCCTGCTCGCCGTACCCGGCCTCGGCACGCACGAAGCGCCGCAACGTGGCCTCGACCACGGAGCCTACGTACCGCTTGCCGAGATGTACCCGGCGGCCGACATCCCCACCCTCCAGGTCTCCATGCCGACGCTCGACCCCGACACGCTGTTCGAGATCGGCCGTCGGCTCGCGCCACTGCGGGACGAAGGAGTGCTGATCGTCGGCAGCGGCTTCACCACCCACAACCTCCAGCTCGCCTCGCTGGGAGGTCGAAGCGACGCCCCGCCGCCGGCGTGGTCCAGCGAGTTCGACACCTGGATCGCCGGCGCCCTCGCCTCGATGGATGTGGACGCCGTACTCGACTTCCTGCACAAGGCTCCGGCAGCCCGGGTCGCCCATCCCCGCACCGAGCACTTCGCCCCCCTCTTCGTGACGCTGGGTGCCTGGCTCGGCACCAGCTCGGACGCCGCGGCACCGCCGCTGTCGACCGTCGAGGGGTTCTGGTACGGGCTCTCGAAGCGGTCGTGGCAGTTCGCCTGAGGACTGGGATACGGTCCGACGGTGGCTGACCTACCCGCGGGCGGCACACCGCGACCGATGACCCGATGGGGCCACCCCGTGATGCACTCACGGTGCAGCCCCGTGCAGGCGTTCGACGGACACCTCGCCACCCTGGTCGCCGACATGGTCGCGACCATGTACGCCGCCGACGGGGTCGGTCTGGCCGCGAACCAGGTTGGGGTGAGCCTCCGCGTCTTCGTGTTCGACTGTGCCGACGAGGACGGGGTGCCCCGTCGCGGTGTCGCCTGCAACCCGGTGCTCGTGCTGCCGGAGGGGAAGGACCGCGTTCTCGACGAGGGCGACGAGGGCTGCCTGTCCCTACCGGGCGCGTTCGCGCCGCTGCCGCGACCCGACCGTGCGACCGTCACCGGCGTCGACGAACGCGGGCAGCCGGTGACCTTCTCCGGGACCGGCTACCTCGCCCGGTGCCTCCAGCACGAGTCCGACCACCTGGAGGGGGTGGTGTTCGGTGACCGGCTCCCCACCCGAGCCCGCAAGCGGCTCTACAAGGACGCGGAACGATACGCGCAGAACTATCCCCACGAATGGCCGGTCACCGCGGAGGAATGGGCGTCGCCGCCCCTCCATCCCCCCGCCACGGACGGGCCGAGGGCGTAGCACACGACAGCCGTCGCCGGGCCGCTCCCGCGCCATGCACCGGCACACCATCGGCTTGTCGGCTGTCCGGGAAGGCGTGGTTACCGGATGTGGCCGAACCACATGAGCTCCCAGATCCCGGGGTCCGCGACCTTCTCCACGGACTGCCCGTCGACCAGGTGTTCAAGCTCGACCTGGCCAGTGAAGCGCAGGTAGGCGCCGTCGAATCGGGCAACTTTGGCCAGCAGATGCTTGACCCCCGTCATCCGATCGACCATCCGCTCGTCGACAATCGTCGACTGTCGCTGATAGCGGATGACATAGCGATCCGCCCCGTCGTCGTACTCGTAGGTGACGACCTGCGCGAACGGCTTACCGGTGTGCTCGTCGACCTGCTCGCCCTCCAAGAAGAACCGCACCTGACCGGGGTCGTCGGCGATGACTGCGCCGTCCCTCGCGAGCATGAAGATCGGGATCTCAGTGCTGCCGTACTTCGCCTCGGCCGTGATGTAGCTCGACACGATGGAGTACGGCCCGGCCTGGGCACGGCCCCAGTACCAGTGGTTGATCAGCTTGGTCATGGCCACGTCCCCCCAGTTGTGATCGTGGTAGCTAACACCCGTGAGCCTCTCCTGAACACCGTCCAGGACGAGGTCAACCACGACGATCCCCTGCGGCACGGACGGCAGCCACGCGAAGAAGTGCTCGTCGCGGTCACCGAAGTACAGGTAGCCCGTACCGGGGCGCCACGCCGGCACCTGCCCGACCAGGTCGATGTCCAGCAGCAGTGGACCCTCCTCGACGTGGATGTGGTACCTCAACTGCTCACCCCACTCGACGTTTCGGAACGTGTTCGGGCCGATGGTGACGTCACACCTGTCCGTGGCCGCGTGAAAGCCAGCAGCGTCGGCTTTGGTCTCCCATTGATGGTGCCAGCCGTCGGGGCGATCGAGCTCGACGGAGACGTAAGGCGCCAGGCCCTTGTCAACGCCCTCGATGAACGGCTTCGTGTAGAACACCACGACCAGGGAGCTGCCGTCGTCGAGGTGGGTGTCGAAGTACCACCATTCGTAGGTGTTCTCCTCGCCCGTGGTGCGCATCCCGTCTTCACGACGCGCGATCGGTTGTGGAGCGATGCCGAGGGCGGTGTAGTCCTGCGGTCGGCGGGCGTTTCGTGCAGTACCCACGGTCAATGTCCTCTCGTTCCCGCCACTCCACCACCTCACTGAACGTTCTGCTCATTCTCCTAGCGCTGACTCGGCGGCGGACCAGGACGCAGTGACCCCTCGCGGCTGATGCGCGAGGGGTCATTGGCTTCCGCGGAAGCCCGGCTCAGTGGGCTGAGGCGTGTGACACGGCAACGCGGATGTCGCTGCCGACCGGCAGCCCCAGCGTGTTGGCGTGCTTGACGACGAGCTCGATCATCCGAACCTCGATGCTGTTGGGCAGGTGGATGACCCGGTGCAGCCATAGGGTTCCGACACCGACGATGCGCAGTTTGGTGTTGGGCGCGACGTTGGCGTTGATCTGGGAGAATCCCGCCACCGACAGGGTGCCGAACGATGAACCGGCGTCACTGAACGTGAAGGTGGTGCCGTCGGTGGATGCGTGGGTGTCCGCCCTGATGACGGTGGCTTGAACCAGCTCGCTGACTACGTTCGCGCTGTCGACGGTGGATGTTGTTTCGCCCGATGCGGTGGATCCGTCGATCCTTCCCTCGGCGGTGTTGTGGACAGCCCCGGTCACGAGCACACCCGGAAGCGAGACCCCGACGCCGTCGTGGACCTTGAGGTGTCCGTTGGTTCCCAGGCACGGGAGGATCACTCGGAACGACGGCCCGGAGCTGACCACGTGGCCGAGCTGTGCGCGAGTTCCATACGCAAACCCGTCCAACGTACCGGCGACGGGTCCACGCAGAGCACTGGTGGCGTGTGCGACGACAACGTTCGTGCCGACCGGGATGTTGAGCAGGTTCGTCTGGTCGATCACCACGTGAACCGCGTTGACGGTCAGCGCCGCCGACCTGGTTCCGACTTTGCTTGTCTGCTCGTTCAGCACGACGTACCCGAGGCCGGTCAGGTTGATCCTGGTGTTCTTGGCGACGGTGCCGGTGATGGGAATGCCGGCCACGCTGAGGGACGTGAACGAGGTACCCCGTGCACTGGTGTGGAACCCTGAACTGATGTGGTACGTGGCGCTGGCCGACCGGACGGCAGCGGCGGTGACCAGACCCGTCAACAGGTTGAGGTTCTGTACGTTCGCGGTGGTCACGGTCTTGACCGGCGAAACCAGGGTGTCAGCCGTCGTATCGATCGTGCCCGTGCTCAGCACTGGCGGCAGGGTGACGTCGGTAACCGTGTTCGTCAGATGGACACCTGGGGCGGTCGCACACCCTAGGACGACCGGAGCTGACGGGGCGGACGTGACGACATTGCCCAGGTTGACCCTTGTTCCGTAGGCGTCGCCCTGGTAGGCAAACCGGCTGGTCGCTGCCGTGGAAACCGAGTGCGTCGTCGAAGCCTGTGACGGCATCGCCGACACTCCAAGCGCGGCGACGACCGTCACGAGGGGAAGAAGCGCAAACTTCGGGGCGAGCATTTTCATCGTCGCCGCCTTCCTTTAGGGGGATCTGATGGAGAACGTCAGAGCGTCCTCCGGTCAAGAAGGGCGCGTTGGACGACTGCTTCCGCAAGGTGTCCCGACGCGACTCCGGCGTTGCTCGCGGTCAGCCGAGACGCTGCCTTGCAAGGGCAGGCTTAGACAGTATACGCAGAAGGGACTAACAGAAGGCAATAGTACTAATGAGAAAAAAGAACGGCTAATCGCACTATCCGCCCACCAAAGGTTGCGCCGGTCACCAGTCGAGTGGCCGCTGCTCGGGTGCCTCCATGGACCGCGCCGCCTTTCTTATCCTCGTGGCGTAGAAGGCGACCGCTGCCGCGGCGGCGACGTTCAGCGAGTCAACGCCTGCCGCCATCGGGATTCGCACCTTGAGGTCAACCTTGCACGCAGCCTGTGGGCTCACCCCGCGGCCCTCGCTCCCGAAGATCAACGCGAGGCGGTCGATGTCTCGCGCCGCCAGCTCGTGCAGTGGGATCGAGCCGTCGTCCAGAGTCAAGGCCGCCGTCACGTAACCCTGCTCACTGAGCGCGCCGATCCCGCTGGGCCAAGGGTCGATCCGAGTCCAGGGCACCTGGAAGACCGCCCCCATCGAGACCTTGATCGACCGGCGGTAGAGCGGGTCGGCACACCGGGGGGTCACGAGTACCCCGTCAACCCCAAGCGCCGCTGCACTCCTGAACCCGGCTCCCACATTGGCGTGGTCCACGAAGTCCTCGAAGACCGCGAGTCGGCTGGTTCGCAGTCCTGAATCGACCAACGCGCCGACGCTGGCGTGGTCGACGACGTCCTCTGGCACGACGACCCGTCGTGCTCCGTCCAGCACGGCTTCGACGGCCGGCAGCACCGGTCGCTGCATGGACGCGAGCGCGCCCCGGTGAACGTGGAACCCCGTGACCTCCTCTGCGACCGCCTCGGTGACGACAAAGCAAGGTACGTCGACCGCGGACGCCAGCACGTCCGCCAGACCGGTTAGCCAGCGCTTCGCCATCAGGAACGACCTCGGCCGGCATCCCGCCTCGACCGCCCGACGCACGACCTTCTCACCCTCCGCGATGAAGAGGCCACGCTCCACCTCCAGGTGCCGGCGGAGCTGGACGTCGCGCAGCCGTACGTAGTCGGCAAGCCTCGGGTCGCCGACGTCGTCGATGTGAACCAGCTCAGCCACCCGGCAATTATCGCGGCGAGCCCGGGTGACCTGAGCCGCCGGTTGTGAGACGTCGGGAATCCGCGAAGATGGGGGCATGACACTCGAACGCCCCACTCCCGAAGACCCGTACGCCAAGCTCCCGAGCGCTCCGGCGTTCTCGGTGACAAGTCCCCAGCTGACCGACGGGGAGGCGCTTCCGGGCTCTGCCGTCGCATCCGGTGACAACCGCTCCCCCGAGCTCTCCTGGTCGGGATTCCCCGAGGGGACGAAGAGCTTCACGGTCTCCTGCTTCGACCCCGATGCGCCGACTCCGAGCGGGTTCTGGCACTGGTTCGTGGTCGACATCCCGGGCGACGTCACCAGCCTGGCGGCCGGCGCCGGGGACTCCGACGACTCCCTGCCGGGCGGCGCCTTCCATCTGCGGAACGACATCGGCAACTCGTCGTACGACGGGGCGGCACCGCCGGAAGGTGACTTCGCACACCGCTACTACTACGTGGTCCACGCGGTCGGCGAGGACAAGCTCGGGGTTGACGGCGAGGCCAGCCCCGCCGTCGCGTCCTTCAACCTGGTGTTCAAGGCGCTTGGCCGGGCGATCATCGTCGGCACCCACCGGACCTGACCGAAGATGGTCGAGCGCGACGGCCTCGGAGATCCCTATACCAGGGAGACGATCGAGCTCCCTGACGACTATGAGGGTCCCGTGGTGGCGACGCTCGTCCACCGGCCGGCCGACACGGGGGTGAGTGCCGGCGCTGTGCTGCATGTGCACGGCTTCTGCGACTACTTCTTCCAGACCGTGACGGCGGAGTTCTACACCGGACTCGGGTTCGACTTCTTTGCGGTCGACCTGCGCAAGTGCGGCAGGTCCCTGCTCCCCAACCAGACGCCGAACTTCTGCCTTGACCTCGCGGAGTACTACCCGGACCTCGACGCGGCGCTGAGCATCATCCGCGAGCGCACAGGTCACCAGCTGGTCGTCTTCGACGCCCACTCGACAGGCGGCCTCATCGTCCCGCTCTGGGCGGTGGCTCGCGCCGCCGAAGGCGACCAGGTGGCGGACGCGCTCGTCCTCAACAGCCCGTGGCTCGACCTTCAAGGCTCGTTCTTCGTACGTACGGCGGGAACCGAGGCGATCAACCGGGTCGGGCAGCGCAGGCCCTACGCCACGGTGCCGAGGAACGTGTCCGGCGTCTACGTCGAGTCGCTGCACCGCGACCACCACGGCGAGTGGGACTTCAACCAGGCCTGGAAACCGTTGCAGAGCATCCCCGTGAAGGCCGGCTGGCTGCGCGCCGTACGGGCCGGCCATCGCGCGGTCCACAAAGGAATATCGGTGCCGGCACCGATCCTGGTCCTCTGCTCACGGCGGAGCCTGGTCCCGCAGGCGTACACGGAGGAGTCGCTGACCGTCGACACCGTTCTCGATGTACGGCAGATCACCAAGTGGTCACACCAGCTCGGGGACGACGTCACGATCGCCCGAGTGCCCGACGCCATGCACGACGTCTTCCTGTCCCGCAAGGACGTTCGCGAAGAGGCGTTCTCGCGGACCCGGCGCTGGCTCGAATACGCCCTCGCGCCCCGGTAAGCCGAGAGTCGAGGACGCCGCCGGACACGCCCCGCGGATGCCCCGATGCCCGCTGCGTGCGTGAGAGGCTTCGACCGTGGCCGAGCCCGCCTCGACGCTGGAGGGTGTCCGTGACCATCAGCGCGGCTGGGTCTCACGGCTGGCCAGCCGCGCGTTCGTCGTCCTGCTCTTCCTGATCTGCGTGGCGGGAGGCACCGGCCTGCTGGGGGGCCGCACCTCCACCGCCACCGCCGAGGGCGTGGGCAAGGGCTACCGGATGGTGCTCAGCTACCCGCACACCGCGCGACCCGGGCTCGACGCCTTCTGGGAGCTCGAGGTCGTGCACGCCGGCGGCTTCCACGGGCCGATCACGCTCGCCGTCACGGGGTCGTACTTCGACCTCTTCGAGACGCAGGGCTACTACCCCACACCGTCCAGCACGACGCGAGACGGCACCTACGTCTACATGACGTTCACACCGCCGCCCGGGGGTGACACGTTCAAGGTGATGTTCGACTCCTACGTCCAGCCCTACGTGGAGCCGAGTCACCTGTTGGCCCAACCCGCGACGGTCATCCTGCTCAAGCATGGACAGCGCCTTGACGCGATCCACTTCTCCACATGGCTGTTCCCCTGACATGCCAGCAGGTCGAAAGCAGGTCAGCTGATGGAGATCGTGCTGCGGGCGGTTGTGGTCTTCGCGTTCCTCTTCCTGGTCACCCGGGTGGTCGGCCGCGCGAGCCTTTCCGAGATCACCCCCTTCGAGCTGCTCATCTACGTCACGATGGGAGACCTTATCCAGCAGTCCGTCACGCAGCAGGACTTCTCGCTGACCTCGGCGTTCCTGGCGGTCGGAGTGTTCGCGCTGCTCACGATCGGGTTGTCGTACACGTCGTGGAAGTGGCCACGTCTTCGACCGCTGATCCGCGGGACCCCGGTCATGCTGATCCGCAGCGGGGCCGTCCTGGACGACGTGATGCGCGCACAGCGCCTCACGATGGACGACCTGCTGGCTGCCGCCCGTGAACAGGGCATCCGCAGACTGTCCGATGTCGACGTAGCCGTGCTCGAGACGGACGGCAAGATCTCGTTCTTCCAGCACCAGGAGGCGAGTACGTCGTCGGATGACTCGTCCGGCGCAGCCGACAAGCCGCGCGCCAGCGAGTAGCGGCCGCCGCTGTCAGCGGAGCAGCTGGACGATGGCCACGGTGCCGACCAGCGCCACCACGCCGCGGAACACCGGCGACGGGAGTCGGCGCCCAACCGTCGCCCCGACCTGGCCACCGATGACCGATCCGGCGGCGATCAAGCCCGCCGCAAGCCAGACGATGTGGCTGACCAGGATGAAGACGACAGCGGCCACCCCGTTGACGAGCAGCGCCAGCACGTTCTTCGCCGCGTTCACCCGTTGCATGGTCTCAGCCAGTCCGAGCCCGAGAATCCCGATCAGCAGCACTCCTTGGGCGGCGCCGAAGTAGCCGCCGTACACGCCGGCGGCGAAGACGAGGGCGGCGACCAGGAGCGACCCGTGCGGAGGGGCGTCCTGTGGCGGGTGGATGTGCCTGGAGATCCACGGCTGGGCCAGCACCAGGATGCAACCGATACCGATGAGGACCGGGACGATCGCGGTGAACGCCGAGGCCGGCAGCCACAGCAGCAGCAGCGCACCGGTCACGCCGCCGAGGACCGACGCGGTGCCGAGCCTGAGCAGCCTCGGCAGCTGACCCTGCAGCTCCCGGCGGTACCCCACCACGCCGGACAAGGAGCCAGGCACCAGGCCTACCGTGTTCGAGACGTTCGCGAGAACGGGCGGATACCCGACGGCCAGCAGCGTCGGGAACGTCACCAGCGTGCCCGATCCGACGATCGTGTTGATGGTGCCGGCCGCGAGGCCCGCGGCGAAGATCGCGAGTGCCTCGAGCAGGCTCACCGGGCGGGCGGGCCCTGAGGTGGCTCCTCGGGAGGCAGCTGCTGGCTGGGATCCGTCGCACCGGGCGGGCCGGCGGCTGCCGGGTCGGCTGGGGTCGCCTGGTCGGCCGGCGGGGGCGTTACGGGCATCGTCGGCGTCGTCTGGGCGGTCTCCGCTCCGGAGTCCTCGGCGGAGGACGGTTCGGCCGCGGCGCGGTGACCGGGCCGGGCGGCGGCGGCCGCTTCCGCGATCGCCTCCGCGACCTCGTCGTGGGTGGTCGACAGCGAGGAGTCCATGTCGGAGCCGGCGTCCTGGGTGTCGTCGGTGCCGTAGTCCACGTGGCCCTTGGGTGACGTCTGCGAGGGGATGCCCTGGATCGAGCCGAGCGTGCTGCCGAGGCCCTCGAGGGCGCGGCCGATCTCGCTCGGGACGATCCACACCTTGTTCGCGTCGCCCTCGGCGATCTTCGGCAGCATCTGCAGGTACTGGTAGGCGAGCAGCGCCTGGTCCGGTGACCCGTCGTGGATCGACTGGAACACCGTGAGAATGGCCTGGCCTTCACCTTGGGCCCGTAGGATCCGCGACTGCCGGTCGCCCTGGGCTCTGAGGATCAGCGCCTCACGGTCACCTTCGGCGGTGAGGATCGCCGACTGCTTCTGGCCCTCTGCCGTGAGGATCTGCGACTGCCGCATGCCCTCTGCGGTGAGGATCGAAGCGCGCTTGTTCCGGTCGGCGCGCATCTGCTGCTCCATGGCGTCCTTGATCGACGGTGGTGGGTCGATGCCCTTCAGCTCCACGCGGTTGACGCGGATACCCCATCGACCGGTCGCCTCGTCGAGCACCCCTCGCAGGGTGGCGTTGATCTCGTCGCGGCTGGTCAGCGCCTGCTCGAGGTCGAGGCCACCGGCGATGTTACGCAGGGTCGTCATCGTCAGCTGCTCGATGGCCTGGATGTAGTTCGCGATCTCGTAGGTCGCAGCGATCGGGTTGGTGACCTGGAAGTAGATGACCGTGTCGATCGAGACGACCAGGTTGTCCTCGGTGATGACGGGCTGCGGCGGGAAGGAGACAACCTGCTCGCGAAGGTCGATCATGTATCGCACCCGGTCCACGAACGGGGTGACGAAGTTCGGGCCGGCTGACAGCGTGGTGCGGTACTTCCCGAGCCGCTCGACGATTCCGGCGCGCGCCTGGGGCACGATCTTGACCGCGCGAGAGACGACGATGACGGCGATCAGCACCACCACACCGAGGATGATCCACAGAACCATGGGTGGTCCCCTTCACATGAGAAACGCGGAGATCTTCCGCGTTGCTTTCACTTCGGCCACCGCGACGCTGGGTGCCCGTTACAGCGGGTAGACAACCGCGGTGGCTCCGTCGATCTCGGCGACGCCGACCTTGGATCCTGGCTCGATCGTGACCCCGTCGTCGACGGCGCGGGCGGACCAGACCTCCCCGCGCAGGCGGACCCGCCCGGTGAAGCCGGTGACCCGCTCGAGGACGAGCCCCGACTGGCCGACCAGCGCCTGCGGGCCGTTCTGGACGGTCGGCCCGGAGTGGATGCGGCGGATGATGTTGGGCCGGACGAACGAGAGCATCGCCACCGCAACCGCTGCCGCGACCAGAACCTGCACCCACACGTTGAGCCCCAGTGCCGCTAACAGGCAGCCAGCGCCTGCACCGACGGCCAGCATGAGCAGCGTGAAGTCGAGAGTCGCCATCTCGGTCGCCGCTAGGGCCAGGGCGATGATCAGCCACGTCTCCCAGCCGTGATCGCCCAACCAGTCCATACCATGAAGATTAGCCCATGGCCAAGATCAGCCCCGGTACTCAGCGGCGGTCGGCTCTGGAGCGTCTGCGTGCTGCGTACCTCCCGTCGGACTGGGAAAGCCGGAGCGGCAGGCCGAACGTCCGCGAGATCGTCGCCTCGGTCAGTGTCGACTCGATCGGTCCCGAGGCGACTACCTCGCCGCCGCGGAGCAGCAGGGCGTGCGTGAACCCCGGCGGGATCTCCTCCACGTGATGGCTGACGAGCACGGTGGCCGGGGCGGCGTCGTCGAAGGCGAGCATGGAGAGCGTGCTGACGAGGTCCTCCCGGCCACCGAGGTCGAGGCCAGCCGCCGGCTCGTCGAGCAGCAGCAGCTCCGGGTCCGTCATCAGCGCCCGGGCGATCTGGACCCGCTTGCGCTCCCCCTCGCTCAGCGTGCCGAACCTGCGGTCCGCCAGACGCTGCACGCCGAGCTCTCGTAGCAGGCTGTCGGCGCGGGCGCGGTCGACGTCGTCGTACTGCTCCTTCCAGCGCCCGATGACGGCGTACGACGCCGACATCACCACATCCCTGACGAGCTCGTCGCGCGGCACCCGCTCGCCCTGGACGACGCTGGTCAGCCCGATGCGGGGCCGCAGGTCGAACACGTCGACGGTGCCGACCACCTCCCCGAGGATCCCGACCACCCCTTCTGTCGGGTACAGGTGGGTGCTCAGCACCTGGAGCAGCGTCGTCTTGCCCGCGCCGTTGGGGCCCAGTACGACCCAGCGCTCGTCCTCCTCGACCTGCCAGCTGACGTCGCTGAGCAGCCGGTTGCCCGCCCGCACGACCGAGACCCCGGCGAGCTCGATGACCGCGCTCATCTGACTCCTCTGGTCCGCGGGAAGCTGGCTGCGCCGGCTGGCTTGGCGTGCCACCAAACCTATTCCACCCCGCCCGGTTGAGCCGTCGCAAAGTTGCCGTTGAGCCGTCACAAACTTGCCGTTCAGCCGTCACAAACTTGCCGTTCAGCCGTCGCAAACTTGCCGTTCAGCCGTCACAAAAAGTTGCTCTCGGCCCAACTTTGCGACGGCTCAACCCGAACTTCGGGTGGCCGGGCTCCAACTTTGCGGCGGCTCCACCCGAACTTCGGGCGGCTGGGCTCCAACTTTGCGACGGCTCGACCACAATTTTGCGACGGGTCAACGGATTAGGGTGAGGGATGCTCAGTCTCCCGGCCTCGGCACGGGTCGCCTGCTGGATCAACGCGTGGCTGGCGGCACGACAGAGCACCGACTCGGTCATCTCCGGGTTGGTGGGCCAGCACGGCGCCGTCGAGTTCCTGCCTCCCGCCAGCGGGCCGCCCATGTCGGCAGCGCTCTTCCTGGGTGAGCTTCGCCGGCGTGGGGTACGGCGGGCGAGCAGCGCCTTCCCGGTGCCGGGCGACCCGCTGGGCCTGGGCGGGCCGGCCGACTTCAACGTGGACGTGATCGACGCGGCCGAGGGCGTCGTGTTACACGGCGCCGACATCGGACTGGTCCCCCTCCGGGTCGGGACGCTCACCCGATGGGAGGCCGAGCCGGCCCACCCGCCCCCGTACCTGCCCGCCGTCGCCGAGTCGGACCGGGCCTTGCGGGCGGCCCTGCTCGAGGCCGCCGACCGGCTGGCGGACCTCGATGTCGCGTCGTGGCGCCCCGAGGTCGCCGACGCCTTGATCACGCTCCGCCGGGCGGCGGACCTCGATGACCTCTCCCCCTTCGCCTCGGCGCAGTCCGCGCGACTTGCGCATGAGGCGCTGCGCGCCAGCAGCATCGTCGCGATGGCCCGCGCCGACGACGGCGGCGCGGTCTCGGCGTCCCAGGTCGCCCAACGAGCGGCGGCGCTGCAGCCGCTCGACCGGGCCGCGAGGGCTGGGCTGGTGGCCGCTACCTCGTCGCTCGACGGCCGATAGCCTGTAGTGGCCATGACCCCTACGCCGACCCTGCTCCTCATCATCACCGGGCCCGACCGCCCGGGGGTGACCGCCGCATTCTTCGCCACGCTGGCCGACTACGCGGTCGAGGTCCTCGACGTGGAGCAGAGCGTGCTGCGGGGGCGGCTCGTGCTGAGCATCCTGGTGACGGCGCCCACCAACCACAAGGCTCTCGCCCTCGCCGCGAAGGCAACCGCTGACGCGCTGGGGATGGACATCGAGATCGAGCACGGCACCGGTGACAACGAGCACCGCCGCGAGGGGCGGGTCCACGTGACCGTGCTCGGTCACCGGCTCCCGGCGAGCGCGGTCGCCGCGATCTGCGGCCGGATCGCCGACACGGGCGCGAACATCGACAGGATCGTCCGGATGGCGCGCTACCCCGTGACCGCCATCGAGCTGCACGTCTCAGGCACAGACGTGGCCCGGCTGCGGACGCTTCTCGCGCTCGAGGCCGCCCAGCAGCGGGTCGACGTCGCCGTCCAGGCCGTCGGGCTCCTGCGGCACGGGCCCAGGCTCATCGTGATGGACGTCGACTCCACGCTCGTACAAGGTGAGGCCATCGACCTGCTCGCGGCCGAAGCTGGGGTGGGCGCTGAGGTGGCGGCGCTCACCGAGCAGGCCATGCGCGGCACCATCGACTTCGCCGACGCCCTGCACAAGAGGGTGGCGCTGCTCGCCGGTCTTGAGGAGAGTGCGATCAGCCGGGCGTACGACGACCTGCCGCTCGCCCCCGGCGCGCGTACCCTCGTCCGCACACTCACCCGACTGGGCTACCGCTTCGCCCTGGTGAGCGGCGGGTTCGCCACCATCACGGACCGGATCGCAGCCGAGCTCGGGATCGCCCGGACCGCGAGCAACCGACTGGAGGTCTCGGACGGACGGCTCACCGGGAACCTGGTCGGCCCCGTCGTCGACGCCCACGGCAAGGCGCTCGCGCTGCGTAGGTTCGCCGAGGCCGAAGGTCTCGGCACCGAGCGGACGGTGGCGATCGGTGACGGCGCCAACGACCTCGAGATGCTGTCCGCCGCGGGCCTCGGCATCGCGTTCAATGCCAAGCCGATGGTGCGCGAGCACGCGGATGCCGCCGTTAGCGTGCCGTATCTCGACACCGTGATGTACCTGCTCGGCATCAGCCGGGAGGACATCGAAGCGGCGGACCGTCTCGAGGGCATCGAGACCCCACGCCCGACCGTGTAACCGGGCGGCTCCCACCCACGCCACCCCACCCCGTCAGCCCCCCGTGGGTCCCGGCACGCCGACGTGGACTCCCTCAGCCTCGGGGCACGTGCCACTGCGTCAGCTGAGCGGTCCCCTCCGCGAGCCGGGCCCATTCGGCGGTTACCTCCAGGACCGCGACGCCGGAGGTCGGGAGATGCTGCGGTGAGGGACCGCCCGGGTCGCGCTGTAGCGCATGCACCAGATCCGCCATCGCCGGGTTGTGCCCGACCAGGAGTACGGCGCGCGCCGAGCCGTCCACCGCCGCCACCAGCTCGAGCGCCTCGCCGGTGGAGGCGTCGTACAGCCCTTCGACGACGCGCACCTCGGGTGGCGCGGAGAGCTCGGCAGTGACGAGCTCCGCCGTCTCGCGGGCCCGCGCGGCGGGTGACACGAGGACGAGGTCCGGCTGGATGTCGTTCTCCCGCAGCCATCGGCCGGCGCTGCGAGCATCCGTGCGGCCACGGGACGTCAGCACCCGGGCGCGGTCGCTGCGGGCGGTCTGCTCTGTCTTCGCGTGGCGCAGCACGATCAAGTGTCGATAGCCTGATTCGACCATGCCCCAGTCTCACCCATCCGCCGTGAGCCGGACACTCGACGTCCCGCTCCGGCCCGTATGGTTCGTGCATGCCTGACTCGGCGGTGCGCGTCGGCGCTCTGTACGTGATCGGCGGCGCGGAGGACAAGCTGCAGCGGCGTACGGTGCTCACCCGCTTCGTCGAGGCGTCCGGCGGGGAGGCCGCCCGGATCGCGGTCATCCCGACGGCCTCGAGCCTCGGTCCGGAGATCATCGACGTGTACGTGGCCCTGTTCACCCGACTTGGGGCGGCCGAGGCGTTCGGGGTCCGTCCCGAGAGCCGGCAAGAGGCCGCCGACCCCGAGCTCGTCGCGGCTCTCGCGGACGCGACGGGGATCTTCATCACGGGGGGAAACCAGCTGAAGCTGTCCGCGATCATCAACGGCACGCCGGTGGCGGAGGCCGTCCAGGACGCTCATCGTCGCGGTGTGACGATCGGCGGTACGTCGGCCGGTGCCAGCTTCCTGTCATCGCACATGGTCGCGTTCGGAAGCGGCGGCGCGACCCCGAAGCAGCGGATGACGCAGCTGGCGGCCGGGCTCGGCCTCGTCGAGGGGTGCGTGATCGACCAGCATTTCGCGCAGCGCAACCGCTACGGCCGGCTGTTGATGGTGGTCGCTCAGTCGCCAAACCTGCTCGGGATCGGCATCGACGAGGACACGGCGGCGATCATCACCTCGGGACGCACGCTCGACGTCGTCGGAAGGGGAGCCGTCACGATTGTTGACGGCCACGAGGTCATCTCGAACGCGTACCAGGCCATCCGCACCAGGCCCCTGATGGTCTCGGGGGCCCGGCTGCACGTCCTGCCGGACGGCACCAGGTTCGACCTGGTGACCCGCCGACTCGTCGAGATGCCCTGGGAGGTCAGCCCGGAGGTGGCAGAAGACCTGCGGCTCGCCGAGGAGGACCTGCGGCGGATGGCGGGCGACATCACGACGGAGCGAGACCGAGAGGACGGCACAGGATGACCGAGACCGGCGTCCAGGAGGGTGGCGGGGACGTGCCCGCCGGGCCACGTCCCGACCTCACGATCCTCGAGACCCGGGTCTACCGGGGAGCCAACATCTGGTCGTACGAGAAGGCGATCCATCTCGTCGTCGACCTCGGCTCGCTGGAGGACTGGCCCACGGACCGGCTGTCAGGGTTCACCGACCGGCTCCTCGGCCTGCTCCCCGGGCTGCGGAACCACTCGTGCTCACGGGGCCGCAAGGGCGGGTTCGTCGAGCGGCTCACCGAGGGCACCTGGCTTGGCCACGTCAGTGAGCACGTCGCCCTGCAGCTGCAGCAGGAGGTCGGCCACGACCTGCGCCGCGGCAAGACCAGGCAGGTCCCGGGCGAGCACGGACGGTACAACGTCATCTACGGGTACGTCGATGAGAACGTCGCGATCACGGCCGGACGGCTGGCCGTCCGGCTGATCAACCACCTCGTCGAGGCGGACCCGGACTTCGACTTCGAACAGGAGCTGGAGTCGTTCATCGTCGGTGCCGAGCGGACGGCGTTCGGGCCGTCCACCCAGGCGATCATCGACGAGGCGGTGTCGCGCGACATCCCCTGGATCCGGCTCAACCAGTACTCGCTGGTCCAGCTGGGCCAGGGCGTCCACCAGCGTCGCGTCCGGGCCACGATGACGTCGCACACGTCGTCGATCGCCGTGGACATCGCCAGCGACAAGGACCTCACCAACCGGCTGCTCAGTGCTGCCGGTCTGCCGGTACCGCGCGCCGAGTCCGTCCGATCCGCCGACCGGGCGGTGGCGGCCGCCAACAGGATCGGCTACCCGGTGGTGGTCAAGCCGCTCGACGGCAACCACGGTCGAGGTGTGTGCCTGGACCTGAGGACCGACGCGGAGGTCCGCGAGGCCTTCCCGATAGCCCTGGAGCAGTCCAGGGGCGGCTGGGTGATCGTCGAGACGTTCATCACCGGCAAGGACTACCGATGCCTGGTCATCGACGGACGGATCGCCGCCATCGCCGAGCGGATGCCGGCCCATGTCATCGGTGACGGCAGCCACACGGTGGCAGAGCTCGTCGAGAGCACGAACGCGGACCCCCGCCGCGGCGTCGGCCACGAGAAGGTGCTGACCCGGATCAGGGTCGACGAGGCAGCGATCGAGCTGGTTCGCGAGCAGGGCTTCGAGATGTCCGACGTACCTCCCGCGGAGACCTTGGTCAAGCTGACGCTGACCGGCAACATGTCCACGGGGGGCATCTCGATCGACCGCACGTTCGAGGCGCACCCGGAGAACGTCGAGATCGCGGAGGAGGCGGCTCAGGTCGTCGGCCTCGACATCGCAGGTATCGACTTCATCTGCCCCGACATCACCGAGCCGGTCCGCGAGACGGGCGGGGCGATCTGCGAGGTCAACGCGGCACCGGGCTTCCGGATGCACACGCATCCGACGATCGGCGACCCACAGTTCATCTCCAAGGCGGTCGTCGACATGCTGTTCCCGCCGGGTACGGCCAGCCGGATCCCGATCGTCGCGGTGACGGGGACGAACGGCAAGACCACGACGTCGCGGATGATCGCCCATATCTTCAAGGGGATGGGACGCAAGGTCGGCATGACGTCGACCGACGGGGTGGTGATCGACGAGCGGCTGGTGATCCGTGCGGATGCGTCCGGACCGAAGTCGGCGCGGATGGTGCTCCAGAACCCACGGGTCGACTTCGCGGTCTTCGAGGTAGCGCGCGGCGGGATCCTGCGGGAGGGTCTCGGCTACGAGCGCAACGACGTGGCGGTTGTCCTCAACGTCCAGCCCGACCATCTCGGGCTGCGCGGTGTCGACACCGTCGAGCAGCTGGCCGACGTGAAGGCGGTGCCGGTCGAGGTGGTGCCGCGTGACGGCCACGCAGTGCTCAACGCCGACGACCCCCTGGTGCGCGCGATGCGAAGGCGATGCTCCGGCCAGGTCGTGTGGTTCAGCATGGAGCCGGCCGGGTCGGAGATCCGGGACTTCATCGACATCCACTGCCGGCGCGGCGGCAAGGCGGTCGTGCTGGAGTCGAGCGACAAGGGCGAGATGATCGTCGTACGGCACGGGAACCGCCAGATGCAGCTGGCGTGGACGCACCTGCTGCCGGCGACCTTCGGCGGGCGAGCCCTGATGAACGTTCAGAACTCGCTGGCCGCCGCAGCAGCCGCATTCGCGGCCGGGGCGCCGTTGCACGACATCCGGCAGGGGCTGCGCACGTTCTCGACCAACTACTACCTCTCCCCCGGCCGGCTGAACCAGCTCGAGCTCGAGGGTGTCAACGTCGTCATCGACTACTGCCACAACGCGCCGGGGATGCGTGCGCTGGGTGACTTCGTCGACAAGCTCGGCGACAGTCTGCTCGCCACCAGCAACCTCGGCAAGCCGTCGAGGATCGGCGTCGTCGCCACCGCCGGCGACCGCCGTGACGAGGACATGCTCGAGCTCGGCCGGGTCGCTGCCGACCACTTCGACGTCATCGTCGCGAGGGAGGACCTGGCGCTGCGCGGTCGTCCCCGTGGGGAGACCGCCCATCTGGTGGCAGAGGGCGTCCGCGAACGGATGGCTTCGGGCGCGCGCTGCAAGCAGGTCGAGCTCGTCCTCGACGAGATCGGCGCGGTCCGCCACGCGATGTCGCGCGCCAACAAGGGGGACCTTGTCATCGTGTGCGTCGACAAGCATGCCGCCGTCCTTGCGGAGCTCGAGTCGTGGTCGAACCAGGCTCAGGCTGGGGCTTCGAGCTCCGCCGACGAGCCGACCGGCGACCCTGACTTCGCGGGCGCGGTGGCGGCCCACGCCCTGGCGCAGGCCCCGGCCCAGGCCCAGGTGACCTAGTCCGGCCGATCGTCCACGCGCGCCCGCAGAACCTTGTCGCGCAAGGTTTCGGGGCCGTCGACGGTCGCTCCGCGGCTGCGCAGCCAGCCGTCGATCTCCACCCGGTCCTGATGACACATCAGGCCGACGACGTCTTCTTGCTGGGCCACACCGAGGAGGGCTTCGAGACCTTCGAGCTCCGAGGGGTACGCCGGCACCTCCGTCACCCCCACCTCGGCGGCGCCGGCGGCGTACAGCGCCGTCATATCGGCCTCGTCGCGCCCTCGCAGGTACCGTTGCTTGTGGACGATGACGACGACGTCACTGCCGCGTGCCCCGATCGCCCCGAGGCTCCGGAGCATGTCGTCACTTCGGTCGCCCGCGGTGCCGAGCCCGAGCAGGGTCCGGCATCCGCGGCCGCAGAGCCCGTGCAAGACCTCGAGCAACGCCTCGAGACCGGCTTCGTTGTGGGCCAGGTCCACCACCACTGTCACGTCGCCGAGTGAGTAGATGTTCATCCGTCCGGGGTTGTGCTCCGGGCCCGGCAGGAAGGTCCGGAGGCCATCGACCACCGCATCCCGCGGCAGCCCGACACCGAGGGCGGCGCTAGCCGCTGCCAGCGCGTTCTCGACGTTGAAGTGGCTGAGACCGGACAACGTCATCGGCACGTCGACGGTCTCGACGAGAGGGTCGGGGTCCGACCCGGGTGCCAGCACACAGATCCAGCCGTCGATCACGGTCGTGGCTCGACCACCGGCGCCCACCACCTCCCGCACGGACGGCGAGTCCGGGTCGCGGGAGAAGACCCACGGCTTCGCCGAGATCACCGAACGCATGGCGATCACGCGTGGGTCGTCGCCGTTCAGCACGGCCCATCCGCTTGCTTTCGTGATGTGCGGGACGACCGCCTTCACCTCCGCGAGCTGGTCGACGGTGTCGATGCCCTGCAGTCCGAGATGGTCGGCACTGATGTTCGTGACCACCGAGACGTCGTTGTGCGTGACGCCGATGCCCTTGAGCAGGATTCCGCCGCGAGCCGTCTCCGTCACCGCGAGCTCCACCCCGGGCTGCGCGAGTACGCGGCCGGCTCCGCTGGGACCGGAGAAGTCGCCGCTCTCCACGAGGGTCCCGTCGGCGTAGATCCCGTCCGTCGAGGACCAGCCCACGTGCAGGCCGGCGGTCCGGGCGATGTGCCCGATCATCCGCGACGTGGTCGTCTTGCCGTTGGTTCCGGTCACCGCCACCACCGGGATGGTCGGTCTGATCGTCGTCGGTCGCGCACCCGGCTCGGCATCCCTCACGGCGCGGGCGACCCGGCCGACGACGTCGTCGACGTCGCCGTCCGGCATCCTGTCGAGAACGTCACCGACGCCACGCCCCAGCGCCTCTCCCCGGGTGCGGTGCCGCCATGGGTACGCGACGACGAGCCGGTCCGGATCGCCGGTCGGGCGTACCCGCACCGCGAGTCGATGCGTGCCGGCCTCGGCGGCGATCTGGCGCACCAGACGCGAGAGGGCTCTGGCGGCGAACCGCTGGCGGAAGCCGGTCCCCGGGTCGCCCGGCCGGGCGTTCGAGAGCCCGACGCGCTTGGCGAGGCGGTCAGCCACCTCGACGCTGACCTCGGTCAAAGCGGTGACGTCGAGGGTCAGCTTGATCGCTGCCCTGGAGAAGTAGAGGTTCGGGCCTTCCAGCACCCGCAGCTCCAGCAGGGAGGACGTCACCGCGACACGCTACTCGTCCCTCACTCGCCGCGCCCTCCGCCGGAGACCCGACCGGCAGCAGCACTCAGCAGCGACGCCGCGCCGGCCAGCCGTTCCACCACCTCAGCGGCGGTCGGTCGTTCGCCGTCGAGGAGTCCCACGCCCTGCCCGATGTAGACGGGCATGGTCGAGAAGTCTCGTCGCTCGGCGGCGCTTCGGAAGGCCGCCAGCGCGTCGGCATCACCCGGGAGCTCCTCCTCCCGGCCACGCCACGCGTCGAAGAACTCGTTGCGGAGGGCCCGCCCGCCGATGTCGTCGGGCCACCCGATGGCCGACGCCACGTCGAACACCCGGCCGTACGCGGTGGCGACCTCGTCGGCCTCCGCGAGCAGCGCGACCTGGTCGTCGGAAGCGGCGGACTCGCGGCAGGTCACGAACGCGGAGCCGACCCAGGCACCTGCGGCACCCGCGGCCAGCACGGCGGCGAGCCCACGACCCGTTCCGATGCCTCCCGCGGCAAGCACCGGCACCTCGAGCCGCTCGAGCACCGCCTGCAGCAGGGGCAGCGTCCCGACCAGGTCGTAGCCGTGCCCGCCGCCCTCGGCGCCACGACTCACGACGAAGTCGACTCCGGCCTCCTCGGCCCGCATCGCCTGCTCCACGGTCCCTACCTGCGTCACCACGGTGATGCCGGCGTCTCGAAGCGGCCCCAGGTACGGCGCGTAGTCCCCATAGCTGACCGACACGAGGGCCGGTCTGGCAGCGAGCACGGCGTCGAGCTGGTCTGGTCTGCGCCGCAGTGCCCAGCCCATCAGGCCGACGCCATAGGGAAGACCGGACTCAGCCGCGACCGAGGTCTCGTGCCGCACAAACTCGCCGCTGGCGGTGCCCCCGACGCCGATGCTGCCGAGCACCCCCGCGCGGCTGGCTGCGACGGCGAGCCTGCCGTCGGAGACCCCGGACATCGGCGCAACCACGACAGGCAACCGGATCCCGAGCCGCTCGGTGAGCGCCGTGTTGATCAGGGCGGTGTCTTGTCCTGCCATCCGTCTCACGCTCCGATCGCGTGGTAGCCGCCGTCGACGTGAATGATCTCTCCCGTCGTCTTGGGGAAGAAGTCGCTGAGCAATGCGACGGTGCTCCGGGCCGTCGGCTCCATGTCCTCCAGGTCCCACCCGATCGGTGCGCGTCGGACCCATTCGTCCTCGAACTGCTCGAAGCCCGGGATCGCCTTCGCGGCAAGCGTCTTGAGGGGTCCCGAGCTGACCAGGTTGCACCTGATGCCGTGGGCGCCGAGGTCACGCGCGAGGTAGCGGTTGCACGACTCGAGCGCGCCTTTCGCAAACCCCATCCAGTCGTAGCCCGGCCACGCGACGGATGCATCGAAGGTCATCCCCACGATGCTTCCGCCACCATCCATCAACGGCAGGCACGCGACGGCCAGCGACTGGAGCGAGTACGCCGACACCTGGACGGCCTTGGCGACGTCCGGCCAGGGACCCTCGAGAAACTTGCCGCCCAGGATGGTCTGCGGGTTTCCGTAGGCGATCGCGTGGACGACACCGTCGAGGTGGTCGGCGTACTCGCGCACCTGGTCGGCGAGACCGGCCAGGTGCTGGTCGTCGCTCACGTCGAGCTCGAGCACCGGCGGCTCCACCGGCAGCCGCTTGGCGATCCGGCGGGTAATCGACAACGCCCGCCCGAAGTTCGAGACCAGCACCGTGGCGCCCTGCTCCTGCGCGACCTTCGCCGTCGCGAACCCGATGGAGGCGTCGATGGTGACTCCGGCCACCAGGATGGTCTTGCCCTCGAGAATGCCCATGGCGTGACGTCCTTCCTCTCAGTGACCCATCCCGAGCCCGCCGTCGACCGGGATGACCGCGCCCGTGATGTACCCGGCCTCGTCGGAGGCGACCCAGCGCACCACCCCGGCAATGTCCTCGCTGGTGGCCATCCGGCCGAGCGGGATCGCCTTTAGGTACTCCGCCTTCTTCTCCTCCGGCAGCTCGGCGGTCATGTCTGTCTCGACGAACCCCGGCGCCACCACGTTGGTCGTGATCGAGCGGCTGCCGAGCTCGCGCGCCATCGAACGCGCCATCCCGACGAGTCCCGCCTTGCTGGCGGCGTAGTTAACCTGGCCGGCAGAACCCAGCAGCCCGACAACCGACGAGATGAACACGATCCGGCCACGGCGAAGCCGCAGCATCCCCTTCGCCGCCCGTTTCGCCACCCGGAACGAACCGGTCAGGTTGGTGTCGATGACGGCGGCCCAGTCTTCGTCGGACATCCGGAGCAGCAGGGTGTCGCGCGTGATGCCGGCGTTCGCGACGAGCACCTCAACCGGCCCCTGCTCCGCCTCGAGCGTCGTGAACGCGTCCTCCACCTGGCTCGCGTCGGTGACGTCGCACGGTACGCCGAGCAGGCCGGGGGGCGGTTCGCCGGACCGGTACGTGACAGCCACCTGGTCGCCGGCGTCGGCGAAGGCCTGCGCGATGGCGCGACCGATGCCTCGGTTGCCGCCGGTCACGAGTACCGACCTGCCCACTGAGTCTCCTTCTGCACGCTGGCGCTGGCGCCTGAGGCTACCGGCTGCACCTTGCCGGCGAAACCGCAGGCCCGCGGGCTGCCACCGCGTGGTCGGCGTACCGTGGAGATGAGAGGACGACCATGACGCATCAGACCGAAGAGCCGGTGAGCATCACCTCCGCCCGGACCAGTCGCAGCGCTGACATCAAGCGGCGGCAGTCCCACTACCTGATCTCGATGGGGATTCGCACCGTCTGCTTCCTGCTCGCCGTCGTCATCCCCGGTCCCGCCCGCTGGGTGCTGCTCGCGGCGGCGTTCTTCCTGCCGTACTTCGCGGTCATCATCGCGAACGCCGCCGACGGCCGCGGCTCGGCCGGGCCGGCGCTGTTCCCGGCGGAGGATCGGCCGCAAATCGCGGCCAAACCGGGTGCGAAAGACATCCAGGACGACACGGACTCGTAGCTTCGGGAAGATATGGACCATCGCTTGACCGCCGTGCCAGACTGGGCGCTGGCCTTCCGTTCCCCCGTGGAAAGCCACCCGCGATGCCGGGCAGCTCCCCCCCGTGGCTGCCTGGCATCGCCCCTTTTATCGACGTACGTCGCGGTGGTCAAGACGACCGGCACGACCTGCGTCGCCGCGAGGAGGTCCGGTGGACAGCGATGGCGCCCCGCGCTGCTCGGCCCGGGGCTGCACGAAGGCCGCAGCGTTCGCCCTGCTGTGGAACAACCCGAAGATCCACCTGCCGGAGCGACGCAAGACCTGGCTCGCGTGCGCCGACCACCGGCTGACCCTGACGGAGTTCCTCGGTGCCCGTGGGTTCATGCGCGAGGTCGAACCGCTGGCACCTGCTGACGACCGGCCCGCGAGCGGGTCTTAGCCGCCGATCGAGCTCATCGGGCGCGTCGGTTGCAGGAAGGACAGGTCGTCGATGCCGTGGCCCGCTCGTTTCGTCCACAGGGCCGCACGCCACCGGTCGGCGATCTCCTCGTCGGCGGCACCTGCCCGCATCGCCGTACGCAGATCCGACTCCTCCCGGGCGAACAGGCAGTTGCGCACCTGGCCGTCAGCGGTCAGCCGGACCCGGTCGCAGTCGCCGCAGAACGGCCGTGTCACCGAGGCGATGATCCCCACCGTCGCCGGACCGCCGTCAACGAGGAAGAGCTCGGCCGGGGCACTGCCGCGATGGCGTGGGTCGGGAGTCAGCACGAACTCCCTCTCGAGCGACGCCTGGATCTCGTCGGCGGTGACCATCTCGTCGCGGCGCCAGCCGTGCTGAGCGTCGAGCGGCATCTGCTCGATGAAGCGCAGCTCGTAGCCCATGACCAGGCACCAGCGCAGCAGCTCGGCCGCCTGGTCGTCGTTTCGCCCACGCAGCAGCACGGCGTTGACCTTGACCGGGGCGAGACCCGCATCCGCGGCGGCCGCCATGCCGCGGAGGACGTCATCGAGGCGGTTACGGCGGGTGATGGCCAGGAACGTGTCGGGACGGACCGTGTCGAGGCTGACATTGACCCGGTCGAGGCCCGCGGCGACCAGCGCCTTGGCAGTGCGCTCGAGCCCGAGGCCGTTCGTCGTGACCGCCATCCGGGGTCGGGGCCGCAGGGTCGCCGTACGGGCGACGATGTCCACGAAGCCGGGCCGGATGAGGGGCTCGCCGCCGGTGAACCTGACCTCGTCAACGCCGAGCCGGGTCACGGCGATGCCGATCAGCCGAACGACCTCGTCGTCGGTGAGCTGGTCATGCCGGGGCAGCCAGTCGAGACCTTCGGCCGGCATGCAGTAGGAGCAACGCAGGTTGCACCTGTCCGTCAGGGAGACGCGCAGGTCCGAGGCAACCCGGCCGTGCTGGTCGAGCAACGGCAACGCGGACGACAACACCTCGGTCACCCCACCACCCTACGGTCTGTCGGGCCGCGCTCACATCCTGGCGACGCTCGGGCTAACCTCGAAGTGCTGTGGTGCGCTTCCTGTTCACGCCCCGATGGATGGGCCTGCTCGTGGTCGTCGTCGTGCTCGGCTACACCTGCGTGCGGCTGAGCGAGTGGCAGTTCCACCGCTACCAGGAGCGCAAGGACTCCAACACCGTCGTGCGGACCAACCTCGCAGCGCGGCCGGCTCCCGTCGCCTCCCTGCTCAGTACGACGGCCGAGCCCGCCTCGAACCGCGAGTGGCGCACGGTCACCGCCACCGGGCACTACGACGCCGCCCACCAGCTCGCCGTCCTGTACCAGACCCGGGGCGGTCGCCCCGGCATCGACGTGGTCACCCCCCTCGTCACGGCGGCCGGACCGGCCGTCCTCGTCGACCGCGGCTGGATGCCGGCCGACTCGAACGGCAACGAGACACAGCACCTGCCTGCCCCCGCCGCGGGCACCGTGACCGTCTCCGGCCGGGTCCGGCTCGACTCCGGCGGCGGATCCAGCCAGGTGACACCCTCCCAGGGCTCCGTGCGGGCCATCTCCGCCGAGGCGCTGCGACCTTCGCTGCCGTACCCGGTGTACGACGGCTTCCTCGACCTGACGAACGAGACGCCGACCTCACCCCGGCCGCCGGCGAAGGCCGGTGAGCCGAGTCTTTGGAGCGGGCCGAGCTTCTTCTACGGCTTCCAGTGGCTGTTCTTCGCGCTGCTGTTCTTCGGCTTCTGGGGCTACTTCGCGTGGACGGAGTACGGTTTAGCCAGAAGGTCGGCCAGCGGTGAGGTCACGGACGACTCCGCTCCTTCCCGCCGGAAGCCGGCGCGGACTCCCTGGCGACCGGGAGCCCAGAAAGAAGATGAAGTCGCTGCTGATCCGTGAGTGACGGCTCCCAAGGGAGTCTGGAACGAGAAGAACGCTGGGAGCGAACCGAAAGCCGCTCGACTCGTCGGGCTGCCTTGGTGGCCTAGAGCGTTGTGGGAGGGGCTTGACCCGACATCCTGGGATCTAGACGTCCCGGCCCCAGCACGGCGCCAATGAAACAGGCAGGAACAGTTATAGCGAAACGTACCGTAAACGACCCGGATGCTGGATGGGTTGGGCTGTCGGTACCGGGTGCGACGATGCGCATCATGAAGGCTCGATGCGCATCACTACTGACTCGCGGTGCCGGGTCCCCAACGCATGGGGTCGAGCCGATCGTGACAGGTCTTACCGCTTTGGATAGCCGATTCGGCGGCTTATGGCCTGGGCAACTCTGGGTGATCACCGGACACCGCGTTGCCGGTCGCAGCATGCTCGCCCTTCAGTTGGCTCGCCATGCCGCCGTAGTGACTCGAGAGTCGACCCGCTTGGTCAGCCCTCTGCATAGCCCCGAGGAGGTCGTGGCCATGCTGTTGGCCCGTCAGGGCCGCGTGCCGCTGCAGCACTTGCGTTCCGGCCGGCTTACTGAACGTGACCAAAGGCGGGTGGCCGGGGCTGCGCGTGAGTTAGCGTCCGCTCCGCTGACCATCGACGTGGGCACCCTTGACTCCGATGTCACCAAGCCGGCGGTGGTCTTGGGCTCGACAATTGCGCGGCTCGTGATCGTCGACGATGTTGATGTCTGGGCAGGCGAACGGTTGACCAACGTGATGCGCATGCTACGCACCTACGCCAACGAGCGTGCCGCGACGGTAGTCGTCACCGTCCCTGCAGCGCCAGTCTCCACCACGGGCCGCCGATTCCGCGGACTGTGCGATCGCGTCAACGCGGTGACTGTCGACCTGTATCGACCCGACATGCACCAGCGGGAAGCGACACGTCCAGGCTGCGTGGACATCACCTTCTACCCAGACAGCCCCCGCCAAACCACCGAGTTCGTAGCCCTGCAGGGGCACATCGCGCGCATCGTCGACATCGATGCTCTGAATCCCCTCGCGACGCCCTGATCGGACTCGGTATCCGATGACAGGTCCAGGGCCGGTTGCTTGGCCTTGCTACGGGAGGGAGAAGTTGGTGTGTGCCCCGGCATTTGAGCGCGTCGAAGATGGGGCTGGTCTGCTCGCGGGCCACCTCGTATTTGGCTAGACCCGTGGTCGGGTCCTGGTCGTAGATTGTCGAGGCGGTCGCGGCGAAGGATGCCAGCGTTTGAAGGCGCG
>JAWWPG010000040.1:0-20313 GCA_033850885.1 Nocardioidaceae bacterium
GTCGCCGCCGGACACAGCGGCCCCCGGTCGCTGTTTCCCTGGTAGCCCGTGGGCCGGTGGGCTGAACCACTGAACCGCCGCGACGGCACTCCCCCCGATTCCGTGCCGTCCCGACCCTCACCTCGCGACCACGGGAGCCCCCTCTTGGCAATTGCGCCCAAATCCACGACGACCAAGCACCTCTTCGTCACCGGGGGTGTCGCCTCCTCCCTCGGGAAGGGGCTGACGGCCTCCAGCCTCGGTGCGCTGCTGAAGGCGCGCGGCCTCCGGGTCACCATGCAGAAGCTCGACCCGTACCTCAACGTGGACCCGGGCACGATGAACCCGTTCCAGCACGGTGAGGTCTTCGTCACCGACGACGGTTCCGAGACCGACCTGGACATCGGCCACTACGAGCGTTTCCTGGACGTCAACCTCGACGGCTCGGCGAACGTCACCACCGGCCAGATCTACTCCACGGTCATCGCCAAGGAGCGTCGCGGCGAGTACCTCGGCGACACCGTCCAGGTCATCCCGCACATCACCGACGAGATCAAGTCCCGGATCCGGGCGATGGCCGAACCGGGCGAGGACGGCGAGCAGCCGCACGTGGTGATCACCGAGGTCGGTGGCACCGTCGGCGACATCGAGTCGCTGCCCTTCCTGGAGGCTGCCCGTCAGGTGAGGCACGACGTTGGCCGGGACAACTGCTTCTTCCTGCACGTGTCTCTCGTCCCCTACATCGGGCCGTCTGGCGAGCTCAAGACCAAGCCGACCCAGCACTCCGTCGCGGCCCTGCGCTCCATCGGCATCGCGCCGGACGCCATTGTCTGCCGGGCGGACCGCGAGATCCCGCAGAGCGTCAAGCGCAAGATCTCGCTGATGTGCGACGTCGACGACGAGGCGGTCGTTGCCGCGGTCGACGCGCAGTCGATATACGACATCCCCCGGGTGCTGCACTCGGAAGGCCTCGACGCGTACGTCGTCCGCAGGCTCAGCCTGCCGTTCCACGATGTCGACTGGAGCGAGTGGGACGAGCTGCTGCAGCAGGTCCACCACCCGGACGAGGAGGTCACGGTCGCCCTCGTCGGCAAGTACATCGACCTTCCCGACGCCTACCTTTCGGTGGCCGAGGCGCTGCGCGCCGGTGGGTTCGCCAACTCCGCACGAGTCAACATCCGGTGGGTCGCCTCCGACGAGTGCGAGACCCGGGCCGGCGCCGCGGCAATGCTCGGTGACGCCGACGCGATCTGTGTCCCCGGCGGATTCGGCGTCCGTGGCATCGAAGGCAAGGTCGGTGCGCTCACCTACGCCCGCGAGAGGAGGATCCCGACTCTCGGACTCTGCCTCGGCCTGCAGTGCATGGTGATCGAGTTCGCGCGCCACGTCGCGGGGCTCGAGGGCGCCGGGTCGACCGAGTTCGACCCGGCGGCCGAGCCGGTGATCGCCACCATGGAGGAGCAGAAGTCGATCGTCGACGGCGCCGGAGACCTCGGCGGCACCATGCGTCTCGGCCTCTACCCTGCCGACCTCGTGCCGGGGACGATCGTCGCCGAGATGTACGGCGCCCTGCGCGTCGAGGAGCGTCACCGGCACCGTTACGAGGTCAACAACGCCTATCGGGGAGACCTCGAGGTCGCCGGCATGGTCTTCTCCGGACTCTCACCGGACCACGAGCTCGTCGAGTTCTTGGAGCTTGCCCGTGACGTCCACCCCTACTACGTGTCGACGCAGGCCCACCCCGAGCTGCGTTCCCGCCCGACCCGTCCGCACCCGCTGTTCCGCGGGCTCATCGCGGCGGCGCTCGACCGCCAGCGCGAGCTGATGCTCCCGGTCGACGAGACCGGCCTTCGACGTACCGTGGTCGAAGCGACCGCCTGATGCCGAGCGTCGCGGACAGCGACATGTCCTGGCCTGTCCTCGCAAGCGACGAGGTGTACCGGGGCTCCATCGTCGGCGTCCGCCGCGACGTGCTGCGCGCCGCGGACGGTAGCAGCTTCGAGCGCGACGTGGTCATGCACCACGGGGCCGTCGCGGTCGTCGCCATCGACGACCAGGAGCGCGTCCTGGTGGTCACCCAGTATCGGCACCCGGCCCGGCAACGCCTGGTCGAGCTGCCTGCGGGTCTTCTTGACAAGCCGGGCGAGGACCCGCTTGCGGCGGCCCGGCGTGAGTTCGAGGAAGAGGGCCAGGCCCGCGCGGAGCGGTGGTCGAAGCTGGTCGACCTGATGCCGAGTCCCGGGGTGAGCGACGAGATGATCTCGATCTTCCTCGCGGAGGAGGTGTCGGACGCCGACGTGCCCGCCGGGTTCGTCGCCGAGCACGAGGAGTCGACGATGACCCGCCAGTGGGTGCCGCTCGCCGACGTCGTCGACGCGGTGCTCGCCGGTGAGGTCAAGAACGCCATGCTGGTGGCCGGGGCTCTCGCGGCCTGGGTTACGCGGCACGGCCCTCCACGCTGACCGGCCAGCTGATAGTGCACCCGCGCCCGGCAGCCAAGTGTCATCATGGTCGGTAGGATCCTCAGGCACCGCGTGACGCGGATGCGGACCACCCCGAGAGAGGCTCGAGATGCTTGTCGGCGTACCGAAGGAAGTCAAGAACCACGAGTACCGGGTCGCGATCACGCCGGCCGGGGTGCACGAGCTCGTCGCTCACGGTCACGAGGTGGTCGTGGAGGCGAGCGCCGGCGTCGGGTCCTCGATCACCGACGAGGAGTTCACCTCAGCGGGCGCAAAGATCCTGCCCACCGCCGATGACATCTGGCAGGCCGGTGAGCTGATCCTCAAGGTCAAGGAACCGATCGCCGAAGAGTACGACCGGATGCGGGACGGGCAGACGCTCTTCACCTACCTGCACCTGGCCGCCTCCCGCGACTGCACCGACGCGCTGCTGCGCCAAGGGGTCACCGCGATCGCCTACGAGACCGTCCAGACGCCGGACGGCGCGTTGCCGCTGCTCGCGCCGATGTCCGAGGTCGCCGGCCGGCTCGCACCGCAGGCGGGGGCCTACCACCTGATGCGCCAGGGTGGCGGCCGCGGGGTCCTGATGGGAGGCGTCTCGGGCGTCTACGCCGCGAAGGTCGTCGTCATCGGAGCGGGCGTCTCGGGCATGAACGCCGCGGCGATCGCGCTCGGCATGCAGGCGGAGGTACTGCTGCTCGACCGCAACATCGAGCGCCTGCGGCAGGCCGACCGGATCTACCAAGGTCACCTCCAGACCATCGCGTCGAACAAGTTCGAGATCGAGCGGGCGGCACTGGACGCCGACCTGGTCATCGGGGCGGTGCTGGTGCCCGGCGCGAAGGCACCGATGCTGATCTCCAACGAGCTGGTGTCCCGGATGAAGCCCGGCTCCGTGCTGGTCGACATCTCCATCGACCAGGGCGGGTGCTTCGAGGACTCGCGTCCCACCACGCACGCCGACCCGACGTACATCGTGCATAACTCGGTCTTCTACTGCGTGGCGAACATGCCGGGCGCGGTGCCGCACACGTCGACGTACGCCCTGACGAACGTGACGCTGCCCTACGCCGTCGCGATCGCCGACCAGGGGTGGCGCGAGGCGCTGCGGGCCGACGCCACGCTCGCCCTCGGGCTCAACACGTACGCGGGTGAGCTGACCTACGCACCCGTCGCGGAGGCTCACGGTCTCGACCACCGCAGCCTCGAGGAGGTCCTCGCCTGACCGCGTCGCAGCCGAGCACCGGCGCTCCGGCGACCGGCACGCTGGCGGCTGCGGCAGGGACGTACCTGGACCACCTCACGGTCGAGCGCGGTCTGGCGGTCAACACGCTGGCGTCATATCGGCGCGACCTGCGGCGCTACCTGGACTTCGCGACCCGGCGTGGCCTGGTCGCCGTCGATGACGTGACGGAGCAGCACGTATCCGAGTTCCTCGCGGGCCTTCGTGAGGGTGACCCCGAGCATCCACCGCTCGGCGCGAGCAGTGCGGCACGAACCCTGGTCGCCGTCCGGGGACTGCACAGGTTCGCGGTGCGCGAAGGACTCAGCTCGAGCGACCCAGCGGGACCGGTGAAGCCGCCGGTGCCGGCGCGCCGACTCCCGAAGGCACTTCCGCTGGGCGACATCGAGGCGATCCTGCGAGCCTCGGGCGCGGATGGGACCACGCTGGCGATGCGTGACCAGGCGCTGCTCGAGCTCCTCTACGGCAGCGGGGCCAGGATCTCGGAGGCGGTCGGGCTCGACGTCGACGACCTGGACTTCGACGCTGGCGTGGTGCTGCTGGCCGGCAAGGGCGGGAAGGAGCGGATCGTGCCGGTCGGAAGCTACGCCCTGGAGGCGCTCGGGAGCTACCTGACGAGGGCGCGGCCGGAGCTCGCCCGCGGCGCTGGCAGGGCCCGGCGCAGTGCGAGCGCCGTCTTCCTGAACTCGCGCGGCGGACGACTTTCCCGCCAGTCCGCGTGGACGGTGCTGGGCAGGGCGGCCGAGCAGGCCGGCATCACCTCCGGCGTGTCACCTCACACGCTGCGGCACTCGTTCGCCACCCACCTCCTCGACGGAGGTGCCGACGTACGCGTCGTGCAGGAGCTGCTCGGGCACGCGTCGGTGACCACCACGCAGATCTACACGCTGGTCACCGTCGACCGACTCCGGGAGATATACGCCACCGCGCATCCCCGGGCCCTGCGCTGACCGGCGGCAGCTCGCGACACGTCCGTCAACAAGGTTGTCCCCAGCGATGGGCGGCATGTGCACCCCTCCCCAGGCCCGTGCACAGGCCACCGGAGGTTGTCCACAGATTGGCATTCCACCCTTGTCCGCCCGCAGAGGCACCCCTAGAGTCACAGAGAACTGCTTGGGCGATATGCCGATCTGTAGACATGGAAGTGCCGACGTGAGCGAACCGACGTTCGAGACCCCACCGAGGACTTCCGCCACTCCCCGAGCCGCGGAGGCCGCCGGCGGATCGACGGAGCAGGCCTCGGTCAGCTCCCTGCCGCCGCTCCAAGCGCAGCCGGAGGCACAATTTTCGGCTCCACCGGTCGTCGAACGGGACCAGGTGACCGGTGCGACCGGCCGGCCCCTCCCGGAGTTCCCCGAGCCCGCTCAGCTCACCGAGCACGGCAACGCCTACGTGATCGCGCTGTGCAACCAGAAGGGCGGCGTCGGCAAGACGACGACCGCGATCAACCTGGGCGCGGCGATGGCGGAGCTGGGGCGCCGGGTGCTCCTCGTCGACTTCGACCCGCAGGGCTCGCTCACCGTCGGCATGGGCATCAACCCGAACCATGTCGACACGACGATCTACCACCTGATGATGGAGCGCGACGTGACACTCGACGACGTCGTCGTCGAGACGGCCATGACGGACGTCAGCCTGATCCCGTCGAACATCGACTTCGCCGGCGCCGAGATGCAGCTGATGAACGAGGTTGCCCGTGAGCAGGTGCTGGCGCGCGCCTTGGCTCCGGCCCGGGAGCGCTACGACATCATCCTGGTCGACTGCCAACCGTCACTCGGGTTGCTCACCATCAACGCGCTCGCCGCATCGGACGGGGTCATCGTGCCGCTCGAGTGCGAGTACTTCGCGTTGCGCGGGGTGGCCATGCTGAAGGGCACGATCGACAAGGTGCAGGAACGTCTGAACCCCCGGCTCTCGATGGTCGGGCTCCTCGGCACCATGTACGACGGCCGCACGCTGCACAACCGCGAGGTGTTGAGGACCCTCGTCCGGGGTTGGGGCGACGGCGTCTTCCACACCGTGATCCGTCGTACCGTGAAGTTCTCCGAGGCGACCGTGGCCGGCGAGCCACTCACCGCGTACGCCACCGCGTCCGCCGGAGCCGACGCCTATCGGCAGCTCGCCAGGGAGGTGCTCGCCCGGTGCCAAACCGCGTGAGCCCACCCAGCGGGCGGGTCCGCCACGACGAGAAGATCACCATCTACGTCACCGAAGACGAGCTGCTCGAGCTCGAGCACACGAGGCTGGCTTTGCGCGGGGACCACGGAGTCGCCATCGACCGAGGCCGGCTCGTCCGCGAGGCGATCCACCTGGCCCTGGAGGACGTCGCGAGGCGGGGCAGCGACAGCGCACTGGTCAACCGATTGCGTGAGCAGTGACGGCGGACCGATCCCGGGTCCAGCCGGCCGAGCCGCCGCTGGCGACTGAGCAGGTCGAGGGGTTCGCCGTCCACCTCGACAACTTCGAGGGGCCGTTCGACCTGCTCCTCGGCCTCATCGCACGCCACCAGCTGGACATCGGCGATGTCGCGCTGTCACGGGTGACCGATGAGTTCGTCGCGCACCTGAAGACGCTCGGCGAGGAATGGGACCTTGACGCGACGACCAGCTTCCTCGTCGTCGCATCGACCCTGCTCGACCTCAAGGTCGTCCGGCTGCTGCCCTCGGCCGAGATCGAGGACGAGGGCGACCTGGCGTTGCTGGAGGCGCGTGACCTGCTCTTCGCCCGGCTCATGCAGTACCGAGCGTTCAAGCGGGCGGCGCTGCTCATCGCCGCCCGCATGGAGGCGGAGTCGGCCCGGCTGCCGCGATCCGTCGGGCTCGAGGAGCGCTTCGCCTCCGTCCTCCCCGACGTGCTGATCACGCTCGGACCTGACGAGTTCGCCGTCCTCGCGGCGCGGGCCCTGGTCACACGGAACCCGCCGGTGCTGTCTCTCGACCACCTGCACGTTCCCCGAGTGAGCGTCAGCGACCAGGCTGCCACGATCGTCGACCGGCTGCGCCGGGTCCACACCGCCACCTTCCGCTCGCTGGTCGTCGACTCTCCGGACACGATGACGACGGTGGCCAGGTTCCTCGCGCTGCTCGAGCTGTTCCGGGAAGGCGCGGTCGCGTTCGAGCAGATGACTCCGCTCGGCGAGCTCAGCATCCGGTGGACGGGTCCAGACGTCACCGACATCGAGATCACCGACGAGTACGACCAGCCCGCGGCGGTGCCTGCCGACGACCGGCTCGGGAGCACCCCGTGACCACCCAGGAGCACCCCCCATCCCCGGGCGGCGACCCGCCGCTCAAGCCGACCCTCGAGGCGGTACTGATGGTGACCGACCAGCCGATCGACACCCTCAGCCTCGCCCAGGCCGCCGGACGTGCACGAGGCGATGTCGAGAACGCCTTGCGAGAGCTCGCCGACGAGTACACCCGCCAGGGCAGAGGGTTCGAGCTGCGCGACGTCGGCGGTGGCTGGCGCTTCTACTCCCGAGCCGACTACGCGGCGGTCGTCGAGCGATTCGTCGTCGAGGGCCAACAGGCTCGCTTGACGGCGGCGGCCCTCGAGACGCTCGCCGTCGTCGCCTACCGCCAGCCGGTCAGTCGCGGCCGGGTGGCGGCGATCAGAGGCGTGAACGTCGACGGCGTGATGCGCACCCTGCTCTCTCGGGGACTGGTGTACGAGGCCGGCGTGGATCCCGAGAGTGGCGCCCACCTTTTCGCCACCACCGCGTACTTCCTGGAGCGGATGGGTCTGTCCACCCTCGACGAGCTTCCCGAGATCGCCCCGTTCCTCCCTGAGATGGCCGAGATCGAAGGGGAGCTCGACCTCGACCTGCCCGCCACGGCTTCCGAACCATGACCGAGGGGGCCGCGACGGGGGTCGGCGTCCGGCTGCAGAAGGTGCTCGCGCAGGCCGGGGTGGCCAGTCGGCGCCGCTGCGAGCAGCTGATCGCTGAGGGCAGGGTCGAGGTGGACGGCGAGGTCGTCACCCAGCTCGGCGCCAGGGTCGATCCGGCGAGCGCCGTGATCCGGGTGGATGGCGAGCGGGTGCCGGTCGCGGCTCTGCACGTGTACCTGGTCGCCAACAAGCCGCGCGGCGTCGTCAGCTCGATGTCGGACGACGAGGGCCGGCCCGACCTCCGCACGCTGCTCGAGGACCGGCCGGAGCGGCTCTTCCACGTCGGCCGTCTGGACACCGACACCGACGGTCTCATCATCCTCACCAACCACGGGGAGTTTGCGCACCGGCTCGCCCATCCGTCGTTCGAGATGGCGAAGACGTACGTCGCCCAGGTCGAGGGTGTTCTCGGGTCGAGGGCGCGTCGGGAGCTGGTCGCCGGCGTCAACCTCAGTGACGGCCCGGTGGCCGTCGACCAGGTGCGGACCATCAGCTCGCACGCGGGGAGGTCGCTCGTCGAGCTCGTGATCCATGAGGGTCGCAACCGGATCGTCCGCCGGCTGCTCGCCGAGGTCGGGCATCCGGTCATCCGGCTGTCCCGTACCGCGATCGGTCCGGTGCGGCTCGCCTCGCTGCGAACAGGCCAGGTGCGAGAGCTCACCTCGGCCGAGCTCGGCAGCCTCCTCGATGCGGTGAAGCTGTGAGCGACGTGGGTACGACCGGCGCGCTGGCGCCGGGACCGGTCCTGGTCGTGGGCGCTGGCCTCATCGGAACCTCGATCGCCATGGCGCTGGCGCGGCACGGCGTGACCGTGCATCTGGAGGACACGGACCCCGTACACAGCGCGGTTGCCGCCTCCCGGGTGTCCGGCGGCCGGGTGAGCCAAGTCGAGGATCCGGTGGTCGTGGTGGTCGCCACTCCGCCGGACCACCTCGCCGCCGCGATCGAGGCGGCGCTGATGGTGTATCCGGGGGCGGTCGTCACCGATGTGGGCAGTGTGAAGGTCAAGCCGCTCTCCGAGCTGCGGTCCTCGCCGCCTGCAGGCGGCGTGGACCTGTCCCGCTACGTCGGGAGCCACCCGATGGCGGGAAGCGAACGGTCAGGGCCACTCGCCGCGGCTGCGGACCTTTTCGACGGGCGCAGCTGGGCGGTCACCCCGCACGAGACGTCACGCCCGGAGGCGGTGGCCGCGGTCGAGGGGCTGGTATCGGCGTGCGGAGCGGTTGCCGTACGTCTCAGCCCGGAGGACCACGACCTCGCGGTCGCCCGGATCTCCCATCTACCGCACCTGATGGCGGCCGTGATGGCAGGACGGTTGGACGGTGCACCCCCAGCGCATCTGGCGCTGAGCGGGCCGGGCGTGCGCGACGTGACGCGGATCGCCGCCGGCGACCCCCGGCTGTGGAGACAGATCGTCAGCGCCAACGCGGCAGCCCTGCACGGTCTGCTTCGCGACGTACACCGTGATGTCGAAGTCCTGATGGCCGCGCTGGACGATGGTGACGTCGCTGCCGTGGAGGCCCTGCTGGCCGCCGGGGCGAACGGTGCGGCAGCGATCCCAGGAAAGCATGGGGGACCAGCGGTGGAGCTGGTCGCCGTGACGGTGACGATCCCCGACCGACCCGGCGCGCTCGCTGAGCTCTTCAACGAGGTCGGCATGCTGGGGGTCAACATCGAAGACGTCCGCATCGACCACGACCCCGCGAGAGCCTACGGGCTCGTCGAAATCGATGTCGCCGAGGGGGCGGGCGAACGGCTGGCCGAGTCTCTGCGGGAGCGCGGGTGGGCCGCCCACAGGTAATCTTGTCTGCCATGGCCACCGCATACCCGTCGCTCACGCATGTCGTGATCGCGATGGATGGCACGGCAGGGGCCGGCAAGTCGTCGGCGAGCCGCGGCGTCGCGACCCGCCTCGGCCTGCGTTACCTCGACACGGGCGCCATGTACCGCGCTCTGACGTGGGAGGTGCTGCGGTCGGGGACTTCCCCTAAGGATGCGGACGCGGTGGCGGCACGGGCGGCCGAGGTGGCCATCGATTCCGGCACCGACCCGAGCTCGCCGTCGATCGCACTGGACGGCTTGGACGTTTCACGGGAGATCCGCACCGACGAGGTGACCGCCGCCGTCAGCGCAGTGAGCGCGGTGCCGAAGGTGCGGGAGCTGATGGCGGCCCGCCAGCGCCGGGAGATCGGGGACGGCGGGATCGTCGTGGAAGGCCGCGACATCGGCACCGTGGTCGCCCCGGATGCGGACCTGAAGGTCTTTCTGACGGCGAACCCGTCCGCGCGGGCCTACCGGCGCGCCGCGGAGCTGACGGCGGCCCACAACCGAGACATCGGGTTCGTCGAGGCGGACCTCGCCCGGCGCGACTCCGCGGACTCGTCGCGGGCGGTGTCCCCGCTGGCCGTCGCGGATGACGCCGTCACGATCGACTCGACGTACCTGTCGCTGGATGCGGTCATCGACACGATCGTCGATCTGGCCCGACGGCGGGTGGCGGTGGCCGATGGTGGTTGAGGCGACCGGCAGGCGCGACGTACCCGACGTCGGCGACGTGGCGGCGCTGCCGGAACGGTGGATGTGGTTCGGCAAGTTCGTCGTCGGTCTCGCCCTGAGACGGTACGACGTGCACGTGCACGGGTCGGACCTGATACCCAGCCAGGGACCGGTCATCCTGGCGTCCAACCACGTCGGATATCTCGACGGGCCGCTGCTCTTCGTGACGTCGAAGCGTGGGGTGCATGCCTTGGTGAAGGAGTCGATGTTCACCGGCGCGATGGGTTTCGGGATCACCCGGATGGGGCAGATCCGCGTCGACCGCTTCAACGTCGACCCGCTGGCGGTGAAGCAGGCTCTGCGGCTCCTGCAGCGGGGCAAGATGGTGGCGATCTACCCGGAGGGGGCTCGCGGGCGAGGCGACGTGTCGCTCACGAAGGGCGGCGCCGCCTATCTGGCGCTGGTGACGGGGGCTCCGGTGGTGCCGGTCGCCTGCCTCGGCACCCGGGAGGACGGTGCCTCGACACAGTCCCAGCCACCGCGGGGCACCCGCCTCGACCTCGTCATCGGGGCGCCGACCCACTTCGCAGCCACGCCGTGGCCGCGGACGAAGCAGCAGGTCGCCTCCGTGCAGGCAGCGATCCAGCAGATGCTGGCGGCACACGTCAAGCTGGCGTGTGAGCTGACCGGCCAGACCCTGCCGGCGGCGCCGCCGGAGGAGTCGGAACCCATCTGATGGCAACTCCCCGCATGACTGATGGTGGCAGCGCGGCGGAGGGCGAGGCGTCCGCGGAGAGGCTCGAGCCCGCCCAGACCCCGCTACCGGTGCTGGCCGTCGTGGGACGACCGAACGTGGGCAAGTCGACGCTGGTCAACCGGATCCTCGGTCGCCGGGCGGCCGTCGTCGAGGACGTCCCCGGCGTCACTCGCGACCGCGTGCCGTACGACGCCGAGTGGAACGGACGCCGCTTCACCGTGGTCGATACCGGAGGTTGGGACCCGGACGCCCGCGGTCTCGCCGAGCAGATCTCCCTGCAGGCCGAGCTCGCGGTGACCCTCGCGGACGCCGTGCTGTTCGTCGTCGACACGGTGGTGGGGATCACGGACGTGGACGAGACCGTCGTGAAGGTGCTGCGCCGCTCGGGGAAGCCCGTCGTGCTGGCGGCCAACAAGGTCGACGACCTGCGGGGTGAGGCTGACGCGGCGGGTCTGTGGAACCTTGGTCTGGGCGAGCCGTTCGCCGTTTCGGCGCTGCACGGGCGAGGTAGCGGCGACCTGTTGGACGCCGTACTTGCTGCTCTGCCCGATGCGCCAGCGGAGACGTTCGACGCGCCACGTGGGCCGCGCCGGGTGGCGATCGTCGGCAAGCCCAACGTCGGCAAGTCGAGCCTCCTCAACCGGCTCGCGGGGGAGTCCCGCGTCGTCGTCGACGACGTGGCGGGTACGACGGTCGACCCGGTCGACGAGATCGTCTCGCTGGGTGGCCGCGAGTGGCACTTCATCGACACCGCCGGGATCCGGCGCCGCGTCCGGGAGGCGAGCGGGCACGAGTTCTATGCAAGCCTGCGCACCACCGCCGCCATGGAGCGTGCCGAGGTGGCCGTCGTCGTCATCGACGGCAGCCAGCCGTTGACCGAGCAGGACCAGCGGATCATCGGCACGGTCGAAGAGTCGGGCCGCGCCGTGGTCATCGCCTTCAACAAGTGGGACCAGGTCGACGAGGAACGGCGGTACTACCTCGACCGTGAGATCGAGCGCGAGCTGGTACGGGTGCAGTGGGCACCCCGGGTGAACATCACTGCCCTCACCGGGTGGCATGTCGACCGGCTCGTTCCCGCACTGGACCGGGCGCTCGAGGGCTGGGAGACTCGTGTCCCGACGGGTGAGCTCAACGCGTTCGTCGGCCGGCTGGTCGCGGCGAACCCGCATCCGGTCCGAGGAGGCAAGCAGCCACGGATCCTGTTCGGCACCCAGGCGTCCACGGCTCCGCCGGTGTTCGTGTTCTTCACGTCAGGCCCGCTCGAGGCGTCGTACGTCCGCTTCATCGAGCGACGGCTGCGTGAGGAGTTCGGCTTCGCCGGCACGCCGATCCACATCACCGTGAAGCCTCGGGAGAAGCGCAGACGTCGCTGAGCTGACGAGATGATCGGCCGACCCGCTGGTGGTCTCCGAGAGGCTCACGTGGTTGAGCGGGCCTCTGAAGCCGAACCGGACGGGCCGGCCGATCCTCCGGCTGCGTCAGTTGACGGGACGCATGAGGTGTTCGACGGTGAAGCTCCCGATGTCGCGGCCCCGGGCGATGCCCGCATTGACGGCATGACGGAAGTGGAACCCGACGAGCACTCGTGACCAGCCGTTCTCCGCTGCTGCCTGGGTGAACGAGTGGAAGTGCCGGGTCACCGGGTCGGCGTCGCCACACGTCTGTCCTGCTGGCAGGGTCTCACTGCACGCCGTGAAGGAGACGGCGTCGGTGCCGAAGAACCGACGCAGGACCGAGGCTCCGGCTCCGCCCTCGACTGAGTGGGCCGACTCGTGATCAGGAATCGACGGGGTAGTGACGAGAGGCGTCCAGGTAGGGTCGGCCTTCGTGTTCGGGTTCCCGTCGGTGCCAGCCAGCCGGATGGCTGTGACGGGACGCCAGAACTTGTAGTGGTACTTGCTGTCGAACGACGCGATGTAGCCGTCTGCCAACGCGGCGTTCAACAGGGCGAACAACCTGGCGTTCTGCCACATGTCCAGATGATGCGTCCCCGACACCGTCCGGGCAATGCTGTTCCACATGAGGGGGGAGTTCTCGAGCCAGAAGAGGGCGATCTGTGTCTGGTCCGCGGTTCGGTTGCTCGGGGTGGTGACGCCATCGCCTCCGAGACGCTTGACCTCGTTGAAGTCGCGTGTGTACCTCTGTGAGGTGAGCGAGTACGGAGGACCGGGGTCGAACTGTCCGCTGGAGCGCAGTGCGAACGGCGTGACCTGACCCCAGCCGGGGGCGAACGCGAACGGGGTCCCCGGGAAGCGCCACTGCCCTGGCTCCGTTCCCTGCGGGTAGTCCGGATCCACCATCAAGGTGTCGGACCCATCGCCCGTCCTGATCGCCAGCATGACGTTGGCGGCTGCCCGCCCCAGCGCCTGGCCCTTGGCCTTCGCTGTTCCGTTCGGAATCGCGGACATGGTCTGCCGGAAGTCATCGAGCACGATCTTTACCCCGGCGTCGATGCACGCCTGCGAGACTGGGTCGGGGAACGCTTTGATGATCGGGAGGAGGGTGTTCTTCGCGGCCGATGCGACGGCCGCTTCCGGGGAGGCGCCGGGCACCCGGGTGTCCAGCGCATATGGCTGCGAGTGTCGGTGGATCGCGTTGAGCGCATCGTGGACGGCGAGCTGCATGACGGCGTACATCCGCGACTCGATGAGCGGGTTCCCGTTAGGAGCGATACAGGCCGCAACGGCCGCCCTGCCGGCTGTGGCGTTCCAGTGCAGTACGGCGTCCCCGCCCCGTATGCGATGGAGCAGGAGTGCTGAAGGGCTGCGATGTGCCAGGCACGCCGGTGGATGTGACACGCGGCGCGGAGGCAGTGCCCGGCGCCGCAACCGCAGCCGGTGCGATGAGGGCTGTGGCCGCGACAACACAAAGGTGCCGCCAGCGGCGGCGTGACTGGTGGGAAACGACGTTCATGTCGACCTCCATTCGAAATGCCGATTGGGTGAGGGCGCCCTGCCGGCAGCGTAGGCTCGGGAATTCGGCACTGGCCATACGCGGAATTGCGTATGTGTTTCCGTACACGCTCATCGCGGGCGCGAGCAGCGTCTTTGCTGGGTTCGATCTCCATACCAAGTCGCGCCGCCCGCTGCAACGGCAAACTGGAGCCATGTGGAGGACCCCAAGATCACGGCGATCAGAGTGACCTTCGACGCTCGTCCGTTCGGCTGATCGGCCCGTCTCGCCCGTGCCGGTGGTTCGAGTTCCCGGCCTGCGGGGCAGATCCCGGGCCGAGGAGCAGCCACCGAATTGGTTCTGCTGGCCTCGGTTAGACTGCACGCTGGCTACCCGCTCGCTCGGGCGTTCGTTACACGATCGGTGGGCGGGGGGCCGAGACTGACCTGCGAAGATGCGGGCAGCGGGCTGTGGCGCAGTTTGGTAGCGCACTTGACTGGGGGTCAAGGGGTCGCAGGTTCAAATCCTGTCAGCCCGACTAGATGAAAGGCCAGGTCAGAGGCCATTGATCAAAACATCTATCGAGGGTATCGCCCACTGGACATCATTATGTAGCCAAGAATGTAGCCAATGTCTACCTGGGGTCGGCCAGTGCCGAGGCGAGTACGTCGAAGGCCGACCGGGAGACGTCCGGGGAGACGTGGCCGTAGACGTCAGCCGTGATCGCAATTCCGGCGTGGCCGAGGGCTTGGGACACGACCGTGAGTGGCACCCCGTTGGTGAGCATGACTGATGCGGCCGAGTGACGCAGTGTATGGAGCCCCACGTTGTGAAGTCCGACCGTCTTGGCGGCCGTGGAGAGGGCACGTAGCGCGTTGCGGGGGTCGCATGGCTCGCCGAGCTCGGTTGTGAAGACGTGCCCCGTCTGACTCCACAAGTTGCCCGCTCGCAGCTTGTCCGATGCCTCGCGGGTCTTCACCGCCCTCAGGGTGGCTACGGCAGGGGCAGCCAAGGGGATGGATCGGCGCGACTTGGTCGTCTTGGTATCCGTCACCTGTAGCTCCCCGTCGACGCGGGAGAGTGTTCCACGAACCCGCATCATCGCGTTTGTCAGGTCGACATCGGACCACTTCAACGCCAACGCCTCACCGCGACGCAACCCGGTGTTCACCAGCAGCTCGAAAAGTGGTCGATAGCGGCTCGTGCTGGCGGCCCCCAGCAAGGACGACACCTGCTCCGGTGTCAAGAACTCTGCCTCGCGCGGTGTCAGGCTGGGCCGCTTGACCAGCGCGAACGGATTACTGCCCAGCAGCCCATCGCGAACCGCGGCGTCACCGATGGCACGCCCGATGGTGTACACCTGCCTGACCGTGCTCTCCGACAAGCCCTTTGCTTTGAGTTGCAGGATGAATCGCTCGACGTTCGTGGGCTTGATGTGGTTCATCGGGAGCGTGCCAATCTCGTTGCCGATGATGTGGTTGCGGGCCAGTCCAGCGTAAAGCTGCTTGGTGGTGGCCTTGCGGCTGCTGGCCGCGAGTGACGATGTGATCCAAGCGGACGTGAACTTGTTAAGTGTCATCTTGTCGTCGCGGGCGGGCTTGCCGGCGTCTAGGCGTGTTGAGATGACTTTGAGCTTGTCGACCACGACCCTTCGGGTATCCCCGTAGACGACTGTCCGCCTCGGGGCACCCGTGATCGGGTCGGCGTGGCGCATGCTGCCGACCCAGCGAGAGTCCGAGGAACGTCGGTAGATCGTTCCCTCTCCAGCGGACCGCCGGCCGCTCACCAACCCTCACCTCCATCGTCCGACCCGACTCGGACCTTCGCGCCATCAACGCAGGGGCCTAACTGACCCACATCCTTGACCGCAAGGCAGGCGAGTCTGCCGTTCGGGGTTTGTCTACCGGCATGGCCAACGAAATTCAAGAGGCCGTCGGACATGTGTGGATCGCGCCTCCCTTCTGTGGGTTGGCTCCGTCAAGGCATGCGCGGGCAGACATATGGGCGATGGGTGGACGCTGCGCGCGTCCGGCCCGTGCCATGCTCGCGGCCATGACGGAGCAGAAAGACGGGACCGTGCCACACCCAACAATCGAAGAGCAGAGCGACGGCCTGACCGAGCATTGGTGCCGACGATCTGAAAGGCGTGAAGGGCATGTCGATGGGCCGTTGGAGCGGAAAGCTGAGCAGCGAGTAACGGTCAGCGATTTTCGGCAATTAAAGGTCGGCAGGGATTCATCGGGCGGCACCGCGAGGCTCCAAGAACGGGAGCACGATTGGAAGAGCGATATTCCGATCCCGGCTCTGTCCGTTCGCCGACTCTCTCGGGAGCCATGGCTCCTCGCCCGACCGCTTCGCGCGACGCCGCCCCCAAGGCCGCGGCACGAGACGGCTGCTGACGAGTCGGAACGCCCCGATCCGGCTGGTCGGTCCTGTGGGGAAATCGGCTAACGTACTTGACGGCTGCGTTTCGCCCGGCAAGCGGCTGCGCACGGTTCGACCCTTCGGAGGTGAGCAGCTATGGATGAACAGCAATTCTGGCGCATCGTCGATGACTCCTACTCGAACTCGTTCGGTGAGATCGAGGTGCAGCGCGACGTGCTGTACCAGGTGCTGTCCGAGGTGTCGGCTGAGGAAATCGTCGCGTTCGACGTGCATCTTGCTGCCGCTATCCACGCGCTCTACCGTTGGGAGCTCCGAGATGCCGCGCGTCTGCTGGTCGACGCCGGGAACGACTATCGCTTCAGGGCTTTCCGGTCCTGGGTGGTGTTCAAGGGCCGTGACGTCTACCAGCGGGTGATGGCAGATCCTGATGCGCTTGCTGGCGTGGTCTCGTTCGACGTTCTGGAAAGCGAGGTCGACGGCGCGGATTTCTTCACCTTCCTGGCGAATCACGTCTACGACGACCTGCACGGCCAGGAGCTCGAGCTGACCGCGCCTGAGCCGGAGGGTCCGGGGGAGCCGCCCACGGGTACCCGGTCGGTCGACGAGTCCTACGCTGCGACAGCGGCGAGGTTTCCCCCCCAAACGCATCCACCGTACGTCTACGCAGGTCAGAGGCTGTTTCCGCAGGTTTGGCGCGAGCCGTCAGGACTTCTCGAGGAAGTCCGGTACCTGGTCCACGGCCTCGACGTCTCGGCCCGCTGGGAGGTGAGAAGGTGGACGCCGTGCGCGTCGAGCACGGTAGGGTTCCAGAGGTGTCTGTTCTCCAGGTACTCACGGCTCAAGCGCCGAGCCGGTGGTGGAGATGCTGGCGAAGGCGGCGCTGTCGGCCGACCCGGCTGGCCAGCCCACGAGTGGACCGCCAGACGCTCGACGACGTCCGGGCTGACCTGAGTCAGATACGCCGCGCCGTCGCTCAGCGGCGGGTACGACCGCATTCGAAGCCCACCGATTTGGGTCGGGTAGGCACGGTTGACGGGCTCCAATCGCGGGAAGGGCCAACCAGCCCGGCCACCGCTGCGACAGGGTCCTGACGGTGCCCTCGACCTCCGTCTTGCCCTGTTCGGCCCCAGAGGCTCCCAACCAACCAGTATCGTCTCGATGCGAGCCGACCGCTCACACTCATCGGCGTATCGACGGATCCTCAACGCTATGGCAGTTATGGCCAAGGACCAGACACGATCGACGACGCCATGCGGGCCCTGAGCTTCCGGCTCACTGACACGCACTTGATTGGTTGACGTGGAACCGACCTGGCGTGGTGTTTGTCTTATAGGTATGACGGCAAGAGTTGACCCGGTCGCCGCGCCTGAGGCGGATCCTGCATCCGCGCCGGACGTGGAGACTGTGTACCGGGAGGCATGGTCTCGGCTGGTGCGGTTGGGATACGTACTGTCAGGCTCGACCGCTGCAGCTGAGGATCTTGCTCAGGAGGCCTTCGTCGGACTGCTCCGGCACAGAGATGGCGTCGAGAACGTTCAGGCGTATCTACGTCGTTCCATCGTGAATCTCCATTTGAACGCCAAGCGTCGCGGCATACGTGAACGCAGCCACCTCTCGGCGATCGGGCCTCCCGTTGACGTGGACCCGCCAGTCGTTGATGACCTGTGGGCGCTGATTCGCCGACTGCCTGACCGCCAGCGTGCCGTACTCGCTCTGCGGTATTACGAAGACTTGCCCGAACGGGAGATCGCCGACGTCCTTGGCTGCCGCCCAGGAACAGTCAAGTCACTGGCTTCTCGTGCCCTCGACGTCTTGAGAAAGGACCTCGCCGATGACTAACTCCGCCGTAGATCTGGACGCCCGGATTGCGACGACCTTGCGGGCAGCGGCCGCGTCAATCGTGATCCCACCGATACCCACCACCGCCTCTCTCGCCCCAGCAGCGCATCCCAGACGCCGTCGCCGGGCCCAGATCGTCGCGGCTGTCACCGCAGCGATCGTCCTAGGTGGGTACGGCGCGGCCGTGGCCACCGGCACGGCCGACGGACGGCTCGCCTTTTGGAAGTGGGGCGGTGTGGACCCCACCCGGGCAACCGTGCTCACCGAGTTCCCCGGCCCTAGCGGCGTCACGATCCGCGCCGAAACAGCACCTCAGGACGGCGGGGTGACCTGCATCGCGTTCCGTGTCCTCCCGCAACAGACGCGTCTTCCTTTCAACGAAGGCGGCGGATGCACTGGCAGCGACACAGACCGATTCAACTCGAACGCCGCCGCTGTGAAAGTCCAGTACTACGCGGACAGCACCCCCTATGTTCTATTCGCTACCAGCGCAGGGCAAGCAACCTCCGCCATCCTTGAAACCACCGACGGTCCTCGTGAGGTAAGCGTCATAGACGGATGGATTGTCGGTTGGTCACCAGCGGACTCAAATGCGACAGTCGTCGCCTACGGGTCGACCGGCCAAACGATCGGCAGCTTCCATCCCGCACAGTTTCTCGGACCGTAGCAGCGTCTGACCCTTCCGCGTGCGCGCGTGTTGCATACCGAGTTGTCTGCGGTGGGGGTTTGCCCATGCCCATATGAGGGGTCCCCCTGCACTCCGAGATCGGCTTGGCTGCGGGCGACCTCAAAGTTCCAAAAAGTTAGGGCGGCTGGCGTGGAGCCATCGGTGTGTTCGAGGGTGAACCTTGGCTGTTGGCGAAAGCCCCCGGCTTACTCGCCCCTCGCGATTTGAGTCGCCTGGAGTTCCCCGAGCCATAAACCCGCAGGTCATCGACTCCCCCGTGCCCAGACGTTGAGGACGACCACGTTGCCTGTCTGCGAGGCTAGGTCGAGGTGCCCACCATCAGCCCCTAAGCAATCAGGGCGCATCGTCGCGTGGGCGGCCGTCGCCGACCCGGCTTCCGGGTCACCCTAGCGTCGGACCTGCTTGGTGCCTCGCCGGTCGGCGCGCTCGAAGCCGCGGGCACCGTAGAAGAATGGGTTGCCCTCGAGGAACAGCGCCGGTACGCCGCTGCCTCGGGCCGTCTCGACCGCCATCCCCACGAGTGCCGTGCCAACGCCGATGCGTTGACGCTCCGGCAGCACGCACAGTGGGCCCAGCATCGACGCCTCAACCAGCTCCCGGCGGGCGTCCACCCAGGCCAGGCTGAGCCCGACGTGTCCAACGACGGCTCCACGCTCCTCGGCGATGAGACCGCTGCGCCGGTGATGCCCCAGCGACTCCCAGATATGAGCCACGTCGTCTCCGTGGGACGGATCGTCCTTGCCGAGAGCCGACGTAAGGACGCGTCGTACGGACGCGCGGTCGGCGGTCCGTTCTTGACGCACCTCGAAGTCACGCGACGGATGCTGTCCCGGCCCTGAGCGTGCGGCAAGGGGATTGGGTCTCTTGGTGACGCACGAACCTGGTGATGCTGGCGCATCGGGCAGCCGGGTCGAGGACCACGAGTTCTGCCCGACGGCAGCCGGCAATCGTTTCACGCTGAGGTCGCGGGGCACTAACCGCTCTGATCGGCGCGACCACCAGCGGCATAACAAGCATGATCGCTCGACTTGCGGCATGTCCGGTCGTTGGCAATGAGGGATTTCCGGCGGGCTAGGAGATGATCTGTTGGTCGACCACCCGAAGGTTTTTCCCCGTCGCTGCGTTGGCGAACGTCCACTGAACGCACCGTAGTGGCGACTCGGTTGGGGTGGGCGGTGCGGTCGAGCCGGGGGCCGGAGGGGGTATGTCGGGCCTGATACACCCTCCGGCGTGGGCGAAGGCCCATACGGGCGTCCGATCGGCCAGCGGGATGGTGTCGTCTTCCGTAAGTAGTCCGTATTGGACTGTGGTGGACGCCGGGATCGGATGGGGTACTTGGTAGGCCTGGCGATGCATCTTGTTGTAGGCCTGCTGCGCAGTGAACTTGGGCGCGGCTGTGCCCCCGGGCACAGCCACGGGCTCGAAGATGTACTGCGGCGCGCCTGCCTGCACGTGGATAAGTGAGGTCGACGCGGGTTGAGTCGCCGGTGGACCAATCTGCGTCGGGTTCGACGCGATCGCACCGTCGGACTGTCCCTGCGGGTCATGGTGTGTCCACCAGCCCACCCCGAGCGTCGCAGCGGCTACAACGAGGAGAACCGCGGCCGCTACGTAACCAGACCGCAGTACCCGGCCGCTCCGCGATGGTCGACGAAGGAGGGCAGGATCCAGGTCGACCGGT
>JAWWPG010000041.1:0-113601 GCA_033850885.1 Nocardioidaceae bacterium
CCATCTCGGGCGCGATCTGCCGCTGCACCGGATACAAGAACATCGTCAGTGCCGTGCGCTGGGCTGCCGATCACGAAGCCTCAGCGAGACAGGAGTCGCCGACATGGCAGTAGTGGAGAACGTCGAGAACCTCCCCAGCCCGACGGAGGAGCGGCCGATCGGGTTCGGCCGCCTGAAGCGCAAGGAGGACGCGCGCTTCATCCGCGGCGAGGGCACCTACCTCGACGACATCAAGCTGCCGGGCATGGTCTACGGCGCGCTCCTGCGCAGCCCGTACGCGCACGCCCGCATCGTCTCGATCGACACCTCGCGCGCCCTCGCCCACCCGAAGGTCGCGGCCGTCGTGACCGCCAAGGACCTCGAGACGCTCGGGCTCGCGTGGATGCCGACGATCTCCTACGACACGCAGGCCGTGCTCGCGGGCGACAAGGTGCGCTTCCAGGGCCAGGAGGTCGCATTCGTGATCGCGACCGACGAGTACTCGGCGAACGACGCCCTGGAGCTGATCGACGTCGAGTACGAGCCGCTGCCGGCGGTGGTCAACGCACGCAAGGCGCTCGACCCCGACGCGCCGCTGATCCGCGACGACAAGACGGGGCAGACCGACAACCTCGCCAGCCCGCTCTGGGAGGCCGGCGACGAGGCGGCAACCGACAAGGCGTTCGCCGAGGCCGACACTGTCGTGACGCGCGACATCATCTACCCGCGCTGCCATCCGGCGCCGCTCGAGACGTGCGGGATGATCGCCGACTTCAACCCGACCACCGGGCAGCTCGACATCTACAACGGCAACCAGGCGCCGCACGCGCACCGCACTGTGTACGCGCACGTCGCTGGGCTCGCCGAGCACATGATCCGGATCCAGTGCCAGGACATCGGCGGTGGCTTCGGCAACAAGGTGCCCGTCTACCCCGGCTACGTGTGCGCGATCGCCGGCTCGATCGTGGCCGGCGTGCCGGTCAAGTGGGTCGAGGACCGCACCGGCAACCTCGTGTCGACCGGCTTCGCACGGGACTACATCATGCGCGCCGAGATGTGCTCGAAGGGCGGCAAGATCACCGGCCTGCGCGTCGACACGATCGCCGACCACGGCGCGTTCGACTCGACCGCGCAGCCCACCAAGTTCCCGGCCGGCTTCTTCCACATCGTGTGCGGCTCGTACGACCTCGAGGCGTCGCACGTGAAGGTCAAGGCCGTCTATACGAACAAGGCGCCGGGTGGTGTGGCCTACCGCTGCTCGTTCCGGATCACCGAGGCCGTGTACCTGGTCGAGCGCATGGTCGACGCGCTGGCCCTCGAGATGAAGGTCGACCCGATCGACCTGCGCATGCGCAGCTTCATCGCGCCCGAGCAGTTCCCGTACGAGACCACGACGGGCTGGACCTACGACTCGGGCAACTACGCCGAGACGATGCGCGTGGCGATGGACCTGGCCGGCTACGACGACCTGCGCCGCGAGCAGGCCGACAAGCGCGCCCGCGGCGAGCTGATGGGGATCGGCGTGTCGTTCTTCACCGAGGGCGTCGGCGCGGGGCCGCGCAAGCACATGGACATCCTCGGACTCGCGATGAACGACGGCGCCGACCTGCGCGTGCACCCCTCGGGCAAGGCGGTGGTCTCGATCAGCGCGCAGACGCAGGGCCAGGGCCACGAGACCACCTTCGCCCAGATCGTGGCGGAGGAGCTCGGCATCCCGCCGGAGGACGTGGAGGTGCGCCACGGCGACACTGACCGCTCGCCGTACGGGCTTGGCACCTACGGCAGCCGCTCGACTCCCGTTTCAGGCGGCGCGGTGGCCGTCGTGTCCCGCAAGGTGCGCGACAAGGCTCGCCTGATCGCGGCCACGATGCTCGAGACGCGCCCCGAGGACCTCGCGTGGGAGAAGGGGCGCTGGTACGTGAAGGGCGACCCGGAGAAGGGCGCGCTGATCGAGGACATCGCGCTGCGGGCCTACAGCGGCGAGGCGATGCCGGAGGGGATGGAGGGCGGCCTCGACGCACAGGTGATCTACGACCCGCCGAACCTGACCTACCCGTACGGCGCCTACATCGCGGTGGTCGACATCGACCCCGACACGGCGCAGGTCACCGTGCGGCGCTTCATCGCCGTCGACGACTGCGGCGTGCGGATCAACCCGATGATCGTGGACGGCCAGATCCACGGCGGCCTGGCCGAGGGCATCGGCATCGCGCTGATGGAGCTGATCTCGTTCGACGAGGACGGCAACTGCCTCAACTCGTCGTTCATGGACTACCTGATCCCGACGGCGCTCGAGTGCCCGGACTTCGAGCTCGGCCAGACGGTCACGCCCTGCCCGCACCACCCGCTCGGCGCGAAGGGCGTGGGCGAGTCGCCGAACGTGGGCTCGCCGCCCGCGATCGTCAATGCCGTGATCGACGCGCTGCACGAGACGCACGGCGTGGACCACGTCGACATGCCCTGTACACCGGCGCGCGTCTGGGCCGCGATGCAGGGGCGCCCCGAGCCGCCGCAGTGACCGGGGAGGCGGCCGACGAGGTCCGCCATCTCGTGCCGGATGTCGAGACGCTGGCCACGCGGCTCGGCGCCGTCGACTACCTGGTGGACGAGGGGCTCGCGACGTCGATGTTCCTCTCGCTGCGACTGCCGCAGCCGCTGCTGCTCGAGGGTGAGGCGGGGGTCGGGAAGACGGAGGCTGCGAAGTCGCTTGCCCTGGTCCTGGACACGCCGCTGATCCGGCTGCAGTGCTACGAGGGGATCGACGCCGCGGAGGCGCTGTACGAGTGGAACTACCCGCGGCAGCTCCTGTCGATCCGGCTGGCGGACCAGCGTGGGGGCGCTTTGAGCGAGGACGACCTGTTCTCAGCCGACTACCTGATTCGACGGCCGCTGCTTCGCGCTTTGGAGCACCCGGGGCCGCGGCCGGCCGTGCTGCTGATCGACGAGATCGACCGCGCGGACGACGACTTCGAGGCCTTCCTCCTCGAGCTGCTCGCCGAGGCCGCGGTCACGATCCCGGAGATCGGCACCGTGCGGGCCACGCACCCGCCCGTGATCGTCCTGACATCCAACCGCACGCGCGACCTGCACGACGCCGTGAAGCGCCGCTGCCTGTACCACTGGATCGCGTACCCGGCGCCCGAGCGCGAGGTCGAGATCATCCGGCGGCGGGTGCCGGGGGCGTCGTCCTCGCTTGCCGTGCAGGTGGCGGACGCGGTGTCTCGTATGCGCTCGAGCGACGTGCAGAAGCCGCCCGGCGTGGCCGAGGCGATCGACTGGCTGGCGGCGCTCGAGGTACTGGGTCTGTCGGCTCTGGACGCCTCAGCGGTGGACCGCACGCTCGGCACGGTGCTGAAGTACAGCGAGGACCAGGAGGTGATCCGCGCGGCAGGCCTCGAGCAGCTCGTGCGCAGCGGTGACTGACTTCGGCGTCGAGACGGTCGTGCTCGACGTGCCCCCGCTCGCCGCCACGTTCGGCCGCCGGCTACGGGATGCCGGCCTGCCGATCACGCCCGCACGCTCGGCGGACTTCGCACGGGCGCTCGAGCTGGTGCGACCGATCTCGCGGCGGCGGCTGTACTGGACCGCACGCGGCATGTTGGTCACGGACGCATCGCAGTCGGGCGCGTTCGACCGGGTCTTCGTCGAGGTGTTCGGCGGCGAGCGGCCGGTCGAGGCGGACGGGGCCGACCGCGACCGGGACAGTCCGGCCTCCACGCGGGGCCGCGAGCCGTCGATCTCCACGGCCCGGTCGAACGACGACGAGGCGGAGCTCGATGTGCCGCTCGCCAGAGCGAGTTCCGCCGAGCGGCTCGCCTCCAAGTCCTTCGACGCGCTCGAGCCGCACGAGCTCGCGCAGCTCTACCGGCTGATGTCCCGCCTCAAGCTCGCCACGCCGCTACGCCGCACGCGCCGCTACGAGAAGGGGCGCGGCGGGCGGATCGACATGCGGCGGACACTGCGCGGCAGCCTGCGCACCTCAGGCGACCCGATCCGCCTAGCGCGGCGGCACAGGCGCACCGCGCGGCGCAGGCTCGTGATGCTGTGCGACATCTCGGGCTCGATGGAGCCGTACGCCCGCGCCTACCTGCAGTTCCTGACGAGCGCCGCGGGGGCGGGGCCGCGGTCGGAGGCGTTCGTGTTCGCAACGCGCCTCACGCGGCTCACACGCGCACTCGGGTCGCGGCACCCGGAGCGCGCGATCGAGCGAGCAGCCGCCGCCGCGCCGGACTGGTCGAGCGGCACTCGGATCGGCGACGCGCTGAAGGCCTTCAACGACAGGCACGGGCGGCGCGGCATGGCGCGCGGCGCGGTGGTCGTGATCCTCTCGGACGGCTGGGAGCGCGGCGACCCGTCCCTGGTGGGCCGCGAGATGGAACGCCTCGCCCGGCTCGCGCACCGAATCGTGTGGGTCAATCCGCGTGTGAGCGCGAGCGCCTTCTCGGTCCAGGCCGGCGGGATGGTCGCGGCGCTGCCGCACTGCGACGCGCTCGTGAGCGGCCACAGCTTCGAGGCGCTCGGCGAGGTGGCCGAGGCGATCGGCGCGCGCTCGTGGGAACCGCCCGCAGCGGCCGAGCCCCTCGAGGAGGATGAGCCGTGGGCCAGCGCCACGCCGGTGCAGGGCAGCTCGGTGGCGATGCCCAGCGGCTACGGCCCGAGCAAGGGAAGGACGACTCCCGGATGGTGACCGACGAGGCCAAGGTCTGCATCTACCCCGGCTGCGAGCGCCCGGCGGTGCCCCCGCACCCGCTGGGCGGCCCGCAACCCGCCTTTTGCGACCTGGAAGAGCACAACGCGCTGACGGCTCATCAGGAGCGTCTGCGGATCGAATCGGAGGGCAAGAGTGAGTGACGAGGCATACCGAGCGGTCTTCCTGCGCGTGCACCCGACCGGCAAGATGGTGCTGAGCCTGACCACGGAGGCCGAGGGCAAGGAGCCGGAGTACGCAAAGCTGGTCGCCGACGAACTGGGCGTCCCGCCCCTCGACGTGAAGGTGGTGGCGTGCGACACCAATCGCTTCGGCAACGGGCACGGCTACAACACGGCGCCATCCGCCGGGACGCCGGCCGCGATCTCGAGCGCCACCGCGAAGATCCGCGACAAGGGCAGGCTGCTCGCGGGCATGGCCCTCGACGTGCCGCCCGACTCGCTCGAGTGGTCGAACGGCGCGTGGGTGAGCGGCGACGGCATGAAGACGCTCGAGGACGTCGCTCTCTACGCGCATGGCACCGGCGCGCTGCCGCCCGGCGTCGAGGGTGGGCTCGACGCCCAGGCGGTCTACTCGGACTGAGGCTCGGGCAGTGTTGCCTCGAGTTCGACCTCGACCTCGTCGACGACCTTCAGCGCCCCGAACAGGCCTGTGTATGGCTTCATGCCCCAGTCGGTCTGCTTCACGACCGCAGCCGCGCGCAAGCCGCCCTCGGCGGTTATGGCCAGGTAGAACGTCATGGGACGCGTCGCCTCCAGGAGGGTCAGGTCACCCGCGACGTGGAGGCCGGCGGCATCGGCCGCAAGCTTGACCTCGTTCGAGCGGAACGTGACGGGCCGCCTCTCGAGGACCTCGTCGTCGATCGTCTGCTCGATGTTCTCCTTGTCCTCGTCCTGCAGCGCCTGCACGCCGCCGCTGCCGTCGATCACCTTGAGCGAGCCGCCGTCGACGTTCAGCTCGACGCGGGTGCCCCGGCCGCCGAGCTCGAGCGTGGCGTCCCACTTCGTCACGTGGATGAGCAGGTTGTGGCCCGCCATCGCCGCGGCGCCGCTCCGCTTCGTGTGCACCGAGAGCGTGCCGTCGTCGGGACCGAGGTGGTACGTGATCACGGCTGCGGACCCTAAGCGATCCATACACTCGCAGTCGAGGTTTCACGCGCCAAAGGAGAGATGCACATGGGAGTAGAGCTCGACCACTCGTTCACGATGTCGCACTCGGCCGACGAGAATTTCGCGGCGATCACCGACCTTTCGCGCGTGGTCCCCTGCGTCGAGGGCGGGAGTGTGGTCGAGAAGCTCGGCGACGACTCCGTGAAAGCCGAGATCAAGGTGAAGATGGGAGCGATGTCGATGACCTTCACGGGCACTGTCGAGGTGACCGAGAAGGACCCCGATGCCCGGACGGCGACGATGGAGGTGAAATCGCGCGAGGCCCGCGGGCAGGGGAACGCGAACGCGGTGGTCACGTGGGCGGTCACCGACGAGGGCGGGACGATCCACACGGACGCGACGATCACCGGCAAGGCCGCGTCGATGGGCAGGGGCGTGGTGGTCGGGGTGCTCGACGGGCTGATCAAGGACTTCGCGGGCAAGCTCTCGGCCCTCTGATGGCCCGGGTGGCGATGCGGGAGATCCATCCCGGCGAGGTGCCGTTCGCCGCGGGCACGGCCGTGCAGGAAGACGTCGAGCGGCCGGCGTTCAGCGGCAACGGGCCGGACGACTACGTGTGCGTCTCGTGCGGGAACGTCCTGGCGGCGTCGATGCACCCGATGCAGATGACGAAGAAGGTGCGCGTGAAGTGCGCCCGCTGCCGGACTGTGAACGTGGCTGTGACGGGCGACTGAGGGGTAGGCTGCAGCCATGGCCGACTGCCCGAACTGCGGCAAGGACGTACCGGCCGAGGAGCGCATGTGCCCCTCGTGCGGCTTCGACACGGGCGAGGCGCAGGCCGGCGACGTGCGCGCGCTGCGCGAGGCGGGGCAGATCCACCCGGGCCGCCTAGGCGCGGAGGACCCGAACGACTTCTCGGGTGGGCCGGTACGGCGCGAGACGAGCGGCTTACCTGCCGAGGACGGCGAGAGCGCCGGGCCGGAAGAGCTCGACGCCGGGCTCTGACCCCGTCGGCCGCGGCTGAGGCTGGGCGGCTAAGCCACGGCCTGCAGCGGCCCGCAGGCCAGCACGTCCGCCAGCAGCGGGCGCGCGGTCTCGTCGAGCCAGCGGCCTGAGTCCACGAGGTTGCGGGCCAGGCGGGTGATGCGGGACACGGCGTCGCGGGCCTCGGCATCGGCGCCGAGGTCCTCGGCGAAGAAGAGCGTGTCGGCCGCGGCGCGAATCTCCTCGCGCTCCGCAGCGTGCAGCTTGGCGGGGCCCACGTCGTCGAGGGTCCTCATTACCCGGCCATATGCCTGTGAGCGCTCGGAAGTCATGACATCGAGCATACGACCGGCCGCGGCGGCATCCCGTGCGGGTCGGCACACTTGGCGTGGATGAGGTGGCTGGTGGATGGCATGAACGTGGTGGGTTCCCGTCCCGATGGGTGGTGGCGCGATCGCAAGGCCGCCATGACGAGGCTTGCCGAGTCGCTTGCCGCTTTCGCCGCCGAGACCGATGAGCCTCTAACCGTTGTCTTCGACGGGCGGCCCTTCGACTTGAGCGCGCCGCCCGCGGAAGTGCTCTTCGCCAGTACGCGCGGGCCCAACGCCGCGGATCACGACATCGCCGCGCTCGTTCAGCAAGACGCCGACCCGCAATCGATCACGGTCGTCACATCGGACCGCGACCTGGAGGCCCGCGTCAGGGCCGCAGGCGCGAACGTCCTCGGCGCGAGCCAGTTCAGGCGCCGCTTAGACGACTCGCCGCGATAACTCTCCGCCGCGGCCATCCGAAGCTCGGCCACACGGCTGTCCGTCAGTTCCTTCATCAGTGTCGGATGCATCATCTGAGGCTCCTTCGATCGGGTGCAGGGGCAGCTTCGCCCCGCTGCGCCCGAACGCGAAACGATTTAGTCTGAGCTAAATGGCAACCTTTGAATTCGGCCTGGAGGACCTCGCGCGCCTGCGCTTCGCCATCTCGCCGATGTGGGAGGTGGTGGCGAGCCTGCGCAGGCTGCGCGCGCCGTCCGGCGCCGGCATCCACCTGCCGTGGCTGAACGAGCTGCGCGGCGGCGCGCTCGAGGGCATCGACCTCTCGGCGGCGCTCACCCTCACGCCCACGATCGGCTACGTGCCCGACTTCCTCAGCCCACCCCCCACCACCCCGCTGGCGCGCTTCGAGGACGAGATCGCCCTCGTGCGCAAGACCGCGCCGAAGCAGGTCGAACACGACCTCGGGCTGTTCCTCGGCCGCCGCCGCAAGCTGCCGCCGGTTCTCGAGCCGTTCCGCACCAACCCGCGCCAGGCCGTGAAGCAGCTCGCCGACGTGCTCGAGCGCTATTGGCAGCGCGCCCTCGAGCCGCACTGGCCGCGCATCCGTGCGCTGCTCGAGGCCGACATTGCGCACCGCGCCCGCCGGCTCACCGAGGAGGGCGCCGCGGCGCTGTTCGCCGACCTCCATCCGAGCATCACGTGGCGCGAGCAAAACGCCGTCCTCTACGTCGAGCTGCCGTACCAGGGCCACGTGACACTCGGCGGCCGCGGGCTCCTGCTCGTGCCGTCGGCGTTCAGCTGGGTCTCCCCCGCGACGATCACCGAGGCGCCCTGGCAGCCGACGCTGCTCTACCCCGCGCGCGGCGTGGCGACGCTCTGGGACGCGGGCGGGAAGCGCACACCGGAAGCGCTCGCTGGCGTCATCGGCCGCACCCGCGCGGCGCTGCTCGCCGAGCTCGGCGCCCCGCGCTCGACCACCGACGTGGCACGAGTCCTCGGCGTCACGCCCGGCGGCGCCTCGCAGCACCTGGGCGCGCTGGCTGCCGCCGGCCTCGTCGCGCGGAGGCGCGAAGGCCGGCTCGTGCTCTACGTTCGTACCCCTCTGGCAGACGAGCTGGTCGCCGCCGGCCCCGACGAAGGATGATGCCCGACATGACTCCCAACCCGAACCGCTGGTGGACGCTCGGCTGCGTCGCGATCGGCACCTTCATGCTCCTGCTCGACATCACGATCGTGAACGTCGCGCTGCCCGACATCCAGCTGGCCCTGCGCTCGAGCTTCTCGGACCTGCAGTGGGTTGTCGACGCCTATGCGCTGACACTCGCGTCGCTGCTTCTCACGGCGGGCAGCCTGGCCGACATGTACGGTCGACGCCGGCTCTACCTGGTCGGGCTCGTGGTGTTCACGTCAGCGTCGCTGCTGTGCGGTGCGGCCGGAAACACGCTGTTCCTGCAGCTGTCACGGGGTCTGCAGGGAGTCGGCGGCGCGATCATGTTCTCGGTGTCGCTGGCGTTGCTCGCCGACGCCTTTCGCGGCAAGGACCGAGGTACCGCCTTCGGCGTCTGGGGCGCCATCACCGGTCTCGCGGTGGCGATCGGCCCCCTGCTCGGGGGCCTGCTGACCTCCGGTCTCTCCTGGCGGTGGATCTTCTTCGTCAACCTGCCGATCGGCCTGCTGGCGGTCGGCATCACTATCACGAAGGTGGCCGAGTCCCGCGCCCCACACGCGCGCCGGCCGGACTGGCCGGGCTTCGTGTTGTTCACCGTGGCGCTGTCCAGCCTGGTCTACGGGCTGATCGAGTCGAACGAGCGGTCCTTCACCGACGGCCTGGTGCTGACCTGCCTCGCTGCGGCCGGCGTGCTGCTCATCGCGTTCGTGCTCGTCGAGCTGCGGCGGGCCGAGCCGATGTTCGACCTCGGGTTGTTCAGGCTCCCCACGTTCACCGGCGGATCCGTGGCCGCCTTCGGGATGAGCGCGTCCATCTTCGCCCTCTTGCTCTACCTGGTGCTCTACATCCAGGACGTCCTCCACTACAGCGCGTTGGCGACCGGTGTGCGGCTCCTGGTGCTCTCCGGCGGAATCCTGGCCACGTCCACCATTGCAGGCAGGCTGTCGTCACGGATGCCGGTTCGCCTGCTGATCGGACCCGGGCTTCTCCTGATCGGTGTCGGGCTGCTGCTCATGCGCGGACTCGATGCCGGCTCCTCGTGGACTCACCTGGTGCCCGGACTCATCGTCGCCGGGGTGGGGGTCGGCACCGTGAACCCGCCGCTGGCCTCGACGGCCGTCGGGGTGGTGGCACCCCAACGCGCCGGGATGGCCTCGGGTATCAACTCCACGTTCCGCCAGGTCGGGATCGCGACCGGCATCGCCCTGCTCGGTTCCTTGTTCTCCAACAAGGTCAGCGCCGAGGTGACCAGTCGCGTGTCCGGCGTACCGGGTCTGACCGGCCGCGGGGCCGAGATCGTGAACGGGGTCCGGTCCGGCAGCATCGGGGACGTCATCAGCCGGCTCCCGGCCGGATCTCGAGGCACGGTAGCCGAGATCGCGACAGCGGCCTTCGCCGCGGGGCTGAACTGGATCATGCTGGTAGCCGCGATCATCGCGCTGGTCTCCGGTGCGGTGTCGCTCGCCACGATCCGAGGCAAGGACTTCGTTCGCCCGCCCGACGGTCCCGCCGCTGCGCCGTGAGCCAATGCTGATCGAGATCGGCGAGTCCATTGCTCGTCGGGGGCTTCCGCAGCACGGTTGGTCACCACGCGAACGGTCGTCCTCGCCACCCGGTGTTCTGCCCGGACGAGGTGATCCGGGATACGAATGTCACCAACACTGGAAATCATTTCGATAAATCCGAGGTACGGGATCGGAAGCCACCCGGGTCTCGCGGTCCCCCAGCAGCGCTGTGCTGAAAAAGCCTCGGTGACCAGGGCAGACGCGGTCCGCCCGAGGGTAGTAGTACCAACGGACAACTAGCCGTCGACCGCGTCCACCCGTAGCGTCGAGATATCGGCGCAGCTCAACTAATTGGAGTTTCTCATGGACGGTAAGAAATCCCGGGCACCTTATCTGAGTGTGCCGGATATCGCGAATTCTGCGCGCACAGACGAGCTGACCGCCGCGCGGCTCCTCCGCGCGAAGCCGGCCTACACCACCAGGTTCGTGTCCGAGCTCATCGCGCAGGACCCGGAAGGCTTTGTCCTGGTGTCCGGCGACGGTGTGGTGCCGCTCGCCGGCGACGTGCTGCTGGCTCGCGTGCACCAGCTGGGCCAGCACCTGCGGATCGAGGGACCGGACAGCCGGCGGGCAACGTTGTACGCGGGGGACGAGATCCTCGTCGCGTACGGGGACCGGTACGCCCCTGACCAGTTCGAGTCGGAGGTACCGGGGAACCTCGGCCTCACCAACCTCGCGGCCGCCGGCGGTGTCGCGGGCCACGTGATCGCCGCGCACTTCCTGATGGCCAGCCCCACCGAGATCGAGCCGCTCGGCCTGCTGGCCGACGCCTCCGGAATCCTCACCCTTCGGCGCTGTGCACCCCATCCACTGACCAGTCCTGAGGACTTCGAGAACCTGTCCCGCGTTCGGACGCCACCCGTCGTGGGGGTGCTCGGGACGTCGATGAACTCCGGGAAGACCACGACGGTGGCGGCCATCGTCCGCGGCCTGACGGCGGCAGGCCTCCGGGTCGCCGCCGGCAAGGTCACCGGCACTGGTGCCGGTGGAGATCCCCGGCTGTTCCAGGACTCGGGTGCCGTAACGGTGATGGACTTCACGGACTTCGGCTTCCCGTCGACGTACCGCCTCGAGCACGACGAGATTCGCAGCCTGCTGGTGTCGATGATCGGTGAGCTGGCGGCGACCCGCCCCGATGTCATCGTCCTCGAGGTGGCGGACGGGTTGTTCCAGCTGGAGACCTCGCGCCTGGTGGACGACCCGCTGTTCGGCCGACTCGTCGACAAGGTCGTGTTCGCGGCGGGCGAGGCCCTCGGTGCCCGGGCGGGACAGGATCTGCTGATCGCGAAGGGGCTCACCCCGCTGGCGGTGAGCGGGAGATTGACCGCCTCTCCGCTGGCGACGGCGGAGGCCGTCGAGGCTCTGCAGGTGCCGGTTGTCGGGGTGGACGAGCTGTCCAGTGCCGCCGTCACCGGTCTGCTGTTCCCGGTCCAGGATCAGCTGATGTCGAGGAGCATGACGCATGACCTATGCGCCGGATGAAGCATGGGAGGCCTCAGGTCTGCCGCGATTGTGGTCAGGAACCAGACGGCGGCACCTGAGCCTGCTGGTCCTCTCCGGTCTCGGCCAGGCGGCGGCCGCCGGTATCGGCGCGCGACTGCTCAGCGCCGTCCTCAGCGGGTCGGCGGCATCCACCAGCCGCGGGTTGGTTTTTGCCCTGCTCGTGGTGGCGGCGCTGTCGATCGGACTCCTTCGGATGGTCGAGAAGGTGCTGGCGGAGCGGCTCAGCCAGGAGTATGTGCACGAGGTAAGGCTCGGACTCATCCGGCGCAACCTGGCAGACGGTCAGGTCAAGTCCCTCGGGATCGCGGTGGCCCGTACGACGAACGACCTCACGTCCGTGAAGAACTGGGTGAGCCAGGGCGTGGCGCCGCTGGCTGTCGGCATCCCGCTCATCCTCGGGGCGAGCGCCGCTCTCATCTGGCTCGAGCCGATGTTCGCCATCGCCTTGGTGGTACCGATCGGAATCCTGCTGGCAGCCATGGCCACGCTCGCCCCTATCGCCTACACGCGGGCCCGCAAGCTCCGAAGCGAGCGGGGAAAGCTGTCCTCCCAGGTGGCGGACACCATCTTGTCGACGAACGCGATCCGCTCGGCCGGCGGAACCGACCGCGAGCTGCGGAGGATCGAGTCCTTCAGCAGCAACCTCGTCACGGCGGCCGTCCACCGGGCCAGGACCGCCGGCGCCCTTCGGGGAGCGGCGGCAGCGACCTCCGGTGTCGCAAGCGCGATGGTCGTCGGCATCGGGCTGATGGCGGGACTGCCCACCCACACCATCGCCGGCGCCCTCGCGGTCGTGGGTTTCCTCGCCACCCCGATCCACGACCTCGGAAGGGTGGCCGAGTACCGGCAGACCTACCGGGCGGCCCGCCGTATCATCGGGCCGGCCATGCAGTCCGCACCCGCGGCCACGTTCGGCCCGACCGTTCGGCCCGCCCCGGTGGCGCGCGGCCGGAACACGGAGGGAGTTCAGGTCTCGAACCTCACGCTGCCGGATGGCCGGACGCTGCCGGAGCTGTCCGCCGGCGCCGGCGACCGGATCGTGGTCGACGCGGGGGACAAGCGCCTGACGTCCGAGGGGCTGGAAAGACTCGTCGGCCTGCACCCGGCGCATTCACCCGACGTGATGGTGGCTGGCCGAGACATGACCCAGGCCAGCCCGAAGGAGATGCGCGCGCTGGTCGGCTACGCAGCACAAGGCATGATGCTGGTGCGGGGAAGCGTGTCCCGGACGGTTCGCTACCGGTGCCCCGAGGCCACCGTCGCGGACGCCGACAACACGCTTGCGACGGTCGGCCTCGTCGAGCGCGTCGCCGAGCTCCCCGACGGCATCGACACCAGGTTGGTCCACGGGGGAGAGCCGCTCACCATCCCGGAACGAGCCCGCCTCCTGCTCGCGCGTGCCATTCTCAACGAGCCGCCGCTCCTGGTCCTCGACAACGTCGACGCCGACCTCGGAAGGGCCGGCCGCGAGATGCTGCGTAACCTGCTCGACGGCTACCCGGGCGTCGTGATCCTGGCGAGTGACGACCCCGACCAGATCGTGCGAACGACCCTGGTGTGGGCGCCCGCCGACCCAGCCGCGCCGGCTCGCGCCGGTTTCGTGTCTGCCGGCCTGGTGGCTGCCGCCGGTCCGCCCAGAGATCGAGCGCCCAGCTCTGACAACCAGGTCGAAAGGGTGCTGGCTGACCACATCGGGCATTTTGGGTGATAATCGAGTGGACAGCCATCCGTCGGGCGAGACGGCGACCACTCGGCGAAGGACGCGGCATGAGGATCTCAGGCTTGAGGCGGCGAGCCCCCTTCCTGGCGGCCCTCGCCGTGGTCGTTCTGGTTCAGGCTCTGCTGTCGCCGTACGCGGCAGCCACCACGTCCGTCGCTTCGAGGATCGCTCCGCGGACAGCGTCGCCCAAGATCGTGCTGGACGAACCGTCACCGCAGACGCTCTATGAGGACAATGCCACCCGGGTCTCGGGCCACCTCCCCAACGGCAAGCAGGGCAAGCTTGTCGTGCTTCGTGACCGGGTCGACGGTGGCCAATGGCACAAGGTCGGAGCGACCAGCACGGACGCAGCCGGCGCGTTCGTCTTCGATCTCGAGCCAGCCGACCCGGGATCCGTCGACGTACAGGCGTCGCACCCGACCGGGCACGGCGCTCAGCGGTCGAACATCCAGCCCGTGCACGTGCTCAATCGGCGTCTCTTCCTGGTCAGCCGGCCGTCGTACACCACCTTCGGCAGCATCGTGATGTCGGGGACGACGCGACCGCTCGGAGCCGGGCGGCGCATCGTGGTCCAGCGCCTTGTCGCCGGACGCTGGGTCTCCGAGCGCAGCGGCTTCACCGACTCAAACGGTCACTACGCGGTCAGCATGCCGGACGACGTTCCGGGGGCATGGACGGTTCGGACCTACTGGCCTGCCGGAGACCCGGCCGGAGGTACCGCCGAGTTCTCGGCGACCCACCATTACACGGTCCGAGCCTTGCTGGCCCCGGTCGTGACGCGGGCCACCGCGCGGCAGCTCGGCGGCAGCTACCATGTGGGCTGCCCGGTCGGACCGGCGCTGCTGCGCAATGTCGACGTCACCTTCCACACGTTCGGGGACACGGTCGCCCGGGGCACCCTGGTCGTTCGTGACACCATCGTCCGCCGGGTGATTACCACCTGGCGACTGGCCTTGCAGCACGGTTACCCGATCCGCAAGATGTTTCCGGCGGCCCACTACGGCGGCTCGGACATCAAGTCGATGTACCACGACAACACGTCCGCCTTCAACTGTCGCCAGGTCACCGGCGACCCCACCAGCCTCTCACCGCACTCCTACGGGGTGGCGATCGACGTCAACACCGTCGAGAACCCCTACCAGGACGTGCATGGGACGTGGTGGCCACGAACCATCGGACAGCAGTACCGGGACCGAAGCCATCGCCACCCCGGCATGTTGTACGGCGACTCGGTGGTCACCTCGGCGTTGACGCGCCGCGGATTCCGCTGGGGGGGCGACTGGTTCCACCCCGACTACCAGCACTTCGACACCTTCTCCAACGCGAACCTGGACCGATCTGCCGCCGCCCGAGCCGGCCCTCTCACCGCCAGGGCGATGCCGCCGGCACGTGAGCTCGGCCCCGAGTGGCGCCGGTACGCCGACCCGGGAGGCGCCGAGGCGCGCTGGCTGGGCAACGGCACCTTCGTGCATGCTCGGCAGAGCTTCGACGCGGCCCGCGGCGTGTTGCCTCTGGGGTGTGCGTACCCCCTCCGAACGGCGTTGCCAAAGCCACGGTTCGCGTTGCAGGGCAGCTACCGCTCACGCGCCGGCGCGCCCGCGCAGGCGGTTGTCCTGCAGTTCGGGTCGCCACGTGCTGCAACCTCCTACTTCGGCGGACTTGAACGGAGACTGGTCACCTGCCGGTCGCCGGATGGCCCCACCGGGGTCGCCGTACGGCCGCGTCTGGTGACAAGCACGTCGTACGCCGGTCAGCGGACCTACTCGGGTCACGAGACCTGGACGGAAGCCGACACGCTTTCGGGTGCTCGCGTGACCGTGCTCCTCTCGCGCGGGTAGCACGGAGGTCGGCAGCCCCCTCCCGGAAGGCGGGAGTTACGCAAGGCTCCAAAGCAAGCGGATCCTGCGACGGACGTCTCGCCGTAAAGTGGTGCCGGAATCCGGCCATCGCCTTTGACCCAGGACGGCCGAGGAAGGAGAAACATGGCAGAGACGTGCACCCATCTCGAGACGGTCAGGTCGGTCGCGCCCAGTGGTGACGGCTGCGTCGAGTGCCTGCAGACGGGAGGCCAGTGGGTGCATCTTCGCCGGTGCGCGGAGTGCGGTCACGTGGGTTGTTGTGACAGCTCGCCCAACCGGCATGCAACCGCCCACTTCCACAGCAGCGCCCACCCGCTGATCCAGTCGTTCGAGCCGGGGGAGGACTGGTACTACTGCTACGTCGACGAACTGATGTTCGAGGTTGAGGGCGACTCGGGGAGTCCTTCACACCCCTGATCCAGCCGAACGTCCGACCAAAGGCGGCCGAACGGGGGTTTCGCATCTCGCCGCGATGTGGTTGACTCCTCGGGTCCAAAACTGAATAGCGTGGTCGGCGTACGCCGAGTCCTACCCCGTGCCGACCGCGACCCATCGCCAACAGAGAACTCTCATCAGGGGTAGGAGTGGGGGACCCACTCTTTCGAAGCGCAACGGCCCCCGCCGTTCGCTTCTTGGGGTTAAGCCGTCCTTGTGGCGGCCGAGCACCTTCTCGCTCGAACCCGACAGCTGACCTCGCAGGCGTGAGAAGGAGACCTCACCATGCCTGCACGTCCAGCATGGCGCGGACTGAGCGCCATCGTTCCGGTCGCAGTCGCCGCTATCTTCGGCTCGACTCTCGTCCTGGCCCCGGCCGCCAATGCCGTCGCCACCACCACCAGTGCCTCCGCCACCGCGGAGCATCAGGCGCACGCCAGCAACGTGCCGCCGCTGAGCAGGCGGATCAGACATGCCGCCAACATCGCCATCGCCCATATCGGTGATCCCTACGTGTACGGGGCCGCCGGCCCGCACGCGTTCGACTGCTCCGGGCTTTCGATGTTCTCGTATACCCACGCGCGCATGCGCCTTCCCAGGACCGCTGCGGAGCAGTACAACGCGGTGCGGCACATCCTCAAGAAGAACATGAAGCGTGGCGACCTGGTCTTCTTCCACGACGGGAACGGTCACGTCTACCACGTCGCCATCTTCCTGTTCTGGCGCAAGGACCACCGGGCCTCCATCGTCCACGCGCCGTACCCCGGCCAGGTCGTCCACCGCCAGCCGGTATGGACGTCGGCTTGGTACGCGGGCACCAAGCGTCCCTGACAGGCTCGGAACCTCAACCCGTCGAACGGCCCGGCGTCCAACGGGACCCATCTCCTGCTGGACGTCGGCGTGTCTCCGGATGGGCGTCGGGCGCGCGCGCCGTGACACGCCGAACGCCAAAGCGCGCCAGGCTCCCGCGCGGCGTGACGCAGACTGACGTCTATGAGCCATCTGCCGCCGCACCGCAGAGCCGCGGCCGCCGCGCTGGTGATCGCGTTCTCGATGGTGCTGGCCGCCTGCAGCGGCAGCAACAACACCCCCAGACCGACTCCATCGTCGCCGACGAAGTCCTCGCCGACGCCCTCGGTTGCGTCGAGCCTGCCGGTGCGCACCACTCCGCCGCCACCGACGGCAAAGAGGTGGCCGCTGACGGGGTTCCCGCGGACCGGGAAGCTGCCGCACCACCCCGTGTACGTCGTCAAGGTGGACAACTCGCCGGCCGCGGCACCGCAGCTGGGCCTGAACTATGCCGACATGATCGTGGAGGAGCTCGTTGAGGGTGGGATCACGCGGCTGGCCGCCTTCTACTACTCGAAGATTCCGCCGCAGGTCGGCCCGGTCCGGTCGATGCGCGCGTCCGACATCGGTATCACCGAGCCCGCCAACGCGTTCATCGTCGCATCGGGGGCGGCGGGCAAGACGCTGAAGCTGCTCAACGAGGCCGGTATCGACCGGGTCACGGAAGGCGCGGCCGGCTTCTACCGGTCGAGCTCCCGGCCTGCGCCGTACAACCTGATGATGAAGCTACCGGCACTCGCGCATCATGTCGCCCGCAGGTGGAAGCCGCCTAGCCGGCCGTACCTCCCGTTCGGCAACGCGGCCCGGTTCCACGGCACGATCGTCGTCAGGAGGCTCACCGCGACATTCTCCGGCGCCCACACCGACGACTGGAGGCTCCAGGGGAAGACCTGGGTGCGGACCGACTCCTACGCGCAGCCGGGCCATGACTTCAAGGCCACCAACGTGCTGATCCTGCGGGTCCGGATCGGCGACGCCGGCTACCTCGACCCAGCCGGCAACCCGGTCCCGGAGACGTTGTTCTTCGGAACCGGCGCGGCGACCCTGATCCACGGTGACCGGGCCGTCCAAGGCAGCTGGCACAAGGCGGGGACGCGTGGCGCCCTGACCCTGCACACCTCCAACGGAAAGCCGATCACGGTGCCCGCGGGCCACACGTTCATCGAGCTGGTGCCGGCGAACGGAGGTAGCGTCGCTCTCCATCGCTTCTGAGCGCTTGCCATGATGGTCCTATGACGACGACCCCGAGTGTCTCCTACTCGATCACCGTCCGCCTCGAGGTGCCGGCAACGGGAACCGAGATGAGCAGACTCACCCAGGCCGTCGAGGCCTCGGGCGGGGTGGTGACCGCTCTCGACGTGGCATCGTCCGGGATCGACCGGCTTCGTATCGACCTGACCTGCGCAGCGCGCGATACCGATCACGCGGAGACGATCGTCACGGCGCTGAGGGCGGTCGGCGGCGTCGACGTCCAACGGGTGTCGGACCGGACGTTCCTGATGCACCTCGGCGGCACGATCGAGATGGCCTCGAAGCACCCGATCCGCAACCGCGACGATCTCTCGATGGTTTACACGCCCGGCGTGGCACGGGTCTCGATGGCGATCGTGCGAAACCCTGAAGATGTCCGACGCCTCACCGTGAAGCGCAACGCGATCGCTGTCATCACCGACGGCTCGGCCGTGCTCGGCCTCGGCAACATCGGGCCGGCCGCGGCTCTGCCGGTGATGGAGGGCAAGGCGGCGTTGTTCAAGCGCTTTGCCGGCATCGACGCCTGGCCGTTGTGCCTGGACACCCAGGACGTCGACGAGATCGTGCGTACCGTCCAGATCGTTGCGCCCGTGTTCGCGGGCATCAACCTCGAGGACATCTCCGCCCCGCGCTGCTTCGAGATCGAGGCCAGGCTTCGTGAGCTGCTGGACATCCCGGTCTTCCACGACGACCAGCACGGTACGGCGATCGTGGTGCTAGCCGCGCTGACGAATGCCCTTCGCGTGGTCAACAAGGACATCGGCTACGTCAAGATCGTGATGTCGGGAGCGGGAGCGGCTGGTTCGGCCGTTGCCAGGCTCATCATGGCGGCCGGCGCGCGTCATCTCGTCGTCGCCGACATCGAGGGCGTCATCAGCGTCAACCGCGTGGGGATGGACCCGTCACTGAAGTGGCTGGCCGACCACACCAATGCGGAGGGCTTCGAAGGAACCCTGAAAGATGCCGTCAAAGGGGCCGACGTCTTCATCGGGGTCTCGGCCCCGAACCTGCTGACCGGTGAAGATATCGCGTCGATGGCGCCGGGTGCCATCGTCTTCGCCCTCGCCAACCCCGATCCCGAGGTCGACCCCGCGCAGGCACGCATGCATGCGGCCGTCGTCGCCACCGGGAGGTCCGACTACCCGAACCAGATCAACAACGTACTCGCCTTCCCCGGTGTCTTCCGGGGCCTGCTCGACTCGTCCGCGACGGCCATCGAGGAGCCGCTGCTGCTCGCCGCCGCCAGGGCGATCGCATCCACGGTGACCGACCCCGAGCTGAACGCGAACTATGTCATCCCAAGCGTCTTCCAGGAGGACGTCCACAAGGCAGTGGCGGCTGCGGTCAAGAATGCCGCCCGCGGAGGAACTGGATGATGGCGCTCGACGGGCAGCTGCTGGTGGCCACCCCGAGACTCGTCGACCCCAACTTTGCCCGCACGGTGATCCTCGTCCTCAACCATGACGAGGACGGCGCGCTGGGCGTCGTCATCAACCGGCCGTCGGACCTGGCGGTCGCCGATGTGCTGCCGGTGTGGTCCGACGCCGTCGCCCTTCCCCCGATGGTGTTCGGTGGCGGACCGGTCGGCCGGGACTCGGCACTTGCCGTTGCGATAGCGCTCGGCGGCGGCCCGCCTTCGGGGTTCCAACGGGTTGCCGCGGGGTACGGCCTGGTCGACCTCGACGCCCAGCCAGGCGACATCACTCCCGGAGTGGTGGGGCTGCGGATCTTCTCGGGGTACGCAGGCTGGGCGGCCGGGCAGCTCGAAGACGAGATCGGGGAAGGGTCGTGGTACGTCGTGAGTGCCGCCCCTGGTGACCTGCTCAGCTCCGAGCCCCAGACGCTGTGGCGGCAGGTGCTGCGGCGCCAGCCGGGCGAGCTCGCCTACCTCGCGTCCTTCCCGGACGAGCCCAGCATGAACTGACCTGCTCGCCCCTCCTAGACTGGTCGGGTGAGCACCCAGCTGAGTCCCGGCGTCGAGACGGTCGAGGACCGCCGTACCGAGGAGTCCCTCGACGAGGGCGGCCACGACAGGTTCAGCCACTACGCCCGCAAGGACAAGCTGACGGAGGCCATGGTGATGGGCACTCCCGTCGTCGCGCTGTGCGGCAAGGTCTGGGTGCCGAGCCGTGACCCGCAGAAATACCCGGTGTGCCCCACCTGCAAGGAGATCTGGGAGTCGATTCCGCAAGGCGGGAAGGGTGGGGACGGCGAGGGCGACGCCTAACCCCGCCCTGCCGTTGAGCCGTCGCAAACTTGCCCTTGAGCCGTCGCAAACTTGCCCTTGAACGGCGCTACCGGCTAGGCGTCGTTCGCGCAGCGAAAGCCCAGGTTGGCGGAGAACGAGTCGGGCGCGTTCGACGACCTGGCGGCGACCCGATAACGATGGCAGTAGGAGTGGTGGCACAGATACGACCCGCCTCGCATGACGCGCTGCTCACCGCGGTCCGGGCCGCTGGGTGACGACGCGGGCGACCGGGCGTAGTAGGTCGGGGAGAACCAGTCGGCGCACCACTCCCAGACGTTGCCTGCCGTGTTCCACAGGCCGAGGCCGTTCGGGCGAAAGGCCTTGACCGGTGCGGTCGTGAGGAAGCCGTCGTCGAGAGTGTTCACCTCGGGGAAGCGTCCCTGCCAGATGTTGCAGTTCCAGCGGCCGTTGCTGGTGAGCTCGTCACCCCAGGCGAAGCGTCGGGACTCCAGGCCGCCGCGCGCGGCGTACTCCCACTCCGCCTCGGTCGGCAGCCGTTTCCCGGCCCAGGCGCAGTAGGCGTTCGCGTCGTTCCACGAGATATGGACGACGGGGTGGTTCTGCCGGTTCGCGATCGTCGACCCCGGACCTTCAGGGTTACGCCAGCATGCGCCCCGGACGTTGAGCCACCACGGCGTACCCGCCGCGATGCCGAGCACATCTGCGTGGTCGGGGGGTACGGCGAGATGGAACACCGCGGAGGACCCGAACACCTCCGCCTCGGTGCGGTAGCCGGTCGCCTTGACGAACGTCGCGAACTGGGCGTTGGTGACGGCCGTGGCATCGATGTGGAAGGAGTCGAGAGTCACCGGATGGACGGGTGTCTCGCCGTCATCGGGGTAGCCCTCGTCGAACGCGTCGCCCATGGCGAACACGCCGCCCGGCAGCCGGATCTGACCCCGCGTTCTGCGCGTGCGGAGGGTGACCGGCGCCGGGCCGACGGCCTGGTCGGTGGCCGTTGCCAATGCCGGCCGTGGTGTGGGCGCGGGCACACAGCACCGCGGCGCTGATGCGTCTGGCACCTGAGCTCGCTGCCACCCTCCTGGGCTCGTCCGTTCCGGGCTCATCCGTCTGCTGGGGTGCTGTCTCACGTCGTACTGCAACCCACGATCGAGTCTAGGCACCCCGGCCGGCGTGGTGAGCGTTCACCGCTGGTCGAGGTCGACCGCCGCCGAGACAAGCGGGAGCACCCGGGGCTCGATCTGGGTCGCCAGCGTGATCATCGTGGCCGAACGCTCGATGCCGGGGAAGCTCACCACGGTGTCGAGGACGCGCTGCAGGTCGGCGTTGGACCGCGCGACAACGCGGCACCACAGGTCGCCCGGACCCGTCACCGTGTGGGCCTCGATCACCTCAGGGATCAGGGTCAGGTGCTCACCCACCGGATCGTGGCCCCGTGCCTGGCTGATTTCCAACGTCACGAAGGCCGTCACCGGGTAGCCCATCGACACCGTGTCGAGCTCCGGACCCCAGCCGCGGACCACGCCGCTCCTTTCCATCTTGTCGAGCCTCGCCTGGACGGTGCCCCGCGCGACACGGAGCCGCCGTGAGGCTTCCAAGACGCCGATCCGCGGTTCGGCAGCGAACAGATGCAAGATTGCCGCGTCGAGGCTGTCGACGGCCATGGGGACGTCCTTTCAAACCTGCCCGGCGTCTGGTCAGGCTGCGCAGGATGGCGCGGTAGGTCGACGTACCGATGGACAACATGACCACCGATACTGCCGAGTGTTGCACACAATGCTGAATTGCGGCCATGCTTCGGGCATGACGGAGACATTGACAACCGAAGAACGTCAGGCAGACCTCACCCTGGACCAGCTCAAGCAGCTCGTCGGGCTGGTGGAGTACGACGAGGATAGGGACCCCTTCCCCGTGACGGGGTGGGATGCCGTGGTCTTCGTCGTCGGCAACGCCACCCAGGTCGCCCACTACTTCCAGTCGGCGTACGGCATGCAGCTCGTCGGCTACAGCGGACCAGAGACCGGCAACCGCGACCACAAGGGCTTCGTCCTCAAGAGCGGGTCCTGCCGGTTCGTCGTCAAGGGCGGCGTATCCCCGGACAGCCCGCTCCTCGACCACCACCGCGCCCATGGTGACGGCGTCGCCGACATCGCGCTCGAGGTGCCGGACGTCGACAAGTGCGTCGCTCGCGCGCGGGCGATGGGTGCCACGATCCTGCAAGAGCCGGAAGACTTCAGCGACGAGCACGGCACGGTGCGGATGGCCGCCCTGGCGGCGTACGGCGACACCAGGCACTCGCTCGTCGACAGGTCGCGCTACGACGGCGTCTACCTGCCGGGTTACGTCGAGCGCACGTCGGACTACGCCAGGCCGGCGGGCGCCCCGAAGCGCCTCTTCCAGGCTCTCGACCACGTCGTCGGAAACGTGGAGCTCGGGAAGATGGACGAGTGGGTCTCGTTCTACAACCGCGTGATGGGCTTCGTGAACATGGCCGAGTTCATCGGAGACGACATCGCCACGGACTACTCGGCGCTGATGAGCAAGGTGGTCGCGAACGGCAACCACCGGGTCAAGTTCCCGCTCAACGAGCCGGCCGTGGGCAAGCGCAAGAGCCAGATCGACGAGTTCCTCGAGTTCTACCAGGGCCCCGGCGCCCAGCACCTAGCGCTGGCCACCAACGACATCATCGGCACGGTCGACGCGATGCGTGCCCAGGGCGTCGAGTTCCTGCAGACGCCGGACTCGTACTACGAGGACCCTGCGCTGCGGGCCCGTATCGGCGAGGTCCGGGCTCCCGTCGAGGAGCTGCAGCGTCGGGGCATCCTCGTCGACCGCGACGAGGACGGGTACCTGCTTCAGATCTTCACCAAGCCGATCGGTGACCGCCCGACGGTGTTCTTCGAGCTGATCGAGCGACATGGGTCGCTGGGCTTCGGCAAGGGCAACTTCAAGGCGCTGTTCCAGGCGATCGAGCGCGAGCAGGAACGCCGCGGCAACCTCTAGCGGTTGACCCGTCGCAAAGTTGCCGTTGACCCGTCGCAAAATTGGGGTCGACCCCTCGCAAAGTTGGGGTCGACCCGTCGCAAAATTGGGGTCGACCCCTCGCAAAGTTGCCGTGCTGGCTGAGTGCGTGCCGTCGTCGGCTGGACCTGGCTCACGCCAGACGCAACGCGTCCGCGAGCTCGTTGGTCCAGGCTGTCAGCGCCTCCAGCGCGAAGGAGTCGCTTCTCACCACGATGACGGTCCAGCCATTGCGCCGTAGCCAGGCCCGCCGCTCTTCGTCCGCCTTCTTGCGGTCGGCGGAGTCGTGAAACTCGTGGCCGTCGTACTCGACGGCGATCTTGCTCTTCGGGTAGGCCAGGTCGAGCCGATATCGAGGGACCCCGTTGACCTCGACCCAGTGTTGGAGTTCGGGCGCTGGCAGGCCGGCCTGGATGATCGCCATCCGCGTCCATGACTCTCCCGAGGACTCCGCCAGCTCGCTGGCCAGTTGCACGAGCTGTCGGAGCTGTACGACGCCACGTCGACGCCGGTATCGCGGCAATTCGCCTTGGAGATCCGCACGGGTGACCGCGCATACCCGCATGAATCCGTCGAGGGCCGCGAGGGCATCGCGCTGGCCCAAGCGGCAGCCAAGGTCCAGCGCGGTTCGCAACGGTGTCGTCATCCGGATCCCCTGGATGACGCAAACGTCTTGCGGCTTGAGATCCCGCTCTCCCCCCTTGCAGTCCCGGCGACGTGTGCGGGCCAAGTCGCGAAGAACGAATATCTCCAGTGGAGGCAGTATTTCCAGCTCGCGGTACTCGAAGGTGTCGACGCCGTAGAGCCACGCCGCCGTACGGTCGCAAAGGATCTCGAACGGACGCAAGACCAGCGCTGCGGCGCGACAACGGTTAGCAACTGTGTCGGGCAGACATGCGGGTTGATAGACGCCATGAAGCACTCTCTTCACGCGACCATCGGCGATCAGATCCGTCAGACGCTCCCTGGAGAATCCGGCAGCCTCCGCCTCTGTCCAGGTGAAGGCGTGGTCGGGAATCTGGGGTGGCAGCTTCATGAAGGTGACTGTTGCCACGATCAACGGCCGCCACAATTGGCTCCGGTGAACCTGTGGACAAATCCCTGGACAGCGCCGGCCTGTGGAAAGGCGCGACTCGCACGCTGAACCGTGGGGCGGACAACCCCATCAAGGGGGCCTTGGTCGAAATGCAACTTTGCGACGGCTGAACGGCAAGTTTGCGACGGCTGAACGGCAAGTTTGCGACGGCTCAACGGAGGTGGGTACGGCGACTCGCTAGGCTTGTCCGCCATGTCGACGTACATCGCCTTCCTGCGGGCCGTCAACGTGGGCGGACGGGTGGTGAAGATGGAAGCCCTGCGTGGCCACCTGCAGGACGCGGGTTTCACAGACGTCGAGACCTACATCCAGAGCGGGAACGTTCGCGTCGCCTCGCGAGCCCGCAGCACCGCGAAGGTCGAGGAGAAGCTCGAGGCAGCCCTGGCGAGCACGCTCGGCTTCGAGGTGCCGGCCCTCGTGCGCACGCCCCGTGAGCTGACCGCGATCCTGCAGACGTCCCCGGCCAGCCCCCTCGGGGACGCTGCGCGGCACTACGTCGCGTTCCTGCGCCGCGAGCCTTCGGCGGATGCTGTCGAGCGGCTCGACGGCTGGGACGTCGACGGCGAGCGCCTGAAGCTGGTCGGGCGCAACCTCCACATGTGGTTCACCAAGCCGACGCACGAAGCCAAGGCGACGAACGCGCGGCTCGAGAAGGTCTCCGGGGTTGCCGCCACGAGCCGCGACTGGAAGGTGCTCAGCGCGCTGGCGGCCAGGTGGGGAGAGGCTTAGCCGCCCACCTCGTACTCCGTCTCGATCACCGGCTCGCCCTGGGAGAGCCTGCCGGCTTCGACCGGCAGCTCCGCCATCGCCTCCCGGTGGCGCTCTCTCGCGGCACTCAGAGGCTCCGCCCCGACCGGCTCGCCGTCGCGCACGAGCGGCACGAGCAACGGACGGTCGTTGGGCTGGTGTCGGGGCAGGTCGCCGATGACGAGAACCTCGGCCGTCGCGGTGCCTCGAGGGCTGAGCCGGCGGACGGCCAACTTGCGTCCTCCGACGCCCATCTTGTGGCTGCTCTTCTTCGCAACGGCGACCAACGGGCTGCCAGGCTCCGTCGAGGTGGCGCGGGCGACGAGCTTGTACACGAAGCCGGAGGTGGGGTTCCCGGCGCCGGTCACGACTGACGTCCCCACGCCGTACCCGTCGGCGGGTGCACCGGACAGGGAGGCCATCTGGAACTCGTCGAGATCGCCGGACACGATGATGCGGGTCGAGGTGGCTCCCAGCTCGTCGAGCTGGCGCCTCACCTGCTTGGCCACCAGCGCGAGGTCACCGGAGTCGATCCGGACGGCACCCAGCTCCTGCCCGGCGATGTCGAGAGCCGCGCGGACCGCCTTCTCGATGTCGTACGTGTCGATGAGCAGTGTCGTGTCCTTGCCGAACGACTCGACCTGGGCGGTGAACGCGTCACGCTCCGAGTCGTGGAGAAGGGTGAAGGAGTGCGCGGCCGTGCCCGTCGTGGGGATGCCGTAGTCGAGACCGGCCTGCAGGTTCGACGTGTAGTCGAATCCGGCGATGTAGGCGGCCCGCGCCGCCGCCACCGCGGCCCACTCGTGAGTACGGCGGGACCCCATCTCGATGCACAGCCGGCCTTCGGCGGCACGGGTCATCCGCGAGGCCGCCGACGCAATCGCAGAGTCGTGGTTGAGGATCGAGAGCAACAGCGTCTCGAGGAGCACCCCTTCGGCGAAGGACGCCTCGACGACGAGGATCGGGCTCCCCGGGAAGTACGCGTCACCCTCGCCGTACCCGGAGATGTTGCCGGAGAAGCGGAAGTCCGCCAGCCACTCGACCGTAGGCCCGTCGACCACGCCGCCGGCGCGAAGCCATTCCAGCTGCTCGTCGTCAAACCTGAACGATGCAAGGGCTTCCAGGATCCTGCCGGTGCCGGCGACCACACCGTAACGGCGGCCGTTGGGGAGGCGGCGGGCGAAGACCTCGAAGACGCTGGGCCTCGTCGCGGTGCCATAGCGCAGGGCCGCCTGCACCATCGTCAGCTCGTAGTGGTCCGTGAGTAGCCCCGTCGTGTGCACGATGCACAGCGTAGGACAGCGCCCGACCCGAGCAGCCGGCCGATGGGTCACAATGATGGCGATGACCGCGACCCCGGAATCCACGACGATCGAGCGGCCCGACACCGAGCGTCTCGTGCTCGTGGACGTGCCCTGGGTGACGATCGTCTGGGACGACCCGGTGAACCTGATGTCGTACGTGACGTTCGTCTTCACCGAGTACTTCCACTATCCGCGCGCCAAGTCGAAGCGCCTGATGATGCAGGTACACACGGAGGGCAAGGCGGTGGTGTCCACGGGTAGCCGCGAGGAGATGGAGCGCGACGTCGAGGCGATGCACACCTACGGGCTGTGGGCCACGTTGCAGAAGGCGGACGCGTGAGCTACTTCCAGTCGCGGCGCAAGGGCCGGGTGTACGTCGAGATGCCGGGCTTCAGCGGACGGCTCATCGCGGACCTGGCCAGGCAGCTGATCGAGCTCCTCAGTGACGGGGAGGCGACCAGCGGCGCTGGGGTGGACCCACTCGAGGAGCTGGTCGAGATGGACTCACCCCGCGACCAGCCCACCGACCCGGCGCTGTTACGGCTGCTCCCGGACGCGTACACCGACAGCCCAGAGGTGGCCGCCGAGTTCCGGCGCTTCACCGAGCAGGGCCTGCGCAAGGCCAAGATCGGCGCCGCCGAAGTGGTCGTGAGATCGATCGGGGAGATCGATCCCGCTGACGAGGACGCAGCGCTGGAGTTCGAGCTCAGCCGGGATGCGGCGCGCGCGTGGATGCGGTGTCTCACGGATCTCCGGCTGACCCTGGCCGAGCGGCTCGAGGTCACTGCGGACGACGATGAAGCGACCTGGTTGGCGCTCCCCGACGACGACCCCCGCGGGTCCCTCTACCGGATCTACGGTTGGCTCGGCTACCAGCTCGAGACGCTACTCGAGGCTGCCCAGCACTGAGCTTTGACGGCGGGGGTGTCCGTCGTGCGCCGCTGTCGATACAGTGGTCACAGGCCAGTCGCCAAAACCCCCTGGGGGTGTGGTCGTGCGAGAGATCGTTGTGTTCAGCGGCAGTGCTCATCGGCAGCTCGCGATGGCCATCTGCGCATCGCTCGGGGTGCGGCTGTCGCCCGTCGAGATCAAGCGGTTCAGCAACGACTGCCTGCAGGCGCAGCTGCAGGCCAACTGTCGTCAGCGTGACGTCTACATCGTCCAGCCACTCGTGCCCCCGACCCAGGAGCACCTGATGGAGCTGCTGCTGATGCTCGACGCGGCCCGGGGCGCCTCTGCCTCTCAGATCACCGCGGTGATCCCGCACTACGCCTATGCCCGCTCGGACAAGAAGGACGCTTCGCGGATCTCCCTCGGCGGCCGCCTGGTCGCCGACATGCTCGTGGCGGCCGGCAGCGACCGCATCCTCACGATGACTCTGCACGCCCCCCAGGTGCACGGCTTCTTCTCGGTGCCGGTCGACCACCTGACGGCTCTCGGGGTGCTTGCCGAGCACTTCCGCGGACGCAACCTCGAAGACACCATCGTCGTGTCACCCGACCTCGGCAACGCCAAGACCGCGACCCAGTTCGCGAGGCTGCTCGGGCTGCCGGTCGCGGCGGGAAGCAAGCAGCGCCTCGGTGACGACTCGGTCGTGATCGACGCGATCGTGGGGGACGTCGAGGGCAAGCGCGCGATCATCCTCGACGACGAGATCGCCACCGCGGGGTCGATCGTCGAGCTGCTCGACAAGCTCAAGGACCTCGGCTGCGTCGAGGCCGCAGTCGCCTGCACGCACGGTCTCTTCGTCGGGAAGGCTGTCGAGCGGCTCCGCGGCCACCCGTCGATCAGCGAGGTGGTCACCACCGACACCGTCCCCACCACGGGGCGCTGGCCGGAGTTGCAGGTGCGCTCCGTCGCCGAGCTCTTCGCGGAGGCGATCTCCCGGGTCCACGCCGGTGAGTCGGTGAGCAGCCTGTTCGACGGCGTCGACCCCGCCCACGGCCCCCCACATCCCACCTTGCCGTTCCAGGACGACTGACCGTCTACCCTCGGACTGTGACGGACGCACCCATCGGCATCTTCGACTCCGGCTTTGGAGGACTGACGGTGGCCCGCGCCGTCTTCGACCAGCTTCCACACGAGCCGGTGCTCTACCTCGGCGACACCGCCCGCCAACCGTACGGGCCGAAGCCCATCGGCGAGGTGCGCGAGTACGCCCTCGAGTGCCTCGACCACCTCGTCGACAAGGGTGTGAAGGCGCTCGTGATCGCGTGCAACTCGGCAAGCGCTGCGACGTTACGGGACGCGCGAGAGCGCTATCCGGTCCCGGTGGTCGAGGTGATCTTCCCGGCGACGCGACGCGCCGTCGCCGCCACCCGCAGCAACCGGGTGGGGGTCATCTGCACCCGGGCGACCAAGGCGTCGATGGCTTACGACGACGCGTTCGCCGCCGCACCCCAGGTGACGCTCACCACGGTCGCGTGCCCCCGCTTCGTCGATCTCGTCGAACGTGGCGAGACGACGGGGCCCGAAGTCCTCGAGGTGGCACACGGGTATCTGGGTGCCCTGCTGGCGGCGGACATCGACACGCTCATCCTCGGCTGCACGCACTACCCTCTGCTCACCGGGGTCATCTCGTACGTCCTCGGCGACCGGGTCACGGTCGTCTCGAGCGCGGAGGAGACGGCTAAAGACCTCTATGCGTTGCTGCTTCGCGATGGCCGGCAGCGGCCGGCAGGCTTCCCGCCGCCTCGCCACCAGTTCCTTACCACCGGCCAGCCCGGGGAGTTCCGGGAGATCGGGCGGCGGTTCCTCGGGCCGGAGCTCGACGTCGTCGATCAGTTCGCGTGGGTCGGCGTATGAAGCTGACCGTCGTCGGCTGCTCGGGCTCGCTCCCCAGGCCCGACTCCGCGGCATCGTGCTACCTCGTCGAGGCGCCGCACGGCGGCCGTACGTTCCGGCTGCTGCTCGACCTCGGCAGCGGCGCCATCGGTGCCTTGCAGTCTTACGTCGACCTCCGGACCGTGGATGCCGTTGCGCTCACCCACCTGCACCCCGACCACTGCCTCGACCTGTGCGGCTTATACGTGGTACGCAAGTTCCAGCACGGCGGGAAGCTCGAGCGGATCCCGGTCTTCGGACCGGCCGGCACCGCGGCGCGGATGGCGAGGGCGTACGACATGGACCCCGAACCCGGCATGTCCGGGGAGTTCAACTTCCGCGAGTACGGCGGCCGGCCGTTCGACCTCGGGCCGTTCGTCGTCGAGACGACCCGGATGGACCACCCCGTCGAGGCCTACGCGCTGAAGCTGAGCATCGGCGGGCGCACTCTCGTCTACTCAGGTGACACCGGACCGTGTGCCGCCCTGGAGGAGATCGCGAAGGGCGCCGACCTGCTGGTCGCCGAAGCCTCGTTCCTCGAGGGCGGCGACAACCCCGAACACCTGCACATGACGGGCCGGGAGGCAGCGACGATCGCGACCCGGGCCGGCGTCGACCAGCTCGTGCTCACCCACGTCCCGCCGTGGCACGACCGCGGGGCCGTCCTTGCCGAGGCGGCCCCCCACTTTGCCGGAGCGGTGAGCTTGGCGCGCCCGGGCCTGTCACTCACCCTCTGACGTCAGCCCCCCAGGTCACCGGTCAGCGGGCTGTGGAGCCCCCACCGGTGGCCGAAGGGGTCGACAACCCAGGCTCGGCGCTCACCGTAGGCGTCGTACGGCGCACGGTCATGGTCTCGGTACCCGCCCGAGTCCTCCACGCGGGCCAGCATGGCGTCCGCATCGCCGACCAGCAGCATCAGACTCACCGCCGCGGCGCCCGCCGTCGGGGCCACGACGCCGAGCTCGGGGTGCGCGTCCGACAGGTAGATCACGGCGGCGCCGATGTGGAGCTCGCTGTGTCCGACCCTGCCGTCGGGCATGACGATCGGGTCGTACGCGAGCTCGGCGCCCAGTACGTCGACGTACCAGGCGATCGCCTCGCGGGCGTCGTCCACGGCGAGGTAGGGCACCATCGCTCTCGTCCGGACGTCCATGTCGGTCCCACCGGCGGGCTGGTTGGTCATGATGACTCCTTCGAAAGGTGGGGTGATCGCTGGAGTCTCGCGGTCAGGCGCCGGACGGACTCCACGGAAACTGTCGAGACGAACCACGCCCCTGGACTCTCAGCGGATCGTCACCATGCTCCTCCATCGGACGAGTGGAGTGACCAGGGGCCGGCGGTCGCCAAGCTGCCGGCAGGTTCCCGGTCTCCGTGTGGGTATGCGAGCCTGGCGGTATGACTGACGAGGAGTTCCGCCTGCTGGCGCTCCGGCTACCGGAGGCGACGGAGCAGGAGCACCACGGCTTCCCCTCGTGGCGGGTCAGGGGCAGGATCTTCGCGACGTCACCTGAGCCGGGCTCGGTGAACCTCATGATGGGCGAGGTCGCGATCAGGGAGGCTGCGGCAGAGTTCCCCGCGTGGTGTGCCGAGCGATGGTGGGGCGGCCGGCTTGCAGCGCTGACGGTGAACCTCGCCGCGGCCGATGCTGCGATCGTCGTCGAGCTCGTCAACCAGGCCTGGCGGAACCGGGCGCCGGCTGAGGTCGTACGTGGTCATCCCGAGGTGGGTTGATCGAGTCGCAGGGCGCACCGGGCCCGGCGATAGGGTTCCTGCATGACCAGACCAGACGGCCGCAGGCCCGATGAGCTCCGTCCGATCACGATCACCCGCGGCTGGCTGGACCACGCGGCTGGGTCGGTGCTGGTCGAGTTCGGCCGCACCAGGGTGCTGTGCGCCGCGAGTGCCAGCGTCGGCGTGCCGCGATGGCGCAAGGACAGCGGGCTCGGCTGGGTGACGGCCGAGTACGCGATGCTGCCGAGCTCCACCCATACGCGCTCGGACCGCGAGTCGGTCAAGGGCCGCATCGGCGGCCGCACGCACGAGATCTCACGCCTCATCGGCAGGTCGCTGCGGGCCGTGATCGACTACCGAGCGCTGGGTGAGAACACGATCGTGCTCGACTGCGACGTGTTGCAGGCCGACGGAGGAACCCGGACCGCCGCGATCACCGGTGCCTACGTCGCCCTCGCCGACGCGGTGGCGCACCTGCGGGAGCGCGGGGCGCTGAAGGGCGAGCCGCTCAAGGGCTCCGTTGCCGCGGTCTCGGTCGGACTCGTCGACGGTGAGGCGCGGCTCGACCTGCCGTACGAAGAGGACGTCCGCGCCGAGACCGACATGAACATCGTGATGACGGGGGACGGCAGGTACGTCGAGGTGCAGGGGACCGCCGAAGCCGAACCCTTCGGACGCGGGGAGCTCGACTCGCTCCTTGCCCTTGCCGCCAAGGGATGTGCAGACCTCACGATGCTGCAACGTCAGGCGCTCCACTCGTGACCCAGGTCTATCTCGCGTCTCGCAACCGAAAGAAGCTCGAGGAGCTGCGGCGCATCCTCAGCGAGGCGGTACCGGCTCTGGAGGTTCTGGGTCTGGCTGACGTCGAGCCGTACGACGAGCCGGCCGAGACCGAGCCGACGTTCGAGGGCAACGCCGTGATCAAGGCGCGAGCCGGCCTCGAGGCGACCGGGCTGCCGTCGCTCGCCGACGACAGCGGGCTCTGCGTCGATGCCTTGAACGGCATGCCAGGCGTGCTCTCTGCCCGCTGGGCCGGCAACGCGAAAGACGACCGCGCCAACAACGCCCTGCTGCTCGAACAGCTCCAGGACACACCACCCCGGCTGCGCACAGCCGAGTTCCGCTGCGCGGTCGCGTTCTGCATGCCGGGTGGGATCGAGGAGGTGGCCTTCGGTGAGATGCGCGGCACCGTGACCCGCGAGCTTCGCGGGACCGGTGGTTTCGGGTACGACGCGTTGTTTGTGCCCGAAGGGGAGACTTTGACGACAGCCGAGCTACCCGACGAGGCGAAGGACAGGATCAGTCATCGCGGCAAGGCGTTGCGCGCGATCGCACCCGTGGTGGCTCAGGCACTCGTCGTCTGAGCGACGCATGCCAACTCGTTGCGGTGACCGGATCGGGAAGCAGCCGGTACGACGACGGAGGGGCAGTCGGCCAGCAGGGCGCACGCCTCACTCACCGAGCCCAGGGCCGAGTGTCGCAGGCCGGAGATGCCGTGACTGCCGACCACCAGCAGGTCGACGCGTCCGGAGACTTGAAGGAGCACATCGATGGGGTCGCCACGCACGACCTCACACGAGATGGCGGGCGGGTCGGCGAAGTCCCGGATGACCGTGGAGACGACATGGCGGAGCACCTCGTCGGCCCGCTGATGGGCGTCGGTCCCCTGAGGTGAGGAATGGTCGGCCGCCGCGTCGTGCGCCGGATATGCGATGACCGCTTCAACGGCGCAGTCGCGTAGGCGAGCCTCGCGCAGACCCCAGCGCAGGGCTCGGTGTGAACCTTCCGACCCGTCGATCCCGATGGCAATGATCTCGTGTGACATGTCTCCACGATCGCATCCGGCGCTGGCTCGCACCCGGGCCCAACGACCGGACCTGTCGGGACCTTTGCCCCGGTTGCCGGAGTCGACTGGCATCGGGAGCACGTCAGACGGTAGACAGGACCCATGCCGGACCCTGAGGTCATCCGCGTCTACCTGCTCGACGACCACGAAGTGGTCCGCCGAGGTTTGCGCGACCTCATCGAGACCGAACGCGACATCGTGGTGGTGGGGGAGTCGGGATCGGCGCGCGAGGCGGTCGCCCGGATACCGGCGCTCCACCCCGATGTCGCCGTGCTGGACGGCAGGCTGCCCGACGGCTCGGGCATCGACGTGTGTCGTGACATCCGATCCGTCGACCCGTCGATCCAGGCGCTCATCCTCACGTCGTACGACGATGACGACGCACTGTTCGCGGCGATCATGGCCGGGGCAGCGGGATATGTGCTCAAGCAGATCCGGGGAGACGACCTCATCACGGCTATCCGCCAAGTTGCGAGCGGGCGCTCGTTGCTCGATCCGGCCGTTACCCGGCGGGTCCTTGAACGCGTGCGTCGCGGAAGTGAGGAGCCCGATGAGCTGCGATCGCTCACCGACCAGGAGCGCAAGATCCTCAGCCATATCGCGGAGGGGATGACAAACCGGCAGATCGCCGAGGCGATGTTCCTGGCCGAGAAGACCGTGAAGAACTACGTGTCCAGCATCCTGGCGAAGCTGGGGCTCGAGCGGCGGACCCAGGCGGCGGTCCTCGCCTCGAGGCTCAACCAGCCGAAGTCACCGGACGCGTAGACCGGGGGGCTTTCACAACGCGCAGCTGAGCCGCCGGCCGGTGATCTCGCTCGGCGTGATGCGCAGGAACAGGTTCCGCTGTCCAGGTGCCCATGGCTCGAGCCGTTGGCTCCCGCGAAGGCGGATCGACTCCTCGGTGTCATCGACCGGCGCCGAGGTCCCCACCACAAGAACGCTCCACCCTACCCCCCGCGTCGCGTCCAGCTCGTCGACCTCGAACGCCATCGGGCCGACCGCGTGCTCGCCCAGGATGGCGTGCGGCGACGTCCGGATCACGATCATGTCGTTGTCCACCACGTAGTTGACCGGATGGATCAGTGGACCCGACGCGGTACTGAAGGCGACTCGTCCGACACCGGCGCCTGCGAGCAATCGCAGGCACTCTTCGCGGCTGAGCTCACTGACCCTGCGGTCATGGTCTCGGGCCGTCGTGTTCGTGCGCATGATGTCGCCTTTCTTGTTGACCTTCACGGACATGCCGGCTGGAGCTGCGCCTCGGGCATGTTGTCGTTCATGGGAGCCGGTACGACGAGCACCGGACAGGCCGCATGCCGGACGCAGAACTCGCTCACCGAGCCCGCCAGCAACCGTTTCATGGGACCTTTGCGGCCACTGCCCACCACCAGATAGTCCGCATTCCGGGCGATCCTCAGCAGTACCTGCGCCGGATCGCCCTCGATCACCTGGCGGGACAGAATCGGCGGCGCGGCGTCATAGTCCGTCAGGACCGACGCGACCGCGCAGTCCTGCACGTGCTGGGCCTCGGCCCTTGTCCATTCGCGGGCATCGACCGGAGCGGTGCCGCCGGGCTGCGCGTAGAGACTCCATACCGTCACCACGTCGAGAGCACAGCCGCGACGGGAGGCTTCTCCCAGGGCGAACCGCAGGGCCGCCCGGGCGGCATCGCTGTTATCGACACCGACGACGATGGGTGCAACGTTGTCTTTCATGCTGGCCTCCTGACCGCATCCTGGTGCTTGGGACCCCTCGAGGATCAGTGCCGTAGGTCCGGCCGGCCGGGGACCTAAGGCCCCATGAAGACGGGCCATCGTGCCGATGTGCGAAGTGGCCCCGGGGACGAGGGTAAGGGATGTGAGGAGCACCAGGCTCCCCCGTTCCGCCAGGAGATGTCATGACCACAGTGCAGAGCCACAAGACACCGGTGGTGGCCGGTCAACCCGATGTCACCATCAGCCACGACCAGAACACCGTCCACCCGGCCGTCCGCTACGTGTGGGGTGGTTTGCGGATCGTCATGGGGGTCACGTTCCTCTGGGCGTTCCTCGACAAGCTCCTTGCGCTCGGCTACTCCACCGGAGTGGACTCCACAACCGGGGCGGTCGACCGGTTCGGTCCCGCCGCGTGGATCCACGGTGGGAGCCCGACCGACGGCTTCCTCGCCTTCGGCGCCAAGGGACCCTTCGAGGGCTTCTACCACGCAATCGCCGGAACCGCCTTCGCGGACATCATGTTCATGGCCGCCCTGCTCGGGCTCGGCGTCGCGTTCTTGTCGGGAACGTTCATGCGGATCGCCACGGTCGCCGGCGCGTTGCTCTACCTGATGATGTGGAGCGTCGTGCTTCCCACAGCGAACAACCCGCTGTTCGATGACCACACCATCGGCTTCTTCGTCGTGATCCTGCTCGGTCTGTACGGCACCGGCCGCTACCTGGGTCTCGGCAACTGGTGGGCGAAGCAGACCATCGTGCAGCGCTTCCCGATCCTGAAGTAGTCGACAGCGCGACGGTGGGTCGACCCTCCTCGACCCACCGGATTCCAAAGCACGGTGTGCCGGTAATCCCGGCTCACCGTGCTTTTGCTAAGTCCAAGCCAGCAAGCGGAGCTGCGGATCGAGACCAATCGGGCATCTAGACTCTTCGGTGTGACCGAGTACGAGGAACCCCTCGAGTCCCTGCTCCGCCGCGTGCTGACCCGGGTCGAAGGCGTCGTCGCGGCCGAGGGCCGGGTCCGGTCGCTGCTCGACGCCGTGACCGCGATCGCGGGGAACCTGGATGTGCGGCAGACCCTGGAACGCATCGTCGCCGCGGCGGCCGACCTCGCGGCGGCACGCTATGTCGCGTTGGGGGTCATCGACCACGAGGGCGAGGGGTTGTCGGAGTTCATCACCCACGGTGTCAGCGAACAGGACGCCACCAGGATCGGACCGCTGCCTTCGGGACATGGGATTCTCGGACTGCTCATCAGCGAGCCGAAGCCCCTGCGGTTGCACGACCTGAGGGACCATCCGAAGTCATACGGCTTCCCCGAGAACCATCCTCCGATGAGCTCCTTCCTCGGGGTACCGGTCCGGGTCGGTGAGCGGGTCTTCGGCAACCTGTACCTGACGGACAAGTTCGGCGGGGGCGACTTCTCTGACGAGGACGAGCACGCCGTGATCGCGTTGGCCGCCGCTGCGGGTGTCGCCGTGGAGAACGCACGGCTGTACGGAACGGTCCGCCGTCGCGAGCAGTGGCTGGACGCCAACCTGCAGATCCAGCAGGCCTTCCTGCGCAAGGTCGACCTCGACACCGCCTTGCACCTGGTCAGCTCCAAGGCCCGGGAGGTCCTCGGAGCCGACGTAGCCATGGTCGTGCTCGAGCAGGACGATGCGACGCTCCAGGTGCGGGCGGTCGACGGTGAGCCGGACGACCTCATCGAGACCACGTTGCCACGCGAGGGTGCGCTCGCGGACGTCGTCGACCGCGCTGCCACGGTCCGGCTGGCGGAGGGACTGCGCATCCCCGGGCTCGACTCGGTCGCCAGTGCGATGCTGGTCCCGTTCACCGGTCCGGGCGGAGCAGGAGGGGCCTTGCTCGTGGGTACCAGGACCGCGCGCCGTGGTCGTTGGCTCGCCGAGGACGACGTACATGCGTTGCAGGGTTTCGGCGCCCAGGCAGCCATCGCCATGGACCGGGCGCAGGCTCAGCAGGACCGTGCCGCGCTGGCGGTCCTCGCCGACCGAGACCGGATCGCCCGCGACCTGCACGACGTCGTGATCCAGCGGCTGTTCGCCACCGGGCTGACGCTGGAGAGCACGGTACGTCGAGTCGTCGAGCCCGAGGTCGTCGAGCGGCTCCGTGGCGCCGTGGTGGATCTCGACACCACCATCCGGGACATCAGGGGCACCATCTTCGAGCTCAGTCGCGACGGTTCGGCCGCCGGCCTGCGGACGCAGATCCGCGACATCACCGCGATCGCTCGCGACACGCTCGGTCTTCGTCCTGACCTCGTTCTCGAGGGGCCGATCGACTCCGCGGTCCCGGACTCGCTGCGACCGGACCTGATCGCCGTGCTGATGGAGTCGTTGTCGAACGCTGCGCGCCACGCCAGCCCGACCTCGGTCGAGGTGCGAGTCGCGGTGGAGGGGTCAGGTCCCGATCTCAGCGTCCTCGCGGAGGTGCGTGACGACGGGAAGGGCTTCTCCACGCCAGACCACGAGAGCGGGCTGCGGAACATGCGGCAGCGCGCGCAGGCACGGGGTGGCTCCTTCTCGGTCGAGTCCGCGCCCGGCGCGGGAACGGTGATCCGCTGGCGTGCGCCGTTGGCGGACGAGGTGGCAACCGACACAGACGGCAAGCCCTAGCCTGGGACCAGTCCCCCCGCGAATTGCGGGAAAGTGCACCTCGCGAGGGGACGGAGAGGGGCTACTTTCCCCCATTTCGCGGGGGAAGCGAACGGACCGGACCCTTGGGAGGAGCACTGTGCGAGGTACCAGAAAGGCGGCCCCGGCACTGGGCCGGCGGGATCTTGAGCTCATCGACGCCTACTGGCGGGCGGCCAACTACCTGTCGGTTGGACAGATCTACCTGATGGACAACCCGCTGCTGCGGGAGCCGCTGCTCGCCGAGCACGTCAAGCCGCGACTGCTCGGGCACTGGGGCACCACGCCGGGGCTCAACCTGCTGTACGCGCACCTGAACCGCGTCATCAGGCAACGCGACCTGAACGCGTTGTACGTGACCGGCCCCGGACACGGCGGGCCGGGCCTGGTGGCGAACGCGTATCTCGAGGGCACGTACTCGGAGGTGTACTCGTCGATCGGTGAGGACGAGGACGGGCTGCGAGCGCTGTTCCGCCAGTTCTCCTTCCCGGGCGGTATACCCAGCCACGTCGCGCCCGAGACGCCGGGGTCCATCCATGAGGGGGGCGAGCTCGGCTACGCGCTGCTCCACGCGTACGGCGCGGCGTTCGACAACCCGGACCTGCTGGTGCTCTGCGTCGTCGGCGACGGGGAGGCGGAGACCGGCCCACTCGCCGCCAGCTGGCACTCCAACAAGTTCCTCAACCCGGCGGCCGACGGTGCGGTGCTGCCGGTGCTCCATCTGAACGGCTACAAGATCGCCAACCCGACCGTACTGGCGCGCATCCCGCAGGACGAGCTGGGCGATCTGATGCGCGGCTACGGGTACGCGCCGCGGTTCGTCGTCGGAGACGACCCCAAGCAGGTGCATGAGGAGCTCGCCGGGACGCTCGACGAGGTGCTGGACGAGATCGCGGGGATCCAGCACGATGCCCGCGGGTCTGCGGGTTCACGCCGTGCAGGTGCCGGTACGGCGACCTCCCGCCCCGCGTGGCCGATGATCGTGCTCCGCACCCTGAAGGGCTGGACGGGACCGAAGGAGGTCGACGGCCTGCCGGTCGAGGGCACCTTCCGGTCCCACCAGGTCCCGCTCGCCGACACCCGCAACAACGCCGAGCATCGGAAGCTTCTGGAGCAGTGGCTTCGGAGCTATCGCGCCGAGGAGCTGTTCGACCAGAGCGGACGGCTGGTTCCCGAGCTGCGCGCGCTCGCGCCCGACGGCGACCGGCGGATGAGCGCGAACCCGCACGCGAACGGGGGACGCCTGCTGCGTGACCTTGTCATGCCGGACTTCCGTGACTATGCCGTCGAGGTGAGCCACCCGGCCGTGGAGTCCAGCGAGGCGACCAAGGTGCTGGGCGAGCTGCTGCGCGACGTCATCGTCCGCAACCCGGACCGCTTCCGGGTGATGGGGCCGGACGAGACGGCCTCCAACCGTCTGTCGGCGGTGTTCGGGGCTACCAGCCGGGCGTGGGACGCGGAGACGATCACCGGGGACGACCACCTGTCTCCGGACGGCCGGGTGATGGAGGTGTTGTCCGAGCACCTCTGCCAGGGCTGGTTGGAGGGCTACCTGCTCACCGGCCGGCACGGCGTCTTCAACTGCTACGAAGCCTTCATCCACATCATCGACTCGATGTTCAACCAGCACGCGAAGTGGCTGAAGGTGACGAACCAGATCCCCTGGCGCGCGCCGATCGCCTCGTTGAACTACCTGTTGTCGTCCCACGTCTGGCGGCAGGACCACAACGGGTTCTCGCACCAGGACCCCGGCTTCATCGACCATGTGGTGAACAAGCAGGCCGCAATCGTCCGCGTCTACCTGCCGCCGGACACCAACACATTGCTCTCGGTCGCCGACCATTGTCTTCGGAGCCGGCAGTACGTCAACGTCATCGTCGCCGGAAAACAGCCCGCACTCACCTACCTGGACATGGACGAGGCGATTGCCCACTGCACCCGCGGGCTCGGGATCTGGCCCTGGGCGGGAACCTGCGAGGGTGAGCCGGACGTGGTGCTCGCGTGTGCGGGGGACACCCCGACACTGGAGGTTGTCGCCGCTGCCGACCTGCTGCGCACCCACCTGCCCGAGCTGAAGGTCCGGGTCATCAACGTCGTGGACCTGATGCGCCTGGAGCCTGACACCGAGCATCCGCATGGGCTCTCCGATCTTGACTTCGACGCGCTCTTCACGACGGACAAGCCGGTGGTCTTCGGCTACCACGGCTATCCGTCCCTCATCCATCGGCTGACCTACCGTCGTCACAACCACCCGAACATCCACGTGCGCGGGTACAAGGAGGAGGGCACGACCACGACGCCGTTCGACATGGTGATGCTCAACGACCTCGACCGGTTCCACCTCGTCATGGACGTCATCGACCGGGTCCCGTCGCTCGGCAGCCGGGCAGCCAACCTTCGGCAGGAGATGTCGGATGCTCGCTTGGCCGCTCGCGCCTACACCCGCGAGCACGGTGAGGACGACCCGGCGATCTCCGGGTGGACCTGGCGCGAGCGGGGCTGACCCATGCGTGTGCTCGTGGTCAATGCGGGCTCATCGAGCCTGAAGCTTCGCCTGCTCGACGAGGGGTACGACGTCGTACGTCGTACCGACCTCCCGGTCGGTCGGGAAGGCTTCGACATCTCGCGGCTCGAGTCGGTTCTCGGAGACTGGGACGAGCCCGACGCGGTTGGCCATCGGATCGTGCACGGCGGGACCGTCTTCACCGGCGCCGTGCGCGTCGACCCCGGCGTGCGACATCGGCTCCAGGAGCTGGTCGACCTCGCACCCCTGCACCAGCCCAAGTCCCTGGCGGCGCTGGACGCGGTCACGGCGCGGCTTCCCCAGGTGCCCGCCGTCGCAGCGTTCGACACTGCCTTCCACGCGACCATCCCGCTCGCCGCGGCGACGTACGCGGTGCCTGCCGAGTGGCGGGAGCGCTACGGGATCAGGCGGTTCGGGTTCCACGGCCTGTCGCACGCGTACTGCTCGCGCCGTGCCACCGAGCTGCTCGACCTGCCGGCGACCGGCCTGCGCGTCATCACCTGCCACCTTGGCGCGGGTGCCTCGCTGGCCGCCGTGGTGAGCGGCCGCAGCGTCGACACGACGATGGGGTTCACGCCGTTGGAGGGGCTGGTGATGGCCACCCGCTCCGGCACCGTCGACCCCGGGCTGGTGCTCTGGCTGGAGGAGCACGAGAAGCTGAAGCCCCACGAGATCGCCACCGCACTGGAGGAGCGCTCGGGGCTTCTCGCCCTGGCCGGGACGAGCGACATGCGTGAGGTGGAGGCGGCCGTCGGGCGGGGTGACCGCGATGCCGCACGAGCCATCGACGTCTACATCCACCGGCTCGCGGGTGGCATCGGTGCGATGGCTGCTGCCGCCGGCGGCGTGGACGTCCTCGCCTTCACCGGCGGAGTGGGCGAGAAGTCGGCCGCCGTGCGCCGGCGAGCAGCCGAGCGGGTCTCTTTCCTCGGTGTGGCCGTTGACCCCGAGGTCAACGAGAGTACCGAGGAGGATGCGGACATCACGGCCAGCCGGGCGGGGGTGCGGACCGTGGTCGTCTCCGCTCGGGAGGATCTGCAGATCGCCCACGAGGTTCGCGACCTGCTCGCCCGCTGACCCCTCCCGCCCCCGCGAATTGCGGGAAAGTGCACCTCGCGAGGGGACGGAGAGGGGCAACTTTCCCGCAATTCGCGGCAAGGAAGAGGGGACTCGTGCGGCACCAGCGGTCGAGCGGGACCTGCCGTCGTACCAGAGAAGGGACTCGAACCCTCACGCCCAAAGGGCACCGGCACCTAAAGCCGGCGTGTCTACCATTCCACCACTCTGGCCAGCCTCCCTGAGTCTAGGCGGCTCGACGGTGGCGCGACGCCCTGCCGCGAATTGCGGGAAAGTTGACCCGTCGGGACGCTCGCGAAGGTGCACTTTCCCGCAATTCGCGGGGAGGAGGAGGGGGTTCAGACGCCGAGGTCCTTGCGGAGCTTGGCGACATGCCCGGTCGCCTTGACGTTGTACCTGGCGCTCTCCACCGTGCCGTCCTCGCCGATCACGAACGTCGAGCGGATCACCCCCACCACGGTCTTCCCGTAGAGCTTCTTCTCGCCGTACGCGCCATACGCCTCGAGCACCGACTTGTCGGGGTCCGACAGCAACGGAAACGTCAGGTGGTCACGCTCGCGGAACCTCGCCAGCTTCTCGGGCTTGTCGGGAGAGAGGCCGAGTACGGCGTACCCGGCAGCCGCGAGCGAGTCGAGCGAGTCGCGGAAGTCGCACGCCTGGGTCGTGCAGCCCGGAGTCATCGCCGCCGGATAGACGTACAGCACCACCTTGCGGCCGCGGAAGTCGTGCAGGCTCACCTGGTCTCCCCGGTCGTCGGACAGCGTGAAGTCGGGAGCCGGTTCACCGGTCTCGAGGTGGGCCATGGGCAGTCCTCTCAGCGTCGTCACGGATGGGCATCGCGACCAGCAGCGTAGCGTGGGGCATGCAAGACTTTCCCTCGCAACCGAGACCAGGAGGACCCCGTGACCGCGGCTTCGAGGACGCCTGACCAGATCACCGCCGAGATCGCCGAGACTCGCGAGCGGCTGGCCACGACGATCGACCAGCTCGTCTACCGGGTGCGCCCGAAGACGATCGTGTCCCGCCAGCTGGCGGCCGTCAGGGCGAAGTTCGTCACCGATGACGGGCAGCCCGACAAGCAGATGATCGGCATGGTGGCAGGTGGCGTGCTGGGATTCGTCGTCCTCGTGGTGGCGATCCGCAAGGTGGTCGGGTGAGTCAACGAGCGCAAAGGATCCAGGACAAGCTTCCCATCCGCATGCTGCACGACCGCGTGCTGGTCCAGCTCGACGCCGAGGCCGGCGAGCGCAAGTCGTCGGCGGGGATCGTGATCCCGGCGACGGCCATGATGGGACGTCGGCTCGCCTGGGCGCGGGTCGCGGGCGTCGGTGCCAACGTCCGGACCGTCGAGGCGGGTGACCGGGTGCTGTTCGACCCCGAGGACAAGGCCGAGGTCGAGGTACGCGGGGAGACCTACACGCTGCTGCGGGAGCGCGATCTCCACGCGGTGGCCTCCGAGCGTGTCGAGGAAGGTGCGACGGGCCTCTACCTGTGAGGGCGATGTACGCCGTCCCCAAGCAGGGACACCAGAGCACCGCCGATCAGGCGAGTCGTTTGGTGAAGAAGACCCGGCTGAACCCGTTCTCCCGAAGGCGGTGGGTCTCGACGTACCCGCGTCTCGTGTAGTAGCCGATGTTCTCGGTCATCGCCTCGTGCGTATAGAGCCGGACCTCGCTGACACCCGCCGACCGGGCCTGGCGCTCGGCGGCCGCCAGTAGCAGGGTGCCGACGCCCCGGGCCTGTGATGTCGGGGCGACGGCCAGGTTCTCGATGAGCACATGGTCGGGCTCGATCCCGAGGACGACCAGGCCGATGACCGCCTCATGCTCCTGCGCCACCCAGACCACCTTGTCGAGCACCTCGGCCAGGTGGTCTGCGTCCATGGGTGCCGGCCGCAGTCCGATGCGGGGCACGTAGTGCTCGTAGCTCAGCTCGGTGAGCGCCGCAAGCGCTGGCGCATCGCGTGCCGTGGCCCGGCGGATCTCGGGAAACTCGCTAGGTTCGCGGGCCGTGCTCACCGGCGACTGGGGAGCAGTCCAGCCATCCAGGACTCCACGGCCTCGGGGGTTCGCGGCAGGGCTGCGGAGAGGTTGCGGCAACCGTCCTCGGTGACGAGCACATCGTCCTCGATGCGGATGCCGACACCGCGCAGCGCCTCCGGTGCCAGGAGATCCGATGACTGGAAGTAGATCCCCGGCTCCACGGTAAGGACCATCCCTGGCTCGAGCTTCCCCTCCAGGTAGTTCTCCTCGCGCGCCACGGCACAGTCGTGTACGTCGAGCCCGAGCATGTGTCCAGTGCCGTGCAACGTCCACCGGTGATGCAGCCGGTTGGTCTTCTCCAGCGACTCCTCCGCCGAGCAGGGCAGGAGCCCCATGTCCGCGAGGCCGTGGGCGAGCACGCTCTGCGCGGCATGATGGAAGTCCCGGAACCCCGCCCCGGGCTTGACGGCGCCCAGGCCCGCCTCTTGAGCCGAGAGGACGAGGGAGTACAGGTCCCGTTGCTCGGTCGTGAAGCGGCCGTCGACAGGCAGCGTGCGGGTGATGTCGGCGGTGTAGAGCGAGCGGTTCTCGACTCCCATGTCGAGCAGCACGAGCTGGCCAGGCGTGATGGGGCCGTCATTGTCGATCCAGTGCAGGGTCGTCGCGTGCGGGCCGCCGGCGCAGATGCTCTCGTATCCCACGTCGTTGCCCTCGGCGCGAGCCCGCCGCCAGAACGTGCCCTCGATCCAGCGCTCACCCCAGCGCAGCACGTTGTCCCACTCGCGCACCGAGTCCTCGAACCCGCGGATCGTGCAGTCGACGGCGTCCTGCAGCTGGGTGACCTCCCAGTCGTCCTTGACCAGCCGCATCTCCGAGAGGTACGTCGCGAGCTCTTCGTCGTCCCCCGATTCGGGGCGCAGTGGCAGCAGCGCATCGACATCCCCGTCGACGCCGCGCAGCACCCTGGCCTCCCCGAGTGCCTCGAGGGCGTCCGGCAGCTCGAAGAGATGGCGGCACCTGATGCCGAAGAGCTCCTCGGCCTCGGCCAGCGAACGGCGCCGGCCGGACCAGGTCTCGCCATACCGCCCGTCGCTCCACGAATTGTGGTCCGTCTTCGCATAACGGGGACGGAAGAAGAGGGTCGCGTCCCCGTCGTCCATGACGAGCACCGCGTCGGACGACTGGTTCCCGGTGAGGTAGGCGTGGTCGGTCTCGACCCGGAAGCGGAAGTCGGTGTCATTGGCACGCGTCTTGAGTGCGCCCGCTGGGACGACGATCCGCTCGCCGGCGAACCGCTGAGCCAGCCGATCCCGGCGGCGCGCCGCGTGGTCGGCGACCGCGAGACGCTCCACCGGGTCGTCATCGTCGGTCCATCCGGTGCGCATCAACTCGACGACGTTCGTCATCTCATCCGGCAGTGGCTTGCCGAGAGGGCGGAAACGGTCAGGCACTCGTGCTCCTCAGGTCGGTACGCCCATTATCCACGGCGGCGGACATGCGTCGCTGGACTGACCACAGGCGCCAGGCGACGCCGACCGCTGCCGCGTTGATCGCCACGTGCAGCAGCACGAAGACGTGCGGAAGCCCGGCCGAGATCAGCACCCCGGCGACCAGCGGGCCGCCTGCGCTGATCCCGGTTCGGAGGGCGGCCAGCGAGCCCAGGGTGGTGCCGACGAGCCCTTCCGGCGCGAGGGCCGCCGCCAGCGGGCTCAGCACCGGGGCGTACATGGTCTCGCCGACCGCGAACATCCCGAAGGCCGCGACGAACATGAGGTTCGCGCTGGCCGCGCCGGTGAAGAGCGCTGCCTCGAGGACCAGCCAGCTGAGCACCCAGATCCCGCCGACGACGCCTAGCAGCACCGCAGCAGGGTTCTTGCCGGTGATCTTCACGACCAGCCACTGCAGCGCGACGATCACGAGGCAGTTGACGGCGGCTGCGGTGCCGACGGTGCTCGGGGTGACGTGCAGCGACTGCAGCGCGAACGCCGGCAGCCCCGTCTCGAACTGCGCGTAGAAGCCGGCGGCGAGGAGCATCGACACGATGGCGAGCAGCCGCACGGCGTGGTTGGCCGCGAGCTTGCGGTAGGCGGCCACTCCGGCGAGCCCGATGTCGGGCGAGTCGGACATGTCGATGCTGAGGTCGCTGCTTGGGTACGTCGCCGTACCGGCAGCCGTCTTGATGAACGCCGCCGAGACGCCGAAGCCGAGGGCGGCGGTCGCGAAGGCCGGCCACATGCCCGCGGGAGTGCTCAGGTCCACGACCCAGCCCGCGGCGAACGAGCCGACGCCCATGCCGAGAGCCATGGCGGTGAACTGGTATGCGAAGATCGCGCGGCGGTGCTGGGGCTCGACGCACTCGAGCACGAGCACCTGGGTCGCGGGCGCGGCAGCCGTGACGGCACCCCCGAAGACGAGCATGCCGGCGAGGAAGAGCAACGAGGTGGACGCGGCGCCCATGGCGAGACAGGCGACGGCGGCCAGCAGCTCGAAGGCGACGGCGAGCCGAGCCGCCGGGTAGCGGTCGGCCAGCCGGCCGGCGAACGGCGCGGCGACGACGGCGCCGATGCAGAACAGTGTTCCGGTCAGCACACCGGTCGTGGAGCCCCAGTGGCGAGCGTCGACGACGTACGCGTACTGGTACGGCAGGATGGCGCCCCAGCCGAGGTTTCCGGCGAAGGCAGCGGCGGTGATCAGGCGTGCGCGGGTCATGGTCTCAACTCCTCGGGCGGGTCGCGGCGCCCGAAACGGGTGCCTGGACGTCATGGACGGGTTCCGCCTGACAGCGGCGATCCCCTGTTAGATATCATACTCTTCGATTCAAGAGATTTCGATATCGAAGTCTATGATGTGCCACACTTGACGGCATGGCCCGCAAACGACAGGCTCCCCGGCTCCCTCGGCTGCCCGGCTCTCCGCGGTCCCGGCGGTCGAGCCCCTTGGCTGGCCGGGCGGCGGCCGTCGCATCCTCGGCCCCGCCACCTGGCAGGCCCCTCGCGTCTGCCGAGTCAGCAGCCTCGGTCGGACCCGGAGCGGCGGCCTCACCGTCGGAGGCGCACCGGCAGGACGTCGCCGTCTACGTGGCCGCCGGCGGAGACGAGTCCGTGCAGCGGGTGATCACCGCGGTCCACGGGCTGGCCAGGCGGCTGAACCAGTGGTACGACCGGCAGCTCGCCGACCTCGACATATCCGCGGGAGAGTGGGCCGTCATGAGCACACTGGTTCGCGACGAGAGTGGAAAGGGGTGTACGCCCAGCGAGCTCGCCGACGCGGCGAACGTGGCACCGTCGTCCATGACGCACCGGCTCGACCGGATGACGGCGCGGGGACTCGTCACCCGGGGGACCGACCCCGACAACCGGGTGCGGGTGCGGGTCGTCCTCTCGGAGGCCGGGTGGGACCTGTTCCGCAGCGCCATCCGCGAGTCGGACATGCTGGAGTCCGACGTGCTCGCCTCCTTGAACCCCGAGCAGCGGGTCCAGCTGGGCGAGCTCCTCGAGGTGGCGATCAGCGGCCTCGACAGCCTCGAGAGCTGATGACACATTCGGCGTTGACCGGGCGATCCCGCGTCCTGGGGGCGGTTTGCCTGGCAAGCCAGGCGGATACACCGTTTGCCAGGCAGGCCTGCCTGGCAAACGGTGCACTTGACTGGCCTGCCAGGCAAACGCGCCGGAGGGGGGCAGGCGGCGACTTCCGCCGCCGCCTCAGGGGTCGAGTGCCGGCCCAGCGCTGGCCGCGTTTGGGTGGTGCACCACTCAGATACCCCTCAAGCCACTCAGATTTGGGTGGCGTGAGGGCTGCTTGGGTGGCGCACCACTCAAGCGCCCGCCACTCAACTGCTCGCCCACTCAAGCGCCCGCCACTCAGGCAGCTACTCGCCGCCCAGGCACCCCTGCGGCATCAGATCGCAGGGGAGAGGAAGGCGGCCAGCGCGCCCGCGTACATGGCGGGGTCGAGTGCCCCGCAGAGCTCGCGGGCCGAGTGCATGGACAAGGTGGCGGCGCCGAAGTCGACCGTCGTTGCTCCCGTGAGGGCAGCGGTCATCGGCCCGACCGTCGAACCGCAGGGCAGGTCGGAGCGGCTCACGAACGTCTGGACCGGTACGCCGGCCTGCTCGCACGCCATCATGAACGCCGCCGCACCGACGCCGTCCGTGGCATAGCGGAGCTTGTTGTTGATCTTGAGAACCGGGCCGCCGTTGACCGCGATCTGGTGCTGTGGCTCGTGCCGGTCCGCGTAGTTGGGGTGGGTCGCATGCGCCATGTCGCCGGACGCGATGACGGTGCCGGCGAGGGCTCTGAAGTAATCCGCCCGGCCCCCACCGCGCGCCAGCACGATGCGCTCGAGCACCGCAGGCAGCAGCGTCGAGAACGCCCCGCGCTCCGACATGCTGCCGTTCTCCTCGTGGTCGAAGAGCACCAGGACCGGCACTCGGGGGGTCACCGGAGCCTCGGCAACGGCAGAGGTGAGGGCTCGCAGGCCCGCGTAGCTCGTCGCCAGGTTGTCGAGACGGGGTGCCGCCAGCAGCTCACGATCCGGGCCGATCCGCCGCGAGGGTGTGAGGTCGTGCGTCATGATGTCCCAGCCGAGGACGTCCTCACGCTCGCACTCCAGGGTGTCCGCGAGCATGGCCTGGAAGTCACCGGGCTCGGTTCCCACGCCCCAGATGGGCGACAGGTGCTGCTGAGGGTTCAGCTTCACGCCGTCCTCGTTGATGTTCCCCCGGTCGAGATGGATGGCGAGCTGGGCCACCCGGAGAACCGGGTCGCCGACCACGAGTAGCCGCTCCGCGACACCGTCGGTGTCACGGACCACGACGCGTCCCGACAGCCCGAGATCCCGGTCGAGCCACGAGTTGAGCAGCGGCCCGCCGTACACCTCCACCCCGAGCAGCCGCCAGCCCGCCCGGGAGAGGTCGGGGTGCGGCTTGATCCGTAGGTTGGGGCTGTCGGTGTGGGCGCCGACGACCCGGTACGGCGTAGCCGGCCCGCCGGCGTACTCGGTGCTCCAGGCGACCAGTGACCCTCCGCGCACCGTGTAGTAGCGCCCGGGCTCCGATGGCCACTGATCGGTCTCGTCGAGGTTGGTGAAGCCGCTTGCATCGAGGCGGACTCCCGCTTCGGCGCAGGCGTGGAACGGCGAGGGCGAGGCGTCGACGAACGCGCAGAGTCCCGCCGCCTCGGCGTCGGTCTCGAAGGTGTGGGCCATGGGCCGACTCTGGCAGATGCGACCTCACCAGCGCCGCACGGGGCTGATGCGCCCGGGGTGTAGGTTCGGCCGACGTGTTCGGCCTGGCCATCTCCATCCTGCTCCTGCTGGTGGTGCTGTCGGTTGCCGTCACCAAGCCGCGCCGACCGCCGGACTGGTCGGTTGCGGTCGGTGCCGCTGCCTTGGTGCTTGCCGTTGGGGCCGTCAGCTGGCACCAGGCCATGGACGAGCTGAGGCTGCTCGCGCCCGTACTGGTGTTTCTCGCGGCGGTCCTGGTCCTCGGTGCCGCGTGCGCTCATGAGGGAGTCTTCCGGGCGGTCGGTGGTTGGCTCGCCGGGTCGCGAGGGGGGACGGGCATGCTCCTGGTCTGGGTGTTCGTCGTGGCGGCCGCTGTCACCAGCGTGCTCAGCCTGGACGCCACCGTTGTGCTGCTGACCCCGGTCGTGCTCAGCGCGGCTGGTCAGCTGGGTGTCTCGCCGCGTCCCTACGTCTATGCGACCGCCCACGTCGCCAACTCCGGTTCGCTCCTGCTGCCGACCGGAAACCTGACCAACCTGTTGGCGTTGAACGCCGCGGGACTCACGCTCGTGCACTTTGCCGCGTTGATGGTGCTGCCCTGGCTGCTGGTGCTGGCCGTGGAGTACGTCGTCCTGCGCACCTTCTTCCGCGCCGACATTCACGAGACCTCGCCAGCGAGAACCATCGGCCGCGACGAGGTAGCAACGCCGTGGTTCGCCCTGGTCGTGCTGGCGCTGACGCTGGCCGGGTTCGTGACCACCTCGTTCGCGGGAATCCAGCCGTACTGGGCCGCGATCGCCGGCGCGCTCGTGCTCGCGGCGCATGCGTTCTCCACAGGGAAGGCGCGACCAGTCGACGTGGCTCGCGCGGCTGATGTCCCGTTCCTGGTGTTCGTGCTCGGGCTCGCCGTCGTCGTACGGGCGACCGTCGAGAACGGGCTGGGGGGCGCATCATCCAGGTTGCTGCCGGCCGACGAGTCGTTCCTCTCCCTGCTCGTCATGGCGACCGTGGCGACGGTGCTGGCAAACGTCGTCAACAACCTGCCTGCGCTGCTGATCCTGCTCCCGACCGCCGGCTCGGTCGGGTCCCTTGCCGTCCTCGCGGTGCTGATCGGCGTCAACGTGGGCCCCAACCTCACGTACCCGGGCTCCCTGGCGACGCTGCTGTGGCGTCGCGTGCTGCGCGAGCACGGCCTCGTGCCGTCGCTGCGGCGCTTCACCGTGCTCGGGCTCGCGACAGTTCCGGCCGCCATCGTGGTGGGCGTGGCCGGACTGTGGTTAGGTGGCCAGGCATGACGGTCGTGATCGCCTTCCTGGCCAATGTCCTCGTCGGGGTCGCGAAGACGGTCGCCGCCTTCATCTCCGGCTCGGCGTCGATGGCCGCCGAGGCGGCGCACTCCTGGGCCGATGTCGGCAACGAGGCCTTTCTGCTGATGGCCGACCGACGTAGCCGCGGCGGGCCGACCGAGGAGCACCCGCTGGGCTACGGTCGCGAGTCGTACGTGTGGTCCATGTTCGCGGCGATCGGGTTGTTCACCGCAGGGGCCGTGGTCTCGGTGATGCGGGGTATCCAGGAGCTCTTCCAACAAGAGTCCGCCGGCGACTTCACCATCGCGTACGTCGTGCTCGTGGTCGCGTTCGTCCTCGAGGGGATCTCGTTCGCGCAGGCCTTCCGGCGCGCCCGGCGCGAGGCCGCGGAGGTCGACCGCGACGTGCTCGAGCATGCGCTGGTGACCTCGGACCCGACCCTGCGCGCCGTGCTGGCGGAGGACGCGGCCGCGCTCGTCGGCCTCGTCATCGCCGCGGGCGGGGTGACGGCACACCAGGTGACCGGGTCTGCCGTACCCGACGCGATCGGGTCGATCCTGGTGGGTCTCCTGCTCGGCGTCGTCGGCGTCGTGCTGATCGACCGGAACCGACGGTTCCTGGTCGGACAGTCCGTGCCGCGGCCGATCCGGGCCCAGACGGTCGCGGCGCTCAGCTCCTACGAGGAGGTCGAGCGGGTGACGTTCCTTCGGATGGAGTTCATCGGCCCGCGCCAGATGTACATCGTCGGCAGCGTCGACCTGGTCGGCGACAACGTCGAGTCGAGCATCGCCGAGACGCTCCGTACGCTGGAGCGCCGGCTGGAGGCACGTCCGAGCGTCGCTGAGGCGGTCCTCACCGTATCCCGGGTGGACGAGCCCGCCATCGAGGCTTGACGACGAAGGGATACCCGGGGCATCAGCGTGGTGAAGATGGAGCGGGTGCAAGCGCTGGGATCAGGGTTTGACGCGGTAGACGCCGCCTTCGAGGTATGACGACACGTACGCCGTACCCCCGATGAGAACCAGGTCGATGTTGGCGCGGTCGTAAAGCTGGTCGACCGTGCCGAGGCGCTCTCGTCGCAGGAGGGTCCGGCTCGAGGGGTCGAAAACGGCGAGCGTGGGGCCTTTCTGCAGCGCAACCAGCAGCCGACCGTGTTGACCCGCACCGATGGCGTCGGGCGCGTCGGGGAGCGGTGTGTCGGACGTCTTGGCGAGGGTGCGCCTGTCGACTCCGACGAGAAGGTCGGAGGAGGTGCAGGCGACCCACACGGTCTCAGCCTCGACCAGCATGCCCTGGGGGCCGTCACACAGCCGAGCCGAGCGGCGGATGTCGCCGCTGACGGGGTCCACCGAGATGATCCGGCCCGACGCGAAGTCGCTCACCCACAGCGCGCCGGCGCCAGCCTCCACCAGCCGCGGAGCCTCGCCGACGCGGTACCGGTGGACGATCTTGCCGCTTTGTGGATCGACCCGGACCAGCTCAGCCGACACCTGGAGGACGACCCAGAGGGAGCCGAACGCCGCGGTCACACCCTCCGGCTCCGAGCCCAGGCGGATCGTCTTCGTGACCTTGCCGGTCCGGCTGTCGAGCCGGACCAGGTTGCCATCGGTGAACACGGTCACCCAGACGGCACCACCTGCCATGGCCAGCCGCAGCGGCGCCGCGCCCACCGCTGTGGTGAGGTCGACCCGGGTGCCTCCCGCGCTGAGCCGGCTGACGGTCCCCGCGTCGGCGTTCGCCACCCAGACGCGACCCCGGGTGTCGACGGCGAGACCGACGGGGCCCGGCGCGGTCTTGACGAGGTCCCCCCGGGTCTGGCCACCAGCGGTGGTGGTCGCACGATCCAGGCTGGACCCGTCGGTGCCGACAGGCGAGGAGCTGCCGCCGCATGCGCCCGACACCAGCAGTGCGGCGCACGCGAGGGACAGTCGAAGGCCCATGGGGGGACCGTAGGCGCATCAAGCAGCCTTGTCGAGATTTTTCGACACCCGTTACGCGCTTGGTATGGAACGCGCGGCCGAGCCGGAGAGTTCGCTGAAGCCCGCGGGCCGGAGGCGGTACAGCGTGGCGTTGCCAGGCGTCACCGACACGTGGATGAGACCCGCTGCGCGCAGGATGGCCAGGTGGTGGAGCAGCGTCGTGCGCGGTGCGCCCAGGTCGCGAGCCAGGTCAACCGCGGTCAGCTCACCGCCGCGCAACGCCGTGAGCAGTCGCATCCGGGTCCGGTCGCCGACCGCTCGGCTGAGCTCGAGCAGTCGGCGGGTGTCGTCCGCCTCGTCCTCTGGACCCCCGATCGGCGGGTGCAGGATGATCGTGTGCTCGCGCCCGTCGACCACCACGATGACCGGCGCCACTCGCGGCGACGAGACCGCCACCACTCGGTCGAGACCTGCGGGGTAGTAGGACAGGCCCCCGATCGTCTCGTCGAGGTATGCCCGGCTCCCGATCCCGGCCAACCGTGTTTCGGCCGCGGTCGCATGGCGGTGCAGCTCCACCACCAGTGCCGACTCGGCGGCGGACGGCAGGAGCTGCTCGCGCCAGCTGTCGAGGAGCTCGAGGATCTCCCCGCGTACGGCGCTGCTCGAGCTCGTGAGGAGCCAGTCCGTCGCCTCCAGGACGTGGGCGTCGGAGGCGAAGACGTCGCCGAGCCGGCTTCGGGCCTGCCGCTTCCCCGCAAGGGCTCCTCGAATGACGTCCTCGTCGAGCAGGTCGAGGAGCTGACGCCGGTCCCCGCCGATCGCGACGTAGTGAACATCCTCCGGAGCGCTCTCGCTCACCATCGCGATCAACCGGCGGAGATCCCACGGCGGAGCAGCCCTGGTCAGCAGGCCGGCGAGGTTGATCCAGCCGAACCTGCCCAACGCCGCCACCCGCCGTACGAAGCCAGGGCCGAGGATGGCCTCCGCCTCCGCGTGCGACGCCTGACCCGTCGCAAAGGTCTCGCGCCAGTTCGGGTCGGCGAGCGCCGCCGCCGCGAGCAGCACCTCGAACCCGGTGCCCTCGCCAATCTCGACGCGCGGCTCCATCGAACCATATTGGCCCCTCTCGCGTCTAGGTGGTGCACCACCCAAGCAGCCCTCCTGCCACCCGAATCTGGATGGCTCCGGGGGTATCTGGGTGGTGCACCACCCAAGCAGCCCTCCTGCCACCCGAATCTGAGTGGCTCCCGGGGTATCTGGGTGGTGCACCACCCAAACGCGTCCAGCGCTGGGCAGGCACCCCGGCCGGTGCGGCGTCGCCGCCTGACCGGCTACCCTGTGCTTTCCTGACCGGCTAGCCTGCGCTTCATGGCGCGCCGGGTCTACCTGCACATCGGCCTGATGAAGACAGCGACGTCGTACATCGGGCAGCTCTGTGAGCTGAACCGTGACCGGCTCGCGGCTGCCCGAGTCCTCTGGCCGGCCGGGGACCTGCGCTACCAGGCGATCCGGGACCTCTTCGGAAGGGCAGCCGAGACGGATGCGCCGGGTGCGTGGCGTGCACTCAACCGGCAGCTGCGCGAACAGCAAGGCGACGTCATCATCTGCAACGAGCTGTTGGCGGCAGTGGACGACCGCCGCGTCAGACGCCTGGTGGGTGTGCTGGATCCCGCTGAGGTGCATGTCGTCGTCACCCTCCGGGACCTCGCGCGAGTCATCCCGTCGCACTGGCAGACCACCATCAAGAACGGCAGGACACACGAGTGGTCCGACTTCGCAGCGGCTGTCTGCATGGACAGCCCGGACGAGTACGTCGCCGCCGAGGCGGAAACCTGGGCGAAGGATCCGCCAGCGGGCGAGGACTCTCCGGCGCTGCGCCTGAACAGGTGGTTCTGGCAGCGACACGACGCGCCGGCGATCGTCTCCCGGTGGCAGCGGTTCGTGCCCCCGGAGCGAGTTACCGTCGTGACCGTACCGCCGGCGGGAGGCGATCGGGAGGCCGTCGCTCGTCGGTTCGGCTCCGTCGTCGGAGTGGACCTGCTCGGCCTCGAGCAACCGGAGTCATGGAGCAACTCCTCGCTCGGCGCCCACTCCGCCGAGCTGATGCGCCGGCTCAACGAGGACGCCACGGATCTCGATGCCGCTGAGCGTTCGTACGGCTTCAAGCACGCGCTCGGCAGGTCCCTGGTCGCGGGTGGTCAGGAGTCCGAGCCCCGGTTCGCGCTGAACCCGCCGCAACAGGACTGGGTCAGCCGCCGCGCGCACGCGATGGTCAGGCAGCTCGAGCGATCCGGGGTCCGGGTTGTCGGTGACCTCGCTGACCTGATTCCGGCACCGCACCCTCCGAGCGACGCCCTGGACCCTGCGGCATCCTCGGACCCCGAGCTTCTGCAGGCCGCCTCCCGGGGGCTCATCGGAATGGTCAGGTCCTTCGCCGAGCTCCGGTCAGAGCTGGCCGCCGAGGCCGCCGCCGTGAGCCAGCTCCGCGCGAAGAGTGACCGGCTGCAGCAACGTGTCGAGGCCCAGCGCCGCCGGATCGACGAGCTGGCACGTCGGCTGGATCCAAGCCCCCATGCCAGGGTTCCCGCCTGGACCCGGCTGAGGTCCCGGCTGGCCTCAGCCTGCTTGGTGCGCCGGGTGGTCACCCGGCTCCGCGGCTGATCAGGCGACCGTGATGATGATCTTTCCCAGCACGTGGCCGGCCTGGCTCATCTCGTGGGCCTTGGCCGCCTCGTCGAGGGGGAAGGTCGCCGCGACGGGCATCGTGAACCGACCTTGCTCGAAGAGATCCGCTGCCTCCTGACGCCCTTCGGGCGCGTGGTCCGCACCGCCCGACGTGATGCGAACGCCGTGCTCGGGGGCACTGTAGTCGGCGATCGTGATCACCTTGTCCGGGCTCCCGGTGATCGCGACGAGCTCGGGAAGGGCGCCCTGTCCGACCACGTCGAAGGCCAGGTCGACGCCCTGTGGCGCGATGTCCCGTACGCGCTCGGCCAAGCCGTCGCCGTACGTCGTCACCTGAGCACCGAGCGACCGCAGGAAGTCGTGGTTGGCCTCGCTGGCAGTGGCGACGACCGTGCCGCCGGCGGCGCCGGCGAACTGGACGGCGGCGAGTCCGACCCCGCCTGCCGCGCCGTTGATGAGGATCGTCTCGCCCTCCCGGAGGCCGAGCAGGTTCAGCACCCGGCGGGCGGTCTCGGTGACCACAGGAAGGCCGGCGGCTTCCTCGAACGACATCGACGGCGGCTTTGCCGCCCACTCGGTGAGCACCGCGAGCTCGGCGGCTGCTCCACCAGCTGTCGACCCGAACACCTCGTCCCCGACCGAGATGCCAGCGACCCCGTCGCCGACCTCGTCGACGACCCCCGATGCGTCCATCCCGACGCCCGCAGGGAGCTCGATCGCCCACATCTGGGCGAGGGCGCCGCTGCGGAGCTTCCAGTCGATGGGGTTGACACCAGCTGCTCGGACGGTGATCCGGATCTGTCCCGGCCCGGCATGCGGCTCCTCGACGTCCACCACCTCGAGAACGTCCGGGTCCCCGTACTCTGCGAACTGCAATGCCTTCACGTTGTGCTCCTCGAGTGGGTCGTAGGCTCGCGCACCGCGCGATGATTCGTGCCCAACGTGTCGAGCCACCCGGCTATTCCGGCACCGGACGCGCAGGACGCCCCGGACGCTAATCAGCGAGGTCGCGGATGATCCGCTGGCTGGCGAGCCTTCCCGGTGAGCCGATGACACATCCGCCGGGGTGGGTGCCGGAGCCGCACTGGTAGTACCCGTCGATGGGGGTCCGGTACTGGCTCCAGCCCGGTGCCGGGCGGAAGAAGTACATCTGAGGAGCGAGGAACTCCCCGGCGAAGATGTTGCCCTCGCTGAGGCCGGTGACGCGTTCGATGTCCAACGGTGTCACGACCTCTCGGTGCAGCACCAGGTCACCGAAGCCCGGGAAGCGCGACTCCAGCTCGGCCTGGACGGTGTCCCCGAACCTGCCGCGCTCGGTGTCCCAGTCCCCGCCCTTGAGGTGGTACGGCGCGTACTGCACGAAGCACGACATCACATGCTTGCCGGGCGGAGCCATGTCCGGGTCGATGACCGACTGGATCGCTGCGTCGATGTAGGGGCGCTTGCTGTACCAGCCGTACTTGGCGTCGTCGAAGGCGCGCTCGAGGTACTCGATGGTGGGACCGATGTTGATGAAGCCGCCGTACTGGTCGTGCGTGTCCGGCAGCGCGGGGTACGTCGGCAGCCCGTCCAGGGCGAAGTTGACCTTCGCGGAGGTGCCCTGGAAACGGAAGCGCTCGATGTTCTCGACGAGGTCGCTGGGCAGCTCACGGGGCTCGACGAGCTCGAGGAAGGTGCGCCGCGGATCCAGGGCCGAGACGACGACCGGGGCCGAGATCTCGGTGCCGTCGTCCAGCGCCACGCCGGTGGCCCTGCCGTCCTTGGTCAGGACGGCTGTCACGGGCGACTCCAGGCGGATCTCGGCGCCGTACGACGCCGCGGCTCGCGCCAGCACCTGGGTGAAGCCTCCGTTGCCGCCCTTGTGGAAAGCCCACGAGCCCAGGTGACCGTCGTACTCGCCCATCTTGTGGAAGAGCATCACCAGCCCGGAGCCCTGCGACATCGGACCGACCTTGGATCCGATGATGCTCGAGGAAGCGTGGTAGCCCTGCACCGCCTCGTTCTCGAAGTAGTCCTGGATCCAGTCCGACGCGCTGCCGCTGAGCAGCCGGACGGAGTCGTGCAGCACCTTCTTCTCGATGCCTCCGAGGTGGGACAACAACCAGGACACGTCGGCCAGGTCCTCTGGCTCCTTGCCGAAGATGTTCGGCGGCGGGTTGTCGAAGAGGGGCCGGATGGCCTGGCAGACCCGGTCCAGGTCGTGGTGGTAGCGGTCGTACGCGTCGGCGTCGTGCGGCGAGTGCCGCCTGATCTCCTGGATGTTCAGGCCGTGGTCGTTCCCGAGAAGGATGTAGTCGCCGTCCTGAGTCGGGTGGAAGGACGAGGGCATCATCAGCGGCATGAACCCGTGCTGGACCAGGTCGAGCTCGTGGATGATGTCCGGTCGCAGCAGGCTCAGCGCGTAGGAGAACGTCGTGAACTGGAAGCCCGGCACGAGCTCCTCCGTGATGGCCGCCCCGCCGACCAACGGACGTCGCTCCAGGATGAGGGTCCGCAGCCCGGCCTTGGCCAGGTAGGCGCCGTTGACCAGGCCGTTGTGTCCGCCACCGACGACGATGGCGTCGTACGTCGACGCAGTACGGGAACGTGATGGGTTCATGACAGGTCACGCCGTCTTTCGCTTGGGGTTGAACAACGGGAGCCGCGCGGTCCTGGCCAGCACCGTGGTGTTGTGATGGTTGACGGCGAGCTCGAGATGGACCGTGGTCTCCGGTTGCGCAAGGTCGGGGTGTACCCGCGCCAGGCCGATGTGTCGTTGGAGCACGGGGGAGTACATGAAGCTCGTCGCGTAACCGCCGTGAACGCCGGCGTCGTCGTAGAGCATCGACTCGTAGGCGAGCGGGCGCTCGTCCTTCGGCGGCAAGAGCCCGGCGTCGCGATAGAGCCGGTCCCAGTCCCGCCAGTCCACGACGATCGCCACCGTGGCCCACCGCGAGGTGTTTTGGTCGAGCTCGCGCCGGATCGCGTCGCGGCCGACGAAGGCGCGTTCGTCGTCGATGTTGCGAAGCATCCAGCCCATGCCGAGCTCCTTCGGCGTCACCCGGTCGTGGTCGGTGAAGGCGAGCCGGCTGTTGTGGAAGTCCACATCGATCAGCGGGAGACCGGCTTCGATGCGCAGCATCATCAGCGCCTCCTCGCCGAACGGCCGCATGCCGCGGCCGTCACCGGCCGCCAGGACCGCGTCCAGGACGTCGAGCGCCTGGTCGGCCTCGACGGTGATCTCGTAGCCGAGGTCGCCCGTGTACCCGGTGCGGGAGAGGGTTACCGGAGCGGAGGCGATCTTCGTCTGGTTGTGCTCGAAGTAATGCAGTGCCTCGGCGTCGCCCGTCAGCTCGGCGAGGACCTCGCGCGAGCGGGGTCCCTGCACGGCAAGCACCCCGTACGCGTCGGTGACGTCCTCGAGCTCGACCTGCAGCCTCCCGCGAAGGCTGGCCAGGTAACCGAGGTTCGGACGGGCGGCGGTCATCAGGAACTCGGTCGGAGAGTGCCGGAAGACGACGCCGTCCTCCATGACGAAACCGCGGTCGTCGCACCAGATCGTGTACTGCGCGCGGCCGGGTCGGCAGGTGCGGATGTCCCGTACCAGGATGCCGGCAAGGAGTCGCTCGGCGTCACGACCTCGGATCCAGTACTTGAAGAGCTGGGAGGTGTCGAAGATCCCGACGCTGTTTCGAACGGCGAAGTACTCATGCTTCGGCGCGTCGCCGTAGCGCAGCGCGGACAGGTGGCCCTGCCAGTGGGTGTAGAGGCCGCTGGTGTTGAGCTGGCTGAGCCGGGGGTGGAACGGCGTCGTGCTGACCATCCGCGAGGCATCTCCTTCGACCGTACGATGCTGGAGCGGCCGGATACCGTCCAGCCGGCCCACGAAGCCTATCGAGAGACGCGAAGTTGCTGCCGAGCCGTCGCAAAGTTGCTGCCGAGCCGTCGCAAAGTTGCTTCCGAGCCGTCGCAAAGCTGCCGTCGAGCCGAGGTTCGGAACGCTCCGGTGGTGTTTCCCTGGTGGATCCAACCTCTTCGTGCCTTACCAGACTTCGGCGCAGAGTTGCCGTCGAGACCATGGCGGCGGAATATCATTCCGCTGGCGCTTACACCGCCCGAGCGAACGCCGGGCGGACCCCTCGAGGAGGTCCCGTTGTCCGTACTCGGCTCACTTGTGCAAGCACTTGCCGACCGCCGGGTCGAGGTCGTCGATCTGACGGCGCCGCTCTCGTCGGCGACACCGGTCATCACGCTGCCGCCGGAGTTCGGACAGACCGCGAGCTTCGAGCCTGAGGAGATCAGCCGGTACGACGACCGCGGGCCGGCCTGGTACTGGAACAACTTCCGCACGGGCGAGCACACGGGGACCCATTTCGACGCGCCCAACCACTGGGTCACCGGACGGGGCGGGGACGACGTGGCGTCGGTGCCCGCCGGCCGGCTGGTGGCACCGGCTGCCGTGCTGGACTTCTCCGCCGAGGCGGCCGACGACCCCGACTTCGTGCTCGAAGTCCACCACATCAAGGCATGGGAGTCCGAACACGGCCAGTTGCCCCCTGGCGGGTGGCTGCTCTACCGCACGGGCTGGACCGCCCGGTCGACCTCCCAGCGGGACTTCCTCAACGCTGACGAGACCGGTCCGCATACGCCGGGGCTGTCTCCCGAGTGCGCGCGATGGGTGGCGGAGGAGTCCCCGGTCATCGGCTTGGGGGTGGAGACGGTGGGCATCGACGCCGGGGTCGCACCCATGTTCTCGCCGCCCTTCCCGTGCCACGCGTACCTGATGGGGAACGACAAGTACGGCCTCACCCAGCTGCAGAACCTGGCCATGCTGCCCGCGACGGGATCAGTCGTCGTCGCCGGACCGCTCCGCATCGTCGACGGGTCCGGTTCACCGGCCCGGGTTCTCGCCCTGGTGGAGCGGTGAGCAGGTGAACGTTGCCGACTCGGTCGGCACCGCCCTGGTCGCGGTCGGTGTCGACCACGTCTTCGGCGTCGTGGGCTCGGGGAACTTCCACCTGACCAATGCCATGGTCGCTTCCGGGGCGCGGTTCGTGGCGGCCCGCCATGAGGGCGGGGCCGCGACGATGGCCGACGCGTTCGCGAGGATGAGCGGTCGGGTCGCCGCGGTGAGCGTCCACCAGGGATGCGGGCTCACCAACGCGATGACCGGGATCGCCGAGGCGGCCAAGAGCCGGAGCCCGCTCCTGGTCGTCGCGGCAGCCGTGGACGAGCCACGCTCGAACTTCTACGTCGACCAGCCGGCGCTGGCCCGGGCCGTCGGCGCAGTGTCGATGCAGGTCACATCCGCGGACAGTGCGGTCGGCGACGCCTGCGCGGCCGTCGCGACGGCGTTGCACGGTCGCCGTACCGTGCTGCTGAACCTGCCGCTGCACCTGCAGGGCGAGCCCGGGGTGGTCACCACACCACCGACCCTGCCGGCGCCGCCGGTGCCGACGCTGGCCGACGACGCCTCGCTCGAGCGGCTCGTCGCGGAGCTCACGCGCGCAAGTCGTCCGGTGTTCGTCGCCGGCCGGGGGGCACGTTCCGCTGGCTCTCGCGCGGCCCTGGAGGAGCTCGCCGACCGGTACGGCGCTTTGCTGGCCACCTCCGCCGTCGCCCGAGGCCTGTTCAGCGGCAACCCATGGTCGCTTGACGTGTCCGGCGGTTTCGCCTCTCCGGTGGCCGCAGAGCTGATCCGTGGCGCGGACCTCATCGTGGGGTGGGGATGCGCGCTGAACATGTGGACCACGCGGCACGGCAGGCTGATCTCGAAGGATGCAACCGTCGTCCAGGTGGATGACGACGAGTCGGCCCTGGGCGCCCACCGCGACATCCACCTCGGCGTCGTCGGTGACGTCCGCGCCACGGCCGCCGCTCTGGTTGAGCGTTCGGGGAGGTCGCGAAGCGGCTACCGGGGCAGCGACGTCCGCGGGGAGATCGCACGTGGCGTCCGATGGCGCGATGTGCCGTTCGACGACGACGGCACCCGGGACCGGATCGACCCGCGGACGCTGAGCATCGCGCTCGACGACATGCTCCCGCCTGACCGTGTGCTCGGTGTCGACTCCGGGAACTTCATGGGCTACCCGAGCATGTTCGTGTCCGTACCCGACGAGTGGGGGTTCTGCTTCACTCAAGCATTCCAGTCGGTTGGGCTGGGACTCGCCACCGCGATCGGCGCGGCCCTCGCCCAGCCCGGCCGGTTGCCGGTCGCCGCGATCGGTGACGGCGGCCTGATGATGAGCGCCGCAGAGCTCGACACCGTACGACGGCTGGGCCTGCCGATGGTCGTGGTGGTCTACAACGACGACGCGTACGGCGCGGAGGTGCACCACTTCGGGCCGGAGGGGTTCGTCCTCGACACGGTGACGTTCCCGCCGACCGATATCGCGGCGGTGGCCCGCGGCTACGGCTTCGAGGCGCTCACCGTCCGGACGGTCGAGGACCTCCGCCCGGTCACTGCGTGGCTGGCCGGTGGTCGGCGTACCCCGCTGCTCATCGACGCGAAGGTGACCAAGGACCATGGATCGTGGTGGCTGGAGGAGGCGTTCCGAGGCCACTGACGACAGGTCATCCGCGCGAGCAAGCCCGCGAACCCCCTGGACTACATCCCTTCGGGAGCAAGGTGCGGTGCCCGTTACGCCCGGGCGACGATCCGCCGCGCTCTGCTCCGCACGCTCTTGGCGAGGGGGACGCCCGAGTTGATCAGTCGGGCCATCTGGTCGCGGTCCGGCCCGGTGGCGAGGTCGGCCACGGTGACTCCGTGGGTGGGACGGTGCACGACGGTGATCGGGTCGCCTGCGCGGATGGTTCCGGCCTGCACCACAGCGAGCAGAGCTCCGACGGTCCCGGCGTTCGCGAACCGGGTGTGGAAGCCGTCGACTCCGACCCGCATGGACAGGTTCTGGCAGGGGGTCCGCGGCATGCGCACCTCGAGCAGGACGTCACCGATCTGCCAGCGTTCACCGATCTGCGCACCTGAGACGTCCAACCGGACCGTCCTCAGGTTCTCCCCGAACAGGCCGGGCGGGACGTCGCGGCCGAGCTCGGCCGCCCACCATCGGGCATCCTCCTCCGCGTAGGCGTAGACCGCCTTGTCCGGGCCACCGTGCGATCGGCTGACCTGCCGGTCGCCTGCCAGCCCGAGGTCGCCGACGTGAACCGGTCCGGTCACCGGTCGCTTGTCGATGGCGGTGTCCTGGAAGTAGCCGGGCCTGATCCGGTGCACGATGTTCACCGAAAGGAGCTGCGCTGACCTCATGCGCCCATGATGAACCGGGCTGGGCGCCAGACGCTTGATCAGGATCACCCGCTCAGTCGACATCGCGGGCCAGCAGGTCGTCCCAGCTCTCCCGCCGCACCACCGCTCGGGCCTGCCCACCCCGGGCGAACACGACGGGTATCCGACGGCTGCCGTTGTAGTTGTTCGCCATCGTGTAGCAGTAGGCACCGGTGGCGGGCACGGCGAGAAGGTCGCCCACCGCGGGAGCGGAGAGCGCCACACCGTCGACGAGGACGTCGCCGCTCTCGCAGTGCCGCCCCACGACGCTGACGGTCTCCAGGTCGGGGCCGTCGAGCCGGTTGGCGATGGCCGCCTCGAAGCGCTGACCGTACAAGGAGACTTCGAGGTTGTCGCCCATCCCGCCGTCGACGGCGACGAACGTCGCGATGCCGCGCTTGACGGTCACGACGCGGTAGACGGTCGAACCGGAGGCGGCGACCATACTTCGGCCGGGCTCGATGATGAGCTGAGACTCCGCCGGCAGGTGCTCCCGGGCCGCTCCCACCAGCGCGTCCAGGTAGCTGCCGACCGAGGGTGGTTCGTCGCGCCAGGTGTAACGGGCGCCGAGTCCTCCACCCAGGTCGTACGTCGGGAACTCCCCGAGCCGGGCTACCGCGGCGACCGACTCGACAAAGGGCTGAACTTCGAGGATCTGGGAGCCCACGTGAACGTGGACACCCTGCATGGAGAGTCTGCGGCTGCGTTCGATCCGCCGGATCACATCGGCTGCGGTTGCCGGGTCGAGCCCGAACTTCGAGCCTGCGTGACCCGTAAGCACGTGAGCGTGGGTGTCCGCGGTGATGCCAGGGATGACCCGCACGAGCACGTCCTGGACCCGGCCGCTCGGCACGGTGGCCTCGAGGCGGTCCACGTCGTCGGCGTTGTCGACGACGACGAGCCCGATCCCGTGCTCCACGGCCAGCCCGATCTCCTCGTCCGTCTTGGCGTTGCCGTGCAGCACGACGAGCAGCGGGTCGACGCCGGCCTTCAGTGCGGTGATGACCTCTCCGCCTCCGGCCACGTCGAGCCCCAGGCCTTCTTCGACCATGACGCGCTGCACCGCCGTACAGGGGAAGGCCTTGGACGCAAAGACGACGCGTGACTTCGCCCACCGGGATGCGAGCCCGTCACGGTACTCGCGGGCTCGCTCACGCAGCGCCTGTTCAGCCACGACCTGCACGGGCGTGCCGAAACCCGCCGCCAGGTCGTCGACGCGGCAGCCGCCGATGAGCAGCATCCCGTCGACATCCACCGCGCTCCCGGGTGGAAGCAGGCCCAGCACAGCACTCATGGGGGCTCACCCTAGTGGTGGGCCCCCATGCAGGCAGTGCGATCAGGCGGCCATAGAGGTGCTCGTCGCTGGCTCCAGCGCCTCGCGGACAAGGTCGGCGACGTCAGCCACCAGTCGTACGTCGAGCTGATCGCGTACGGCCTCGGGCACATCGTCGAGGTCGGCCTCGTTGCGCTGCGGCAGGAACACCGTGGTCAGGCCGGCCCGGTGAGCGGCGAGCAGCTTCTGCTTCACGCCCCCGATCGGCAGCACCCGGCCGTTGAGGGTGACCTCCCCGGTCATTCCGACGTCGGACCGGACCGGGCGGCCGCTCACGAGCGACGCCAACGCCGTCACCATGGTCACGCCCGCCGAGGGTCCGTCCTTGGGGATGGCGCCAGCGGGGACATGCACGTGGAGCGCCTGGTCGAGTGCACCCGAGTCGATGCCGAGCTCCCGGCCGTGCGACTTCAGGTACGACAGCGCGATATGCGCCGACTCCTTCATCACGTCACCGAGCTGCCCGGTAAGCGTCAGATGCGCGTCCCCCGGCATGGCAGTCGCCTCGACAAACAGCACGTCGCCACCGGCTCCGGTCACCGCCAGCCCGGTCGCAACGCCGGGTACGGCGGTGCGCTCGGCGCTCTCCGGGGTGAACCTGGGCCGTCCGAGGTAGCCCACCAGCGAGTCCGCTGTGACCTGCACCGGCGCCTCGGCCGGTCGAGCGGTCAACGCGGTCGTGACCTTGCGCAGCACGCGGGCGATCGCCCGCTCGAGCTGGCGCACCCCGGCCTCCCGGGTGTACTCCCCGGCGATGAGCCGCAGCGCCTCGTCATCCACACCGACCTCCGCGGCCTCCAACGCCGCGCGGGACAGCTGTCGGGGGAGCAGGTGGTTGCGGGCGATGGCGACCTTCTCGTCCTCGGTGTAGCCATCCAGCCTCACGACCTCCATCCGGTCGAGCAGTGCGTCCGGGATCGTCTCCGCGACGTTGGCGGTGGCCAGGAACAGAACGTCGGACAGGTCGAGCTCGAGCTCCAGGTAGTGGTCGCGGAACGTGTGGTTCTGCGCCGGGTCAAGCACCTCGAGCAGGGCACTCGCTGGGTCGCCCCTGAAGTCGGTACCGAGCTTGTCGACCTCGTCCAGCAGCACCACGGGGTTCATCGAGCCGGCCTCACGGATCGCCCGGACGATCCGGCCGGGCAGCGCCCCGACATAGGTACGTCGGTGACCGCGGATCTCCGCCTCGTCGCGCACGCCGCCGAGAGCGACCCGCACGAAGTTGCGGCCGAGTGCGCGGGCGACGGACTCACCCAGTGACGTCTTTCCGACGCCGGGCGGCCCTACCAGCGCCAGTACCGCCCCGCTGCCGCGGCCACCGACGAGCTCCAGACCCCGTTCGGCGCGGCGGGCGCGCACGGCAAGGTGCTCCACGATCCGGTCCTTGACGTCGTCGAGCCCCTCGTGGTCGGCGTCCAGAACGGCGCGAGCGGCTTCTACGTCAGTCGCGTCCGTCGTACGCGTCGCCCAGGGCAGCTCGAGCACAGTGTCGAGCCAGGTGCGGATCCAGCTGGCCTCGGGGTTCTGGTCGCTGCTGCGCTCCAGCTTGGCGACCTCGCGTAGCGCGGCCTCGCGGACTCCGTCTGGCAGGTCAGCCTGCTCGACTCGACCGCGGTAGTCGTCCGCACCGTCCGGCTCGTCCTCGCCGAGCTCCTTGCGGATCGCGGCCAGCTGCTGGCGCAGCAGGAACTCGCGCTGGCTCTTCTCCATGCCCTCGCGCACGTCATCGCGGATGCGGTCCGACACCTCGAGCTCGGCCAGGTGGTTGCGGCCCCATTCGATCAGCTTCTCCAGGCGTTCGTCCACGTCAGGGTTCCCGAGCAGCCAGATCTTCTGGTCCAGGTCGAGGTACGGGGCATAGCCAGCGGTGTCGCTGAGCAGGGCGGGGTCGCTCATCCGCTGGACGTTATCCACGACCTGCCACGCACCCCGCTGCTGCAGGATCGACACGACCACTGCCTTGTAGGACGCGGCGAGCTCGCGCGTGTGGTCGGTGGCAGCGGTCTCATCGACGGGCGTTGCCTGGACCCAGAGCGCGGCTCCGGCCCCGGTCACCCCGGCCCCGATGCGAGCGCGCTGCAGTCCGCGGACCACAGCAGCCGGCTCGCCGCCGGGGAGACGGCCGACCTGCTCGATGACCGCGAGCAGGCCATATGCGCCGTAGGCGCCCTTCAGCCGCGGGACCAGGAGCAACCGGGAGCCGGCTGCGGACTGAGAAGCGTCAACGGCCGCCTGGGCTTCTGGATCGAGGAGGATCGGCGCCACCATGCCAGGCAGCACGACCTCGTCCGCGAGGGGCAGTACGGGTAGTTCGAAGGTTTCAGGCATCTTCTCTCCTTGATTTCTCCTGACTCAACGTCGTAGGTCCCCGAACGCTTCCCGTCGCAGGCACCGTTCGCCATCGGCGAACGCGTGAGGCAAGTCCGTGCACCAGCCCGACAACGCACGGGGAGGCGACGAGCAACTCCCGTTGACCGCGCCGGGCTCAGTTCGAAAATCCACGATCAAAGAAAAATCAATCAGATATTAGGTGGACTATTTGTGGGCTTTTGGATTTAGACTCACACATGCCTTCCCGGATGACAGGCGGCCAGCACATTTGTCCGTGGCGCACATGCAACCAGAATCATGTGCCGGGCGTCCTACCCGGAGTAGTACCGTCCGAGCGCGCGCCGACGTCGGCTGCGAGCCACTATGCAAAGAGGGGAAACACCCTATGAAAACTGCTCGTCTCGTCATCTCGATCGTGGCTGTGGCAGCACTCGTGCCGCTCACGGCCAGCGCTGCCCTCGCGGCACCACCCGCCAACGACAAACCCGTTGGAGCCATTGCGATGTCGCTCGGCGACACCGTCAACCAGGACACGACCCAGGCCACGACGGGCACATTGGACGCCAAGCTGAACCAGAACTGCGGAGCGCCCTTCACCAACGCAAGTGTCTGGTACACGTACACACCGTCCCAGAACGGCAGCTTCATCCTGGACATGTCGCAGTCGGACTACTCCGGTGGCTTCATGATCTTCGCCGGTCATCCCTCTCTGAGGACACTCCAGGCCTGTGGCCCGACCACCCTGGGTCTGGATGGCGTAGCGGGCACCACCTACTACTTCATGGTCTTCTCGGACACGGATGTGAATGGCGGGAACCTCGTATTGTCGCTGCAGCAGGGACCTCCCCCGCCGCATATCAAGGTGACGGTCAACCCCACGGGTACGGCCTATGCCAACGGCAACGCCCGCGTTGGCGGGACCGTCAAGTGCAAGAACGCGCAGTTCGTCGACATCGAGGGGCAGATGACGCAGATCTGGAAGCGGGTCAAGATTGTTGCCTTCTTCGGCAAGGTGCTCCCCTCGACCGTGTGTGACGGCCAGGCCCATGCTTGGACGAAGGTCGTGACCTCGGACAACGGCCTGTACGCCGCGGGCGACGCAACGGTGAACCTCGACACCTTGGCGTGTGGCGAGATCGACTGCACGGAGGTGCTCACCTCGGCCACGACCACACTGCACGAGGCGCCCGGTAGCCCGGCTGCCAGCACGGCGGTTTCGCCTCGGTCCGGCAACTCGGCGGCCTGCTGGTCATCGTCGCCGGGGTCCGCCATCAGGACCTCCTCCTGCTGGATGGGTGGCCGGCTTTCGAGCTGACGACCGTGCGTGGGACACGGCCACTCCGTCGCCGTACGGAGTGGCCGGTTCTCACGCCTAGCCGCAGTACGAGCGTTGCTCGTTCCCGCCCGTCCTAGACGATCCAGGCCGTGGTGTCCGGAGGTAGGGTGTCGCCGTCGACAGGCCCGCTGGCGACGATGACACTGCCCGCTGGCAGCGCCACCGGCTCGGTCCCGAAGTTCGTGACCGAGCGCCAGCCGCCGGGACGGATGAAGTGCAGCACCGACTCGTTGCCGTCCTCGACCCATTCCAGCGCGGCCTCCGACTGGAGCAGGCGGCGCGCGCTGAGCGCCCGCCGGTAGAGCCGGAGGGTGGACGCCGGGTCGTTCTCCTCAGCCTGGACGGAGTAGTCCGCGAACCATGGCGGCTGGGGCAGATGGGCGCCGTCTTCGCCGAAGCCGAAGGAAGAGCCGTCGGCCTGCCAGGGAATCGGCACTCGGCAACCGTCGCGGCCCTTCTCGGCCCCTTCGGACCGGTGGAACGCCGGGTCCTGGATCTGCTCGGGGGGCAGGTCGCCCACCTCGTGCAGGCCGAGCTCCTCCCCCTGGTAGAGGTAGGCGGAGCCAGGCAGGGCGAGGATCAGCATGGTGGCCGCGCGAGCCCGCTGGAGGCCGCGCGCCCGGTCGAGGGGCGGACTGGTGCCGTCGCTGAGCAGCCACCCCTTGCCGTCCTGGTTCTCCGGCGCGGTGCCCTGGGGCAGCCCGTATCGGGTGGCATGCCGTACGACGTCGTGGTTCGACAGGACCCACGTGGACGACGCGCCAGACTCCTCAGCCTGCGCGAGATTGTCCGTGATCACCTTGCGAAACTCCTGGCGGTCCCAGTTGGCCTCGAGGAGGTCGAAGTTGAACGCCTGCCCCAGTCCATCGGGGCTGGCGTAGCGGGCCCGCCGAGACGCATGGACCCACGCCTCAGCAACGGCCGCGCGAGGAGGGCTGTACTCGTTGAACACCAGCCTCCACTCGGCGTATATCTCGTGAACCTCGTCGCGGTCCTCGAAGGGGTGGGCGCCGAACGGCAGCGCCTCACTGGCGAGCGTGGCCTGGTTCGGCAACGGTTCCAGGAGGTTCTTCGAGAGCCCGTGTGCCACGTCGACTCGGAAGCCGTCGACGCCCCGGTCGGACCAGAAGCGCAAGGTCCTCAGGAAGTCGTCGCGAACCTCGCGGTTGTCCCAGTTCAGGTCTGGCTGTTCGCGGGCGAAGACATGGAGGTACCACTGGCCGTCGGGGACCCGCTCCCACAGCGATCCGCCGAACCGGGACTGCCAGTCCGAGGGCGGTTCCGAGCCGTCAGGTCCCTTTCCGTCGAGGAAGACGTACCTGTCCCGGGCTGCCGAGCCCTTGGGAGCCGCCAGCGCCTCCCGGAACCAGACATGGCGGTCCGAGGTGTGGTTGGGGACGATGTCCACGATGAGCTTGATCCCTGCCGCGTGGAGAGCAGCGGTCATGTCGTCGAAGTCGGCGAGGGTGCCGATCCGGGGGTCGACGTCGCGGTAGTCGTCGACGTCGTAGCCGCCGTCGGCCAGCGCCGAGGGGTAGAAGGGGCTCAGCCACACGCCGTCGACCCCCAGTGCCGCCAGGTACGGGATGCGCGACGTGATGCCCTTGAGGTCCCCGAGGCCGTCGGCGTTGGCATCGGCGAAGCTACGGGGATAGATCTGGTAGACGACCGCCTGTCGCCACCAGTCCGGGTTTTCCGCAGCGCCGGCGGTAGCGCTGGCAGGGATGCTCGGCGTACTCATGGCGTGCTTGCCTACCCGTCTGTCATCGGACCCGAAACAGGAACAGAAAAGGCTACTTGATGGCGCCAGGTCCCGGGCCGGGCATCTCACCCTGTTCGGCGTGCCGTAAGGGTCGGGAGCGCTCCGACGGGCGAGCGCCTCCCGCTCCACTCTCGCTGGTCGTGACGTCGGCGGGTCCGATGACCAGGTCTGCGTCAACACGTGTTGAGCCGACCAGGGCAGCGTTGGCCTGGTCGGGTCCGTTGACCCAGGCGGCGGCCTCGTGGGGCTCCTTGCCGAACTCGATGTGGCGACTGATGAGCCGTCTGGTTCGTTCGTCTTCGTCCAGGTCGACGTACCACACCTCGTCCAGCAGGGCGCGGATCTGCGGCCATTGTCCTGTCCGCAGCAGGAGGTAGTTGCCCTCGGTCACGATCAGCCGGGCTGAAGGGTTGACCGCGATGGCTGCCGCGACCGGCTGTTCGAGGGTTCGTTCGAAGGCTGGCGCGTAGACAACCCGGGGGCCGTCCTGCTTGATTCGTTGCAGGATCGAAAGGTAACCATCCGCGTCGAACGTGTCCGGCGCGCCCTTCCGGTGCCGGATGCCGAGACGGTCGAGCTCGACGTCCGCGAGATGGAAGCCGTCCATCGGTAGGTGCGCCACCCAGTCGCTGGTCAGCCCGCCGGGAGGTGTCGCTCGCAGGACGTGGAGCAGGCGTGAGACGAACGTCGTCTTGCCAGCTCCCGGGGGTCCGGCAACTCCCACGACGGCCCGACCGTTGCCACGAACGTGGCTCCGTGCGCGGTCGGCGAGCTCGGCCAGGCTCATCGAGCCCGGCTCGCCTGCAGGAGGGCAGAGATGCGGGTACGGGGCGCGAGCCATGGAGCGACCGTGTGGATCTCGCGCACCATGCGGCGGCCTACAGCTGGATGCCGCGAGTCAGGGCACCATCGACAACCAGGTTGGCGCCGTTGATCCGGCTCGCCCGAGGACTCGCCAGGAAGACGACGGGTACGGCGATCTCCTCGGGTGTGCCCATGTGGCCGGTCGGGTTGAGCCCCACGGCCGTCTGGAAGAGCGCCGGGTCGCCGGTCTCGATGCCGGCCCAGACGCCCCCTTCGAAGTAGGTGTTGCCCGGCGAGACGGTGTTGGCGCGAATCCCCTTCGGGGCCAGCTGCAGCGCAAGACCGTGGATGTAGCCCACAATGGCGGTCTTCGCGGTGCCGTACGGTCCGGAGGCGAAGTCCGACTCCCGTCCGGACACGCTGGAGATGGCGACGATGGAAGCCGCGTCGCTTCTCTCGAGGTGCGGCAGCGCCGCCCGGACGAGGCGGACCGTGTGCATGAGGTCCACGTTGAGGCTGGCTTGCCAGTTCTCCTCGCTGTCGGGGATCGCGAGCGCGCTCACGTTGGCCACGACCACGTCGAGCCCGCCGAAGGCTTCGGCCGACTGCTCCACCCAGGTGGCCAGTGCGTCGGCGTCTCCCACGTCGACGGTGGTGCCGATGACGTCCCCGCGGTCGCGCAGAGACTCCTGTGTCGCCGAGACGTCCTCGGCCGTGCGCGCGCAGAAGCCGACGACAGCCCCTTCTTCGAGCAGTCCCGCCACGATGGCTCGGCCGATCCCACGGGTGCCACCGGTGACGAGTGCGCGTTTGCCGCTGAGCTGCAGATCCATGACGCGATGCCTTCCGTGGCGTGGTGGGGGATCGAGGTTCAGGGTGAGAGGAGAGAGCGGGCACGTGCTCGCAGCTCCGCGTGGATGCCGCCGAACGCGTCTGCCGCCGGAAGAAGCGCCTTGGGTGCCTTCACGACAACGCTGTAGTTGGCGTCGACGACGTTGGCGACTGGCACCTGCGCGATCTGCGAGCAGAGCTGATAGGCGTCCATGGGGTGGAGACCATGGAGCTCACCGACCCAGTTCACGAGCTCGGCGTTGCCGATCCGCCACGAGTCCTCCATCGGCCGGCTAGAGCCGACAGTCATCCAGTGGGTGTCGTCCTCGATCCGCGGCCAGCCGGGCCCACCACCCTTGACCAGCTCCACGATGAGCGTGCTGGTCATCGCGCCTTCGACCGCCGTACCGCAGGCTTCTCCCTCGCCCTGGCGGTAGTGCCCGTCTCCGATCGAGAACATCGCACCCTCGACGTTGACACCGAGGAAGACCGTCGAGCCGGCACGCATCTGCGGAGTGTCCATGTTCCCGCCGAAGCGGTCGGGCACCAAGGAGGAGCGCACCTCTCCACCGGCAGGGGCCACCCCGACGGTGCCCAGCATCGGCTCGACGGGTAACTCGATGCGGTGGTCGCTGTGCCGCGCCGCAAAGGCGACGGTCCCGCGGTCGCGGTCGAGCTCGTAGATCCACGTGGTGTCCGGAAGTGCGTCCTGAAGCGTGACCACGCGGTCGGTGCTCGTCATACCGCCGAAGAACGGGATCGCCGCCGAGGCGCCCCAGTCTCGGGCCGGCTCCAGCTCGACGAGGTGAAGCACCAGGGTGTCACCGGGCTCGGCGCCCTCGACGTGGAACGGTCCGGTCTGCGGGTTGACGAACCGCAGGTCGACCTTGGTGCTGGACAGGTCGTCAACGCTGCTCAGCGCGCCTCCGAAGGCGTCGTCCGACCACAGTCGCAGCGCGGTTCCCGGACTGATCCGCATGGCTGGCGCCGCGCCGCCGAAGGTGTAGGCGTACTGCTCGCGGGTCGGTGTGTACTCGATGACGTCCATCGCCGGAAAATACCTCAGTTCGTGCGCAGCCGTACATGCTCGGGTCGGAGATCGGACACCTGGGTCACTCCCAGCAGCGCGAGCGTGCTCGCAGCCTCCTCGCGCAGAATGTCGGCCGCTCGTTGCACGCCACGCTGGCCGCCAGCCATGAGTCCGTAGAGATAGGCCCGACCTACGAGTACAGCACGAGCGCCGAGTGCTACCGCAGCGACTGCGTCGCTGCCGGACATGATTCCGCCGTCGATGTAGACCTCGGCTCGATCACCGACCGCGTCGACGACGTCGGGCAGCACCTCCAGCGGGGTGGGCGCCCGATCCAGCTGGCGCCCGCCGTGGTTGGAGACGACTACGGCGTCGACACCTGCATCGACGACGGCGCGGGCATCGGCGACGGACTGGAGGCCCTTGACGACCAGCGGTCCCTCCCACGCGGATCGCAGCCACGCCACGTCCGCCATCGTCATGGCTGGGTCGAACATGCGGGCGATCAGCTCGGCGACAGTGCCGTCGAAGCGGTCAAGAGACGCGAACTCCAGCGCTTCGGTGGTGATGAGGTCGAACCACCAAGCCGGGTGCATGGCGCCCTCGGCGAACGTGCGCAGCGACAGCGAAGGGGGAATGGTCAGGCCGTTGCGCACGTCACGCAGGCGTGGTCCTGGAACCGGCACATCCACGGTGAGCACCAGGGCCTCGTATCCCGACTCCCGAGCCCGCACCACGAGGTCACGGCTTGCCTCCCGGTCGCGCCACAGATACAGCTGGAACCACCGACGCGCACCGGGGGCCTCGTCCGCGAGCCGCTCGATGGACGTCGTCCCCATCGTGGACAGGGCATAGGGAATACCCACGCGCTCGGCGACGCGAGCGACTGCCGGCTCCCCCTCGGTGTGCATCATGCGGGTGAACCCGGTCGGGGCGAAGATCAGCGGCGCGGTCGCCGGTCGCCCGAGGATCGTCGTCGTCGTGTCCACCCCAGAGACGTCACGAAGCACCTGCGGCTGGAACTCGACTCGGGCATACGCCTGCCGCGAGCGTCGCAGACTGACCTCGTCACCGGCCGCGCCGTCGGTGTAGTCGAAGACCGCTCGTGGAGCGCGGCGCCGGGCCAGCAGACGCAGGTCGGGAATGGAAGCGGCGCCTGCCAACCGCCGTTGCGTTGGATCGAGCGCGAGGCGCCTGGTACCGAGCAGCGGCTGCAGCTCGGACCAGCGGGGCCAGTGTCGGGCGGTCATCCTCGCTTTGTACACGACGCCAGGCATCTCGGGAAAGGCCGGTCGGTGGTCAGGCGGACCCGTCACCGGCATACCCGAAGCCGCCCCGCAGGTATGGCGCGAGGCACGTCCCTATGCGCTGTCCGGCACCACGCTTCGCCGGGGCTGACCTCCGTTGGGCCCGACCTCCTGCTGGCTCAGACGCTGCTGCAGCACGTCACGCTCGACCTGGAGCATGGCAAGGTTCGTCCGTAGGTCGTCGCACTTGATGCGCAGTCTTGCGGCGTTCTTTGCCATGCCGATCAGCCCTTGCACTGCCGTCTGGAGCAGCTGACCATCTGAGGCGGTTGTGGGATCCACTCCTCCGCTCGGGGGAATGACGTCCGGGATCAGCTCGTCCAGATCTCCCTCGATTCGCACACCTGAGAGCCGGAGGGCTTCTACCGTCTGAGTTGCACGCCGCCGCACCCAGGAATGCTGTGTTTCGGACAAGCCAAAGCCCGGTTCAGAGTCGGCGAGCAACCCAAGTGTGGAAGCGGCCAGAGCGGTCTTGATCCCATAGGTGCGCTCGGCCTGTGCTGCCCCTTGCATCGCCAGGTTCACTCGCCGTACGAGCTCGGAGGAGTACGCACCGAGGCGTGAGTTGGTCCGCTTCGGTTCGGTGAGACCAGCCAGGTTCACTCCGATAGCCGATCCGAACCTTCGAGACACGACCTGGCGATCGCTTCCGGCCGGCGGGACAGTGACGATCGTGATCCGTTCGCGGGGGACGAACTCCTGCCACCTGTGGACGAGCCGTACGAGATCATGCTGCCTCCAGAACCATTCGTGAACCTCGTCGACGTCAGAAAGGATCGGGTTCGCGGACCTTGCTGACCCCGACGGTGTCTCCACGGTCGCAATGTCGGCGCAGACAGCAGAGGAGAAGTCGGCCCACGAGAATGTCTTGACGCCGTTTCTGATCGCCGTCTGCCACGCGGAGGGAATCACGCGTGCCGGGTCTCTCGCCGTGATGACGACGTGAGCCTCAGTTGGGGCGAACGCCGCCATGAGACGCTCGACCTTGGCTCTGTCCAACGCCGCCAGAAGCTCGTTGGACAGCACCACGTCATTGGCATGTTCGCGCACCCGTGACGAGAGGATGCTCCATGCTTCCGGAGGGTCCGTCTGCGGTTCCGCTCTACCAAAGAACGCCCTAATCGCGGCGTACTTGAGAACCCCTCCGGGCCAATAGATACCGGACTCCGCGAGATGATCCAAATGCTGTTCGCAGAGGTCCTGAAGATATGTGGTTGCGGATTTCATCGTCCCGATATGTAGGCGCACCCGTCGTGCCATGACGAGACTCTACTGACGCTAAGGCTCTTATCGAACTGAAAAGCAAGCGTGTCTCGAGAAAGTCGTCAGAACTGCTAAAGCTCGGAGATTCGTCGTTGCAGGAGCCGTTGCTCGGGTTGACCCGGCTCAGCGAGGTCGAGGGCTTTGGCGTAGGCACGCCGCGCCTCGTCGCTGCGGCCGAGGAGACGATCGGGGAACCGCCCGATCCGACAGGTAGCCCTCCCCGCACGGCACATGTCGATGCCGAGCACCTAGGATCGCCCGTCATGGACGCCATCAGGTCTTCAGAGTCGGGATCCGAGGTGATCGCACGCGAGGTCGCGGTGTTCGGCCGCGTGCAAGGGGTGTTCTTCCGCGCCACCTGTAAGGAGGAGGCGGAGCGCTCTGGTGCCAGCGGGTGGGCCCGCAACGAGTCCGATGGCTCCGTCCGTGCCTTGTTCGAGGGCCCAACGAAAGCCGTCGAGTCGATGCTCGACTGGTGCGGACGGGGTCCGAGTGGCGCGGTGGTGGACCGCACTCAGGTCGTCGAAAGAAAGCCCTCAGGGGTCCACGGGTTCTCGCTGGAGTGAGCCTATGACTCCGGTTTCTTACTCGCCGGCTCCGGTAGAGGGTCAGTCGGGTGCAGGATCTCCTCGACGGCCGCCACTCGGGAGGTCAGCACTGCCCGCTGGGTGAGTGGCGTCCGCGTAGGGCGAACAGACCGGGGACGAGCTGCGGCACTCGTTCGCGGTACCGGGGGTAGTCGTCGGGGAAGGTCGCCACCATCAGACCCTCCTCCGCGCGGATCTTGGCTTCCAGCACGACCACGCCGACTGGGACGAGCAGGATCCACTGACCGACCCCACTGAGCAGGGTGGTGCCGAGCAGCATCCCGAGCAGGCCGGTGTAGATGGGATGACGCGTCACCGCGTACGGGCCGCGAGTGCGCAGCTGGTGGTCCTCTTTGACCGTGGGCGCCAAGTTCCACATGGAGCCAAGTGAGAGCCTGGCCCACAGCGTGAAGACCGTCGAGGCCACCAGCACGGTCAGTCCGAGGATCCGGAACCACGAGACCCCGACCTCCAGGCCATCCCAGTGACCTCGGGCGATGACTCCGACCATCGCAGCTACCACCACCACGGCGATGAGCTCCGCTGCTCCAAACCGACTTCTGGTCCGCCGACGCGGAGCATGGGCGGTGTTGTACAGCGCGCCCACTACCCACACGACTGTCACCGCGCTCCAGCAGACGGCGTTACCGGCGTCTACGAGCACGCGGCTCATATCTGTCCCTCGGCTGCTTCCTCCACCACCCGCCCGTTCACGGTCAGCGTCAGCTCGATGTTGCCACGGGTCGCGTTCGAGTAGGGGCAGACTCGGTTCGCTGCCCTCACCAGGTTCGCTGCGGTGCTGGTGTCGGTAACCAGCGGAAGCGTGACATCCAGCTCGACGCCGAGTCGGTAGCCGCCATCGCCCGTGGGCAGCAGCATCACCTTAGAGTCGATCGCGACATCGCCGATCTCGAGCTTCCCACGACGCGCAGCCCCGCCGAGTGCGCTTTCGAAGCACGCGGCGTAGCCGACGGCGAACAGCTCTTCCGGGTTCGTGCCGCCGCCTTGTCCGCCGAGTTCCGGGGGGGTCCGCAGATCGACCTCGAGCTGACCGTCCGACGTCCGGCCGTGGCCAGCCGCGCGGCCGCCGGTGACGTGTGCCTCGGCGGTGTAGAGCACCTTCGCCATGTCTGCGTCCTTTCAGCCCGTACCTGCTGCGGCTCCTCGGCGAGCATATTTCGCCGCTCCAAACCCCCGGCCGACGTTTGACGAGGTGCTGCCCCGAGGCGGGTGTCGCTAGCCTTTCATTCCGGACGATCACCTTCCCGAAAGAGATTCCCTCCCATGGAAAAGGACATCAGCCCGACCGCACGGTCGCTGCTGGCTCTTGAGCTCGTTCAGGGCGCGCCCGGGATCACCGCGAACCGGCTCGCCGACAAGCTCGGCGTCTCGGAGCGAGCCGCCCGGCGGTACATCGCCATCCTCCGCGAGGCCGGCATCCCGATCGAGTCGGTCCGTGGTCCGTATGGCGGCTATCGCGTCGGCCGTGGCCTTCGGCTGCCGCCCATGATGTTCAGCGCCGCCGAGGCGCTGGGCCTGGTCATGGCCGTGCTCGACGGCCACCACGATGCGAACGATCACGCCAACCCGGTCGGGAGTGCGCTCGCCAAGATCGTCCGGGCCCTGCCCGAGTCGGTGGCCGCCGAGGCCGAGGCCGTCCGTCGAACCACGGCTCCCGCCCCTGACCGCGCCGCCGCCCGGCCCGACCCGGGGACCACCTCCACGCTCGTGCGGGCCTGCTCGAACCGCCGACGGGTGCGGCTCGGCTACCGTTCGGAGGCGGGCTCGGAATGGCTGACCGAGGTCGACCCCTGGGCGGTCGTCGTTCGCCACGGCCGGTGGTACCTGCTGTGTCGGTCGCACACCACGAACGCTCGCCGCGCCTATCGGATCGACCGGATCCGTGGCGTGGAGGTGCTCGACGACACGTTTAGCCCGCCCGAAGACCTCGACCCGGTCGCCACCCTCGAGGAGCACCTCGCGCTCGGCTGGGAGTACGACGTCGAGGTCGTCATCGACGCGCCCGTCGAAACCGTGGGTCGTTGCCTGCCCCGCGCCATCGGACTGCTGAAGCCACTCGACGCCGAGTCGTCCAGGCTGGTCGGCAGCACCAGCAACCCGGTGTGGTACGCCGAGCAGCTCGCGCGGGTACCGGCGTCGTACCGGATCGTGAAGTGCCCCGAGCTGCAGGAAGCAGCGCGAGTCCTCGGGCACCGGCTGCTGGCGGCAGCCGCAAGTCCACGTCCTTGACCATCTGCTCGCGCGAACGCAGGTGTTTGCTCGACTCAGGACTGCCTGGACCGGAGCACGTCGAGGTCGCGTTCGACGTACAGGCGGTGCTGCCACTCCTCGTTCAGGACGGCCCTCAGGCAACGGCGGACCTCGAAGCTCTCAGGCTCCGGATAGCCCGGCTCCGTCACGGGTTCTGTCATGCCCGCAAGCGTCTCGTCGGTGAGTTCGGCGAGCACGCGGCGCACCCTGTCCATGCGGTCCGCGCGTAGGGCGAGGACCTGGTCCAGCGCCGGCCGCGCTTCGCGGTCGCGGGGCACGCTCGGCTCGTCGGGCATCTCGTCGTGGGGCAGGTCCAGTGGGTCCCATGGCGAGGCCTCGCCCAAGATGGCCCGACACACCCATGCGTCCGTGGCGAACACGAGATGGCGCAGTGTCTCGATGAAAGACCACTCGTCCTCGACCCGCTCGTGGAGAAGGTCCGAGGGCAGCCCGCGGGCTCGCTCGACGGTCCGCTGCCACAGCCGCTCGAGGATCTCCCATGCGGCCCGGAAACCCTCTGCGTCGGTCGGTCGCATCTTGACCCGGTCTGGATAGCGACGGTCCAGCTCCGCCTCCACCAGAGGTACGACGTCGACTCCGTTGACGCGCAGGTTTTCGATCATGCCGCTGATGTCGACGTTCACCATGTCCGCGCCACGAAACCTGACTCCGGTCAGATCGACCGCGTCGAAGCGCGCGTTCGAGAGGTCGACGGCGTGAAACCGGGCATTGGTGAGGTAGACCTCTTGGAAGCGGGAGCCGGTCAGGTCCTCCTTGATGAAGTCAGTCACCTGAGCAGCCTTCCAGCAAAGGGCAGACGCGGCTCGCCCGCCCACCCTCGATCTGTTCGCGCGCACCTCGTCATGGCAGGAACACTAAGCCCCGTTCCGGACGATCGGCCGCCGGAATCCGGGGGAGCTACCAGGAAGGGTCCTTCAGCTTCGGAGGTGGGCACTGCCCGTGCCCACCGCTCTGCATGCCCGCCTATGCGTACCCCGCAGCAGAGGCCGCAGGTTCATGAGCAGTTTCGCGATTTCCAGGGTTATCTCCAACTCCGCCACCAGTTCGGTGGCAACATCGTGCTACTGCGCATCAAACCGCCATCCGACCGAGTTTTCCCCTCGCTGTGAGACGAATTGTCACCAACCCATGAAAGGAGTTTACGAATGGGCGGGCAGTTCTTTCGTTTGCAGTGTCCGGCTCTCGGCTCTGCCCTACGATGCCCGACAAGGATGTCGACTGGAAGAGGATCCGATGAGGGTTTCGAGTCTTCGGAGGGCCCTGTGGACCGTACCGGCCCTTGGTTGTGCCACTTTGTTGGCCTTGGCCAGCGTCCCCAGCGCAACCGCGCGGCCTGCGACTGACTCTGGCCCAGCTGCCTGTGCATCGTTGCCGAGCCGAGTCGGTGGCATTGGCGGAATCCAATGGAGCCGGCCCACCGCATCGAGATGTGGACAAGCCACTTCACGCGGCGGTGGTGGGACGCCGCCGAGCCCGCCGTACCGGGGGAGTCCGCCGCTGACATTCCACGGTGGCAATACGGCCGGCACCAGTGGCACACCCGGAGAGTTGACGGTCACGCCGGTGTACTGGCTGCCCTCTGGGTTCACGGTGCCCGCCTCATACAGAGCCTTGATCAACCAGTTCATTGCGGACTCCGCGGCGGCCAGCGGCGCGAACACGAATGTCTTCTCGGTTCTCACTCAATACACGACAGCAAGCGGAAGCCACCTGCAGTACAAGATCCATACCGGTACGCCCATCACCGACACGACCGCCTTTCCGGCCAACGGCTGTACTCCTGACTCGGGTCAGATCTACAGCAGCGGCGCGGGTTACAGCCGGTGTATCACCAACGCGCAGCTGCTCACCGAGGCGAAGAACTTCACGACCGCACATGCGCTCCCCAACAAGGACCTCGCGCACTTGTACATGTACTTCCTGCCCAAGGGCATCGAGACCTGCTTCAGCTCGGCCAACGGCGCCCATGGAGGGACATGCAGCATCAACGCCAACCCCGGCTTCTGCGGCTACCACGCGTTCTCGGCGCCACCACTGGTGGCCGACATGAACTACGCGGTTGTGGACTCACCCCTCGGGTGGACGTGCAGCTCCGACGCCGGGTCGAACACCGGCGGCAACCAGACACCCAATGGCAACATCGATGCCGACTCGGAGATCAGCATCACCAGCCATGAGGTCAACGAGACCATCACCGACCCCGAGGGCACAGCCTGGTTGGACGGCGCCGGCAATGAGAACGGCGACGACTGCGCGTATGTGTTCGGAGACAGCGCGTCCTTCCAGGGTTCTTCGGGAGCCGAGTTCAACCAGACGATCAATGGCCACCACTACTTCATCCAGACCGAGTTCAGCAACAACGACTTCGCGAAGAACCCCAACTTTGCCTGCGCCCAGGGCGAGGAGTTCGTGAACATCGCCCCCAGCTCGGGACCGGCGAGCTCCGCCGCTACCGCGTCGGGCGGGGGGTACGCCAGTGGTGAAACAGTGAAGATCACGTACAGCACTGGGCTCGCAAGCCCCAAGTCGGTCGCCGTCTGCCACACGACCGCGACGGGAACCGGCACGTTCAGCTGCTCGGGGCACATCCCAGCACCGGCCTCCGCGGGGGCAACAGGCAACCACAAGATCACCGCCAAGGGAGTCACCTCCCTCCGCTCATCCACAACGGTCTTCACGTTGACCTGACGCACCACCCAAACGTCCCCCGCCCGCTGATGGGTGTCCTCGTGGAGCGCACCTACGGCGCGCTCGTCACAGCACCTGTGTTCCGTACATCTCGCCCAGCGGGTCGGCAATCAGTTCGATCCGGGCGCCATCGGGGTCGCGGAAGTAGACGGAGACGCCACTGTGCACCACGTGCTCGACTCCGGCTTCCTCGAGGCGACCCACAATGTCCTCCCAACGCTCAGGTTCCACCGAGATCGCGAGGTGGTGCAGTCCGCCGAGGACCTCGGCATAGGAGCGGACGTCGAGGCCGGGGAAGTCGAAGAAGGCGAGCAGGTTGCGGTTGCCGATATCGAAGAAGAAGTGGGAGGAGCCACGGTAGTCGCGGTTTTCGATCAGCTCCGTGAGCGGGAACCCGAGCAGATCCTGGTAGAAACGGACGGTGGTCTCGACGTCGCTGCTGATGAGGGCGGTGTGGTGCAGGCCCCGGGCAGCGGATGTCGGTCGCTCTGCCAGGGGACGCAGATGTGCGGCGCGGATGCGCTCGCGTTCGGCCTCGATGGAGTCGATATCGGGTTGAGTTTCGGGCATGACATTCTCGAATCTGAAGGTTGGGATGGTTGTGAGTGGGTCCGCCCCTGGTCCTGTCCTTGGCTTCCCACCGTACCCACGCAAGGCATTCCAGCGCGAGCAGTGACCCGAACCGCATCGGGACGGCATCGAGAGGCAACGACATGACGGAGTTCAACGACGGAATGACGGAGACCCAGCCTCCTCGTGGTTCGCAGGTCACGACGGACGTCCTCGTGGTCGGCTCGGGGCCCGCCGGAGCTGGGGCCGCCTTGTTCCTGGCGAGTCTCGGCATCCCCAACATCCTGATCACGAAGTACCGCTGGACGGCGAACACTCCGCGGGCTCACATCACGAACCAGCGGGCTATGGAGATCTTCCGCGACATGGGCATCGAGGATCAGGTACTCGCCGACGCCACCCCGCACGAGCTGATGGGCGACACCGTCTTCTGCACCTCAATTGCCGGGGAGGAGATCGGGCGGATCCTCACCTGGGGCACCCATCCGGCACGGGAGGCGGACTATCGGCTGGCGTCACCATGCCGTCCCGTCGATATCCCACAGACCTACCTCGAGCCCATCCTGGTCAAGAACGCCAGCGTCAGGGGAACCGAAACGCGATTCTCCAGCGAGTACCTCGCGCACCGCCAGGACGCGGAGGGCGTCGACGTGGAGGTTCGCGACCGGCTTACCGGCTTGGTCTACACCATCCGGGCGAAGTACCTCATCGGTGCTGACGGGGCTCGCTCCAAGGTGGCCAGCGACATCGACCTGCCCATGTCCGGCCGGATGGACATCGCCGGCTCGATGAACATCACCTTCAAGGCCGACATCTCCGCACACGTGGGCCAGCGTCCCTCGGTGCTGTACTGGGTGATCCAGCCGGGTTCGAATGTCGGCGGCATCGGCGCGGGCCTGGTCCGCATGGTTCGACCGTGGAACGAGTGGCTGGTCGTGTGGGGATACGACATCGGCCAGCCGCCACCCGCTATCGACGAACAAGCGGCCGTCCAGATCGTGCGGAACCTTCTCGGCCTGCCCGACATCGACGTGGAGATCACCGGCACCTCGCTGTGGGGGAACAACGAGATGTACGCGACCCACCTGCAGTTCGGACGCGTATTCTGCGTCGGGGACGCGATCCATCGCCATCCGCCTAGCAACGGGCTCGGGTCGAACACCTCCTTGCAGGACTCCTACAACCTCACCTGGAAGCTGGCCGCGGTCCTGCGCGGCCAGGCCGAACCGTCCCTGCTGGAGACCTATTCGACCGAGCGCGCGCCGATCGCCGAGCAGATCGTTCAACGCGCCAACAAGTCCAGTCGCGAGTTCGTCCAGTTCTTCGAGGTGCTGGGACTCCTCGACGCCAAGGATGAGCAGGAGATGGCCGCACGCATCGAGGAGCGGAAGGACAACACCCCGGCCGGGGCGGCGAAGCGGGCCGCTCTCGTAACCGCAATGGAGCTGAAGAACTACGAGTTCAATGCCCACGGCGTCGAGATGGGGCAGTTCTACGAGTCCGACGCGGTGAAGTCCGACGGCACTCGGCGGCCCGAGCCCACGCGGGATCCGGAGCTGTACTACGAACCCTCCACGGTCCCCGGGTCACGGCTACCGCACGCGTGGGTAGGCGACGCCACGCACAAGTACTCCACCTTGGACCTGGCTCCGATGACCCGTTTCACTCTCCTGACGGGCGTCGCGGGGCAACCATGGGTCGCGGCGTCCGAGAAAGTCGGACTGGCGCTAGGCATCGCGCTGGAGACAGTCGTGATCGGGCCGGGCCGCGCCGTCACGGATCTGTACTACGACTGGGCCCGGTTGCGGGAGGTTGACGAGGCAGGCGTACTCCTGGTAAGGCCGGACAAGCACATCGGGTGGCGCTCCATGCGCTTGCCTGACAACCCCGAGCAAGCCTTGTTCGATGCCCTTGCAGCGATTCTCGGCAAGGCGGGTGCGGCATGAGGCTCTGCTTCGAGCACGAAAACCTGCCTCAGCGGGCCGTCTTCGCCTCCTACGAGGCCGCCAACCGGGTAGCGGACGAGGTGGCGCGACTGGGCGGGACCAGGGTGATGGCGATCGTCGGTCAAGCGGAAGCAGCGATCGCCGAACCGGTCCTGCGGCCGCTGCCCGTTACCGTGCATCACACGGAGGTGGTGATGCACGTGCCGGTCGAGGTTGCCGAGCGCGCTCGCACGGTGGCCAGTGAGAACGACGTCGACGTCCTGGTCAGCATCGGTGGAGGCTCCACGACCGGCCTGGCGAAAGCGGTGGCGCTCACGACCGGCCTGCCCATTGTCGCCGTTCCCACTACCTACGCCGGCTCCGAGGCCACCAACGTCTGGGGCTTGACCGAAGGCAGTCGGAAGACCACCGGCGTGGATGTACGGGTGTTGCCGCGAGCGATCGTCTACGACGCCAGCCTGATGCTGTCCCTCCCGGTTGGGATGAGTGTGGCCTCCGGGCTGAACGCCATGGCGCACTGCGTGGACTCGATGTGGGCCCCGCGTGTCGACCCCATCGACCAGGCGCTGGCGCTGGACGGAATCCGCGCCATCAACCATGGTCTGCCCCAGGTCGTCGCAGACCCGAAGGCCATCGAGGGTCGGGAGCAGACGCTCTACGGCGCCTACCTCTCGGCCGTCGCGTTCGCCTCCGCCGGCTCTGGCTTGCACCACAAGATCTGTCACGTCCTGGGCGGCATGTACAACCTGCCACACGCTCAGACCCACGCGGTGGTGCTTCCCTACGTACTGGCGTTCAACGCGCCGTCGGTGCCGGACCTCGAGCAGCGGATGGCAGCGGCGTTCGTCTCGGACTCCGCAAGCGCGGGGCTGCAGCGGCTACGTGAGCAAGTCAAGGCCCCACATGCCTTGCGCGACTACGGCCTTCGCGAGAGCGAGATTCCGGCAGCCGCCGAAGCCATCCTGTCAGTGGCGCCCGAGAGCAACCCGACGCCGGTGACCATCACCAATCTCCAGGAGCTGCTGCATGCAGCGTGGGAAGGAGGGGACCTGCGATGACCCCGGACCGGCAGCGTAGCTCGGTCTCCGCCGAACAGAAGGCACGAGAGACGGACCTCGTGGAGCGGGTAGCCGCGTCCTTCGATGACACGCCGAACCCTCGCCTCAGGGAGCTCACGCAGTCCCTCACCCGGCACCTCCATGCGTTTCTGCGGGAGGTGCGCCTCACCGAGGAGGAGTGGCAGCAAGCGATCGAGTTCCTCACCGCCGTCGGTCACATCAGCGACGATCGACGCCAGGAGTTCATCCTGCTCTCCGACGTACTAGGTGCCTCGATGCAGACCATCACCATCAACAACGAGGCGTACCGAACCGCCACTGAGGCGACCGTGTTCGGCCCTTTCTTCGTCGAGGGTTCACCGAACGTCGGGCTCGGCGGTGACATCGCACGCGGTGCCCCTGGCGAACCGTGCTGGGTGGAGGGCTCCGTCACCGACACCGAGGGACACCCGGTTCCCCGCGCCCTGATCGAGGTGTGGGAGGCCGACGAGGACGGCTTGTACGACGTTCAGTACACCGACGACCGGACCACCGGCCGCGGTCATCTGCACACCGACGATGGGGGCCGTTACCACTTCTGGGCTGTCACCCCGACGCCCTACCCGATCCCGCATGACGGCCCGGTTGGCCGACTGCTGGCTGCGACGAGGCGATCTCCGATGCGAGCGTCCCACCTGCACTTCATGGTGAAGGCAAGCGGATTCCGGACGCTGGTCACCCACATCTTTCCCCGCGGCGACAGGCTGCTCGACCGCGACAGCGTCTTTGGGGTCCGGGACTCGCTCATCGTCGAGTTCGAGAGCCAATCCGCTCGCACGCCGACCCCGGACGGTCGGGCCATCGGCGATGCGCCCTGGTCTCGCGTCCGGTTCGACATTGTTCTTGCGCCCGTCAGGTCGCAGTGAGCAACAGGAAATTGGGAGGACGGATAGCGCGCCGCACGGTCGTCGGGGTGAAGTCACCGGGTCTTCAGTCATCGAGATGCGAGGTCAACGTCCAGCCGGGACTGGAGCGTGCTGAGCGTCGTACCGAAGGTCTCCGTCGCCGTCACGCCTCGGCGGGTGATCTGGAACGTCGCGACGTCGGTATAGACGCGACTGACACACCCCAGACCGGTCAGCGGGAGCGTGCAATGGGGGACCAGCTTGGCGCGCCCTGCCCTGTCGAAGAGGGTCATCATGACGAACACGTCCTTGGCCCCGATAGCGAGGTCCATGGCACCACCTACCGCGGGGATCGCATCAGGCTCACCGGTGTGCCAGTTGGCGAGGTCACCGCGCTCGGACACCTGGAAGGCGCCCAGAACACAGACGTCGAGGTGGGCTCCGCGGATCATCGCGAACGAGTCGGCATGGTGAAAGTACGACGCCCCGGCGACCTCGGTGACAGGGATCTTGCCGGCGTTGATGAGGTCCGGGTCGACCGCGTCGCCATGGGCTGCGGGTCCCATGCCGAGCATGCCGTTCTCGGTATGGAGCACCACACCGCTCTCAGGGGTCAGGAAGTCCGCAATCGTGGTGGGCTGGCCGATGCCGAGGTTGACATGGGAGCCGGCCGGGATGTCCGCGGCCACCCGTTGGGCGAGCTCTCTCCGGGTCAGGCTGCCGCGATTGGCGTGCTCAGCGATCATCCAGCTGCTCCTTCCGGCGACAGGACGCGCAGGGGATGGCACACCACCACCAGATCGACGAAGATCCCGGGAGTGACGACTGCCTCGGGGTCGAGCCCCCCGGCTTGGACGAGGTGGTCCACTTGCACCACGGTGGTCGCGGCCGCCGTGGCCATCACAGGTCCGAAGTTCCGGGCTGTCTTGCGGTAGACGAGGTTGCCCATCGTGTCGGCGCGATGCGCCTTGACGAGGGCCAGATCTCCATGGAGGGGATACTCCAGCAGGTAGTCACGGCCATCGATTGTGCGGGTCTCCTTGCCGTTGGCAAGGGGAGTGCCGACACCGGTGGGCGTGTAGAAGGCCCCGATTCCGGCGCCTGCCGCGCGTATCCGCTCGGCGAGGTTGCCCTGTGGCACGACCTCCAGCTCGATCTTCCCCGTTCGGTAGAGGTCATTGAACACATAGGAGTCGCTCTGCCGCGGGAAGGAGCAGATCACCTTGCGCACTTGTCCCTGGGCGAGCAGCGCGGCCAGACCACGGTCACCGTTGCCTGCGTTGTTGTTCACAACGGTCAGATCGCAGGCGCCGGTGCGAATGAGTGCCTCGATGAGCTCAATGGGTTGGCCTGCTGTGCCAAAGCCGCCGATGAGCACGGTGTCGCCGTCGCAGACGCCGGCGAGTGCCTCGTCGGGCGTCGCGACCAATCTGCTCATCGATCCCGCTCTTTGACGTTCTCAAGGACCAGCGTGGGATCCTTCCCCATACAGGTGGCGGGACCCCGACCAGGGGTTACGCCACCCGAGTGAACCCCTGCAACGGACTGCGAAACTCGCCGCTTCAACTGGCCACCTCCTCGCGCCACGCCGCCGCACCAAATCGTAGTGCTCACTCTCGAGCGGCATCACCTACGGATCTCCTGAGTCGTGGGGCCTTTAACCGGGGGCACGCGACGCGCCCCTTTGGACATGCCTGGCCTGGTCCCGTCGCTTCCGTGCCGACTCCTACCACCGCGAACCGGAAACAGTCCCTGACACCCTGAATTCACCGCGGACACCTTCTCGGATCGCGTGAGTTGTGGTCCGCAGAGTGTCCGGGGTACCTTTTGTCCAGTAGGTTGTTCGGTTCAACTCTGCGTCGCCCAGGTCCTTGGTGCCGTCAACCCTCCTTTGAAGCAAGGGAATGTGTGCTTGCTTTGTCTCTGCATCCGCGACTCCGGTCCGCTGATCGCGTGGATCTGCGCTTCCAGTGCCCCTCAGGCACTTCTCTTGCGTGGTGAGGGGATGTCTTTCGGTGGTGGATGAGATCAGTCAATTCAAGGTCGCCCTGGCTGCAGCCTTGGCGCAGGGCGACGATGGCGGGGCTGTTTCCAGGGTATGCGGTGCCCTGGCAGAGGCGCTGCCGTGTGACGGTGTGGCCGTCACCCTGATGATGTCCGATATGCAGCGGAATACAGTTTTCGCTAGCGACGAGGTTATCGCGTCATTCGAGGACGCTCAGTACACGCTGGGTGAGGGCCCAAGCCTGGTGGCCTTGACGGAATCCCGCCCCGTCTTGGTGCTCGACTTCGCTAACCCGTCAAGCGCGGCTCGATGGCCGGGTCTTGCACAGGAGATCGCGACGCTGCCGACCGCTTCGGTGTTTTGCTTCCCGATGCGCTTCGGGGTGATCAACGTTGGCATCTGCGCGTTCTATCGTCGTCGTGCAGGTCCGTTGAGCGCGACGGAGATTTCGTTCGTCCTCGATGCCCTGGAGCTCACCATGCTGGTGCTGTTGCAGCTGAGAGGTGGTGGTGACGGAGAGTCCCTGGTTGGCCGTTGGCTAGCCGTCGACGGATACAGTCGCCGCCGGGTGCACCAGGCGACCGGCATGCTGATGGGGCAGCTGGGCGTGTCGGCGGAATCCGCGTTTGCCCGGCTGCGGGGTCGCGCCTTTGCCGAGGGGACCGGTATCGAGCAGATCGCTGACGACATCGTGAACCGGGGCCTGTTGCTAGAACCCGACCCGGCACGACGTGGTGGCGATCCACCCGGTCCGTAGGGGGTCATGGTAGGACTGTCCCTAGCAGGGGAGATGGTGATTTGAGCCGAGAAGAAGACTTGACGCAGGCTTTCGTGGAGCTGGCAGACACACTGGTTGGCGACTTCGATGTTGCGGACCTGCTCCACCGGTTGGTCCAACACGTAGCCGACTTGCTCGATGTGGACGCAGCGGGGCTCCTGCTGAACGACCATCGAGGCAACTTGCAGCTGCTCGCTTCATCGACCGAGGCCACCCGTCTCTTGGAGCTGTTTCAGCTGCAAAGCGATGAGGGTCCTTGTCTTGACTGCTTCCATACTGGGCGGCAGGTTGCTGTCCCTGATCTGCAAGCCGTGGTTGACCGGTGGCCGCGCTTTGTGCCGGCCGCGCGTGAGTGCGGGTATCTTGCGGTCCACGCGCTGCCGATGAGGTTGCGAGAGGACACCATCGGTGCCCTCAACCTGTTCAGCGCCTCGGTGGGGGCGATGCCTCCCCGCGACGTCCAAGTCGCCCAGGCGCTCGCTGATGTTGCCACTGTAGGAATTCTGCAGGAGCGGGCTGCCCGCCACCGCGAGATCATCGTCGAACAAACGCAGGCGGCCTTGAACGCCCGCGTGACCATCGAGCAGGCTAAGGGCCTTCTTGCGTCCAGTGGTCTTGGAATGGAGGCGGCGTTCGAGTCGATGCGCCAATACGCCGAATCCGGCGGGTACCGGTTGGCTGACACCGCCCGGAACCTCGTCGAGGGCAGGCTGAGGCCGTCCGAGGTCACTTCGGTCAGCAGGACATCAAAGCAGTAATGGTCGGCATCGAATTTCCAGCATCTGGGTCCAGATGAGGAGCACCGCGAGGGAGATGAATGTCGCCGGATAGACGCGGTCGCCCCTATCGGGTGCCGCAGGATCGCACGTCGATTCTCGAGTCAACAGTGGACGTGGATTCGCGCGTGGGGTGGCTGCTCATGATGTCCAGACTTCATCACGAGAAACCTGAGCTGGCGCTCGGGGGAGCCTTTGTGGCGGCACTCAGCGAGGCCGGTTTGCCTGCGGACCGCAGCGCTGTAAGTCGATGGGAGTCCGGCCAGACCCAGGCGCGCCTCCCGGTGCTTGCGACGTATGAAAAGGTTCTCGAGCTCCAACCAGGACAACTCACCAGTGTCGTGAACGCCCTGCGCCATGTGTATGCGCCGAGGGCTGAACCAGTCTGGACGCCGAAACCGGACCCGATGTCTGAGAGCTATCACATCAGACTCGACAAGCTGCTGGATAGGTTGCGGTCGGATTCGGCAACCGGCTTGGACTGGTCAGAGTTCGGCTTCTACTCTCGTGTGCCGAGCCTGCTGTATTTGCACGCGGATGTCTGGCGTGAGCTGTCCATTCGGCTGGTCGATCAGCTATCTGGCAGCGTCGGACTCGCCGAGGCCCAGCGCCATGACGCCACCCGCATTCTCCTCAAGCACAAGATCGCCTACCCGTGGCTGCTTCGCGCCGCAACTGACTTCCTCGACGACCCAGCGGTCCAGCTTGTCAGTACGCCGATGCGCGTCCTCCAGATGGCCGACGGTGCGGAGGCAGCGGCCTTGCTGCTTGCGAGATTTGTCGATCCTCGTTCCGATGCCATGTTTGAGGCGGCATCCCACGGGATCGCCCACAAAGTGAGACAGGGGCAGTACAGCAGAGGCGAGTTGCAGCTGATCGAAGCGCGGCTCTTGCAGATGATGCGTCACCGCGAGCGTCAGGCCAGCGGACTGGAAGGCGCAATCCTGGCGATGCCGGCGACGGCTCAGGCACGGCTCATCGACGCGTCGAGAGGCCTCCGCGGACATCAAGAGCTCGTCAATGGCGCTGCCCACAAAGAGTGGGTGCCCCCGGACACGGCGCTGGAGCTGTCACGACGGATCGCCACCGCAGCTCGTCGGCGGCTGTCGTCGGCGCGGTTGTACGACGAGGACGCGATGACTCCGCGGATCATCAGGGAGGCGTTGTTCTCAGCCCGCGGGGAGCACCGCCATTACGCTCGCCTGGTCCTGCTCGGCAGCCCCTTCCGGCAACATGTGGCCGCCGAGCTCACCCAGGAGATCGATGCCGCGTCGTTGGAAGGACCTCTGGTCCCCTGGATGCTTCGACTCCTCCGCTACCTCGCCGGTCCCGAACAGGAGTCCGCTGTGCTCAGCTGGTTCCCCTCCGCCTCCGATGAGCTTGCAGTGGATATGGCCCTGACCTTGGGCAATACGTCCTCCAGCGACACCAGCCTCGATGCTCTCGTCGACCGCCTCACGGGGGACCTGACGAGACTCGACCAGGCGATCCTGTACTCGCTGGGGATGCGCCGAGCGAAGATCCTCACCAGGATCGCACGCCCGCCCAATTCGGCGCCGATTCGTGCCGCCGCCACGTGGTGGCTGAACCGAGGCGGAGCCGTCATCGCATGATGTCATGCCGACCCCAGCCGGCACCTGCGTCTGACCGTCCGGAGCCGTGTCCGAGATGGTACCTTGATCCTGACATGTCGTGCCGCGAGCCACGTGAGAAATGGGCGGTTGCCACCAGAGACCTGGTGGGCAGTGGCCGATAGAACGCGACGCGGCGATGCCTCGCAGCCTGCCTCGGAATGGCTCGGCGAGCCGACTGAGGTCGTACAGATCCTGGCACGAATCACCTCCGTCGCACGAGAGCATCTTCCTGGTGTCGACTACGTCAGTGTGTGCCTGCGACACCCGAACGGACGGCTTGAGACTGTTGCGGCTACCGCGCCCCTCATGTACGAAGCAGACGGCATGCAGTACGACCTCAACGAGGGACCAGCCTATGACGCCGTAACAGACCAGGATGCGGTGTACTCCCCGGACCTAGCCAACGATGCGCGATGGCCGAAGTTCGGCCCACGCGCCAACGCCTTGGGCTTAGCGTCGCTCTTGGCGATCAGACTTGTACACCCGGGCAGGTTGTACATGTGCCTCAACCTCTACTCGATCACTCCCGATGCCTTCACGGCCCACCGAGACATCGTCGCGCACGTGTTCTCCAGTCACGCGAAAGAAGCCTTCGACCAGCCACAGGACATCGACACCCTGCGCGACGCAATGGGCTCCATGACCCTGGTCGACCAGGCAACCGGCGTCCTTATGCAGCGTCATGCCATCGACGCTGAGCGGGCTCTGGAGATCATCACGCAGCTTGCTCGAGAGCAAGAGGACCCCTTGGACGCGGCGCGGGGAATCGTCCAAGCCGCAACCAGCAGAGCCCCCGGAGCAACGTGACCAGTCACATGGTTCGCTGAGGTTGCGCCGCGACGAGGATGTCGTTGACCGTCTGGGTCAGTTCGACTACACACGGTTGATCGTTCGCGATCATCCGCTCGAGAACGCTCCGAACCCGGCGAGTGCTCATCACGTCGACGCGGTAGGTGGTCGAGAGCCAACGCTTGAATGACTGGCGGCGACCGAGGTGTTCGAACTCTTGGAGCACGTCCTCCCACCCCGGAAAGGCGGGGTGCCGGGCTTGGATCGCGGCTTCGCTCAGGTATGCCGTGATGTCAGGCCTCGTCAACCCGAAGACGTCGTACCTGCGACCCCGCTCGTCGCATCGTCGTCGCAGCTTAGTCAGCTCTCGCTCCTCGTCGGTCTCCTCGCATTCAGGCCGCGCCCGGTCGCTACTGGTGTAGTCCAGCAGTACGCCGATCGGAACGTCGAGGTAGCGGTCCAAGAAGTCCAGCTCCGCAGTGGCCAGGAGATTGTGGGTGCCGTGCATGCACAAGATCACCACGCCCGCTTCGCGAAGATCCTTTCCGAAAAGCCTGTCGAGGACCAGTCGGTCGTGGTGCCCTTCCACGATGAGCAGGTAGCTCACCCCGGCGAGCAGCTCGCCCCGATTCACGCCCAGAGACTCGGCGAGAACCCCCCTGGCCCGAGTATCGTCCAGGGAGAGCTGTGCAACGCTGGTTCCATCTGCGGTGCGTTGAACATGGACGAGGGACCATCCGGCGAGGTCGAGAAAGTGGGGGCTGTGCGACGCCACCACGACGTGGTTCCCCACGCGGCGTAGATGTTCCAGCGCTCGGGCTGCGGCGCGTTGAGCGAGAGAGTGAAGATGGGCCTCCGGTTCGTCAAAGACTCGTACCGTGAGAGTCGGCTGGAGTACGGAGAGTCCGGGTATGACGGCCATCAGGAAGCCCTTCGTTATCGGATCAGGAGCACGCAGCCATTCCTGCCCTGCCCGGACCAAAACGGGCTCCAGCCCCTGCAGGACGCGATCAAAGGTGTCAGCGGTCCAGTACTCGTCCCCTCGGATCGCTTCCCCGACACGGTCTGCGACCTGGAGCACGCCGCTCATCACCTCGTCCTCGTCCGCCAAGCGCAACATCTGGGCATGCAGTCGCGCCTGCAGTTCGAAGCGGCTCAACCCCCGAGAAACGGTGGCCAGTGCCTCGTCCACCCAGCGGCGCTCACCGGCGGAGAAGTGCTCGAAGACGTCGCCGCGGTCTCCCGTCCGACCGATCGTCAGACCGTTTCCAACCCGCATGTCCTTGAGCTCGTAGTCCGCGTCTCCACCCCCGACGCTGCTGATGCTGACATACGGGACAGTGAACGTGAGTTCCTCCTGTCCGTACCGCTCGCCGAGCTTGTGTAACCATCGGTGCCAGTCATTGTCTACGGGCCCGGGCTGCAACCCCAGGTTGCCCAGCTGTTCCGCTAGGACTGCGGCCGGCTCAGATGCCATCTCAAAGGATCGGAGCAGCTCGTCGTTGGCCTGCTGTCCGGTCCGCATCTGTGGAAGCCATTGCAGAATGCCGGGAGGTTCCGTCGTGGGGGGAAGCTGCAGCACACCGACATTGCACCCATCCCCTTCGGGGGGCGTTGCGAAGTGTGCGCGCAGAGGCGCAAAGACCTCTGGTAGCCGCTCCGCAACCTCGCGGAGCCCTTCCGGCACGGAGGAAGCCATCAGTGTCCGGGTGAACATTCGGTGAATCGGGGGTGCCCACCGATCCGCTGGATGTTCTCCACCAATACCAACGAGCGTGAACCGGATGATCGGGTGAGCGGTCGCCTCATCGAGAAAGTCGAGAACGTCGTCGGGAATCCCGGCTGACGCCAGCCCCTCCCGCAGATCAGCACCGTGGTCGCAGCCTAGGATCCTCCACCACTCCGCGTCGCCATCGACTCGATGAGAGATGGGCCAATGCGTCGCGAGCGGCATCTCTAGCTCCTCCGCCATCACCAGATCAGGAGGCAGCGGCAGCAACCCAGCATCGACGAAAGCGACCAGGGACAGTGACCCTGGCAACGGCGTCAGAAGCCGCGGACCGGCCAGCTGCACGGTCTGGTCAGTCCCCAGCAGGAGCGCCAGGCATTCGAGGATGTTCGTCTTTCCGGCCCCGTTGGCTCCGAACAGAGCGAGCCCGTCACTCCAGGGCAGCCAGACGTTCGAAAGGTTCTTGTACTCCCGGATGTGCACCCCGACCGGTTCCGCCGGCAGAGCTCGTGCCGGCGCCGTCTGGTCAGCGTCCATCCCAGCCCACCTCGGCATCCCAAGCCGGCTCCATAGCCTGAGTCTCCTTCACGCTCGTCTCCCAACCGCATTCAGCTCGCCACGTGAAGTGCGCAGACCGTGCAAGCCTGCGAGCAGGACCTCCAAAGTGGCATTCTCCGCGGTGTTCGTCGCGGTCTGTGAGATCGTCCGCGCCGCGAAGCCATCTGAATAAGCCTAGCAAACTACGCTAACCTGGCTAAAGGGGCAAGATTGTCGATGGAGGCATCATGCGGGTGTTAGAGATAAGGCCGGCATCCGACCGATGCTGACGAATGCCCTCGGGTACGTCGCGTCGTGGGCGGCCCGAGTCGGGGCAGGGGCAGCCGGGTGGCGTTCTCGGCGGGTGCCCGTCTCACTGGCGGCCGCGGTCTTGCTTTGCCTGGGCACAGGGTGCGGACTCGGCATCCCCGGCTCCGCTAGCGGACAGCCCAAGAGCGGCGGCGAGTCACTCGCCTGTGATGTGCAGATGCGTCCGCTCGGCCCGAAGGACGGGGCCTGGCTCGGAGTCAGCATCGACTGGGCCCACGACACGCTCACCCGGTACGCCCAGCGACTCGGCCACCATCCGGCTGTCGCGGTGACTTTCGCGGACATGCCGCTGCGGCCGATCGACATCACCGACGTCTCGGCAGCGGTGGAACTCGCGCACGCACAGGGCAGCGACCTGCTGCTGACCCTGGAACCGTTCAAGGGCCTCTCGGCGGTCGACGCGGCATCGATCGACGCCTTGGTCGGCTCCCTGTCCCAGTGGAGCCGAGAAGGCGTCCCGATCGTGGTTCGGTATGCCCACGAGATGAACGGTTCCTGGTACCCATGGGGGCAGCAACCGGGGGCGTACGTACGGTCGTTCGACGAGGTCGCCGCGGCCGTCCACCAGCACGTGCCGGGGGTGGCGATGATGTGGGCGCCGAGCTATGGAGGCGGTTACCCGTTCACCGGCGGCCGCCACCGCGCCCGGCCCGGGTCCCCTGACGCCGCCGCGCTGGACACGAACGGCAACGGCGCCCTGGACAGGAGCGACGATCCGTACGCCCCGTACTACCCGGGGGACTCGGCAGTCGACTGGGTGGGGATGTCCCTCTACCACTGGGGGACGAAGTACCCGTGGGGCAAGAACGAGGTACCACAGCCGGGCAAGCTCGTCGACGAGCTTCGTGGCCGATACCTTGGGCCTGGGGTCGACGAGACGATCGTGCCGGACTTCTACCAGGTGTACGGCGTGCAACACGGCAAGCCGGTCGCGATAGCGGAGACGGCGGCCCTCTATACACCGGGCGGGGCGGGCGCCAACGAGCTTGCCGTCAAGCGGGGGTGGATCGACCAGGTCCTCTCGCCGACGCTGGTGGAGCGGCTGCCACGGCTGAAGATGGTCAACTGGTTCGAGTGGCGCAAGTATGAGCCGGAGACCGGGGGCATCGTTGATTGGACGGCAACCTCTCCGGGGTCGGTGCAGCGGCAGTTCCGGAGCAGCATCCCCGACTGGGCGCGGTTCGGGATACCCCATCCTGCTGGCTGTGCCCCCGACCCCGCCGGATCATAGCCGGCGACAGACCCCCGGGCGGGTTGCCGGGGACGTTGGCTGCGGAATCTCAGATGGCGCCAGCGGTAGCCCCAACGGCCGGCAGAGGAACTTGACTTCCGGTATATCCGGGTTCACGCTATAAGCACTAATTGACTCGACTGCTCGCTATCGGGAACTGTCTCTTAGGGGGCTGAGGCGAGGACCGGATGGCGGCATAAAGGAGCCCCGGGTGCGCGGTTTGGTGATCGAAATGCGGCCCACGACCGCGCGGGACCCTCGAAACCATGGCGACGACCTGGAGCCGTCAAGGTGACGATGCCCGGCTGGTTTCGACGGGGACTGCGCTATCGATACCGGTTGATGGCGGCCATGCTGCTGGTGTCGGTGCCACTGATGATCGCGCTCGCGTGGGTGCTCACGGTGACCGCGTCGACAAGCCTGACCTCGTCGGCCGAAAACCGGGGAGAGAACGTGGCCCGCGGAGTGACGCTGCACCTCGAGGACTGGCTGTCGGAGCGAAGGGAACAGGTCGGGATCGTCGCCGCCCAGGCCTCTGGACAGCTGGGAAGTCCCGCCGTCACGACACTGTTGACCAACGTTCAGACCTCTGCGCACGACTATGACGTGATCGAGGTGCTGGACCTGCGTGGTCACATCGCGGCATCGAGTCGAACCACGACTCCCCTCACGGCCAGCGGTCAGGACTGGTTCCGAACTGCCAGCTCCGGCAAGCCCGCGATCACCTCGATCACACGACAGGGCGACCACCTCCAGTGGGTCATCGCCGGACCCGTCGTCGGTGCGAATGGACGCGTCGAGGGGGTCGTGGCAGCGGACCTGAACTCTGCGGCGCTGGCGGGTCTGCTCAACCCTGAGCTGGACAACGGCAGCGAGGTGGTCGCTGTCGACAGCGCGCATCGGTTGCTCTACGACACCGACATGGGACCGGTCGCGAACTCTGCGGCCCTGGTCTCAGCCGGGGCGCTGCGGAGCACGGTCAACAACTCCGCGGTCCGCGCGGCATCCAGCACCGGAGATGCGGGTGTCACCAGGTTCACAGACGCGAACGGTCACGACGTCATCGGCGGCTACGACGTCGTCGACGCTCTCCACTGGGTGGTCCTGGTACAGGATCCTGCTGCCATCGTGCTCGCTCCGGTCCAGTCCGAACGCAACCGCGCCATCGTCATCGTTCTCATTGGCACCGCGCTGGCAGTGGGCGCCGCGTTGTTCTTCGGCACCCGCGAGGCCAGGAAGCTTCGAGTCATCGCTGATGAGACAAGCTCCTCGGGTGGTGACGTGAACTCTGCGGCGGCGGAGCTGTCGGCGTCCTCGGACGAGCTGGCGGCCACGACCACCCAGCAGAGCGCGGCGGTGACGGAGGCCACGTCGACCACGGAGGAGCTGGCGAGGGCGTCGGCAGCCATCGCCGACACCGTTGACCAGGTGGCCACCCAGACCGCGGAGACCAAGAGCAACCTGGAGCGGGCCGAGGCGGATATCGCCCTCTCCAGTGACCGGACGTTGGCCTTGGCTCGCAGCGTCGACGACATCGATGCCCTCTTGATCCTGATCAACGAGATCGCCGACCAGACGAACCTGCTCGCGTTGAACGCCGCGATCGAGGCTGCCCGGGCTGGTGAGAACGGGCTCGGGTTCGCGGTGGTCGCGGACGAGGTACGTCGGTTGGCTGAGCGGTCGAAGGTCTCGGCCGGAGAGATCAACTCGATCATCCGCGCAGTGCAGGGTGAGACGAACGCCACGGTGATGGCGATGGAGAAGGGCGCCAAGCAGATGCAGCGCGGGCTGACGCTCCTGGAGGCGGTCACCGACGCAAACGACCAGGTTCGCCTGACCACCCAGCAGCAGCGCACCGCAACGTCGCAGGTCGTGGAGACCATGGAACAGCTAGCTGACTCCAGTCGTCAGGTCGCGGCCACCGCCGTCCAAATAGCCACCGCCGCCGGCTACCTCGTCGATCTGGCCGGCAACCTCGAAACCACTGCGGCTTCGGCCAAGGCCCGATACTGAGGCAGGCTCACGATACTTCGCTGGATGATCGTCTGAATCACTATATTTACGCATCCGAGTTACTCTTCGTCTATGCATGACGACAACTCCACGCCCGCTCGTGGTGCGGGGTGGGGGCGTCTCCGGACCACCCGGATCCTTGTCTGCCTGGCCCTGCTGCTCGGCGCCAACTACATTGTCTGGCGCTGGCTGCACTCGGTGGCGTGGGCGGACTGGTGGATCGCCGTCCCGCTCGTGGTGGCGGAGACGTACAGCCTGACCGACTCATTCCTCTTCGGGGCGACGATGTGGAGGAGTCGTCGGCGGGGCGAGCCACCGGCACCGATTCACGAAGCCACCGTGGACGTCCTGATCACGACCTACAACGAGCCGGTGGAGATGGTGGTTCGGACCGCCACGGCCGCACTGGCGATCCGGCACCCGCACCAGACCTGGATACTCGACGACGGGGCTCGCATCGACATGGCTCAGGCGGCACGGGCGCTGGGCGTTGGCTATATCGTGCGAAGTGCGGAATGGGATGGCCAGTCACGGCACGCCAAGGCGGGCAACCTCAACAACGCTCTGTTGACGATCGACGGGGAGTTCCTGCTGATCCTGGACGCCGACCAGATTCCCGAGCCGCAGATCCTGGACCGAACGTTGGGATACTTCCGTGACGAGAAGGTTGCGCTCGTTCAGACGCCGCAGTGGTTCTCGAATGTCACGCACTCCGATCCCCTCGGCAGTCAGGCACCCCTCTTCTACGGTCCGATCCAGCAGGGAAAGGATGGCTGGAATGCGGCTTTCTTCTGCGGCTCCAATGCCGTGCTGCGTCGCGACGCGTTGATGCAGCTGGGGGTGACCCAGTACGTGACCGAGGTCGAGCGGGGAGTGCGCCGCAGCCTGCGTCGGGCGCGCCGGGCCCTCAAGAGAGCCAGTCGCTCCTCGGGCGCAGATGGCGGAGCACTGAGCGCCGCGCTGGCCGAGGTCACCACCGCCTCCCGGGTAGCGAATGAAGGCCTGGTGGCCGGCGAGCCGTTGTCGCGGATCACCTACGGCTTTCAGCGCCACGTCGACCATGCCTCCCGTGCTCTCGTGACGGCGGACCTGGCGAGCGTCGGCGCAGACCTGGCGGCGATCGCAAGTTTCAGCAGTCCCGGTGGGGGGCGCCCGGCGGCCTCGCTCGTAGACGAAGCAGGCCTCGAGCGGCTCTCGAGACGGGACTGGTCGCCACTCGGAGCGCTCGACCCGGTGCGGGCTCTCGTGGCGGCGGTGGACGTGGACCGGGCGGACGAGGCGCAGGCCGTCATGCCGATGGCGACGATTTCCGTAACGGAGGACATGGCCACCGCGATGCGGCTGCACGCCATGGACTGGCGGTCTGTCTACCACGACGAGGTACTTGCCACCGGGTTGGCACCCGAAGATCTCGCCACCATGCTGCAGCAACGCCTGCGCTGGGCCCAGGGCACACTCCAGGTTCTTCTGCGGGAGAACCCGCTCAGGCAGAAAGGGCTCAGCCTTGGCCAGCGGCTGATGTACTTCTCGACCATGTGGACGTACCTGTCCGGGTTTGCCGCGGTGGTCTACATCGCCGCGCCGGTCGCCTATCTGGTCTTCGGGGTGCGGCCGGTACACAGCTACGGACCTCAGTTCATGATGTATTTCATTCCCTACCTGATTGCGAACCAGGTCCTTTTCTTCGTGGTCGGATACGGCATCCGGACCTGGCGAGGCCATCAGTACAGCTTGGTGCTGTTCCCCTTGTGGATCCGGGCGTTCACGACCGCGGTTGGCAACGTCTACTTCGGGCGCAGCCTGGGCTTCGTCGTCACGTCAAAGACGCTGGGGGCGCGCGTCTCTCAGTGGCGATTCGTCAAAGCTCAGCTTGCGGCGATCATCGTGCTCATCGTCGCGGCGGTCGTCGGACTCATCCGCCTGCACCTGGGCTCCGCCCCCAGCACGTGGGGGACGGTGGTCAACCTGACCTGGGTAGGGTACGACCTGGTCGTACTGAGCGTCATCATCGAGGCCGCACGATACCGAGGGTCGGCCACGTCAGAGGAGGGGAGTCTTGACTAGTTTTCGCACCCGCGAGGCAACCGGCGGCGCCACGGTCATCGAGGCGACCGGACGGCTCGACATGGTCGCTGCGCCCCAGCTGAAGTCGCTGGTCGCGTCGGCGGTCAGCGATGGGCTGACTCCCGTCATCGTGGACCTGAGCGCTGTCGAGTTCCTGGACTCGTCCGGGCTCGGCGCGCTCATCAGCGGCCTCAGAGCAACGCGGCAGGTGGGAAGCGACCTGCGCATCGCCGGCGCCGGGGGACAGGTGATCGCAGTCCTCGAGCTGACCAACATCGATCGGATCATCCATCCGTACGGGAGTGTCGAGGATGCGCTGCGAGGCGGCTGAGCCGACCGGCGAGCTCACCTTCAGGGGGCCGGCCGAGCCGGGGTGTCTGGAGCAGGTGCACAGCCTCATGCATCAGATGTGGGCGCAGGAGCCCGGCGTTCCTCCGGATGACCGTTTCATGTTCGCTACGGCTCTCGCCGAGCTGCTGGCCAACATCATCGAGCACGGGCGTCAGGAGAACGGCGAACCGCCGGACCTTGTGCTCAACCTGAGTGTCCAGGGTGACCGGATCCAGGCATGCGTGCTCGACAACGGTATCGCGGCCCCCGTTGACGTCGACGTGGCCGAGCTTCCCGACGACTCGGCGGAGTCCGGCCGAGGCTTGGCCCTGGTGCGGGCCGCAGTCCATGACTTCGAGTACGAACGACAGGGGGTCCTCAACACGTGGCGCCTCCGGCGGCGCTGCTGCGATGCCGAGGCCGACTAGCTCCGGGTTGGATGAAGCACGCTAGGGAGGTGGCGATGTGGCGCGAGGATCACCTCGAATCTCCAGATGTACGCCGTATGGGGATGAGCTGGTACTTCTCTCAAGTTTGACTTTAGGTAAAAACTAGATCAATCTGGAATGAGAATCCATCACCTCTTGACCACACCGCCGGAAGCCCAAGCCCACAGCGGACGCCAGGGGACGCTGGGGGACGCCCCCGAGGCACCTACAAAAGGAGCTCTCGGTGACATTCACGGACCCGGGCTCCGCGTCGTGCCAGATGGCGCGGGCCCTCCCCCAGCATGCGGATCGGCACTGACGTGGCTGCTCGCGAGGCACCACGCTGGTCGGAACTTCGGCGCCGGTTCGCCGTTCGGCTGGTCGCTGCCACCCTGGTCGTGTCACTCCCCTTGATGACCGTGCTGGCGGTTGTGCTCACGCGGCAATCCTCGTCCGACCTCACGACTGCGGCCGAGTCCAAGGGCCAGTCCACCGCTCGGTCTGTGACCCTGCACCTCGAAGACTGGCTGTCGGAGCGTCAAGACCAGCTGACGTCGATCGCCGTCCAGGCGGAGGACGGGTCGAGCAACGTGTCCGATGGCGCGCTTCTCCGAGACATCACAGCGTCATACCCCGACTACTCCCTGATCGAGATCACCGACTTGTCGGGAAGGGTTTCGGCGTCCAGTCGGTCCGGAGCCAGTTTCGCGGCAGCGGGACAGGCCTGGTTCCAGACGGCCAGATCCGGAAAGCCGGCGCTCACGACGTTGATGCGGCACGGCAACACCATCCAGTGGATACTTGCGACCCCGGTTCTCGATCACAGCGGTCAACCCGTGGGAGTCGTCGCCGCGGATCTGAACGCCGCCCGGCTGGTGACTCTGCTCAACCCGGAGCTCGAGGGCGGCACTCAGCTGGTAGCGGTCGATGCCAACAAGAGCCTGCTGTACGCCACGAGCATGGGCACAGTGCCGACCTCGTCGGCCCTTCTCGCAGCCGGCGCCTTGGCCACCAAGGTCGACAATGTTGCGACTCAGCAGGCTCTCAAGACCGGCGAGCCGGGGGTGGCTCGAGTCACCGACCAGGGTCGGGATGTGATCGGTGGCTACGACCTGCTGGACCAGTGCCTGCCGGGCGGCGCTGCGGGGTGCCTCGGTTGGGTGATCTTCGCCGAGACTCCTGCGTCGGTGGTACTCGCACCGGTCAACCATCAGCGCAACCGTGCCATCCTGGTCGTGGCCATCGCCACGGCTCTCGCCATCCTGGTCTCTGTCGGGCTGGCGGCCCGTACCACGAGGCCGATCCGCCGACTGACCAAGGGTGCCCAGGAAGCCGCCGGCGGCGATCTCAGCGTCCGTGTCGAGCCGTCGGGCTCCAGCGAGCTTGTGACGCTGGGGGAGTCCTTCAACGCCATGCTCGAGACCTCCCAGCGCCTGGTCCAGCGGGTCACGACTGCGGGCGTGGAAGTGAACTCGGCCGCGGCGGAGCTGTCAGCGTCCTCGGACGAGCTGGCGGCGACGACGACCCAGCAGAGTGCGGCAGTCACCCAGGCCACCTCCACGACGGAAGAGCTGTCGCGCGCGTCTGCGGCCATCGCGGAGACGGTCGATGACGTGGCGACTCAGACCGCGGAGACCAAGGACAACCTGGAGCAGGCGGAGTCGGACATCATCCTTTCCAGCGAACGAACGCTCTCGCTGGCCCGTCGGGTGGATGACATCGACGCCCTGCTGACCCTGATCAACGAGATAGCCGACCAGACGAACCTGCTGGCCCTCAACGCTGCGATCGAAGCCGCTCGAGCAGGAGAGAACGGTCTGGGGTTCGCCGTCGTGGCCGACGAGGTACGTCGGTTGGCCGAGCGGTCGAAGACCTCGGCCGGTGAGATCAACACCATCATCGCCGCCGTGCAGGGTGAGACGAACGCGACCGTGATGGCGATGGAGAAGGGCGCCAAGCAGATGCAGCGTGGCCTCAAGCTGCTGGAGGCGGTCACCGATGCGAACGACCAGGTACGAATGACCACCCAACAACAGCGGAACGCGACATCCCAAGTGGTCGAGACGATGGAACAGCTCGCGGACTCCAGCCGCCAGGTGGCAGCCACCGCCGTCCAGATAGCCTCCGCCGCCGGCGATCTGGCCGATCTGGCCGGCAACCTCGAGACGGCGGCGGCCACGGCCACGGCTGGACCTCGTGCCTCGAACAACGGGCACGGTTGACAGAGATGGAGTCGGTTCTCGTTCCGGTACACGCCGATCTCTATGCCATCCCGATGGACTGGGTGCGGGAGGTGGTCAACCGGCCGAAGCTCACCCGGCTCGTGACCGCGCCGGCGATGGTCCTCGGCCTCTTCAACCTGCGCGGAGAGATCGTGCCGCTGATGGACACCGCGTCGCTCCTCGGGGTGGGGCACATGGAGTCAGTAGCATTTGCCGTCGTTCTCGAGACCCTCCGAGGTCCGGTCGGCTTGAGCGCGTCTGCCTTTCCGGAGCAGGCGACATTGGACGAACCGGTCGGCCCGTCAGAGCTGGCCGGCAGCATCGGCACCTATGGCGTTGGCGAGCGGTTGGCGGTCCTGCTCGACGTCCCGGCCCTGCTCGACTCCGCGAACCTGTCCGGCGTGGAGCGGCCCGAAGAGCCAGTGCCACCAGAGGCAGCGCCGGTCCGGCGGGAATGATGGCCCTTCTCGACGTACATGAGATCCGCCTGCTGTTCGTCCAGGAGGCTGAAGCGCGGCTCTCGAGTCTCGGGCAGCTGATTCTCGCCTTGGAGACGTCCGGACCGGATGACTCGCTCATCGACTCGATATTCCGGGAGCTGCACACGATCAAGGGCTCGTCGGCCGTCGCCAGGCTCCCCGAAGTGAGCAGCCTCGCTCATCGCCTCGAGGGGCTCGTCGAGGATCTCCGTTCGGGCAGAACATCGACCACCCCGGATCTCATTGACGCCTTGTTTGCGGGGGTGGACGACCTGGCGGACGTCATCTCGCAGAGCACCTACCAGCCTGGTGTCGTCGGGACAGGAGACACACCACCTCTCGTCGAGCCCGCCCGGCAGGAGACCGCCCTCGTGCCCGCCGGGATTGGGACTCCAGCGGGCTGGCCCGACACGTCACAAGCACCCGCTCCCCCCGGTCTCTCGAAAGCCTCTCCAACGCTCCGGTCGAACCCGACGGGTTCGGTGACGCAGAACCGGTCCACATCGACGAGCAATGGAGCCGGCTTCGTCATGGTTCCCTTGGAGCGGCTCGAGGAGCTGAGCCGCCTGGTCAGTGAGTCGGCGTCTGCGCACCTTCGCGTCGGGCGGATGGTGAGCGACCGGTTCGCGACGGATCCCGCCTCGATAGCCGAGTTCAACGATCTGTCCCGCTCGTTGAACGACCTTCAGGACCGGGCGATGCGTACTCAGATGGTTGCTGTCGCCACCATCACCGACGCTCTCCACCGCACCGTCCGTGACCTGGCGCACGCGCAGGAGAAGGACATCCGTTGGGAGACACGGGGAACCGAAACGGAGCTGGACCGTGGGGTCCTGCATCGGCTGTCGGACTCTTTGCTGCACCTGGTGCGCAATGCCGTAGACCACGGCATCGAAACCCCCGCGGAACGAGAAGCTGTCGGCAAACCCCCTCAGGCGACGATCCGGTTGCACGCCATGCAGCTCGGGTCCGAAGTGATCATCGCGATCACCGATGACGGGCGTGGCGTCGACCGAGAAGGAGTGCGCCATGAAGCGAGCCGACAAGGCGTAGGCACGGAGGGCCTCAGCGACGAGGATCTCGTTGCCCTGGTTCTGCGGTCCGGACTCTCGACCAAGAGCTTTGTCACGGACATCTCCGGTCGTGGAGTCGGTCTGGATGTCGTCCGGGCCAACGTCGAGGCGGTGCGCGGACGGATCGAGGTGCGCTCTCAACCTGGTCGGGGCGCTGAGTTCCGCATCATCGTCCCCATCACGCTGGCGGTGTTGCGATGTCTGCTGGTTGAGGCGGGCGGATCCCGTTACGCATTGCCGTTCCACCGCGTCGTGCGTTCGCAGGCCGACGACGCCTCCGGACGCGCCCACGCCGAAGGGCGACCCGTGGTCTGGGTCGACCGCTCCGCCGTTCCGGTGTCGTTGCTGGCGGAGACCCTCGGTGGCTCATCCGACGAGGTTTCGACCGGACCGATCGTCGTGCTGAGTGATTCGACCAGGCAACACGCGTTCAAGGTGGACCAGCTGCTGGGGCAGCGCGACGTCGTGCTCAAGGGCTTGAGCGCGGCGCTTCCCAAGATTCCAGCCGTTGCAGGAGCAAGTGTCGAGCCGGACGGGTCTGTCCTCCTGGTGCTCGATCCACCCGGACTCATCCAACGCGCCCAGCAGTCAGGGCCGATTCCGTCGGAGCCTAGCGTTCAGGTTCGCCCCGAGACCGCGCGTCCCCGGATCCTCGTCGTTGACGACGCTCTGACGGTCCGTGAGCTGCAGCGCGGCATCCTGGAACGGGCCGGCTTCTCGGTCCGAGTCGCCAGCGACGGGTCGCAGGCGATGGCCCTCCTCCTCGAGGAACCCAGCGACCTGATCCTCACCGACATCGAGATGCCTGAGATGGATGGGTTCGCTCTTACGAAGGCCGTCCGGGCAGATCCCGATCTCGGCAACATACCGGTCCTGATCTTGAGCTCTCGCGCTGATGAGGCTGACCGACAACGAGGGCTCGATGTCGGCGCCGACGGCTACATCGTCAAGAGCGGGTTCGACGAAGGCCACCTGCTGACCGCGGTGACTCGGCTGCTCGGCGGTCGCCGGTGAAGGCGGAGGGCACGAGTCGTCATCCGATCCGCGTGCTTGTCGTTGCGAGCTCTCCACGCGCGCACGAGCAGATACCGCGAATCCTGGAGGTGGAGGGCGACATCGTGGTCCAAGGACACTCCTCGACGAGTGCCTCAGCGGTACGCAGCACAGTCGACCTGCGTCCCGACGTTGTCATCCTTGACCTCGACCTGCCGAGCGGCGGCGGCCTTCATGCGATCGAGCAGATCATGTCCCGGGCTCCCACCCCGATTCTCGTCTTGTCGGAGAGCATGGGCGACCGTCAGTCGCCGTCGGTCGTCGAGTCGCTGGTGGCGGGGGCGCTCGATGCCCTGCCGACGCCGGACAAGTGGACACCCCGCCTCGAGACGCAGCTACGTCGCACGGTCCGGATCATCCATGGCGTGCCGGTGATCCGGCGCAAACGCGCTAGCCGCGGGCGCGCAGCGGCCGGGTCCCCCATGCCGACGCCCGCAACCCCTCCACGCGTCGTCGGCATCGGCGCCTCCACCGGCGGTCCGAGCGCGCTCGCCCTGGTGCTTTCGGGACTCTCCGGATCTACCGCGTCCGTCCTGGTGGTACAGCATCTGCACGCCGACTTCACGTCTGGGCTGGTCGACTGGATGTCACGAGCGTCGGCGCTGCCGGTAGCCCTCGCCGTCCACGGGGAGCGGATCCGGTCGGGTCGGATCTATGTCGCTCCTGGCGGTGTCCACCTGCGCCTCGCCGCCTCAGCTCGCCTGGCACTCGATCCCGTACCGGCCACGATCCACCGCCCATCTGTCGATGAGCTCTTCTTCTCCCTCGCGGAGCAGGCCGGCCCCGCTGCGATCGGAGTCCTCATGACCGGTATGGGTGACGACGGCGCGAAGGGGCTGCTGGCCATCCAGGAGGCCGGCGGGCGGACCCTGGCTCAGGACGAGGCGTCCAGCGCGGTCTTCGGCATGCCGGCCGCTGCACGGCGCATCGGAGCAGTCGCAGAGATGCTTCCTCCGGCCGAGCTCGCCCGAGCGATCATGTCATCCACTCGAGAGCTCGTTCGATGACGGCGCCCACGGCGGCCGAGGCCGCGGTCCGCCGCGTCGAGACCCTGCTGACGCAGCGAATCGGTCTGCGCCCGGAAGGCACCCTACGCGGTAGGCTGCGCCGATGCGTCCTCGACGGGGCGGCGCGGCAGGGGAACGGCCTCGATGCCTACGTGCAGAGCTTGTCCCGCGACGCCGCCGCGCTCCAGGAGCTCGTCAACCGGGTAACCGTGCAGGAGAGTGGGTTCTTTCGCCATCCCGACCACTTCGCCATTCTGGCGGAGGAGATCCTGCCGGACGTGGACCAACCGGTCACCGTGTGGAGCGCAGCCTGCGCCAACGGCCAGGAGGCCTACAGCCTGGCGATGGTGATGGAAGAGCAGGCGATCCGCGGTTCGGTCGTCGCGACCGACCTTTCGACAGCCGCTCTTGGACGGACGGAGGCGGCCTGGTACTCCGCTCGAGAGGCGGACGGCATCTCTGCCGGGCGCCGCGTCAGTCATCTGGTCGAGCAGGGCCGCGGATGGCAGATGGGCGACCGGGTCCACTCACGGGTCACCACGCGCCGGCATAACCTGATCGACGCCCTCCCGGGCCATGTCGGCTCGTGCCAGGTGGTCTTCTGCCGCAACGTCTTGATCTACCTGTCGGCCGAGCACGCGCGAGACTTCCTCGACCGGCTGGCCGACTCGATGTCGCCGGGGGCCTACCTCTTCCTCGGGGCATCCGAATCGTTGTGGCACGTGAGCGAACGGTTCCAGGCTGTGCGGCTGGGGCGGTCGTTCGTCTACCGACGTCGTGAAGCGGCTCTTGCGGTTCGGCGAGCGGAACCGCGACCGGAACCTCGACCGGCGTCGGTGCCGCACCGGGCGGCCACGATCCGCGAGTCGGCGCGTCCCGGGGCGGCCACGAGAATGGTCGACGAGGCCGCCGGTGACACGGCGCTGACCGCGACTCTGGCCGAAACCGGCAGGGTCGCGCTCGCCGCGGGTGACACGGCCGCCGCGATCGTGGCCTTCCGGAAATGGGTCTATCTCGCCCCACACGACGCGGTTGGGGCTCTCCACCTCGGGCTGGCGCTCGAGGCGGGCGGACATACCAAGTCGGCACGCAGAGCCTTCGGAGTAGCGAAGTCGGTACTGCTCGAGACGGGACCCGCGTCGATGGAGTCTGCTTTGAAGGGCTTCGCGATGGAAGAGCTCATCAAGCTCCTTGACACCAAGCGGGTCGTGGCACCATGAGAACCGTCGTCGAGTTCCAGGCCAGCGGAGCGACCTACTGCCTGCCCGTCGAATCCACCCGTGCGGTGCGATCCGCGGCCGGTATGATCGCCCTCCCGGCGCCGAGACCACACGTGGCCGGCCTCCTTCCAGGCGACCCACCCCTCACGGTGATGTCCCCGTTCGGCTCCGCGGGACAACACGTCATCGTCTTGTACGTGGGCGACACGACGTACGGGCTCCTCGTCGAGAACGTCACGGGCCTGCGACACGTCGACGATGCGGACCTCCGGCCGGCCCCCACTGGGCAGCAGCGTGAGCTCGTCTGTGGAAGCGTCACCATCAACGGTCAGCTCGTCCTGTTGGCCAACCCGTCGGCAGTGGTGATGTCGTCATGAGCACCGCGGCCGGGCGGAAGTACGGCGACCCGCAGGTCGACATGGTTCCGCACGGCGCTGAGCTGGCGGGCCTGAGAGCCGACATCGATGCCCTTTCCGAGGAGCTACTGAACCGCTACGAAGAGGTGACGTTGCTGTACGACCTCTCCCGCGAGCTAGGCGTCGTGATCGACGTCGAGAGCTCTTCTCACACCGCACTGTTGCGCACCCTCGAAGTGATACCCGCACAGTGGGGGATGGTGGCGGTGGGAACGAGCGCTGACAGCCTGGTCTCCGTTGCAAGTGCCGGCCTCGATCCGAGGGGGGAGCATGCCGAGGTTGCGCGCCTGGCAGCCCGGAGCGCAATGCATCGCGGCACCCACATCATGGTGCACCGTGGCGGCGTCGTTGACGACCAGCTGACAACCGTCGAGCCGGTGCTCGCGGTTCCGTTCCGTACCGTCGTGGAGGGCACCGAGGCGGTCGGCGCCGCCGGGGTGCTGGTTCTGGTTGGACGCACGGTCGACGACAGGTTCTCTGCTGGAGACGCCCAGCTTGCGTCGGTCGTCGCGCGACAGCTCAGCCTGGGCGTCGAGAATGCCCGAACCATCGCGGAGCTCCGGCAGAAGGAAGGTCTCGAGCGGGAGCTCGAGCTGGCCGCCGGCATGCAGCGGTCCCTCCTTCCGGCACACGCGCCTGACATGCTCAACGCGTCACTCGCGGCAGCATGTCTTCCTGCGGCGCAGGTCGGAGGCGACTACTACGACTTCGTGCCCGGCGACCACGGTGCGACGTACGCTGTCGTGGCCGACGTGACCGGTCATGGACTGGGGCCTGGCCTCATCATGGCGATGACACGCAGCGTCCTGCGCGCGGAGCTCCGAGGGACGGCGTCGTTGCCGGGGGCTATTGCCGCGACAAACAGCGTCATGTGGGCCGACCTGGTGGCTACGGCGGCTTTCATCACGATCTTCGTGGTCCGTTACGATCCCACCACCCGCCGCCTTTCCTATGTGAACGGCGGTCATCACCCTGCTTTGCTCCGACACCCAGACGGATCCGTGGAGGATCTCGACTGCGACGGGATGCCGCTCGGGCTCCTTCCTGACCCGCCATACGAGGAGGGGAGCCGGATGCTGGAGCCGGGCTCAACGGTGGTCATCTTCAGCGACGGAATCGTCGAGGGGCAGTCGCCGGAAGGCGTCATGTACGGAACTTCCCGGCTGCGCGAGATCATCACCACGAAGGGGGAGGGGCCGGCAGCTGACCTGGTTACCTGCGTACTCGACGATCTCCAACGATTCCAGGCGGGAGCGACGCAGGACGACGACGTCACTCTGGTCGTCCTGCGCGTCGACCCGAACGAGGAGCGAGAGGAGTGCGCCTCATCATGAACCAGCCCAGCCCGGAACCCCGAGGTGTCGACCCACTGCTCGCACTGGTCGCCGACGACGACGGCGCAACCCGTCGCCTGCTGACGATGGTGCTGGAGCGACAGGGATATCGGGTCTTGGTAGCCGTGGACGGAGTCGGGGCGCTGCAGCACTTCCGTGAGTCGGGGCCGGGAGTGGTGTTTCTCGATGCTCGAATGCCGGCACCCGACGGATACGAGGTGTGCCGGACCATTCGTTCCGAGACGGCTACCGACACCGGGCCATACGTCACGATGCTCACAGCGTCCGGCCGGGACGACGACCGCCAGCGGGCGACCGAAGCTGGAGTCGACGAGTTTCTCACCAAGCCGTTCAGCCCGTCGCGCCTCTCGGCACGGCTGCGTGCTCTGGCGCAACAGTCCGCAGGCTGAAGGTATCCCACGTCTGCGTGGTCGACCGACCTGCCGTGGTTCGTCGGCGGTGGCTTGCTAGAGCGGCGGGTGCTGGTTTTCGAAGACCAGTTAGATGTGGTTGACTCCTAAGACGACAACTGAAGAGCACGGTCGGCTTCCGCCGAGTTCCACCCCAGGCCGACCGTGACCCATTCGCCGACACAGAATCTCATCTGGGGTGGAAGTGGGGGACCCATCCTTCCGCATTCCGCGCATCACTTGCGCAGTGCTTGGGGTTAAACCGTTCTTTCCGCGGCCGGGCACCTTCTCGCTCGAACCCGACAGCTAACCCCGCAGGCGTGAGAAGGAGCCTCCCATGCCTGACATCCCGGCTTGGCGCATTTTGGCCGCCCGCGTTCGACGCCCCTCGCTCACCGGGCGGATCACCCTGGCGATCGCGGTCGGGGCGCTCGCAGCGACCTACCTCGCCTTAACAGGCGCGCTCGCAGCGGAGGGGCAGGCGCGGCACAGCGGAACAAGTCCGCAAGACACTTCTCTCAACGGGGTCGGCTCGTCCGCGGGTCCGTTGAGGACGGTCACTGTCTCGACCCAGAAACAGCTGGTTGCGGCAGTCGCGGCGGCATCTCCCGGGACCACGATCTCGCTGAACCGTGGGACGTACGATGGCGGACTGCTGATCCGGACTTCGGGAACGCGACTGCACCCGATCGTGATGAAGCCCGCCGGGAACGGGCCGGTCACGCTGACCGCGCATCTGCCGATGCCCTCCTGCAACGCAAGCTCACCCGACCCCAACCGCACGGTGCGCCTCACCAACGGGGCCAGCTACTGGACCCTCCGGGGACTCACCGTCAACGGTGGGATCTATATCTCCGGCGACAACGTGCTCAAGGCCCACCTGTGGTTCGCCAGCCGGATCGACAGCGGCAACTGGCAGGCCCGGCGCGCCGTCCCCGGCCGCGGCACGGACAGCCCGGCCGCCGGCCGTAACGCAATTCCTTACCTGGCCAGGCAGACCGGAGCCAGGCTAAGGCCCGCTGACGGCATCAGGATCGTGCACGACGTCATCACCCGCAAGGGTATCCAGGTCAGCATGGGTCGGTACGGGACGATCCAGAACACCAGAATCACCAACATCGCGTGCGGTACGGGTCCCGGGATCTGGTTCGGGACGTACAGCGATGGCTGGACGATCAGCGGCAATGCAGTGAGCCGGGTCGCGAACTCCACCAGAGCCCATTACATGCAGGAGGGCATCCGGATCGACGGAGCATCCGACTACAACCTGATCGAGCACAACGTGGTTTTCAACCTGCCCGGTGACGGGCGGGCAATCACCACCGACCAGGACGCCTCCTACAACACGATCACGCACAATCGGGCGCGGCAGGTCTCGGTCGGCTTCAACGACGAGATGTCTGGTTGGGGGAACAGCTGGACCTACAACACCGTCACCGGATATCGAGCGGTGGGGTTCGCCTTCAGGATGATGGACAACCGGTTGCGCCAGCCGTCGATGGACACCAGTACGATCAGCGCGACCGTTCGATGCAACAGCGCATCCGGGACAGGCGATGACCTCCAGATGGGGGCAAGCCGGCAGAGCCACTTCACCTCCAACGCATTCCGCACGATTGCCCTTGGCAAGTACCTGAGGCTGTACTGGAGCGGTCAAGGGAACACCTGGAACGGCTCACACCGTCCTCCCAGCCCCCGCGGCCCGGGCAACCTGAAAGGCTGTTGAACGACACGGGGGGTCTCTGGTCGACCGAGCCCCCTTCGGTTCCCGAGGTTTCGGGAGAGCGGAGCGGGGGAACTGGCGCAAATGACGGTGATGCTTGCCTCGGTCGAAGGAGACGGCAGATGATCAACATGGAGCTCCGCGGGAGTCGGGCGAGTGTGCTGGTTGCCGCGGTCGTGGTGCTTGTTCCCCTTGGAGTCTCGGCGCCGGCGCAAGGTTGGTTGGCATCTGAGCAGAGCGGGTCCGTGGTCGCTCGGGCGCCAGGAGCCCCTGGCGGCCCCGCCGTATGGACCAGGGGGTCGAAGGACGGGTTCGGTACGGCGCGCGGCCTGAAGAGCAAGGTGTGGTACACGCTCGGCACCGGTGTGGCGACCGAGATGTTCTACCCCCGCATCGACACCCCAAGTGTTCGAAACTCCCAGCTGGTGATCTCCGACGGGTCGACCTTCACCGATCGCGAAGATCGTGACACGACGCACCGGACGACAGTGCTCGACGGTCGAGGTCTCACCTATCGTGTGGTCAACACAGCGAAGTCCGGAGACTACCGGATCGTGAAGACCTACGTGACAGACCCGGCTCGGTCCACCGTCCTGGTCGACATTCGCTTCATCTCGCTGACCGGCGACCCGTACCAGGTCTACGTACTGCACGATCCTGCGCTGGGCGACGACGGCACGGACGACACCGGAGGCGGCACGGGCGCCACGATGTTGGCCAGCCAGCCAGGGATGGGGTCGGCGGTGGCCGCCGACCCGGCCTTGACGAAGATCTCGACCGGCTACCTTGGGGTCAGCGACGGCTGGACCGACCTGCGCTTCGATCACACGATGGACTGGACGTACGTGGCACCGACGCCCGGCAACATCGTGCAGACCGGGGAGACGGCGCTGACGGGACTGCCGGGTCACCAGCGGATGACGCTTGCTGTGGGCTTCGGGAAGACGGCCGCCTCCGCCAGCCGCACTGCACACACGTCCTTGACAGCCGGATTTGCGACGCTTTCGAGGTCGTACGCCGCTGGCTGGCGGCACTACCTCGCAAGCCTCAACCCGATGCCCCAAAGTGCGGCAAAGTGGCAGCGGGAGTGGCGGGTGTCTGCCATGGTGCTGGCGGCCAGCGAGGACAAGACCTTCCGGGGCGGCTTCGTCGCAGCGCCCGCGCGGCCGTGGGCATGGGCGTACGAGCTCCGCGACCTGCCCGTCTACCACGCGGTGTGGTCCCGTGACCTGTACCAGATCGCGACCGGACTGCTCGCCGATGGCGACACGGCCGCCGCCAACCGGGCGATGGACTACCTGTGGAACGTCCAGCAGCGGTCGGACGGTTCCTTCCCACAGAACTCCCGCCTCGGCGGCCTGCCGGTGTTCACCAGTCTGCAGATGGACGAGGTTGCGTTCCCCATCATCCTCGACTGGCAGCTGGGCCGGTTCGGCGCGACAGACTGGGCACACGTGCGGCTGTCGGCTGATTTCATCGCGTCGCAGGGTCCGGCCACGCCAGAGGAGCGCTGGGAGAACCTGGGTGGTTATTCTCCGGCCACGATCGCCGCCGAGATCGCCGGTCTCGTGTGCGCAGCCGACATCGCCCGCCGCAACGGAGCGACGTCCGACGCCCACCGATACCTGCGGATCGCCGACGCCTGGCGCCAGAAGCTCAACACATGGACCCGAACCACCACGGGACCACTGTCGAGCAAGCCGTACTTCTTGCGCATCAGCGTGACGGGCAATGCCAATGCCGCCACCAAGATCCAGGGCCCGGATGGTGGGCCGCTGGTGGACCAACGTCGGATCGTCGACCCGAGCTTCCTGGAACTGGTACGGCTCGGCGTGCTCCGCGCCGACAACCCTGACATCCGCAACACCATTGCGGTCGTCGACCGTACTCTTGGATACCAGACGCCGAACGGGCCTTTCTGGCACCGCTCCTCGTTCGACGGGTACGGCGAGAAGCGGAATGGTTCGCGATGGTTGCCGACCGCGGATGGGTCGAGGCTGACCCTAGGGCGAGGCTGGCCGCTGCTCACTGGTGAGCGCGGCGAGTACCAGCTGACCTACGGTCGAAGCGCGCAGCTGTATCTCGACACGATGGCGAGATCAGCCGACCAGGCGACCGGCCTGATGTCGGAGCAGGTCTGGGATCATCGTGCCCCGGCTGCCGACGGCACACGATTCCAACCTGGGGAGGGCAGTTTCTCTGCTCGTCCACTGGCCTGGACTCACGCCCAGTTCCTCCGCCTGGCTGCTTCAATAGACGCCGGTCACCCCGTCGAAACCCCACAGATCGTCGCCTGCCGCTATCACAGCGAATCCTGCCAGACCCCGTAGGTGCGGCCAAGCATCACTCGCGCCGGACTCAACACACGCGACCGACTATGGGCGAGAGGTTGATGGGTCGGGTTGCCCCTGGTGGGCGGCAGTCTTGAACGCGGCTCCGACGGCGGCGACCAGGGCGGCCGCGATCGCGATGACGACGGTTGGTGACCACTGAAGGATGCCGGCGCCGGCCGCGGCGCCGGCCAGCATGGCGGCCACCGAGCCGAGCCGCCGGTGCGGCTTCGCCCCGGAGCCGGCCGCTAGCGCGCTGTCGGCGGCCAGCCCGGTGAGGGTCAGCGTGAGCACGGTGGTGGTCAGATCGGGGGCGCCGAGATGGCGGACGGTGCTGTTCTGGACGCCGAGCGCCGCAGCGAGGATGACGATGGTGGCGAGCCGGCCGTCGCCGCCGTACGGCAGCAGGCCCGTTCCGGTCAGTACGGCGACCAGGGCGAGGATGACCGCTTCGCCGGTGAACGCGGTGGCCAGCCAACGACCCGGCCGGTCAGCAAGGGCGTGCGCGGTCCGACCGCCGGCGAGCGCGCCCAACACGAACCCGACGATGGCGATCATCGAGGCAGGAGCGGACAGGCCGGCGTCCGGATCCACGCTGAAGCCGAGGAACACCACGTTGCCGGTCATGTTCGCGACGAACACCCGACCCAGCTGCAGGTAGCTGACGGCGTCAACAAGCCCGGTGACCGCGGTCAGCGTCAACAGCGCGGCGACGGTCTGCCCGGAGCTGAGCGGAGAGGAGACAGCCATCGGTCATCACTCCTTCAGATGTGGCCGGTCAGCTGACCGCGCCGAGCGCGGCACTGATGCTGGCGATGATCGCCCCGCCGACAACCCGGGCATCGCTGGCTGCGCCCCGCCGCAACAGGAACGATCGCTCGGGGCGGTGCCGGGGAGGACGGCTCAGCGTGGCGATGGTCACTGGGGGGTTCCTTGCCGGTCGGCTATGCTCCACCGCTGACGTCGCGCCCGTTCATGGCGCAGCCGAGGATGCGCCTCATGCCCTCCGCCGACAGCTCTGACTTCGACAAGAATCCCGCAGCCGGGCTCTCGGCTACCAGCTCCGCATAGTCGGCCTCGGCTTGCGACGAGATCATGATGAGCTCGGCGCCGCCAAGGTGACCATCCTGGACGGCCACGCGCCGGGCAAGGTCGAAGCCGCTCTCGTCGCCCAGCCCGATATCGATCAGGATGACATTCGGACGTTTCACGCGCGCTTCCTGGAGCGCATCGACGATGTTCGACGCAACTCCAACGACCGTTACGCCCTCTCGCTGCAGCAGAAGCGTTGCGGCCCTGAGGAACCCATCGTTGTCATCAACCAGGAGGCACCGCAGCGGCATTCGACCATCGTGGCAGGGCTACGCCAGGGTCGCATTGCGGCTAGCAGGAATCCGTAGCCGAGACACCCGTCTTCCGGCTAGCACCAAGCCGAAACTGCAGCGCGCAGGAGGGACCATTTGGTGCCCGCTGCAATGACGGAGATGCCGCTTCTCGACATCGTGAGGGCAGGCGAACACGCGCTGGCCGAGAGATCGCCGACTCGACTCACGATGAGAAGGGAAAGCAGCATGCGAACAGTTCAACTGGGGCAGACGGACCTTCAGGTCTCTGCCATCGCTTTCGGAACGTGGGCGTTCGGTGGCGACTGGGGCCAAGCCGACGTCCAGGAGAGCAAGGACGCCATCCATCACGCCTTGGAGCTGGGTGTCAACCTGTTCGACTGCGCACAGGGTTACGGGTTCGGCGTTGCCGAGAAGCTGCTCGGTGAGTCGCTGCGGGAGAGGACACGCCGGGAGGAGGTGGTCATCGCGACGAAGGGTGGGCTGCGGATGGAAGGGGACCGGCTGCTCCGGGACGCCGGCAGGCAGTGGCTACGTGCGGGTGTGGAGTCCAGCCTGCGCAGCCTGGGAACCGACTACATCGACCTCTACCAGGTCCATTGGCCGGATCTGCATACCCCGCCCGAAGAGACGGCGGGGGTGTTGGAAGAGCTGGTGGCGGAGGGAAAGATCCGCCATGCGGGCGTTTCCAACTACGACGTCGACCAGATGCAGGCGCTGGGCCGATTCGGCCGGGTGGAGACCTTGCAGCCGCCTTACCACATGTTCCGCAGGGACGTCGAGGAGACCCTGCCGTACGCCGCCGCACACAACATCGGCGTCCTGGCCTACGGCCCGCTGGCCCATGGTCTGTTGTCGGGCCGGGTGAGGCAGGACACGACCTTCGACGCTGACGACTGGCGCAGCAAGAGTCCCGACTTCACCGGCGAGACGTTCCGCAAGAACCTGGCCATCGTGGACCGGCTGAACGGGTTCGCCCGGGAGCGCGGCCTGAGCCTCCCCCAGCTGGCGGTCTCCTGGACGCTTGCCAACCCGGCGGTGCAGGTCGCGATCGTCGGTGCACGCCGGCCTTCTCAGCTGGATGGGACCGCCCCGGCGGCCGACATCGTGCTTACCCAGGCGGAGCTGTGGGAGATCGACACGATTCTGCAGGATGCCGTTCCGGTGTCGGGTCCGAACCCGGAAGGCATGTGACTGGTTCTTATGAGAGGAGCACAAGCATGGCGAGACTAGCTTTTGTTGGCCTGGGCCTGATGGGTACCCCGGTGGCTATCCGGCTGCTCGGGGCCGGTCATGACCTCACG
>JAWWPG010000045.1:0-4091 GCA_033850885.1 Nocardioidaceae bacterium
GCGGACCACGTCGCTGGTCCTCACACGGGGCAGGGGGCGAACTCTCACCGGTGCGCTCGTGGAGCGTTCGTTATCCTCGCAGCGTGGCCGGTGTGCAGGGATTTCCGCTCGTGGGCCGCGAGGCCGAGTTGCGAGACGTGCGACGACTTGTCGGCGACCTGGGTCGTGCACGTGGGGCGGTCATGGTCGTGCTCGGCGACGCCGGCATTGGAAAGACGGCCCTCGTCCGAGAAGTGATCGAAGAGGGCCGCGCCGGCGGTGCAGTGGCTTACAGCGGCGCGGCGCATCCGTTCGAGCGGACCCGTCCCTTTGGGGCGCTCGCCGATGCCCTCTGCTTGAACCGCCGATCCTCGGAGCCGGCGCGAGCTGCGATCAGCCGTCTTCTCAGAGGCGAAGCAGCCCGCACCGAGGTTCCCGCTACGCCCGTCGACCTTCGGTACCGGATCGTCGAGGAAGTCGTCGATCTTGTGGAGGGGGAATGCAAGCAACATGCGGTCATCCTGGCGATCGACGACGTGCACTGGGCGGACGCCTCGACGTTGCTGGCCCTGCGGGCGATAATGCATCGACTTGCCGCAGAGCGATTCTTGTTGGTCGTCTCGCTGCGTCAAACGCCGCGGTCCGTCGAGCTGGACCAACTGCTCGACGAGGCGATCGCCGCCGAGGCTCACGTCGTCCGGGTGGGGCCTTTATCCCCCGACGAGGTGGAGGATCTGGCACGGCATGAACTTGGTCGACCGTGCGGGCCGAAGCTTGCGACGGCGCTCGCCAGGGCCGGTGGCAATCCGCTGTGGGCCAGGGAGATCCTCAGCGCCCTCGCGGACGAATCGGCGCACGGGAACGCGGACGAGTCCATCGACAAGCTCGTGGCTGAGCTTCCCGATTCGCTTCGCGAGCTCGTCGTGCGACGGCTGCGCTACCTACCGGATCCGACATTGAAGATGCTGCAGTTCACTGCGGTGCTCGGGGACACGGCGTCGGTTCGCGATCTTGCGACGATCACTCGCCGACCTGGCTCGGAGGTGGTTGCGGACCTGGCGGAAGCCTTCAGGAGCGGAGTCGTCGGCGAGGCGGGCGACGCGATCGTGTTCCGGCATCAACTCGTCCACGACGCCATCTACCAGGAGATGCCGCGACCGGTTCGCCAGGCGCTACACCGCGATGCCGCGAGCGCCTTGGCCGAATCCGGAGCCGATGTCGTGCAGGTCGCGGGCCACCTGACCCTCGGAGCGGCCCGTGGCGACACTGAGGCGGTGACGTGGCTCCGTCAGGCCGCACACGAGTCGGCCCCGACATCCCCACCGGTCGCAGTGGAGCTGCTCGCCCGCGCCGAATCCTTGCTCCCGGCCGGTCACGACGATGCCGACCTGGTCTCGGCAGAGTTGGTCGGCGCCCTGTTGCGCGCTGGACAGGTCGACGAGGCCGCGGGACGAGCCGAGGCTGTGCTTGATCGGACGCATCGCGCCGAAGTGGACGTGCCCCTCCGACTTCTTCTGGTCTCGGCGTTGTCGATGCAGAACCGGTCCGCCGAACTCATCGATCGAGCCGAGGCCGCACTCGCCGAGATTCCCGACCTGTCGCCCGGAAGCCAGGCGCTCGTCCTTGCGCAGGCCAGCATCGGCCTCCAGCTCTCGGGGCGGATCGTCGCCGCAGAACACACGGCACTGCGAGCACTGCGAATCGCCGAAGACGCGGGCGAGATCGAGATGATCGTCTGGAGTCTGACCACCCTTGCGAAGGCCGTGAGTCGCCAGGGCCGGTACGCCGAGGCCCTCGGGCTCACAGGCCGCGCGGTTGACCTGGCGACCGAACCTGCCGCCCGGCTTCGCCACCCGCGCTACTTCCACGCCATGGCGCTCGCTGACGCTGACCGATTCGCGGAAGCGACCGCGGCCTATCACGCAGTGCTCGACGAGTACGAGCAGCTCGCTTCTCCACGGTTCCTGGGCGACACGATGGTGATGGCCGCGACGGCGCAGTTCCTGATCGGCGACTTGGACGCGGCGCGAGATGGCCTGATCGAAGGTTTGCGAACGGCGGAAAGTCAGGGGCTCCGCCTCCTGGCCGCGCCCGCGAACGCACATCTCGCCACGATCGCGCTCGCAGAGGGCGACAATCGACGAGCCGATCAAATCCTGACACCGTTCGCTACCGAGCTGACAAGTGACGACCCTTGTTTCTTCGCAGAATCGGTGGCGGTGGCCGCTGCGAGCCTCGCTGAAGCCGTCGGCGACGAACCGCGAGCACTCGAACTGCTTCGGCGCTTTTGGATCCGTGACGTCGATCTCGCGAATCGCTACTTCCACCGCGAGCTCGCGCCGCCGCTCGTGAGGCTGGCATTGGCGCGAGGGGAGGCCGAGTTCGCGCGAGAAGTCGCTGATCTCGTGGAGGCCGGCGCCACCTCAGCACCTGAGGTGCCGACGGTTCAGAGCACCGCCCTGCGCTGCCGAGGTCTGGTCGACGGCAACGCGGATCTGCTGCTCGACGCCGTAGCGCTTGCTCGTGACGGCGGCCGGGTCCTGGACATCACCGGGACCTGTGAAGACGCGGCGGCGGCGCTCGTTGCTGCCGGCCGGCCCGAGGAGGCGAAGGTGCTGTTGCTCGAAGCCGTCGAGAGATACGAGACGATGGGGGCTCTCGCGTGGGCGGGACGAGTCCAAGCCGCACTGCGCGCCGTCGGCGTACGCAGGGGCGTACGCGGTCCGCGCCAGCGTCCGACGCACGGATGGGTCAGCCTGACGGCGTCCGAGCGACGCGTCTCCGAACTTGTGGCAGAAGGACTGACCAACAAGGAAGTCGCCACTAAACTCCACGTCTCACCCCACACGGTGAACACCCATCTGCGTCACCTGTTCGCAAAACTCGGTGTTTCGAACCGTGCCGCCCTCGCGACTGAGGTCGCCCGACGCGCACCCTCCGCGTCCTGACGGTCCAGGCTCCCGAGTCTCACGCGTTCGAGTGATGTCTCGTCCAGCGCACAGGCGGACACTGCCGTCATCAGATCACCCACGAGAGGACGAGAGATGCCAACCATCGCATTCGTTGCCCCCCTGTTGCCGGACATGAGCGAGGTCGAGCGGAACGCGATGGCCTCGTGCTGGCACGGCGAACGAAAGGCTGCGTTCGAGGACGCCCGTCGCCGTGCCGGTGTCACACGCGAGACGGTCTGGATCCAGCCCACCCCGATGGGCGATGTCGCTGTCGTCTTCATGGAGGCGGACGACGTCCAGGCCGCGTTCGGGGTGATCGGAGCCTCCGACGAGCGCTTCGACATATGGTTCCGGGACCATGTTCGCCAAGTGCACGGGTTCTCGCTGGAGGACGGATTCCATGCGCCCGAACTGGTACTCGACTACCAGGCGGATCCCTCGCGTTCATGACGATCGCCATCCCTACTTTTGCCCTACAAACGCGTCCGAGACTGCTTCGACCGGCCTCCAGGTGGGAGTGCGTAGACTTCGAAAAGTCCAGCTCAGAGGCCGAATCTGGGCGACGGAAACGGATCTGGCTTAACGCTGTGGACGGCTCTGAAAGGGCTCATAACCCGAAGGTCGTAGGTTCAAATCCTACCCCCGCCACGATCGAAACAGCAGGTCAGAGGCCATTTCGCTCCATGCAAGATGGCCTCTTTCCTTGCCTGGCAGCCTGTCATCGACTTGTCGTCACCGTGCTTCGCACGGTGGACCCAAACCGGCGCGTCGGACTTGAGTGGGGTGTGACCGTGTAGGCGAGGTCCGCGGGCGCGGTACAGGGGCTCAACAGAATCGTTGGTTCTTGACGCCAATCGATGCTGGAGAGCCCCTGTGGAGACAGACGCTACGCGCATTTGCGCGCTGCTGGTCGGGTTGCCCGACGTCGACGTCCTAGGCGTGGAGGAGCAGGCCGGTGCGCCGTTGCGGGTCCACGTCGAGACGACGGCCACCGCGGTGGGCTGCTCGGGGTGTGGCAGCCGGGCGTGGGCGAAGGATCGCCCGGTGGTCGAGCTGGTGGACTTGCCGGCGTTCCGGCGCCCAGCGGTGCTGGTGTGGCGCAACCGCCGGTGGCGTTGCCCCGACCCGGATTGTGGCGCCGGGACCTGGACCGAGTCGTGC
>JAWWPG010000054.1:0-15151 GCA_033850885.1 Nocardioidaceae bacterium
GTCGCCGCCACCCTCAACAAGAGGCCCCGCCCCACCCTGAACCTCCAAACCCCAGCAGCCAGACTCAACCAGCTGCTCACCGCAGCCTGAAACCCACACCGTTGCTAACACCGCTTGACATTGCCGCCCGCAACCCCACCGCAGCGTTCCTTACCATCCTCACGGAGAAGTCGAGGGGTCGAAAACCAAGCCTGTCAGGGAAGCAGCGCCCGCACCACGGCGTCGGCGAGCAGGCGCCCTCGCCTGGTGAGCACCAGCTTTGTGCCGCCGTCCTCGACCAGACCGTCCTCGACGAGACCGGGCACTGCCGCACCTCCGGCAGGATCGAGTACGTCGAGGCTCAGACCCGTCACGAGACGGGTCTCCAGGAGGACGCGCTCGAGCCGCCTCGTCTCCTCGTCCAATGTCTCGCGAGCCAGGGCAGGGCTCTCGCCCGCCGCGAGGCGAGCCGCGTAGGGAGCCGGATGCCTGACGTTCCACCACCGCACCCCGCCCACATGCGAGTGGGCACCCGGGCCAACCCCCCACCAGTCACTGCCGCGCCAGTAGCCCAGGTTGTGGCGGCACCATGCTTTCGGCGTTGTCGCCCAGTTCGAGACCTCGTACCAGCCGAGGCCGCTGGCGGCCAGCAGCTCGTCGGCGAGCTCGTACTTGTCGGCCAGGTCGTCATCGTCCGGGGTCTCGACCTCGCCTCGCGCGACCCGGCGGGCCAGCGCCGTACCGGGTTCGACCACCAAGGCATAGCCGCTCAGATGGTCGGGGGCCAGGGAGGCCGCCGACTCGAGGCTGCGACGCCAGTCGTCGAGCGTCTCGCCGGGCGTCCCATATATGAGGTCGAGACTGACCTGCTCGAATCCCGCCTCTCGCGCCCACTCCACGACGGCTGGCAGCCGGCTGGGGTCGTGGGTTCGGTCCAGGACGGCGAGCACCGCAGGCACCGCAGACTGCATCCCGAACGAGATCCGATTGATGCCGCCGGCCCGGAGTGCGGCCAGGTCTGCGGCGGACACACTGTCCGGATTGGACTCCGTCGTCACTTCGGCGTCAGGCGCGAGTCCGAACTCGTCGCGGACCGCCTCAACCACCGCGCACAGATCACGCGGCGGCAGCAGCGTCGGCGTACCCCCACCGAAGAACACCGTGGAGACGGGTACGTCGCGGTCCCCCAGCACCCGTCGCGCCAGCCGGATCTCATCGATGGCTGCCTGCGCGTACGTCGACTGCGACGCGCCGGGCGATGGGCCCAGCTCGACGGCCGTGTAGGTGTTGAAGTCGCAGTAGCCGCAGCGCACCGAGCAGAAGGGCACGTGGACGTAGATTCCGAAGGGCTTCGCCCCCAGGCCGGCCAGCGCCGTGCCGGGAAGGGCCCCGTTCGCGGGAGCCGGGTCGCCGACGGGCGGGGTCGAGGGCATCCGTCGATCATGCCAGCCCAGCCTCGGCAGGGACCGTCGCGACCGTCAGCGGTACATGGCGTCGAGGCGGTCGCGGTAGTGCTCCTCGACGACCTTTCGCCTCACCTTCATGCTCGGCGTGATCTCGCCCTCCTCGACGGAGAGGTCACGTTCTAGCACGTTGAACCTCTTGATGGTCTCCCAGCGGTTCAGCCGGGTGTTGAGCTCGTCGACGTACCCCTGCACCATGGCACGGGCGGCGTCCGACGTGACGACTTCGGCGTAGGAGCGACCGGCGAGCCCGTGCTGGCCCGCCCACTCGCCGATCGAGTCCGCGTCGAGGGTGACGAGGGCGCCGACGAAGTTACGCTCGTTGCCGAAGACGACGAACTGGCTGGCGTACGGGCACAGCGCCTTGAAGTGGGCCTCGATGACCTGCGGTGCGACGTACTTGCCAGCCGACGTCTTGATCAGGTCCTTCTTGCGGTCGGTGACCCGAACGAAGCCATCGGCGTCGATCTCGCCGATGTCGCCGGTGTGGAACCAACCGCCGTCGAGCGCTTCGTCGGTTGCCGCCTGGTTGTTGTGGTATCCGGCCATCACGCCGGGCCCGTTGATGAGCAGCTCTCCGTCGTCAGCGACCCGGAACTCGGTGCCCTCGAACGGCGGACCGACGGTCCCGAACTTGTAGTGGTGCGGCAGGTTGATGCAGGTGCCGGCGGACGTCTCGGTGAGACCGTAGCCCTCCAGGATCAGGATGCCGGCGGCGTGGAACCACTCCGCGATGTCACGGTTGAGCGCCGCCGCGCCGGAGACGAAGAAACGGACGCGACCGCCGAACCGGGACCGGATCTTGGCGAACACGAGCCTGTCGAAGACCTTGTGCTGTACGGCGAGCAGACGCGGGACATCCTTGCCCGCAAGGCGAAGCCGCGCGACCTCGAGGCCCACGACGAAGGCACGGTCGAAGACCTTCTTCCTGAGGCCACCTTCCGAGGCGGTCACCGTCACGATCCGGCTGTACGCCTTCTCGAAGATGCGGGGAGCGGCTCCCATGAACGTCGGCCGGACGACCGCCAGATTGTCGATGATCTTGTCGACCCTGCCGTCGACGGCCGTCGGGAAGCCGACGGCGAGCTGCGCCGAGAGCAGCACCTTCCCGAACGAGTGCGCGAGTGGCAGCCAGAGGAACTGCACGTCCTCAAGGGTCAGGATGTCGAGACCCTGAACGGCGACTCCCTCGTAGGTCCAGGCCGAGTGCGGCAGCCGGACGCCCTTCGGACGGCCGGTGGTGCCTGATGTGTAGATCAGTGTGGCCAGCTGGTCGCTCCTCGTGGAGTCGACGCGGTCCTGGACGGCCTGCGGTTCCCTGGCCAACAGCTCGGAGCCGCGCGACTCCAGCTCGGCCAGGGTGATCACCCAGTCGCCATCGCCTGCCTCGCCAGCGCTCGTGACCGCCCGGCCGCCGGTGTCCGCGAACATCACGACGGTCTGCAGGTCGGGCAGGTCTGCTCGCCGCTCGCGCAGCTTGGCCAGCTGGTTGACGTCCTCCGCGAAGACGACACGCGACCCGGAGTCGGCAAGGATGAACGCCACGTCCTCGGGGATGCTCGACGGGTAGACGGTCGTGGTCGCTGCCCCCGAGGACATGATCGCCAGGTCGGCCAGGATCCACTCGAACCGGGTGGTGGAGGCGATCGCCACCCGCTGCTCCGGTTCGACGCCCAAAGAGATCAGGCCGGCGGCGATCCGACGTACCCGCTCAGCGGTCTCTTCCCAAGTGACCGACGTCCAGCCGTCGCCGACGGGATAGCTGTACGCCTCCCGGTCCGGGGTCGCGCGGACGCGGTCGAAGAACATCTGACCCAGACTTTCGGGCCGGCTCTCGAGCAACGCCCTGACATCGGCGGCTACCACCATGAATGGAACCGTAGATGACTCGGTTATCGAACAACAGGCCTTCGGGCGCGCCGGCCGGACTTTCTGGGTGGCTTCGACCGCCCCCCGACCGGAGCCGCTGCCGGATGGTGCGGCGACGGCGCGCGCCGGCCGCGGTAGTGGTCGGCGCGGCTCTTCGCAGGCACCGACCTCGAGGTCCCGACCGGCAGTGGCGCCACCAGCACACGCTCGCCCGGGGCGATCTCCCCGAGGAGAGGATGGCCGGTTCGCAGGCGGGTGATGGTTGGCTTGATCCCCGCCTTGCGGGTGAGAGTACGAACGTCGGAAACTTGGCTGTCGACCATCAGGGTGACAACGGTCCCGGTCGCGCCGGCGCGTGCGGTGCGGCCGGAACGGTGGAGGTATGCCTTGTGCTCGGCCGGCGGATCTGCGTGGATCACCAGCCTGATGTCATCCACATGGATTCCCCGGGCGGCGATGTCCGTGGCGACGAGGGTTGACGACGCTCCCCCGGCAAACGCCGACAGGTTCCTCGTCCGGATGGCCTGCGACAGGTCCCCATGAAGCTCCAACGCCGGCACCCCGGCCGCTGTGAGCTTCCTCGCCAGCTGCTTGGCGCCGTGCCGAGTGCGCGTGAACACGAGCGTGCGCCCGGGAGCGGACGCCAGGTCGACGAGGACCGGCAGCTTGGAGTCGCGGTCCACGTGCAGCACGTGGTGGGACATCTCGGTTGCGTGGCTCTCCACCGGGTCGACCTGATGGGTCACCGGGTTCGTGAGGTACCGCTTGGCGAGTACGTCGACGCCGCCGTCGAGCGTTGCAGAGAACAGCATCCGCTGGCCCTTGGTCGGTGTCTTGTCGAGCAGCCGACGTACGACGGGCAGGAAGCCGAGATCCGCCATATGGTCAGCCTCGTCGAGCACGGTGACCTCGACGGCATCCAGGATCGCGTGCCCGTGCTGGACGTGGTCCGCCAGGCGTCCGGGACATGCGACGACGATGTCGACACCGGCCTTGAGCGCCTTGATCTGGTGATGGGCGCTGACGCCGCCGAAGACGGTGACGCTGCGCATGGACACGGCCTGCGCAAGCGGTGTCAGCGCTGTGTTGATCTGGGTGGCCAGCTCGCGGGTCGGCGCAAGGATGAGGGCCCGCGGACGGCCGGGTCGACGGTGGGCCGGGCTCGCCGAAAGGCGCGCCAGGATCGGGAGCAGGAAAGCATAGGTCTTCCCGGAGCCGGTGCGACCCCGGCCGAGCAGGTCGCGTCCGGCAAGCGAGTCAGGCAGCGTGGCGGTCTGGATCGGGAAGGGCTCAGTGATGCCGGCGTGCGCCAACGCGTTGACGAGAGGCTGCGGGACACCGAGCTGGGAGAAGGTGGGTAAGCCGGCGTGCGGCCGGTGCTGGGCATGAGGAACGTGGTGATGGGGGCGGCTGGCCGCCATGGGTACTCCGAACGTTGAAGAGTCGTCCTGCGCGTCGCGCCCGCACGGTGCGGGGCGTCGTGGCCGACAAAGAAACGAGGTCCGAGGCAGAACTCTGCGGACCAACATCTTCCAGTGTACGTGACCGCGGCGCTTAGTCGTCCATCGCCTTGGCGATGGTGAGCATGTCGGTGACCCAGCTCTTGTTGTCCGAGGGCGGTGACGGGTCCTCGATCTCCCACATGATGTTGACCATCATCCGCACCACCACCCAGTCCTTCGCGCGTTGCTCGTCGAAGCCGGCGGCATCGACGATACTGAAGAAGCGGTTCCGGATCGCGTTGCGCGCCGAGCCGGAGTCGACGATCTCCTCCCAGCGGTTCCACAGCAGGGGGCTCAGCTCGTAGACCGGGTCGCCGGACAGCGGCTTCGGGTCGATCACCAGCCAGGGCTCGCGGTCGCCACGAAGGACGTTGAAGAAGTGCAGGTCTGTATGGATGAGCCTCCCGTCCGTTTGCGGGTCCGCGGCCAGGTCCCGCAACAATCCAGCCGCCCGGTCGACGTACCGGGGAGGCAGGCCAGCCGTCTTGGGCAGGGCACACATGCGCTCGTTCCAGCGGTCGCACAGCGACGACAGGGTGCGGAACTGGGGCGAGGCGGGGACATGCAGCCGCGGGTACAGCCCGGTGACGACCTCGATGGCCTCGTCGATCGGGACCGTCGTGAGGTCGGTGGTGTCGAGTCGCTCCATCAGCATGGCGGACCGATGTGGGTCAGCCCGCATGAGCCGTACGGCGCCGTTGCCCGCCCAGAGACGCAGGGCCAGGTGCTCCTCGTCGGCCTCCTCGTGGGGCCAACCGACCTTGAGGACGGCGGCCGTGCCGTCTTGATCTCGAACCGGTACGACGAGCGCGCACTCGCCATGCATGGCCGGCCCGTCGACGCTCAGGCCCCACTCGTCGAGGATCCCGCGCGCGAGGCCCGGCAACCTGTCGAGCCAGGCCGACCATGCGTCGCTCCGGTCAGCGAATGCGAGCAGCTTCGCCGGGATGTCCACCTCCCCGCGAATTGCGGGAAAGTTCACCTTTCCGGGCCCCTCGCGAGGTGCACTTTCCCGCAATTGCCGGCAGGGGGGATCACGGCTAGCGCTTCGACTTCTCGGTGGGCTCGGACGTGTTCAGCGCGGAGATGAAGGCTTCTTGCGGCACCTCGACACGGCCCACCATCTTCATCCGCTTCTTGCCCTCCTTCTGTTTCTCGAGAAGCTTGCGCTTGCGGGTGATGTCCCCGCCGTAGCACTTCGCGAGGACGTCCTTGCGCATCGCCCGGATGGTCTCCCGGGCGATCACCCGGGCCCCGATCGCCGCCTGGATGGGCACCTCGAACTGCTGGCGCGGGATGAGCTCCTTGAGCTTCAAGGTCAACCCGACGCCGTACGCGTATGCAGCGTCGCGGTGGACGATCGCAGAGAACGCGTCGACCGGCTCGCCATGCAGGAGTACGTCGACCTTCACCAGGTCCGCGGGTTGCTCGCCGGTCGGGTCGTAGTCGAGCGAGGCATACCCCTTGGTCCGTGACTTGAGCGCATCGAAGAAGTCGAACACGATCTCGGCGAGCGGCAGCGTGTAGCGTAGCTCGACCCGGTCCGCCGAGATGTACTCCATCCCCTCCAAGGCGCCCCGGCGCCCCTGGCAGAGGTCCATGATCACGCCGATGTAGTCGGACGGCGCCAAGATGGTGGCTCGGACCATCGGCTCGAAGACCTCGGCGATCTTGCCCTCGCCCGGGTATTCGCTGGGGTTGGTGACGATGACCTGCGACCCGTCTTCCATGACGACTCGGTAGACGACGTTGGGCGCCGTAGAGATGAGGTCGAGGTTGAACTCGCGTTCGAGCCGCTCCCGGACGATCTCCATGTGGAGCAGGCCGAGGAAGCCGCAGCGGAAGCCGAAGCCGAGGGCGCCCGACGTCTCGGGCTCGTAGGCCAGGGCCGCATCGTTGAGCTGCAGCTTGTCGAGGGCGTCGCGCAGCGTCGGGTAGTCGTCACCGTCGATCGGGTAGAGCCCCGAGTAGACCATCGGGTTGGGATGGCGGTAGCCGCTGAGCGGCTCCGTCGCGCCGTGGACCGCGGCCGTCACCGTGTCGCCGACCCGTGACTGGCGGACCTCCTTGACGCCGGTGATCAGGTAGCCGACCTCGCCGACACCGAGGTGGTCCGCGCGGACCGGATCGGGCGATATCACCCCGACCTCGAGCATCTCGTGGACGGCCCCGGTCGACATCATCTTGATCCGGTCCCGGTGCGAGAGGCGGCCGTCGACGACCCGCACGTACGTCACCACGCCGCGGTACGTGTCGTAGACCGAGTCGAAGATCAGCGCCCGCGGCGGCGCGGCGGCGTTGCCCTTGGGGGCGGGCACGGTGTGCACGATCTCGTTGAGCAACGTCTCGACCCCCTCGCCGGTCTTGGCGGACACCCGGAAGACGTCGTCCGGATCGCAGCCGATGATGTGCGCGAGCTCCGCGGCGTACCTGTCGGGCTGGGCGCTCGGTAGGTCGATCTTGTTGAGCACCGGGATGATGTGGAGGTCGGCGTCGAGCGCCAGGTAGAGGTTCGCAAGCGTCTGGGCCTCGATGCCCTGTGCCGCATCGACCAGCAGCACCGCGCCGTCACACGCCTCGAGCGACCGGCTGACCTCGTACGTGAAGTCGACGTGCCCGGGGGTGTCGATCATGTTGAGCACGAACTGCTTGCCGGCCTGTTCGCCCGCGGTGGCCGTCCAGGGCAGCCGCACCGCCTGGCTCTTGATCGTGATGCCTCGCTCGCGCTCGATGTCCATCCGGTCGAGGTACTGCGCCCGCATGGCGCGTCCCTCGACCACCCCGGTCAGCTGCAGCATCCGGTCGGCAAGGGTCGACTTGCCGTGGTCGATGTGGGCGATGATCGAGAAGTTTCGGATGATCGCCGGATCGGTCTCACCGGGTACCGGTGCCGATGCAAGCTGCTTGGGCACGGATCGCTTTCGGTCGCGGGGTACGTACTCGGCGCCGGTACGTCGTACCAGCGCCACCTCCATCATCCCACGGACCTCACGGTGGCCCCGGATGGCAGAACCTGACCTGGACCGCAAACTCCTCGTCGAGATGCCAGCAGTCGTCATCTCGCCCACTCCCGCCGAACCAGTCGAATTCCGTTGGACCACCGACCGGTCCCGGGTCAGGATGTGACATGGTCGCGTTGCCTCCGACAGCCTCGAGCGACGACGTGGCGCCCTGGCACCGCGATACGGTCTTCACCCGGGACGGGGTCGCGATCCCGGTCCGACAGACGGCTCGGCGTCCGTCCTGGGACCAGCTGCCGGTCGCCGTACGCGCGCAGGTCGAGGCAGCCGCCGGGTCAACGGTGACTCAGACCTGGTCGGCTGGGACCGGGTTCACGCCCGGCTTCGCCTCGCGAGTCCGGCTCGCCGACGGGCGGGACCTGTTCGTCAAAGCCGCATCGAGTGTCGATGACCGGTTGCACGGCTGGGCGCTCAGCGATGCCTACCGCGAGGAGGGGCGCAAGCTCAGCCTGCTGGGGCCGGCCGTTGGTGCACCACTACTGCTTTGGGAGCGCGAGCTCGACCTTGACGGTGAGCGATGGGTACTCCTCGGACTCGAGTACGTCGCTGGGCGGCCACCTCGGCGGCCATGGCGGCTCCACGAGCTGCTGCTGGTCGTCGACAGGCTCGCCCAGGTGGCCCCGGCGATGGCCTGCCCGCCCGCACAGCTCGGTCTCGGGACCGTGTACGACGAGCTGGTCGTGGACTTCGGCGACCGACTGGGGAGGAGCCGCGAGCTCGAGGGCGACACCGAGCAGCTCGACGTCGTCGAGGGGCTGTGTGCCGAGGCGGACACTCTCATGGCTGGCGACAGCATGGTGCACATGGACCTGCGGGACGACAATGTGCTGATCTCCGACACAGGCCACGTGTGGTTCGTCGACTGGAACTTCCCGGCCATCGGCGCCCCGTGGATCGACCTGGTCTGCATCCTGCTCTCTGCTCGGGGCGACCGGCTCGACGTGGACCCGATCCTCGACGACCACGTGTTGAGCCGCGGCGTCGACCCGCACGCTATCGACGTACTCCTCGCTCTGCTGTGGTCGTACTGGGGAATCGCCAAGACCGAGGCCGTGCCACCACACTCTCCTCACCTGCGCGACCACCAGCATTGGTATGCGGACGTGACGCAGGAGTGGCTGCTGGAACGACTCAGCAACCGTGGACGGCGCGCCTCGGGTTCGTCGTACCCGCCGCGCGGTCGTCACACGTGACCGGTCCGGACGAAGCCACGGACGGCAGGGGTGCGTCCGGAGCCAAGCGGCTCGTCGGAGTGCGAACGGACTACGCCTCGGCGCCGTTCCAGGTCAGGGCGTGGGTCGAGGAGACTCTTGGCGCCCCCGTTGTCACCATCCAACCTCGGACCGGCGGGATGTCGCCCGCGGTCGCGGTCAGCCTTCGCGCGGCGAATGGGCGAAGGGCGTTCGTGAAGGCGGTAGGCGGCGAGATCAACCCCGACACGCCGGGGCACTTCCGCCACGAGGTCGCCGTACTCAGGGCGTTGCCGCCGGCGCCGTACCGGGCCGGCACGCTGGCGACCTACGACGACGGCGACTGGGTCGCCATCGCGCTCGAGGACATCAACGGCAGCCACCCGGACTGGGGCTCCCGGCTCGACCGGGATGCCGTGTTCGAGGCGGTGCGACACCAGACGGATGAGCTCACGCCGATCCCTGCCGGCCTGCCGGGGGATTCGAGCCGTCGCGGCATCGCCAAGTACCTCGAGACGATGAGGGCCGCCGCCCCCGCCGAGCTGGCTGGCCTCCCCCGGTGGGCTGTCACCGAGCTTCCCTCCCTCGTCGACCTGTGCCGAAGATGTCTGGACCATCAACACGACGAGACTTTCTGTCATTGGGATATCAGGCATGACAACATCCTGATCCGGCATCGCGATGGTCAGCCCGTCCTGCTCGACTGGGGCAGGTCCCGGCGCGGCCCGCGTTGGGGGGACGCGGTGGTGTTCGCTCTCGAGTGGGTGGAGTCAAGCGAGTTCGACGAGATTGTCGCGACCATCGGCCTCAGCCCAGAGGAGGAGACGGATGTGACCGGCTTCATCGCGGGCATCGGATGCCATCTGCTGATGACCGCCATCCATCCTGCTCCACCAGCACTGCCCAATCTCCGTGTCTTCGGCCGACAGCTGGGATCCGCTTGCCTGCAGGGTGTTCGGCGTCGACTTGAGCTCTGACGACGTCGCAACTTTGCGACGGCTCAACGGCAAGTTTGCGACGGCTCAACGGTAGGAGGCCTCGAACCGGCGGCGCAGATCGGCGACGACCTCGTCCAGGCCACCGCGCTCGAATGCGGCCCGCTGCCGGCTGGCTCCGGTGCCGCGGGCGAGGAGGCGCTCGAGGCGATCGGCGACCGGCGCGACGTCGCCGGTCTCCTCCAGCGCCGGACGAACGTACTCGATCAATGCCTCTACCACGGTGCGGGCGGGTCGGCGGTCCCCGTCACGTGGGTCCAGCAGCTCGCCGGCGACTCCGTCGCGGGACGCTCTCCAATGAGCCGCTCGCAGCATCTCGAGTCGCCACTCCCCGACGGGAGCGCTGCCCTGCGAGGACGCTGACGCGATCGTGCTGACGAGCGCGCGCGTGAGCAGGGCGAGCAGCACGACGTCATCCAGCTCGGTCGTCACGTCGAAGACCCTGACCTCCACGGTCGGGTAGCTGATCGACATCCGGGCGTCGAAGTAGAGCATCCCGAGGTCGAGGGCGGCACCGCTGCGGACAAGCGCCTCGCTGGCGGCCCGGTATCCCGCCGGGTCCCGGAACAGGTCGGACGGTCCGGCCGTCGGCCAACGACCCCAGACGACGGACCGCCAGCTCGCGTAGCCCGTGTCCATGCCGCGCCAGTACGGCGAGTTGACGCTGATGGCTCGAAGCACCGGGAGCCACGGCCGAAGTCCGTCGATGACGCGGACTCCTTCGTCGTCGTCGGCCACGTCGACATGCACGTGCATTCCGCACACCGAGCCTTGCCGGCTGATCTCGCCGAACTCGTTGACGATGCGCTCATAGCGATCCTTCGCGGTGACCTGCTCCTCGTCGCCCTTCGGCAGCACCGGGGTGCCCACCGCGACGAGGGCGGCGCCAGCTTGGGCAGCCGACCCGGCGGCCTCCCGACGGCAGCTCGCCAGGTCGCGTCCGAGCTCCTCGGCGGTGCGGCAGGGCGCCGTACCGGTCTCGACCTGCTGCCTGAAGAGCTCCTCCTCCATCCCGGACTCAGCGCCGAAGCCGCTGTCCTCGGCCACGGCTCCCACGCGTTGGCGGTGCGCTGTGAGGGCTGCGCTCGCCAGTGCTCGCAGTGCTCCGGACTCGGGGTCGACGAGGAGCAGCTCCTCTTCCACACCCATCATGCGCTCGGCCATGTCTGAAGTCTGTCCGAGATTCACTCCCGGGGCATCGGCGGTCCGCTGACGCCGATCAGGTGCCCGTCCGGGAGCTGGAAGGTCATCTCACGCCGGACCCACGGTTGGTCGCGCGGTGGTTCCACAACCTCGAGCCCGGCCGCTCGGACCCGGGCGCCGACCTCGTCAACCGTGATCCCGACGTCGAACGACATCCGCTGCGGCTGCACCGTGGCACCCGGGGCCTGCTCGATCTGGAACCCGGGACTGCCCGACCATGGGGCGACGGCGAGAAACGCGACCGTCGGCGGATCGGGGTACGCCCACGCCACATGAAGCTCGAGCAGCCCGGTCAGCAGACTCAGCGTCGACTCGAGATCCGTGACACGCAGGGTTGAGAAGATCCCGAACACCTCCGGGTCACGAGGCCGAGCCGCGCGCGCCATCACGACCGTCTGTGCGGCATGGTCGGCGTACACCCTCGGCAGCCGTCCGCGCTCGGTCATCCCGGCCGCCTGCGCGACCCCGATCGAGGCGTGGTTGCGTGAGTCGACCCAGGCCTCCAGCCCGTCCACGCCGTCCTGGCCGAGCAGGTACGGCACCACGACCCTGGCGGCTTCGGACGTGAAGCCGCGCTGCCAGTACGGCGATGCGAGGCTCCAGCCCACCCCGCGGATGCGCGTGCCCTGGTCGGCGAACACGCCGATGGTGCCGATCGCCGGACCGCCGCGAAGGCGGATCGCCCAGGTGGCGCCGCCGTTTGCCACCACCTGTAGCCGTAGCCGCGACTCCGTCTCCTGGATCGTCTCCGATGCGTGGGCGTCGTTGTCGTAGCGGTGCACCTCGGGGTCGGCGAGCATCTCGTGCAGGTCGGGGGCGTCGGCGGCAGGGTCGAGGGGCGTCAGGTCGAGGCGGTCGCTCCTCAGCGGCTCGATGCGCAGCGGCGGTCGGACGTTGGTCATCTTGGCACCTCCGGATCCGGTGCGTCAGACGAACTGTGGGTATGTCGGCTCCGGCAACGGCCCGTCGCCGGCGTCGCGCAACGCCTCGTAGCCGGCGGCGAGCTCGACCAAGGTGGCCTCGCTTCCCGCCGTACCCCAGAACGTCACGGCGACCGGAAGCCCGTGGACGAGAGCGGCGGGCACCGTCAGCAGCGGGTAGCCGGCCATCGCCGACGGCTGGGTGCACGAGCCCCAGTTGTGCTCGGCGTTGACGAGGTCGATCGGGGTGGCCGGGTTGTAGGCCGGGGACAGCAAGGCGTCGAGGTCGTGTTCCCGTAGGACGGCATCGATGCCGTCGTCCCGGCCGTGGGCCAGACAGGCGGCGCGTGCGGCTAAGTACTCGGGCGAGTCCAGCGGCGGCGAATCGAGCGCCTTCTCGAAGAACGACTGCCCGAAGTAGCGCAGCTCTGTCTCGGCGTGCTGGCGGTTGAACTCCACCAGGTCGGCCAGGGTTCTAGGCGTGCCTTGGGGCCTGGTCGCCAGATAGTCCGCCATCCCGGCGTTCATCTCTGACAGCAGGACAAGCATCTCGTCGTCGAAGGCGTAGTCAACCATCGAGGTGAGATCGGTGTTGTCAACGATGGTGGCGCCCTCACCGGCCAGCAGCTCGACCGCCCGCTCTGCCGCTGCATCAGCACCCACGCTGTACCCCCAGAAGTCCCGTCGAGGAAGCCCGATCCTCTTGCCCACCAGGCGTTCCGGCACCGCGTGTGCCGCATAGTCCTTGTCGTTGCCGGCCAAGACGGTGAGCACCCTCGCAGCCTCGCGCACGGTGGGCGCGAGCGGTCCGGCAGTGTCTTGTGACTTCGAGATCGGCACGATGCCCTGACCGGGTATCAGACCGACGGTCGGCTTGATCCCGACACACCCGTTGAACGCGGCTGGGCAGGTGATGGAGCCGTCCGTCTCCGTGCCGATCGCGTACGGCGCCAGCCGGGCCGCAACCGCTGCGCCACTGCCCGAGCTCGAGCCACCCGACGACCTGTTGAGCCCGTATGGGTTTCGAGTCAACCCTCCATAGGCGCTCCACCCCGAGGTCGAGGCCTCGTCACGCAGATTCGCCCACTCGCTCAGGTTCGTCTTGCCGAGCAGCACCATGCCGGCGGCGCGCAGTCGCCGTACCAAGGGTGCATCGGCATCGGGAGGACACTGGGCCAATGCCAGCGAGCCGGCGGTGGTCAGCATGTCGGCGGTGTCGACGTTGTCCTTGACGAGGATCGGCCTTCCGTGCAAAGGACTTCGCAACCGTCCGGCGGCCGCCTCCCTGTCGAGCGCCGTCGCATGGTCGAGCGCTGCGGGGTTGAGGGTGCAGACGCTGGCGATGAGCGGGTCGATGTCATCGATCCTGGCGAGGGCGATCTCGACCGCCTCGCGCGAAGTCCCTTGGGGAGCTGTCATGCCGACACCCTCGCACAGCCGCCGAGCGTGGGCTGCCGACGGTGGTGGAAGCGACGCGCTGTCGAAATTGCCGTGACAGGGCGACGCCCGCAAGGTTAGGTTCTGCCATGTCGCACGTCACGGGGCCTTCCCCATCGGTCACCGCTCGCCCCTTGACCTTCAGCGACGCCCAGGCAGTCTTCGAGCTCACCCGCGATGCGGAGATCGCCGACTCCGGGCACGCGATGGTCGAGCTCGAGGACATCCGGGGCGACTGGTCGCGACCTTCGTTCGACCTTGCGTCGCAGAGCATCGGCTACTTCGAGAACGGCCTGCTGGTCGGCTATGGCGAGATCCACCGGAACCGGCTCGAGGCGTCTGTCCACCCGGCTCACCGGGGTCGTGGCATCGGGAAGACCCTCTTCGGTTGGGGACTCGAGAGGGGGCGGGACCTGGGATACGCACGCGTCGGGCAGACCGTCCCGGTGACGAATCGCGCGGCGTTGGGGCTCCTCAAGAGCTTCGGCTGCGAGCTGTTGTGGACCTCATGGGTCCTCGAGCTGCCCGCGGGGGCCACCATCGACGATGCGCCGCTTCCGAGCGCCTACCGGCTGTGCGACTTCGACCCGGAGCGGGACAGCCGCGAGGTGTACCAGACGTTCGAGGACGCCTTCAACGAGTGGCCCAACCGGCAGCCGCAGACCTTCGATGACTGGCGGGTTCACGCACTCGACCGCTCCGACTTCGAGCCGTGGCAGATCATCGTGGTCGCGCAGGACGTCGGCGGTGCCGAGCACATCGTCGGCGCCTGCAAGGTGACCGCCAACGACGGTGAAGGCTGGGTTGACCAGATAGCCGTGCGCCGCGAGGCTCGCGGCCAAGGCCTCGGGCGGGCTCTCCTGGTCGCCGCCTTCGCTCGGGCACGAATGCATGGGGCGAGCGCGTCGCGGCTCAACACCGACTCGAGGACGGGGGCACTCGGGCTCTACGAGCATGTCGGCATGGCTGTCGTGCAGACCTATGAACACCACTCGCTGACGCTCACCTGAGATTTGGCCGGGTCGTCGGCTCGCTGGTAATCTTGGCGGTCGCGTCTCCGCCAGGTACGACGCGTCCGGCCAGACCATCGGTGAAAGAAGCAGTTACCTCGTGGCGAACATCAAGTCCCAGATCAAGCGCAACAAGCAGAACGAAGCGGCGCACGAGCGCAACAAGTCGGTCAAGTCTGCGCTCAAGACGTCGATCAGGCGCTTCCACGAAGCCGTCGAGGCAGGCGAGACCGAGCAGGCGCAGGAGCTCGCCAGGTCGGCCAGCCGCAAGCTCGACAAGGCCGCATCCGCCGGCGTGATCCACCCCAACCAGGCGGCCAACAAGAAGTCTGCCATCGCCTCGCGGGCTGCGACCCGCTGAACCTTTTCCTCCGCTAGGGCTGTACGCCTGCGCCCGAAGGTGCCGCTCCGCTCCGCGTTTGGGTGGTGCACCACCCAGGTTGCCCTCACGCCACCCACCCCGCGCCCGAAGGTGCCGCTCCGCTCCGCGTTTGGGTGGTGCACCACCCAGGTTGCCCTCACGCCACCCAGATCTGGGTGGCGTGAGGTGTGTTTGGGTGGTG
>JAWWPG010000007.1:0-31026 GCA_033850885.1 Nocardioidaceae bacterium
AGCAGGGCCAGCACCACCACTCCGAGCGCCACCCGGTAGCCGACGAACCACGTGATCGGGTGGTGCGCGACGAACTGCAGCAGCCAGGCGACCGCGGCGTACGCCACGACGAAGCTGACCACGGTGGCCACGAGGGTCGTGGCGAGGGAGATGTCGCCCCCGAGCGCACTGGGCAGCTCGAACAGACCGGCCGCGAGCAGAGCGGGGATCGACAAGAAGAAGGACATGCGGGTGGCGGTGACCCGGTCGAGGCCGGTGAACAGCCCGGCCGAGATGGTCGCACCCGACCGCGACACACCCGGTATCAGCGAGATGCACTGGACCAGGCCGATGATCAGGGCGTCCCTCATCGTCAGGTCGTGCTCGTGACGGTCCTGCCGACCCATCCGCTCAGCCGCCACCATCACGACGCTCCAGGCGATCAGGGCTCCGCCGACCCACCACAGGTTCCGCAGCGGCCCGGTGACGAGGTGCCTGCCCAAGAGCCCCACAACGGCGACCGGGATGGAGCCGACGATGACGTACCAGCCCATCCGGTAGTCGAAGCTGCCCCGCACCTCAGGCTTGACGATGCCACGCGCCCAGGTCGCGATGATCCGCCAGATGTCCTGGCGGAAGTACACGATGACCGCCGCGATCGCGCCCATCTGGATGACCGCGGTGAACGCGGTCACCGTGTCGTTGTTGATGTCGAGCCCGAGCAGGTTCTCGACGATCGTGAGATGACCAGTGCTCGAGACGGGCAGGAACTCGGTGAGACCCTCGACGACCCCGAGGATCAGCGCTTGAAGAAAGTCCACGCGCTCAGTCTGCTAGCCCGGCTGCCTCGAGTGCGTGAGCCACCCTGCGAAGGGTGTCGACGCGTTTCGCGAGGTCGGCGTCGAAGAGCGACACGTTGAGGGTCGTGACGCCGGCTGCGGCGAACGCCTGGAGCCTCTCGACGACCCGCTCGGGGGGGCCCAGGATGCTCGTCCGGTCGATGAGCTCGAAGGGTACGGCGGCCATCGCCGCGCGGTGATCCCGGGCGAGGAACAGGTCCTGCACCTCCTGAGCCGCCCGTTCATACCCCATCCGGCGCGCCAAGGCGTTGTAGAAGTTCTGCTCCCGGCTGCCCATGCCGCCGACGTAGAGGGCTGTATACCCCCGGATCGGCTGCGCACAGGCGTCGAGGTCGTCGCCGAGGGAAACCGGGACCGTGGCGGAAACGTCGAATGCCGCCCCATCGCGGCCGGCCTGCCGGCGCCCGGTCCGGACGGGTGCCAGCAGGTCGTCGGCGTGCTCGGGCGAGAAGAAGATCGCCAGCCAGCCATCGGCGATCTCGCCGGCGAGCTCGAGGTTCCGGGGTCCGACTGCTGCAAGGTAGATCGGCACTCGTTCGCGCGCGGGGTGGACGGCGAGCTTGAGCGCCTTCCCGGGGCCGTCGGGAAGCGGCAACGTGAAGAAGTCGCCGTCGTAGCGCACCGTCTCGCGGCGCAGCGCCATCGTCACGATGTCGACGTACTCGCGGGTGCGCTCGAGGGGGCGAGCGAAGCGGACACCGTGCCAGCCCTCCGACACCTGCGGACCCGACACCCCGAGGCCGAGCCGGAAGCGTCCGCCGCTCAGCAGGTCGAGCGAGGCCGCGGTCATCGCCGTCATCGCCGGTGTCCGGGCCGGGATCTGCATGACCGCGGCGCCGATGCCGATGCGCTCGGTCTTGGCGGCGAGGTAGCTGAGGAGCGTGGGCGAGTCCGACCCGTAGGCCTCCGCGGCCCACAGCACGTCGTACCCGAACGCCTCGGCGGCCCTCGCCAGCGTGACGTAGTCCGCGACGACGCTTCCGAGGATGTAGCCCAGGTTGAGACCGAGTTTCACAGCCTGACCATAGCGACAAGGACGGCGGGTCCAGTGGCCAGAAGGTGCATTAGGGTCGTGGCCATGCTGCATCGCTTCCTCGGCGCGACCGGGCTGAGGGTGTCACGGCTGGGGCTGGGCACGATGACGTGGGGGACGGACACGGACCAGCACGAGGCGGCCGCACAGCTGCGTCTTTTCGTCGATGCCGGTGGCACACTGCTGGACACGGCCGCCTCCTACGGAGAAGGTCTGACGGAGGAGCTGGTCGGCACCATGCTCGGGACCGTCGTGGACCGCGACCGGGTGGTGCTCGCTACCAAGGCCGGCATCACCCGACGCGGCGCTGAGCGGACCGTCGACGTGTCGCGCGGAGCGCTTCTCCGCAGCCTCGACACGTCCCTGCGCAGACTCGGTGTCGAGTACGTCGACCTGTGGCAGACGCACACGTGGTCAGAAGACGTCCCGCTCGACGAGACCCTGTCGGCGCTCGACCTCGCGGTCTCGTCCGGAAGGGCCAGGTACGTCGGCATCTCGAACTACTCGGGATGGCAGACGGCGCAGGCCGCCACGTTCCAGCGGTCGACCGCCGGCAGGGTCCGCATCGCCTCGACGCAGATGGAGTACTCGCTGCTCCAGCGCGGGATCGAGCGTGAGGTGGTTCCCGCCGTCCTGGCGCTCGGCCTCGGTATCCTCCCGTGGGCGCCGCTAGGCCGCGGCATGCTGACGGGCAAGTACCGGTCGGGCGTGCCTGGCGACTCCCGGGCGGCGTCGTCGACGTACGAAAGGTATGTCGGTGAGCACCTCACCCCTCGAGGCGCCCAGATCGTGGAGGCCGTGTGCCGGGCGGCGGACGGGCTGGACCTGTCCCCCGCCCAGGTTGCGCTGGCGTGGGTGCGGGACCAGCCTGGCGTCACCGCGCCGATCGTGGGCGCCCGCACGGCGGAGCAGCTCGAGACGTCGCTCGCCGTTGAGGACGTGACCCTCCCGGACGAGATCAGCGCGGCGCTCGACGATGTTTCGGCGCCGCCGACTGGCTACCCGGAGGCGTGAAGACAGCCGGCGGCGCGGGTAGGGTTGCGAGACGCAGGAGGTGGCATGGAGTACGAGTTCCAGCGGTTCCGGCTGCCGCGCACGATCTCGCGGGCGGCGGTGTGCCGGTTGCTGACGGAACGGGCAGAGTACGGCGGCTGGGAGCTCGCCCGATTGAGGCTGTACGCCGACGGAACCCGCAGGGTGGAGCTTCGCCGCCGGATCATCAGGGTCCGGCGCCAGATGTTCTCCGACTCGCAACCGATGGTCTGAGCCGGGCAGGGGCCGATCCTAGGCCAGGTCCAGGAATCGGTCGAAGACCCGCGCCGAGAAGTCGAGGGCGTCGACGGGCACTCGCTCGTCGACGCCGTGGAAGAGGGCCGTGAAGTCCAGATCATCCGGTAGCCGCAACGGGGAGAAGCCGAAGCAACGGATGCCGAGCTGGCTCCAGGCCTTCGCGTCGGTGCCGCCGGACATCAGGAAGGGCAGGATCGTGGCGTCCGGCTCCTCCGTTCGGATGGCCGCCTTCATCGCCTCGACCAAAGGTCCGTCGAACGGGGTCGACAAGGCGACGTCGTGGACCAGGATCTCGTAGCTGACGTTGTCCGGGAGCAGCTCGCGAAGGGTCGCGAAGAACTCGTCCTCGTACCCCGGCAGGAAGCGCCCGTCGATGCAGGCCGTCGCCTCGCCGGGGATCACGTTGTGCTTGTAACCCGACGACAGCATCGTCGGGTTCGCCGTGTTTCGGACGACGGCGGCCAACATCCGAGCGGCCGGCCCGAAGTACTCGATGAGTGCGTCGACGTTGGCTTCGACGTCGTCATGGCCGGTGCGGCTGGCGACCTCCTCCAGCAGGGCCCCCATCGCCGGCGTCAGCCGGATCGGCCACTCGTGCCTGCCGATGGCCAGTACCGCCTCGGCGACCGCGGTGACGGCGTTGTCCGTGTTGCGCATCGAGCCGTGCCCGGCCGTTCCCTGCGCCCGAAGCCGCAGCCAGGCGATCCCCTTCTCTGCCGTCTCGATGAGGTAGATCCGCTTGCCCGCGACGGTGGTGGAGAACCCCCCGACTTCCCCGACTGCTTCGGTGCAGCCTTCGAGCCACTCGGGCCGCTGGTCGACGATCGGGTGCGCGCCGGCGATGCTGCCCGCCTCCTCGTCGGCGGTGAAGACCAGGGTCAGGGCTCGCCTCGGCGGCCGTTGCGCCTTCGCGCGCGCCCTGACAACCGACAGGATGGCGGCATCGAAGTCCTTCATGTCGACCGCTCCCCTGCCCCAGAGGTAGCCATCCATCACCTCGCCCGAGAACGGGTCGACCTTCCAGTCCTGTTTGGCGGCGGGTACGACGTCCAGGTGGCCGTGCACCAAGAGCCTGTCGGTGGAGTCTGGATCCCCCCAGCGGGCCACCAGCGACGTACGCCCCTTCTGTGGTTCGAAGAACTCGGACTCGATGCCCACGTCGGCGAGCTTCTCCGCGACATACTCAGCCGCGAGGCGCTCCCCTGGACCAGAGGCGTCGCCGTAGTTGGTGGTGTCGATCCGGATCAGGTCCCGGCAGATCTCGGTGACGTCAGCCTCTGGCCGGTAGCTCGTGGTCATCACCCCATCCTGCCTTGTCTGGTTGCGGGTCGACAGGCCTGCTTTGCTAGAGTTGGCTGGCTCGCAGAGTCGTCGCGAGCAACCACGTCCGGGTGGCGGAATAGGTAGACGCGCTAGCTTGAGGTGCTAGTGCCCGTATTAGGGCATGGGGGTTCAAGTCCCCCCTCGGACACTCGATGAGCCTCACGTTTCCGCAGGTCAGCAGCGTGAGGCTCATTTTTTACTGCCCCGCCACGGCGGCCCTGATACTTCCCTGATACTTAGAGCTGCTCTCGCGCCCATGAGGGAGGCCACCGCGTCCAGCAGTTCCTGCCTGACCTCGCCTTCATTGACGTTACGAAGTGGCACCCCCGAGTTGCCCGTTTTTGCAAACGACTCCTGCGCAACTTCCTGCGTCGTCCTCAGGCCATATGATGCGTGAGTTGTTGGGATCAACTCGTAGGGTAGGAGGGCCGCCAAGCCCTTGGCCACCGCCTCCACTCCCGAATCGCTCTTGGGCTTGAATATCTGCTCTTGCAGGCGAGCCAGCACTCCCAACTCGAAGTTCACACGACGCTCTAGAAGAAGAGCACGCTGGGATTCGGCAGCCTGTCTCTTGGCCTGCATGATGGTGAAGGCAGCCAGGATCGCGGCCGCAAGTACGCCGAGCGTCGAGATGACGTCCAGGATGACCACGGTCACGCACCCCCTTGCAGTAGTGCTGCAAATCGGTCAGCCGCTTCGCGTTGCATGCCCGGCATGACGTGGGCGTAGGTGCCCAACGTGATTGTCGGGTTAGCATGCCCGAGACGTTCGGAGACAACCTTGACGGGTGTCCCGGCGCGGAGCAGCAGACTGGCGTGGGTGTGCCGCACGTCGTGCAACCGGATCGCCGGCAGCGTGTCCTCACCGCGGTCTCTCCTTGCGGCTGCCACACAGGTCGTGAATGACCGCGAGAACCGCTCAGGGTGACGTGGTGACCCGTCCAGGTTGCCGAGCACATAGGCGTCGTCACGGGCCAGCGAGAGGGCAATCGCGCCACGGGCGGCCCGGTGAGCCTTGAGTGCCGCAACCGTCCCGGGATCCAGGTCGACGACCCGCGGCCGGCCAGCCTTCGGCGGCCCTATGAGCAGTTGCTCCCCCTCGCCCTTGTTACGGATCAGCGACAGCGCACGCTGCACACTGACCCGTCCCGCATTCCAGTCGACGTCCGACCAGCGGAGGCTCAGTGCCTCGCCGCGGCGCATGCCCGTCATGGCCAGCAGCAGCCAGGCGACGTGCAGCTCGTCGTCACGGGCCGCTGACCAGTCCAGGAATCCCCGAAGCTCCTCAGCGGACCAGTAGCGCATCTCGGGCGACGCCGCAGACTTCGCCGACGGCGGGTCAGCCTTGTCGGCAGGGTTGCGCGCCAGGAGCCCGGTGCGTACGGCAGCGCCGAGAGCAGAGTGCACGATCGTGTGCACGTACCGGACCGTCCGGGGCGATAGACCTCCTTGGCCGTCGACGCGGCCGGACGTCTCGAGCTGGCGGTACAGCTTCGTCAGACGCGTCCCGGTGAGCTGCTCGAGCCGCAGAGCCCCGATGTGAGGGGTGAGGTGTAGGCGGACGTTCTTGCGGTAGCTGGACACCGTGCTGGGTTCCTTGCGGAGCCCGTCGAGCCACTCTGCCAGGTACTCCCCCACCGTGACCTTGTTCGACACGACGTGGCTGCCCTTACGGATCTCGGCGTTGATGTCGCCGAGCGCCGCGGCAGCGGCCTTCCGGTCGAGGAACGGCTGCCCGTCCTTGTCGCGGCGCCGCAGGACGACTTTCTTGGATCCGTCGTCGTTGACGATCGTGTACTTGATCAGGTATCGCGGGCCGGCCTTCGTGTCGTACTGGCTGATCCCACCCTCACCGGCCTGCCGGCGCCGCGGCTTAGTCACTGCTCTCCTGCTTTGCCCTTGATTGGTTTACCTAGGAACTTTTGACCCGTATCGGGATCGGTTCGCTCTCGCGCAGCCTGCAGGTACAGCCGGGCTGTGCGCGTCTTCTTTCCGAAGTGTTCCGCGACCGCCACGGTTGGGGCGCCTTCTAGGTTCGCCCGGTAGACGCGAACGACCTCACGAAGCAGATCGTCGGAAATCTTCACCGTGCGGGCTCTCTGCGCCTCACGTACAGCCCGATGCTCCTCGGCCTCTGAGGGATACAGCCGCTGCCAATCGACCGTGCCGTCTCCCACGATTGGTCTACCACCGATGAGCACCTTGATGGTCCTGTCTAAAACGTCCTGGACCCGGATCCCAGCCAGACCCGAGCAACGAACCTCATGACCGCCTTCGGTGGCTGTGACAGTCACCTGGACACAACGCGGCGCTCCATCGCGCACCTCGAACCAAAATCGGACGTCAGGCTCCCCATCGTCGTTCTCGACCAGCGAGGCGCCGAATTCTTTGGGCATTTTCACAAGCCCCACCATCGCGAAGTCCTCATCGCTCGTCGGGATCTTCTGGTGGAACAGGTACCTCACTCGGCTCTCCCGAAGGTAGGAAGCAAACGTGTAGGGCGTCTGCCTAGTGACTAGGCTCTCACGTCCGGCAGGATGGTGTCAACCTCCTAGGCAAGACCATACCGGCAGGAGATACCAGTGACAGCGGTACAGGCAAAAAGTCCCCTCAGGGAGTGGCGTGAGGCAGCGGGATTCTCACTTACCGACTGCGCCGGCCTCACGGGATTCTCGACCGCGATGTTCAGCCGTGCCGAACGAGGCGAACGAATATTCAGCCCCCAGGCGAAGGTGCTCATCGCGCGTCGGCTAGGTGTCTCCGTCGCGGAGCTCTTCCCCGTCGAGGATGCCGAGGTCTCGGCATGAGCCTCGCCGCCCTCCGCGACAGCCAGGCGACGGTCCTGACCATCACCCAGACAGCGGCCGTCCTCGAGGACATCGAGGGCAAGCGCCCCGACGAGCGCACGATCCGGCGCGCCTGTGAACGGGGTCAGCTCCCGTGTGTGCGGGTGGGAGCCCGACTTTATGTCCCGCGGCTTGCGCTGCTTGAGCTCCTGGGAGGTGCTAACCCCAGCCGGACAGACCAGTGGCCAGATCCGTAGACCTGGCCACTGTCGACTCCTCCGCCGCCACAGCCGAGAAGGTGTGATCCCACCCGATGATAAACCCGCCACTCCCCCAACAGCCACACGACGACCTCCCCGGCCGTCGTCAACCTCTTGGCCGTCAGGAGCGCGCCGTGACTGGACTCTTCGAGCGGTTCGTCCACGACCAGGCCGCCGGTGCCGCTGAGGAAGCCGAGGAGCTCCTCGAACGCTCCGGGATACGTGCACCCGCCGGCCACCCCGGAGCCGCGCAGATCGTCGCACGGTTCCGTGAGCTCGCCTCCGGGACAACTCTCCGCCCCTGCGCGCATCTCCGCCCAGACGCCCCCGCCGTGTCGGTCTGGACGCCAACCACACATGGCGACCTCCTGAGCTGCCGCGGGTGTGCGCCGCCGGCGCCAACCGTCGACCTGCCCAATCCACCTGTCCCAGCACGGTGCGACGTCTGCGGGGGCACTATGACCAGCTCGAAGCGGATCCTCGCTGACCGGGTCGGTTGTGTCCTCGTGGTCTGGACCGAATGCGTCACGTGCTTGGGCACCGAACCTGTTTGCCTCGAGCCCGTCGAGGATCCGCGATGAGCAACCGGAGGCGCAGCGGAACCGTACGGATTGCTCGACAAGACGCCAGACGCGCAGCCCGCTGCCCCGACTGCGACAGCGACGTCAGGATCCGCCGGTGGGAGCCCGGACGCCTCGCACACATCGAGGTGCATCACTCGGACGGCTGCCCCTGGTTCAGAGCCCGCGGTGAGCATCGGCTCGTGCGGCTCCTGCCCTCCGGGACGATCACGTGAACCCCAACCAGCCCGAGCAGCTCCTGACAAGGCATCACATCCTTGGGGCCTTCAATGCTGCAGCCGCTGCCGGTTGGCGGCGACGAGCCGCCGAGTTCGACCGGGCCGCGCCACGACGCAGCGACCACCACGGGAACGCCACAGCCGCCCAGCTCTCCGCCGCCTGGAACCGATGCAGGGCATCCGCTGAAGCCTGCCGGGCCGCTGCTGACCTCATCGATCGGTACGGCCTCAGCCCAGATGTCCTCGACGAGCTCGACGCCACACTCAAGCAGCTACAGCCCGCTTCGCGGAGGGCTGCCTGATGGCGCACGACTTCGACCCGCGGACCGACGATCCGGCACCAGACGACGAATCCACACTCGCCGCCGACCAAGCCGCGAAGTACGCGCGTGCAGTTGATTCGCGCGCCTACACGCTGCGTGTTGAGGAAGACGCCCGAGCCAAGGTCGCAGCCGAGAAGCTTCGGCAATCAGACTTCAGCGGGCTCTACCTGAACCGGGCAGACCTGCGGAACCTCCCCCAGGTCGAGCCTCTCATCGCAGACGTCCTGCCCCGGCACACCTACTGCATCCTCAGCGGCCGTGACCATTCCTTCAAGTCGTTCACCGCGCTCGACTGGGGATGCTGCCTGGCGACCGGGAAAGCCTGGCAGCATCACGTCGTCGAGCCGATCCGGGTGCTCTACATCGTCGGTGAGGGCGCCTACGGCATCGCCAATCGCATCGACGCCTGGGAGCATTACCACGAACACCCCATCGACCCGGACGCCCTAACCATCCGCCGAACCGCACTCAACATGCACAACCCCGGGCCTGCGTTCACCGACCTGCTCGCACGCATCAAGGCCGGCAGCTACGGCCTCGTCATCATCGACACCCTCCGCAGGGTCTCCGGTGCCGCCGACGGCAACACCTCCGAAATGGGCGCAGTCGTCGACAACTTCGACCGGGTCAAGGCATCCACAACAGACGGGAGTGTCCTCGTCGTCGCCCACACCGACAAGGGCGACAACGACACCCGCGGCTACTCAGGCATCGAGGACGACGCCGACGTCGTCTGGCACGCCAAACGCGACGAGCAACGCATCGAGCTACAGAACACCAAGATGAAAGACGGCCCCGGCGGCCTCACCCTTTACCTCAACGCCATCCCGTCAGAGCGCTCCATCGTCCTCGACACCGGCGCCGCCATCGTCGACGCCCAACGCTTCACAGAAGCCCAGAACCGGATCCTCGAAACCCTCCGCGACCAGTTCCCCGACGGCGCCTTCGGCGGCAAGCTCCTGACAGCCACCAAGCTCCCTGACAGCTCCTACTACCGCGCCGCCAAGGAACTCCGACAGACCGGAATCATCGTCAACACAGGCTCCAAGACCCGACCCTTCCTCGAGTTGGCCGAAACCGTCGACTCCCAGACACTCCCATACGGAGAAACCCCACCTGACCAGGGAGACTCCCACGACTCCCAGGCACTCTCAGAACGACTCCCAACACTTCCTCTCACTCCCACGACTCTTAGGAGTGGGAGTGGTGAGAGTCGAGAGCGAGAGCAAGAGACCAAACCATGCCAAGACTGCAACACCCCCATCCCCACCCACCAAACCCGCTGCACCCCCTGCACCTACACGTTCGCCGAAAACAACCGAGGAGCAGCATCATGACCTCCGGCCGCTCGGGCAGCCTTGCCTCTTTGTCGATGTGCCGGAACTCCCCGCGCGCGATGCCTTGTGTGGCAGCGTTTCTGACCCTTGTGCACGAGAGCGGGGTATCACGGCTGGTATCACAGGTGCCGTGGAGGCCTTGCCCGGGTGGGAGTTCACGCTCAACTGAGGCTGTGTCGAGTGGGGATCAGCAGTCCCCCCTCATGGCTCATCACGCCGTCTTGACGGGGGTGTTGTGATGCCTCGCCGCAATCGCAACCGTCGGCCGGCGGTCCGGCCACGACCACAGCCCCACGTCGATGAGCCTGACCGTGGGTCGGGTGCCCGGTCGTTGTCTGCTGCCGAGCTGGAAAGGATGGCGCAGCGTCTCGTGGATGACGGTCTTGCGCCGCGTGCGGTCTTGACGAAGCCGCCGCGTGAGGATGGGGAGTTGCGGTGACCGACGTGTGGGTGCCGGAGTTCGAGGGGCAGCGGCCACCGTTCCAGCCGGGGAACCGTGTGTCGGTAGGGAATCGTGGGCTGCTGAAGCATGGTGCCTATTCGCCGCGACGGGTTGATTCGTTGGCCACCGAGATCATGACGTCTCTGCTCGGTGACGAGGACCTGGCCTACTTGGGGCAGTCCCGCTGGCGTCTGTCGTTGCTCGCCTTGTGTCGGGCTGAGGCACAAGTCCAGTTGTTCAGTGAGTACATCGCGGACGCTGCCCTGGCGGCCGGGAATGGGGTTGGGGATCTGACCGCCGAGGACATGCACGCTGCGTATCTCGGTCTGCATCGGGCTGAGGCGAGGGCGACGACGCAGCGGACGCGGCTCGGGCTCGACCCGTTGAGCGCAAGCCGGCTCGGTGCCTACCGCGCGTCGGAAGCGCTCGACACGGCTCGGCTCATGCAGCAGTTGGAGAAGGCGGAGCGGGATCAACGGGGCAAGGGCGAGGATGGCGACGATGGCCCTGAGTGACGATGCGACGGCGACGATTGACCGAGCTCGAAGGGATCCAGCGTTCTTCGCGGAGGCGTTGATCGGGCATCCGCTTTGGGCGCATCAGCTTGAGGTGGTCGAATCGCCGGCTCGTTATCGCGTGATCGCAGCGGGAAGACGCGCGGGCAAGACGCGCGTGTTCGGTGTGCTGTCGTTGCACAAGGCGTTCTCCCAGGCCCGGTCGAAGGTGCTGATCGTGTCGGCGGGTGACCGGGCGAGCAAGCGCATGTTCGCTGACGTGGCAGGAATGGCTGCCAACGCTCCGCTCCTGGCCGGGTCAGTGGCCGACGAGACAACGTCGCTGCTGACCTTGACCAACGGTTCGACGATCGAGTGTGTGCCGGCGTCGATGGCTCAGGTGCGCTCGGCGGAAAGCGACCTGCTCATCATCGACGAGGCAGGTTTCGTTCCTCAGGCCATATTTGACGCGGCTGAGCCGACGGTCGTTGCACGGAAGGGCTCCCGGGTGTTGATCTGCTCGACGCCCTGGGGTACGAGCCAGCATTTCTTCCGGCAGTTGTGGCGCCGCGGTATGGACGCCCCCGACGAGAAGGTCACGTCGTGGCACTGGCCGTCGACTGTCTCCCCGCTGGTCGACCAGGAGCTGCTTGAGGACATCAAGGGTCGGACGGCGCCGCTGACCTACGCCCGGGAGTACCTTGCGGAGTTCGTGGATGAGGTTGGGGCGTACTTCACGATGGCCGAGCTCGAGGCGGCGATCGACGATGAGCATCCCCTGGTCGATCCGGACGTCGAGGAGCCGGCGGTGACGTGCCCCCTCGGCCAGGTGGTTGGTGGGGTGGACTGGGGTTTCCGGCGGGATGCGAATGCGCTGGTGGTTGTCGGTGCGCTCTCGGAGTTGGACGAGAAGGGCCGGGTTCGGTATTGGCTGCCGTGGTTGGAGGAGCGGTTCGATCTGTCTTATGAGACGTGGGTGGAGCGGTTGGTGTGGCTGTCGTCTCGGTTCGTGTTTGGGCGCCTGTCGGCGGAGACGAATGGGGTGGGGCAGATGCCGGCGCAGGTGCTCGCTCGGCAGATGTGGAAGGCCGGTCGGGGTGGCGTGGTGGAAGGTGTGACGACGACGGCGCGGCTCAAGGAAGATGCGTTCGGGTTCTTGAAACTGCTGCTGTCGCAGGGTCGGCTGCGTCTGCCGCGGCATGTGTCGCTGCTCAAGCAGTTGGGGGCTTTGGAGTACACGATGACGGAGTCGGGTCAGTTGCGGATCGCGGTTCCTGAGACGCAGGGTCATGACGACCTGGCGATGAGTCTGTGTCTGGCGGTGTTGCCGCTGATGGCGGGCGAGTTCGCGCCGGTCGTGGAAACCCTGGTGACGATGGATGATCTGGAGCCGGGGTTTGATGCCGAGTTCGACTATTTGGGCGGTTACTGAGCGCAATGGTTGCAGCTGAGCGGTCAGACAGAGACGCGTTTGTCGAACGACGTGTCGAGGAAAGGCCGGCCGCCTTCCGACCGCCAGGAGATTCGTTGCCGGATGTGCAGCGTCGGTACGCTGATGAAGGCGATTCCGGAGCTGATGCCGCGCTCGAAGGTCTCTTGGCTGGCCACTCTGGCGATGTGAGCGGGTTGGGTGAGGTCGAACCGGATGGGCTCGCGGGGCGCGACAGCGTCACGGTCTTGGGTCATCCGTTGCTGATCGATGTCGAGGGTGATCTGTACGTCATGGGCGGTGTCCTGGCCCACGTTTTCGATGACCCAGGAGTTGCTGGCCTCGTCGAAGATTTGAGTCCATTCGACGTCGCTGCGCTCGAGTTGTATGTCGTACAACCGGCGGCCGCGCTGGTCGGCCGCTTCGGCGATCGTGTTGGCTTCGCGTGCCTCTTCGACGGCCTGGCCGGCGTGGCGGATTGCGATGAAGGCTGGGATGAGCCCCGCCGCGGCGATGATTACCGCGGCGATGGCGACCCAGAGTCCGGCGTCCATCAGTGGAGCTGGCCGCCGAGCGCTGCGGTTGCGAGCGCTATGCCGATGGTGCCGCTGGCGTTGCCGATGAGGTCTCGGATCCGCTGGGCCCGAGTGCGAGTGTCCTGGTCTTCGTCAGTGTTGGCGGCGATCATCTCGAGCGCCTGGATCATGCGGTCGAGGGCGGTCTCTGGTGTTGGCCAGGAGCCGGCGAGTTCGCGGGCGCGGCCGGAGACGTTGGAGATGCGCCGGATGCTTTCGCCCCACGAGTGTGGGAGCTGCTCGATCAGGTGGTCGCCGGTAAGGGCTCTGACTGCGCTGATGACGTCTTCCTGGGGAAGACCGGTAGCGTCCACGAGCTGCTGGAGGCTGACTCCGGAGAATTCGGTGTCTCGGTCGACGCCGGTGACGACTGCCCGCAGTACGGGCAGGTCGCGGCTCTCGAAGGTGTCTGGCAGGGGTTCGGTCATGGAGCGCTCCTCTTGGCGGCGATGCCACGACGTTAGCGCCCGTCCCGGTTGGGGCGCGGAGCGATGACGCATCAGTTGGGTGCGCACGTGCCCCCGGTAGCTGCATTGTGGCTGTGGGGGAGGTTCGGGGACCAGCTGGTCGAGGCGATTGAGCGGTTCGAGAAGCACGGGGATCCGAGGACGGCGGCGGCGTTGAGGTTCGCGTTGGCGGAAATTGAGACGGCGGCTGCTGGGGTGTCTGTGAGCGTGGATCTGACCCCGGACGTTTCCGCGGCCGGAAACGCGGAAACGGCGGTTGGGGTCGTTGTGGCAGCGTCTTCGGTGCATTGCGGTTCTCCTCGATTGACCCCCGCCGAGGCGGCTGACAGCACCGGCTTGTCCGATCGGCAGATCAGAAATCTGTGCGCCGATGGGAGGCTGGAAGCCACGAAGGATCGGCGGGGGTCATGGGAGATCGACGCATCGTCGGTTCACGGCTACGCAGCGAGGAAGAGGTCACGATGACAGCAGAGTTCAGCGAAGCCGACATGGACGCCGCCATCGCGCGTGCGTTCGGCCGTCGCGATCGCCGGCAAGGCAAGGCCGGCGAGGCGCAGTTGGAGGTCCGGATCGCCGAGGCGTTCGGTCGTGACCCAGCGGCCTGGGCCGTGGAGGAGGTCGAGCGTGGCCCGGCTGCCTCTCCGGGTGACCCGGTTGTCGCTGGCCTGGTCCAGGAGGTTGCCGTGTTGGCGCGGACGAAGCTGGGTTTGTCGGAGGCACGGGCGAATCTGCATGCACAGTCTGAGGCGTTGGCCGCTCGAGAGTTTTCACCTTCGGTGGCTGAGGCGGTGGTGAAGCTTCGGGCGTACCGTGACCAGCTCCGCGGCGGTGTCTCTGCCGGCAGGGCGATGTCGGATGCGGAGCTCGACCGGGTAATCGAAGAGGCGTTCCGTAGGCAGGCCGGATCTGCCGGCCAGGGGCAGTCATGACCGGCCGGGCCCCTCAGACGCCGCGTGAGACCGCCCTGGCGGCTTACCACGAGGCGCAGAACACGGTGGCCACGTGGAGTGGTCGAGCGGCGTCCCACCGGCAGGAGCTGCTCGCGCTCGAGTCGACCGCCGGCACGATCGCCCTGGACAACATGAGCGCCGCGGCCGCGATCCCCAAGAAGCTTCAGACGCTGCGTGACCACGCAGAGATGGCCGCGAAGGCGTCAATGGCCGCTGAACCCCGCGTGGCGGCAGCACGGCGGGCTGTGCTGCTCGCGGAGGCCGACGAGTGGGGCGTCGAGCTGGTGAAGCGGCAGACGACCCTCGACAAGCACCGGGCGCGCACAGGCGAGCTTCTCGGGGCTCTCCTCGAGCATGAAGGGCGTTTCATCTCGCTGCAGGAGGCGGATTTGCTCGTCTCATCGGTTCCCCCGGATATGGTCGTCGGGCCGTCGCTCCTGAACGGGGCGCCGGTGCTGAAGAGTCAGGCGTTGCGGGCCGCGGTGGCCGAGGCGAAGCTGAAAGTCGCGATTCTGCGGGCTTACGCTGACGGCCGCCCGGTGCGTGCTGTCACCCCGCAGGGTGAGGTGACCGAGACGCTCGGTTGGGGGAACCGCGCGTTCGGCCCGCAAGACTGGCCCGAGAGCATGTACGACCTCGGCCTGGTGGCAGGTTCGGTGAGCCTCCGCGATCAGGCGCAGGCGAACGTCGACGCAACCCGGCGGATCGTCGATGAGGCGCAGGCCGTGGTGGACAGGCTCACGGCCGAGGCTGAGGCTGCTGCAGCGGCAGGTGGACCGGCGGGCGCCATGTTCGACCGGCAGCCGCTGACCGACGCCGAGCGGGCTCTGGAGCTTGCGATTTCCTACCGCGACAACGCGGCTCGTGCGTTGGGCCTCACGCCCGCCGCGGCATGAGGTAGCTGCACATGGTGTCGGTACGAAGCGTTACGGTCAACCTGAAGGCCGACATCTCCGACTTCCAGCGGAAGATGCTCGAGGCCGGCGCTATGTCGAAGGGTCTCTCCACGGAGTTGGAGTCGGCCGGGTCGGGCATGTCGAACCTGGTCGCCGCCGGCATCGCCCTCGGCCCGGCCCTGGTGCCTGTCGCTGCCGCCGCGACGGTCGGTGTCGCAGCGCTCGGCACGCAACTGTCGTTCGCGGCGGCTGGTGCCGGTGTTGCCCTGCTGGCCTTCCATGGCGTTGGCGATGCGTTGAAGGCGCTGGAGACCTTTTCGGGTGCGCCAACTCAGGCGAACCTCACCGCCCTGCAGGCCAAACTGGCGGGACTGAGCAGCGCCGGCCGAGATTTCGTGTTCTTCCTCGACAGTGTCGAACCGAAGCTGAAGGCCCTCGAGTCGACCGCTCAGACCGGGTTCCTGCCTGGCCTGCAAGCTGGCATATCGACGGCGATGCAGCAGTTCCCCGTGGTGAACCGGCTCGTCTCCGACCTTGCCTCCACCATGGGGCAGCTCGCCAAGGAAGGCGGCCAGGCGTTCGATACCCCGTTCTGGCATGGGTTCCTGACCGATTTCGCGCGGAATGCTTCGACGGCCCTGTCGACGATGGCTCAGGCGATCGGGAACGTCGCCACCGGGTTCGCTGGCATGTTCGAGGCGTTCCTGCCGGTCGGTGCGTCCCTGTCGCAGGAGCTGCTCAAGCTGTCGCAGGAGTTCGCGGCGTGGGGTCAGGGGCTGGCCAACAACAACGGCTTCCAGCAGTTCATCCAATATGTGCAGGCCACGGCCCCGTCCGTCATGGCGACCCTGGCTTCTCTGGCGAAGGCGATCCTGGCGATCGCCAAGGCCGCTGCCCCGGTGGGGCAGGTGACGCTGCCGGCGATCAAGGCTGTCGCGGATACGCTCACAGCCCTGGCGAACTCTGGGGTGGGTCCGGAGATCATCGGGATCGCTGTGGCCGTCTCATCCCTCGCGAAGGCGCTGACCTTGTTGAAGGCGGTTGGTTTTGGGAGCGCCGCTGCCGGCGCAGCGGGGAAGGCGGGTGTTCTTGGCAAGCTCGGCTCGTTCCTCGGGATAGGTGAGGGTGCATCCGCCGGCGCCATCGCGGCCTCCGCTGGTGCCCTGGCGGGGTTCGCCGCCGCCCTTGGCTCGGCAGTCGCCGGGATAGGTGACGCCGTCAAAGCCGACGGTGCCCTGTCGACGTCGGTCAAGAACGTCGGGGACGCCTTCTCGGCTTCCACGTTGAATCTGAAAGCTGAGTCCGACTCACTGAAGGGCCTGCAGACCCAGATCAGCGCAACCCAAGCCCATTTCAAGTCGGCGAACCAAGACGTGTTCACCTCCTGGAACCCGCTCGGGATCCTCAAAGATATGGCCTCCGTCGACTGGCACACCATCTTCGACCCGAATGGCGAAGCCGACGCGATCGATCAGCTCAACGCGCATGCGCAGCAGCTCGGCACGACCGTCGACGAGCTGTCCCAGTTCCGCAACGCCCTCCAAGGGTTCCCGCAAGACTCGCTGAAGGGGGCCACGACCGATCTGGGGCAACTGCAGGCGACCGCCGACAAGGCGTTCCCGATCCTGCAGAAGGTCGGCTACTCGTTCGGCCAGATCCAGAACATGATGAAAACCGAGCGTGGCCGGCAGCAGCTCGCCGACTCGATCATCGCCTTCAACCAGGCCGCCTCGTCGACGTCGGGGAAGACGAAGGCCGTCACCGATGCCATCGCCGAACTCGACAGCAAACTCACCGCGACAGCGACGGCCGCCCAAGACGTCCAGACTGCCCTCACGAACCTCCTCGGGCCGGGTTTGACGAACGTGCAGGCGACCGACGCGTGGACGACGGCGCTGCGTGGCTTGGACGCCCAACTGGCGCAGCATTCGAAGAACCTGTCGGGGTCCTCGAACGACGCCATCAAGAACCGGGCAGCCATCAACGGCCTCGTCACCAACTACGAAGCCCTCATCACCGCCGGTGCTGGGATCGGCCAGTCGTCCAAGCAGTTCTCGGACTCGATGCAGCACCAGTACTACGCCCTGATCCATGCCGGGGTCGGCGCTGGGATCGCCCGTAGCGACATGATCAAATATCTCGCCACGATCGGGCTCACCCCGAAGACGATCCACACGATCATCTCCCAGTCGGGCGCCCAAGATGCACAGTCGGCCACCCAAAACCTGATCGCCAGGTACAACGCCCTCCCGGTGAACGTCAGGACCGATATCGCGGCGAACGGGATCCCCACCACGGAAGCCGGCGTCGACGCCCTGCAGAAGAAGTACGGGCTGACCCCGAAGCAGATCACGACGATCCTGCAGGCCCGAGACAACGCCTCGATCATCATCGACAATCTGCGGGCGAAACTGGCGGCGTTGAACGGGACGACGGCGACGACGACGATCGTCACCCGGTTGGAGACGCAGCACATCACCCAGTTCATCCACTCCGGCGCACAACCCGGCCAGGCAGATGGTGGGATCCTCTCGTTCGCGAACGGTGGCGGGATCCCGTCGATCGGGTCGCAGCCACCGCAGATCCAACCCAACCACGGCCCGCGAGGCATCATGTGGGCCGAGACGGGTGCCGGTCCGTGGGAGGCGTTCATCTCAGGGCATCCGGCGAAAGCACCGGCGTCCCGGTCGATCGCCGATGAGGTGGTTGGCCGGCTGGGAGGCCGGGTGCAGTGGATGGCTGACGGTGGGTTCATCGGGCAACGCATGTCGACCGGCGGCAGCGAATCGTTCGTGGCTTCCCTGGATGCGTTGCACCGGGAGGTCGCGGGGCTTCGTACCGACATCGGGACCGTCAAGCAGCACGTCGTCGTCGACAACGCTTCCGAGGTCGCGACGGGGGTTCGTCAGGTCGCTGACGGTACTGTCCGCGCGTGGCGTTCCTACGACCAGTCGCAGGCCCGCGCGCGATGAGCCACCCCGAGAGACGTCGCGTACCCCCCATCGGGCCTAGCTCTGGGTCCTGGCGCGATGGGGGTGCGTCAGGCTCCGTTACGGTGGCCCCGTGCGAACGCAACAACTCGAAGCGTGGGTTCTGGACATCGTCGAGCACGTGGTCTCTGGACGCAGGTACGAGGACGACCGTGTCGAGCTAAAGGCAGCCTGGCCAACGGACTTCAGGAAGACCGCAAGGCAGATCGCAGGACAAGCCAACCGAGCCGGTGGCGAGACGATCCTGTGGATTATCGGCATAGACGAGGACGCCCATCGCCTCACAAACCCTGAGCCCGCCGAACTTGCCAACTGGTGGCCCACTGTCGGCAAGTGCTTCTGTGAACTCGCACCGGAAATGGACACGATCAACGTCGCCACGAAGGGGCACGTACTCGTAGCTCTCCAGTTCGATACCAACCGCGCGCCGTACATGATCTCCTGGCCCGGCGGCAGACCGGATCTTGAGATTCCTTGGAGAGAAGGCAACCGGACACGCTCGGCGAGACGAAGCGAGATTCTTCAGTCGCTGGTAGCCGAGGTCGGCGTTCCCTCACTCGAACTCATCCACGGGGCCGCGGCGATCGACCGCATGGGCCACCCAAGCGAAGATCCCTATGGAAATCCCACCGCGATCGACCCGGTGGAGGTGAAGCTCGATGCGTCTTTGGTCCTGTACGTCGACGCGTTAGAGTCGCTCGCCTTGCCGCAGCACCGATGGTCTGCCCGGGCATCACTGGCCGGCATCGACATCACGCTCTCGATGGATGTAATGGGTCCGCACCGATACGCATACGCCCCCAGTTCTGCTCGAGCCGAACGTGAGGAGTTTGGTTTCATCCGGTCAGTTCCAGGCAGCGGCTTGCGCGTTGAAGGCCCAGACATCATGCACGTGGAGCTGGATGCCATCCTGGACGAGTCGGTCGACATGCAGGCTCTAAAGAGGGCGCAAGTAATGGATATCTCGTTATCTTTCCCCATCGCCGGCTCGACCCGGGCAGCCACCCTGCAGCTCAAGCTCAGGAAGTGTCGCATCTCCACGCGCAACCCCAATGTGCGCTCTCCAGGCACACCGATCGCGCATTTCTCTCACGATCAGCAGCCCCACTTCCCTACACGCTGACCCCGTTCCACACCCGACCTAAGCCCGTATACCAGACCCCGTCGTCACACCTGCACGGCGCGGATCGGCTCGACGACGCGGTAACTGGCTGTCTGTGAGATAGGTGCGCCCCTTCCGCGGAGGGGTCGTTCGGAAGAGGCGCGCCCGGACGGGACGACTCTGCGGTCGACCCGGGTTTACTCTATCGAGCCCTTGCGGGCTGGTGTAGGCCCCTAGCGCGCGTCACGTCTTGGGCAGTGCAGACATCTTGTCCGGGCAGAACGACCCCACGGCGAACGCGATGAAACTCCCCGGCTTGGTGAGCCGGCATACCGTCTTGCGTGGTGGCTTGAACCGTCGAAACCCAACTCGACACGTCACCCGGAGTGAGCATCCCGCAGACCAGATGACCGATTCGCAAGAGCTGGGCATCGGTCCCGGCGGCGAGCTGTGGGACGTGCTTGCGGACCAGGCCCAGGAACACCGAGTTGACGGTCGATGCCGGTAAGGAAGACGCCGGAACGGCGGAGGAGTGTGCCGCGGCCGGGGACTTGGCCGTCGTTCCACCGCAAGCGGAAAGAATCAGCACGACGAGAAGTGCGGATAGGGCTCGACGTGGCTCCCACATCACTTTTGCGTCGCGTCGGTCGTCTGTCATTTCGCCCGCCTCCCTTGGCCCCTGCACAGTGTCACACCCCGACGCCATCGACGGCCGACCTGAGCGCCCCTTCCGGCACCGCCGCATAGCGGGCCGTCGTCTCCGGTTTCGTGTGGCCCAGCAGCTCCTGGACGGCTCGCAGGTCACGCTCGACGAGATACGCCGCGGTCGCGAACCGGTGCCGCAACGTGTGCGTCGTCCACACGCCAAGCAACGCCTGCCCGACGAGCTTGCTCAGGTGATGCGACGTGATCGGGCCAGGCTCCCGATCGGACGGGAACAGATAGCCGGTGTCGGACAGGAACCGGCCACGGAACCCTGAGCCGTGCTCGCCGCGCCGACGCCGCGCCATCTCGGCGTCGAGCTCGCTGCGCAGATGAGGATGCAGCGGCACCCGCCGATGATGGCCACCCTTCCCGATCACCAGCAGCTCCCCGTCGCCGATCTGCCGGGTGTGCACAGCGGCGATCTCAGCGGCCCGCAGACCGGCATAACCGGCGAGCATGAGCGCGATCCGTGTCCGATCATTAGCACGGAGCAGGGCCATCCTGAGGACGTCGTCGGGTGCCGGCCGCGGCAACGAACGCGGCAGCATGACCGCCTCAAGGTCAACGGCCGGCGACAGGGCGATCCGGCCCGTCTTGACGCCCCACCCGTAGAACGACCGCAACGTCGACCTGAGCGAGCGTTTCGTCTCAGCCTTCCAGTCCGGGTTCGACAGCCACCCCGCCAACTGTTGAGACGTCACCCGCCACGGGTCCGCGCATTGCTCCGCGAGACGCGCCAGGTGCCCCCGCCGCAGCTCGACCGTCCCGGCGCTGCGGTTCCCTGCCCGCAACCACGTCAGGTAACCCCACATCGCCTCATTCCAGCCGGCCGCGTACGGGCGCCGTTGCGGCCCACGGGTTAGTGGCGCGGCAGACGGCAGCCCAGCCGTAGGCGCCCACTCACACAGCCGACGTGCGACCGCCCAGCCGTAGAACGACCTCAGGGACACCAAAACTTTCCGTCGCGTCCCCAGCGACCAGCCACGGTCGTCCAGCCATGCACCCAACTCGGCGCTGGTCAGGTCCCACGGGCTCGCCTGGACACTCTCAGCGAGCCACGTCAGATGCTTCACGTACCCGTCGACCGTCGCCGAGGACCTGGCCGACGCGTCGAGGTCTCGGCTCCACGCGTCGACCGCTTCTCGCCAGACACCGTTCACGACTTCACCCCGAGGTTGCGGACCGCAATCATCCGCTCCTCCTCACCGACGGCCGTGTACTTCGCCGTGCTCGCCAGCGACTCATGCCTCATCAGGGTCTGCGTGACTCGCAGGTTCGCCCCCGACCGGAGGAGCTGGGTGGCGAAGCTGTGCCTCGTCCGGTGAATGCTGCCCTCGATACCCAACGACCGGAAATGCGCGGTCACCAACTCCGTGACGTACGTCGACGGGATATGCGGCAGCTTCGAGGCGCGTGTCGGCGGGAACCAGTAGCCGCGCGCCGGGTACGTCTGCGCGACCGTCCACAGGTCAGGGTGCGTCGGGATGAACGCCTTCTTGCCGCCCTTCCCCACGACGAAGATCGACCCCTCGTCGACGTCCTGCCCGCGGATCTTGGCTATCTCGTGCGCCCGTAACCCCGCGAGGAGCCCCAACAGCAGCCACGTCCGAATCCGGCCAGTAGCGGCAGCCAGTGCCCTCTCAGCCTCGTCAGGAGTCAACGGCCGCGGCAGATCCTTCGGAGCCCGCGGAGTTCGAAGCTTCACGGTGGGGTCGACCGGGATCCGGTCGGTGTCGTACAGCCAGCCGAAGAAACTCTTCACGTGCTGGTAGTAGGTCACCCTCGTCCACTGGGCGGCCAGCCGCGGGTTGGCCAGCCAGTCCGACAGGTCGACCGTCGTGACGGCGGCATAGTCACCCCAGACGGCCAGGCCTTGTTTCAAGACGCTGAGCCGAACTCTGACCGTCTCGTCGGCGGCCCCCCACGATCGCAGCCACGTGCCGAAGGTCGCCAGGATGTCACCCTCGTTGTCGTCCGGCCGAGAGCCAGCAACGTACAGACGCGGCGTCGGCACCCTGACCACGCCCCGATTGGTCGGCCGTGCCTCTACGCCGGGCACGGTCATGACGAGCCACCCGCGGCGTTGATCTCGTCCCACCGATCCGCGGCCGCACACAGTGCTACGGCGACCCCGCGAGCCTCCTGGCCGTCAAGACCGGGACTGCGCATCACCTCAGGCAGGTTGATCGCGGGAGACTCCAGCTCGAGGGTGCCGTCCGGCCAGAGACGTTCACCTTGGGTCAGGTCGACGCCTTCCGTCCCGGCGGCTGGGAAGGTCCGGGAGTGGTAGCGGAACTCCCACTGCCCGAACTTGTCGGTCGTGTCGTAGCCATGCCCAGGCGCCTCTGTGCACCAGGCCGGGCAGGGGTTGGTGGTCGTGCCGAACAGGGCACCGTGAGTGGGGGATGATTCGTTCATGGTCTGAGCCTTTCGCGAGAAGGTGTTGGGCCTAGGCCCCGTCCGGTTCCGAGGCGCTCCGGGTGGGGCCGTCCTGCTGAGGGAGGCGAGGTGCACGTCGACAGTGGCGGCGCACGCTCGAGCCCGGTCGTGATACTCCGCGTGATACTGCCGCCGATGCTCCTGGTTGCTTCCAGGTGCCGGTTTCGCGCCTGGGCGGCCCGTAACGGCCTCCCGCGTCGGTCCTCAGATGTCCTCAGATGTACCTGAATGCGGCTCGGGCCGCAAGAGTTCAAGTCCCCCCTCGGACACACGATCTTGGATGTGTCTGTTTCGCGAAACCGTTACTCGTGATGGCGGCGCTTGCTCCGTCTCGGAGTCACAAGTAGAATACTGAGTATTCTACTGCTGGGAGTGCGTTATGAGCGTGAAGCATGCGTTGCTGGCCTTGCTCAGCCAAGGTCCCAAGTACGGCCTTCAGCTGCGCCAGGAGTTCGAGGCGCGGACCGGGGAGGTGTGGCCGTTGAACGTGGGGCAGGTCTATACGACGTTGCAGCGGCTGGAACGAGACGGGTTCATCGAGTCCGACGACGACGGTGAAGAAGGTCCGCAGAAGGCTTTCCGAATCACCAGTGCGGGGCAGCGCGAGCTGGCGGAGTGGCTTCGCACACCGCCCGACTTGAGCTCGCCGCCGCGCGATGAGCTGGTGATCAAGGTGTTGGTGGCGTTGCAGGTTCCTGGCATCGACGCTCACGAGGTGATCCAGGTCCACCGCCGGTACGGCGTCGAGCTGATGCAGCAGTGGACGCACCTCAAGGAGGACGCACCCGAGAGCGATCTGGGGTTCGCGTTGGCGGTCGACGCGGAGCTGTTCCGGCTCGACTCGGTGATTCGGTGGCTGGACGCCGCGGACTCGCGGCTGCGGCGTATGTCGGCCATGCCGGTGGAGATCGCCCCCGTTCGGGCTGCACCGTCGTTGCCGAAGGCGCGACGCGGGGCGGGACGACGCGGATGAGCGCCCTTGAGCTGCATGGCGTCGTCAAGGTGTACGGCGAAGGCGCCGCCGAAGTGAACGCCTTGCGCGGAGTCGACCTGAGGGTCGACTCCGGCGAGCTCGTGGCCGTCATGGGTCCTAGTGGTTCGGGCAAGAGCACCCTGCTTACCATTGCCGGCAGCCTCGAGCAGCCGACTGCCGGCGAGGTGTGGGTCGGCGGTCAGGCGTTGGCGACGATGTCGCGCAACGAACGGTCGAGAATTCGCCGCCGTTCGGTCGGGTACGTCTTCCAAGACTTCAACCTGCTGGCAGGACTGACCGCAGCCGAGAACGTCGCCCTTCCCCTAGAGCTCGACGGAGTCGGTGCCAAGGCCGCGCGGGCCATCGGCCTGCAGGCGCTGGACGAGCTGGGCCTCCGAGACCGGGCTTCGCGGTTCCCCGACGAGCTGTCCGGTGGGGAGCGCCAGCGGGTGGCGATCGCCCGCGCGGTGGTGGGCGACCGACACCTGCTGCTTGCCGACGAGCCATCGGGTGCCCTCGACTCGGTCAACGGCGAGGCCGTCATTCGCCTGATCCACACGGCCTGCCGACGTGGCGTCGCCGGCGTCGTGGTCACCCACGATGCCCAACTGGCATCCTGGGCCGACCGGGTGATCTTCCTGCGCGACGGGAAGATCGTGGATCAGACCTCTCCACTCCCCGGGCCCGAGTCCCTCCTCACATCCGACCACGCACAATGAGTACGTCGGTGCTGCAGCCGCGAGCCACCAAGCGGGCCGCGAACGGCGGGGCACCGGCCCGGCGGGCGATAGCGCGGTGGGCCTGGCGGCTGTTCCGCCGCCAGTGGCGCCAACAGGTCCTCATCCTGACACTGCTCGTTCTTGCCATCGCAGCGACGACGGTCGGCCTCGGCCTGGTCACACAGACGGTGGCGGCGCGTTCCCGCGCGACGCTGGGGACTGCGAATACCCGCGTCACGATCGCGCGGCCCGGGGGGGAAGTGGATTCGGACATCGCCGCAGCCAGGCACGCATTCGGCACGGTAGACGTCATCGAGAGCCAGAACGTCGCCATCCCCGGGTCGGTCAGCACGATCGAACTGCGGGCACAGGACCCGAACGGACCTTACGGGCACGTGATGCTACGCCTGGACGCGGGGCGGTATCCCTCTGGTGCGAAGGAGGTCGCCGTGACCAGCAGGGTGGCTCGCATCTTCAACCAGCACATCGGCAGCACCTGGCGGGTGAACGGGCGCTCCCTCCACGTCGTCGGCCTGGTCGAGAACCCGGCTGATCTACAGGACAGCTTCGCTCTGGTGGCAGCGAATCAGGTCACATCGCCCTCCAGCCTCAGCCTGTTGATCAACGCCGATCAACAGACTCTCCAGTCCTTCCATCCTCCTAGCGCGAACGGCGTCGACATCGAGCGCCGCTCGGCGTCGGAGACACTGTCGGCAGAGGCGACTGTCCTGGGCATGACCACCATCGGCTTGCTTTTCGTAGGCCTGCTCGCCGCTGGGGGTTTCGCCGTCCTCGCGGGCCGGCGGCAACGAGCCCTGGGCATGCTGGGATCGCTCGGAGCGACCGACCGACACGTGCGCCTGGTGATGCTCGCCAACGGAGCGGTGGTGGGGGTCGTCGGTGCAGTGCTGGGGGCGGCGTTGGGGCTTGCGTGCTGGCTCGCGTTCAGTCCCGCGACGGAGCATCTGCTCGAGCATCGCTTCGACCGGTTCGACCTCCCGTGGTCGACGATCGGTCTCGCTCTGATCCTCGCGGTTCTCACCTCCGTCGGGGCCGCGTGGTGGCCCGCGCAAGCAAGCGCTCGGGTCTCGATCGTGACCGCGATCTCCGGCCGACCTCCGCGCCCGCAACCGGCACGCCGCTTCGCGACGCTCGCAGGTGCGCTCCTCGTGGCTGGTCCCGGGCTGCTCGTGCTCTCGGACCAGAGGGCACCCGCGCTCATCGTGACCGGAATCATCGCGACGGCCCTTGGCGTCCTGCTCCTGGCGCCGCTGACGATCCAAGCGTTGGCGGGGGTGGCTGACCGCTCACCGATCGGGGTTCGGTTGGCGCTACGCGACCTGGCCCGATACCAGGCCAGATCCGGAGCCGCCCTTGCGGCCATCACTCTCGCGATCGGCATCGCGGCCACCATCGCGATCAGCGCCGCCGTCTCCGAAGCGAAGACCGCCGCCGTGACCGGAGGCAACCTCCCGAACAACGAGATCGTGGTCTATCTATCGGCCGACGATGGCGGCCCGGTGCCCCAGCTGACCCCGGCGCAGGTGCAGGCCGCCCAACGTCGCGTGAGCGCCGCCGCTGCGTTAGTAGGTACCCACGACATCCTCGAGTTGGACCAGGCCTTCAACCCGGCATCACCCGAGACAGCCGATCCCATCAGCGGAGTGACCGGAAAGTCGGGTGCGGCGATGGCCCGGGGCCATCCGGTCGGGGGAGGCTTCGAGTTCTCCCTCTCCGCACCCCTGTACGTCGCAACCCCGGCGCTGCTGTCCCACTATGGCATCAGACCCGACCAGGTCGACCCCACCGCTGACATCCTCTCCTCACGTTCCGACCTCGCCGGACAGACGCTCCTGATCGAAGGCGCCAAGGGCCCCCGTGGTGGGATCCCACCCAAGATCCAGCACCTTCCGCTGCCGAGGTACGCCTCGGACCCCAACACCCTGATCACCAGCTACGCCATGCACCGCTTCGACTTGCACTCAGCCCCGGTCGCCTGGCTGATCCACGCACCCGAGCGGCTGACCCCCGCTCAGGTCGACGCAGCAAGCAAGCTGGCGTCACGGGACGGCCTGACCATCGAGACCCGACCGACGCAACAATCCCTGACCGAGCTGCGCAACGACGCCACTGCGGTGGGCATCCTCGTCGCGCTCGGCGTCCTAGCCATGACCGTCGGGCTGATCCGCAGCGAGAGCGCCGGAGACCTGCGAACCCTCACGGCCACCGGAGCCAGCAGAACAACCCGCCGCACCCTCACCGGCGCGACGGCCGGGGCGCTCGCCATGCTCGGCGGTCTGCTTGGAACGGCCGGGGCCTACCTCGCCCTCATCGCGTGGTACCACCGCAACCTCCACCCCTTCACCCACGTGCCCGTTCTCGACATCCTGGCTCTCGTGCTCGTCTTGCCCCTCGTCGCCGTGATCGCGGGGTGGCTGCTCGCCGGCCGCGAGCCGACAGCCACGGCTCGGCACCCCCTCGAATGACCTGCAAAGTGGAACTGGTGGCTACCGAGCTGGCTGACGTCACGGATAGCGACGAACGAGCTCACGCCGGGGGCCCACCCCGTCAGTTTTGGGTGGCAATTACGGCGGTGGAATTACGAATGCGGTTTGCCCCATTTTTTGAGTTTGTCATTCAGAAAGCTAACGTATTTTCGGTGTCCAAAGCCTAGTCAACCGTCACATACAGGCGTGACGATGCGACGTGAGTCAGGGACGACCGAACCGCCTGAAAGGAACCGAAACCGGCCGCGAACCGGCTTCGCGGCGCGATCCGCCAGCCGGCCTTCGGGCCGTGCCTCATGCAGCCGGGGGTCAACTGACTGACCGTTCGGCCTGTTTGTCAGTCTATAAGGCTGATGCCCGTGATGTCCGCTAGAGGTAGGATGGACTCAACGGTGGGAGCGTTCTCCACGGGGGGACGCTCCCACCGTTTCAACGTCTGCTCGCCAACGGCCATCGAAGCTGCCCTCGAGCCGAGACAGCGAAGAGCCTCCGTCCACGGGGATTGTGAAGGAGGCTCTTCCGGGAGGCATAACCCCCCGAGGGCGACGCTACGTCTAGGCGCCTCTTCTGCGCACTCTACCCCTTCCAGCCGACTTCGGGGCTCCTGTGGTCGGCTCGACGAAGCAGAGCGCCGGATCATCGCCCGGCAAGCGCTATGGGATCGATGTGGCTTGCGAGGCTACGAGTGCTGCGGGGGCTGCGACGTACCACCGGTGCCGGCTGTCCGGGAGCGCGGCTCAGTGCAGGATGCGGTAGCGCACATGTGTCGCCCAAGGTGACTGCTCGCCCTCAATGAGCTCCAGGCTGGCGTGGATGTCACCATCAAAGAGCCGCTCCCCCGAGCCGAGCAGCACCGGCACGATGTCAAGGGTGAGCTCGTCGAGCGCGCCGCTACTGAGGGCCTTGCGGACGGTCGACGCCCCTCCGGCCACGTCGACATCTCCGCCACCGGCCTCACGGGCCATCTCCAACGCAGTCTCGAAGCCGTCCGTGACGAAATGGAACGTGGTTCCGCCCGCCATCTCGATCGGTTCGTGCTCATGGTGGGTCAGCACGAACACGGGTGCGTGGTACGGCGGTTCCTCGCCCCACCACCCCCGCCAGTCGCCGTGGTACGACGACCACGCCCCTCGCACGGGGCCGAACATGTTGCGGCCCATCACATACGCCCCACGCGGCCGCAACAAGGCCGCAGTCCAGCGTGCGTCGACCTCATGGCCAGGCTGCTCGGCGTCGAAGTGCCACTGATGCAGAGACAGCCCGCCGCGCCCAATCGGATCATCGATCGTCTGGGCCTGCCCGGCAACGAAGCCGTCAAGGGACATGGACATGTGTGCGGTTGTCAAGGTCATGTCAGGTTCGACTCCTCGTGCGCGCGAAACTCATCGAAGACCCACCGACCGAGGTTATCTGTGATCACAGACCGGCTGGCAAGGCGCGCTGTTAGGAGACCGGCGTCGCGGAGGGTGCCGGCACGGGTGGCGTCGACGACCCCTCACCCTCCAGGTCGATGTTCGGTACGAAGCGGTCGAGCCATCCCGGGATCCACCAGGCGCGCTCGCCGAGCAGGGTCATGACCGAAGGCACGAGGATCATCCGGACCACTGTCGCGTCTATGAGGACGGCAACCGCCATTCCGACGGCGAGCATCTTGACCGTCGGGTCGTCACTGAGGACGAAGCTGGTGAAGACGACCACCATGATCGCGGCGGCCGTGGTGATGACCCTGGCGGTGGCCCCGATCCCGATCGCTACGGCGCGATGACTGTCCCGGGTGGCGACCCACGACTCATGCACCCGAGAGATCAGGAAGACCTCGTAGTCCATGGAGAGGCCGAAGACGATGGCAAACATCAGCATCGGCACGAATGACGGGATCGGTACCGGCTGCTCGATGCCGACGAGCGACGAGCCCCAGCCCCATTGGAAGATCGCCACGATGACGCCGTACGCCGCCCCGACGGACAGCAGGTTCATGATCGCGGCCTTGATACCGATAGCCAGCGAGCGGAACGCCGTAGTGAGCAGAAGGAGGGCGAGCAGCACAACCGCGCCGATCAGCCATGGCATCCGCTGAGCCACCTTCTCGGTGAAGTCCACATAGCCAGCCGTGGTGCCGACGAGGTATGTCGGTTCCCGCTGCTGGTCGAGGACATCGCTACGGATGTCGTCGACCAGCGTCCGCGTGGCAGCGTTCTGCGGGGACGTCTTCGGGAGCACATTGATGGTTGCGGTCGTGCCCTGCTGGTTCACCGTTGGCGGTGCGACAGCACGGACGTCCTTGACCTTGGACAGCTCACTCGACAGGTTGGTGAGCAGCGTCGTGTTCTCGGTGGAGGACTGCTTCGGCAGCTCGACCACAACCGTCAGCGGTCCGTTGGCGCCGGGGCCGAACCCTTCCGAGATCAGGTCGTAGGCTCGACGGCTGCTGTCGGTCGTCGGATCCGTACCCGCGTCGAGCTGGCCGAGACGCATGGACAGCAGGGGAATGGCGAGGACGACCAGCACGACCGTGGTCGCGACGGCCCATGGCCAGGGTCGATCGCTGACCATGCGGCCCCACCTGGCGAATGCACTGTGCTCGTGCGCCTCCTCGCGACGCGCACGCTGCTCGGCAAGCTGGGCGGGACTTGGGCCTTCCTTCGCGTCGTGAGCCGCGTTCTTCCGTTCCTGCCGGGATCGGACAGACTCTCCGGCGAGGCCCATCAGTGCGGGGACCAGCGTCAGTGCCGCAACGATCGTCACCGCCACCACGAGCGCCGACGAGAGTCCGAGTGCGCCCACGAAGGGCACCCCCGCCACGTACAGACCCAGGATGGCGATCACGACAGTGCCCCCTGCCACCAGCACCGCCGCGCCAGATGTCGAGGCGGCCCGGCCGACCGAGTCGACGACGGGCATGCCCTCGTCGAGCCCTTCCCGATGGCGCGCCACCAGGAAGAGGCCGTAGTCGATGGCAACCCCCAGACCCAGCAGGGTTGCCACCGTGGGGGCCGTCGTGGGGAACGTCAGACCTGCCGCGATGAGCCCAATCAGGCTGAGCCCGGTTGCGACGCTGAACACTGCTGCGATCAGGGGCAGCCCGGACGCAACGATCGAACGGAACATGATCAGCAAGAGCAGCAACGCCAGGACGATGCCGATGACCTCCGAGGTCAGGTCATGCGCCTGCTGCCCGATCTGACCGGCCCCGCCGCCGTACTCCACTTGTAGCCCGGCATTCCTTGCCGGCGCGACGGCGGCATCGAGCTTGTCCAGGTAGCTCTGGTCGAGCGATGCCGGTACGACGGAGAAGGACACCGGGGCGTTCACGATGGACCCGTCCGTGGATACACCGCTGGAACTCTTGTCCTCCAGTGGGTCGCTGGCAGCCAGCACGTCAGGAAGTTTCGCGACCGCCGCCATCGACGAAGAGACAGCCTGGGCGTCAGCGGAAACCGGGCCCGAGCTGCTGTGGAAGACGATGCTGCCGGCGTACCCTCCCTTAGCCGGGAAGCTCTTTCCGAGGACGTCCAGTCCCGTCGAGGACTCGCTGCCCGGGACGGTGTAGTTGTTGGCGAACGTCCCGCCGAACTGATGTCGCAGCCCCACCACCGCGATCAGGACCACCAACCAGGCTCCGATGAACAGCCAGGGTCGGCGCGCCGCCGTCGTTCCGAGCCTCCTGAGGAATTCATGCATATGCGCGCCGCTCCAATCATGACGCTCGGACAATGTGGAGGCGCCGAACTGGTCCCCCGGGAAGTACGCCCGCAAAACTAGCACTTTTCAGCACCACGTTTGGTGTGATGTCGAGTCGGATCTTGCACCTGACCAGGCATCACCAGGTCGGTGAGCGTGCCACAGGTTCCCTTGCCGGGCCATTGACACGGTCAGGCGGCGGAGAGAGAGTGTCTGCAGCCGAGCACCTTCGTCAGGGCTGCGACACCGGCCCGGGGTGCGGGCGTGACCGATGGAGGATTCGGTGAATCGAGCATTTCATTTGAGACGCGGTGTGGGCGGTGCCCTGACCGCGGGAGCAGCCGGTCTGCTCGCTGTCGCGACGTTGACGGCGGCAGGAGCCTCGGCGGGCGCGGCCACCCACCACTCGTCGTCGGCACGGGCGGCCTGCCCGTCGCAGGTCCGCGCTCCGGCCCGCGTCGGCCACATCAGTGGCGTGCTGCCGCCGGCGGTATCCAAGGCCGGCTGTAAGGTCCACCACGCCAACGACCCCGCTATTGGGACTCCGCCGCTGCGTTTCCACGGCGGCAAGGTGATGGGCACGAAGCGGACCGGGCCGGTGGTGGTCACGCCGATCTTCTGGAACCCGGCTGGGCACCCGATGGCCGCGGCCTACAAGAAGATCATCA
>JAWWPG010000024.1:0-21715 GCA_033850885.1 Nocardioidaceae bacterium
TCACCCAGGCTTCCGCGCTGGAGAGGGCGCAGGCGCTGATGAGCGTCAACGTGAGCAGCAAGGAGGAGAAGGCCGCGATCGCTGACCATATCGGCGGTTTTCATTTCTCTACGGCCTTTGGTACGACGCTGTCGCGGCTCGTCCGGTCGGGCATCGGGGTCCACCACGCCGGGATGCTCCCGAAGTACCGCCGGCTGGTGGAGACCCTGGCCCAGGCCGGCCTGCTCAAGGTCATCTGCGGCACCGACACCCTCGGCGTCGGCATCAACGTGCCCATCCGCACGGTCGTATTCACAGGGCTCAGCAAGTACGACGGCCAGCGCACCCGCCACCTCCGCGCCCGTGAGTTCCACCAGATCGCCGGCCGGGCGGGCCGTGCCGGCTACGACACCTTGGGCACGGTCGTCGTCCAGGCGCCCGAGCACGACGTCGAGAACGCACGGCGGGTCAGGAAGGCCGGCGACGACCCGGTCAAGCTGCGGCGCGTCCAGCGCAAGAAGCCGCCGGAGGGCAACGTGGTGTGGACGGAGCGAACGTTCGAGCGGCTGGTCGCCGCCGCGCCGGAACCCCTCACCTCGAGCTTCCGCGTCAGCCACTCGATGCTGCTCAACGTCATCGCCAGCCCGGGAGACCCGTTCGTGCACATGCGCCGGCTGCTCACCGAGAACGACGAGCCGCCCGAGACCCAACGCCGGCACATCCGGCAGGCGGTCGCGATCAGTCGTGCACTGCTCGCCGGCGGCGTCGTCGTACGGCTGCCCGCGCCGGAGGCGGACGGACGCGGGGTGCGGCTGACGGTAGACCTGCAGCCGAACTTCGCCCTGGACCAGCCGCTGTCAGCGTTCGCCGTGGCCACCCTGGACCTGCTGGACAGGGACGCTCCGACGTACGCCCTCGACGTCGTCTCGGTGATCGAGGCAACCCTCGAGAACCCGCGGCAGGTCCTCTCGGCGCAGCTCTTCAAGGCGCGCGGGGAGGCAGTCGCCGCGATGAAGGCTGACGGCATCGAGTACGACGACCGCATCGAGCTCCTCGACGACGTGAGCTGGCCGCAGCCACTCGGCGACCTGCTCGAGGTGGCGTACGAGAGCTACCGCAAGGGCCATCCCTGGGTCGCCGACCACGAGCTACGGCCGAAGTCGATCGTCCGCGACATGTACGAACGGGCTATGACGTTCGTCGAGTACGTCGGTTTCTACTCCCTGGCCCGGTCGGAAGGTCTCGTCCTGCGATACCTCGCCGACGTCTATCGCGCCCTGCGGCGGACGGTGCCGGAGGCGGCCCGAAACGAGGAGCTCGGCGACATCATCGAGTGGCTCGGTGAGCTGACCCGGCAGGTCGACTCCTCCCTCCTCGACGAGTGGGAGGCGCTGACCTCAGGGGGTGCGATCTTGCCGGCCGACGGCCTGAGACCTCCAACGCTGGACTCCGACTTCCGCCCCGTGACAGGAAACCAGCGTGCCTTCCGCGTGCTGCTGCGCAATGCGATGTTCCGCCGGGTCGAGCTGGCAGCGCGGCAGGACTGGTGGGCGCTGGGCGAGCTGGACGACGAGGCCGGCTGGGACGCCGACGCCTGGCAGGCCGCCCTGGCGCCGTACTGGGAGGAGCACGACCGGATCCTCAGCGACGCGGACGCCCGCGGGCCGCATCTGCTCGTGGTCGACACCGGCGAGGCAAGCGACTCACGCCGGTGGCACGTGCGTCAGATCCTGCACGACCCCGAAGGCAACCACGACTGGGGCATCAGCGCCGAGGTGGACCTCGACGCGTCCGACGAGGCCGGCGTCGCCGTCATCCGGGTCACCGACGTCAGCATGCTCTGACGCGGTCCCGGGGCCAGGGCCGGCCCGCCAGCTCGGCGCTTGAGTGGGCGCGCACACCTATCGCGGCGGGATGTGGCAGCAGGCCTCGACGTTGTTGCCGTCCGGGTCGCGCAGGAAGGCGCCGTAGTAGTTCTCGTGGTACTCCGGCCAGACCCGCGGCTCGTGCAGCACGTCTGTCCCGAGCGCGACTCCGGCTGCGTGGAAGGCGTCGACCGCCTCCCGATCGGCGGCCCGGAACGCGATGTGGGACTCGCGAAAGCCCTCTCCCGAGTCGTGGATCCCGATCCAGAAGTCCGGCTTGTCCTTGCCGTAGCCCATGGCGACCCCGAAGTCCATCACGCGGGAGAAACCGAGCGGTGCCAGGACCATGTCGTAGAACCGGGCGCTGGCTTGCATGTCTGAGCACTGAATTCCAAGGTGATCGAGCATCCCTACATCCTTCCGTACGGCGGTGTCAGCCGCGCGGGACTGCAAGAATCTGCGACCAGGACGCCACCGACGTCGAAGACGGCGCGGCAGCTCCGACGTACCAGGAAAGAGGCGCCGACCCGGCGCCGCCGACGAAGGAGACACACATGAAGTTCATGATGGCGACCTACGCAGACGACAGCGTCTACGACCTGGAGCACCTCGACGACGAGCAGCGCGACTGGTTGCGCGGGATCGTGGCGTTCATGCAGCAGCTCAACGCCGAGCTGGAGTCGACGGGCGAGCTGGTGACGGCGGAGGGGCTGACTGCTTCCGCGCAGGCCCGGACGGTCCGTCCGCAGGGGGACGACGTCATCACGACCGACGGCCCCTTTGCCGAGGCCAAGGAGTTCTTGGCGGGATTCTGGATCATCGACGTGGCCGGCTTCGACCGGGCGGCCGAGATCGCCGCCAAGATCGTCCGGTTCGTGCACGCGCCCATCGAGCTTCGGCCGGTCGGCGAGGCTCCGGAGGTCTGACGGTGAAGTACGTCGTGCTGAGCTACGGCACCCAGGCGGACTGGGACGCCGGGGAGCACCACCGCGAGCTCCTCCGGGGGGACGCCGGCCCCACGAACGAGCTGACGCAAAGTCTCATCGACTCTGGCGAGTTCGTGTACGCCGTCGGTCTCGCCGACCCGAGCCACACCGAGGCCGTCGAGGTCCGAGACGGTGTCCCGGTCGTCACCGATGGGCCCTATGCGCAGGCGACGGTGATCCTCTCCGGCTTCGCCATCGTCGACGTCGCGAGCCATGACCGGGCCCTCGAGGTGGCCGCGCAGGCGGCGGCGGTTCTCGGCCGGGTGGAGCTGCGACCGCTAGGAGAAGACGCGGAGGGCGACCCCGGCCAGTGACGCCGCACGAGGAGGACCGCACCGAGGACCTGCTGCGTGAGCTCGCGCCGCAGGTCCTCGGTGCGGTCGTCCGCCGGTACGGCCACTTCGACGTGGCGGAGGACGCCGTCCAGGAGTCGCTGCTGGCCGCCGTCACGCAGTGGCCGGCGGAGGGCCGCCCCGAAAGCCCGAAGGGATGGCTGATCCGGGTCGCCTCGCGGCGCCTGACCGACCTGCTGCGCGCCGAGCAGGCCCGGCTGCGGCGCGAGAACACCGTCGCGGAGCGGGTGCTACCGGAGGACTATCTCGCCCCGCCCGCGGACTCGCCGAGGACCGCGGACCAGGACGACTCGCTGGTCCTGCTGCTGATGTGCTGCCATCCGGCACTGTCGACGACCTCCCAGATCGCGCTCACGCTGCGCGCGGTCGGCGGTCTGACGACCGGCGAGATCGCGCGCGCCTTCCTCGTTCCCGAGAGCACGATGGGCCAGCGCATCAGCCGGGCCAAGCAGAGCATCCGGGACGCAGGCGCTCGTTTCAAGATGCCACCGCCGGGCGAGGTCGAGGGCCGGCTGGCGGCCGTCCTGCACGTGCTCTACCTCGTCTTCAACGAGGGTTACACCGCCAGCTCGGGACCGTACCTCTTGCGCCACGACCTGGCGCTGGAGGCGATCCGGCTGACCCGGCTCGTGCACCGCGTGCTGCCTGGGGACGGCGAGGTTGCCGGTCTGCTGGCGCTGATGCTGCTGACCGATGCGCGGCGGTCGGCCCGCACCGATCCGGATGGCCAGCTCGTTCCGCTCCCGGAGCAGGACCGCACCCGCTGGGACCGGACCTCGATCGCGGAGGGTGTCCGCCTCGTCGCCGACGCCATGACCGGGACGCCGCTCGGTCCCTACCAGGTCCAGGCGGCGATCGCCGCCGTACACGACCAGGCAGCCGACTCCGACTCGACGGACTGGCCCCAGGTGCTGGCCCTGTACGGCGTGCTGGCCCGGATGTCCGACAACCCCATGGTGCGGCTCAACCAGGCGGTCGCGGCGGCCATGGTGCATGGGCCGGCAAGCGGGCTCGAGATGCTGGCCGCGCTCCATGACGACCCACGCATGAAGGGCACCCACCGGGTCGACGCGGTACGAGCACACCTGCTGGAAAGAGCCGGCGACAACGCGGGCGCTGTCGACCGATACCTGGCAGCAGCACGGCGTACGACGAGCGGACCCGAGCGGCGCTACCTGGAGAAGCGGGCCGCCAGGCTCACGACCGGGGAAGGCCCTTAGACCTCGACGTCGTCGGTGGCGACGCGCCGGGTCCGGTTCGGGTCGACCTGCACACCGGGGCCCATCGTCGAGGAGACCGTGACCTTGCGGAGGTAGCGCCCCTTCGAGCTCGACGGCTTGAGCCGCAGGATCTCGTCGAGCGCGGCGGCGTAGTTCTCGGCGAGCTGGACCGGTGTGAAGGACGCCTTGCCGATGATGAAGTGGACGTTGGCGTGCCTGTCGACGCGGAACTCGATCTTGCCGCCCTTGATCTCGGTGACCGCCTTCGTGACGTCGGGCGTGACGGTTCCGGTCTTGGGGTTCGGCATCAGGCCACGCGGACCGAGCACCCGACCGAGCCGGCCGACCTTGCCCATCATGTCCGGCGTCGCGACGACCGCGTCGAAGTCCAGCCAACCACCGTTGATCCGGTCGATGAGCTCGTCACCGCCGACGATGTCGGCGCCGGCCGCCGTCGCCTCGTCCGCCTTGTCACCCTGGGCGAAGACGAGCACGCGCGCAGTCTTGCCCGTGCCGTGGGGCAGGTTGACGGTCCCGCGAACCATCTGGTCGGCCTTGCGCGGGTCGACCCCGAGCCGCATCGCCACGTCGATGGTCGGGTCGAACTTCGTGATGCTGGTGCTGGTCGCGAGCTTGATCGCCTCGAGGGGGGAGTAGATCCTGTCGGCGTCGATCTTCGCGGCCACCGCCCGGTATGCCTTGCTGCGCTGCATGAGCTGGTCCTTTCGGTGTTACTACGTCGAGCGATCCAGGTGTGGTCGATCGGGCCAGCGCGGCCCTGCCACGTCTTGCTGGTTGTGGTTCTGGTCTGGTTCTTCAGTTCTGGTTGCCGCCGTGGTCGGGGTACGACGACCGGCAGCCGGTCGGGCGGCGATCAGCCGTCGACGGTGACGCCCATCGAGCGGGCGGTGCCTTCAACGATCTTCATCGCGGCCTCGACGTCGTTGGCGTTGAGGTCGGGCAGCTTGGTGTTGGCGATCTCCCGGACCTGGTCGCGGTTGATCCTGCCGACCTTCTCCTTGTGCGGGACCGGCGACCCCTTGGCGAGACCGGCGGCCTTCTTGATCAGCTCCGCGGCCGGCGGCGTCTTGGTGATGAACGTAAAGCTGCGGTCCTCGTAGATGGTGATCTCGACGGGGATCACGTTGCCTCGCATCGCCTCGGTGGCGGCGTTGTAGGCCTTGCAGAACTCCATGATGTTGACGCCGTGCGGACCGAGGGCGGTACCGACGGGCGGGGCCGGAGTCGCGGCGCCGGCCTGCAGCTGCACCTTGACGAGGGCGGCGACTTTCTTCCTGGGTGGCATCTCGTGAGTTCTCTTTCGGTGGTGGACGGGTCGTGACGGGTGGCGAGGTGGCGTTGACGGTGACCGGCCGGGCTGCCGGCCGTGGAGCCGCTAGGTCTTCTGGATCTGGCTGAAGCTGAGCTCGACAGGGGTCTCCCGCCCGAAGATCTCGACGAGGGCCTTGACGCGCTGCGCGTCGAGGTTGATCTCCGTGATCGTGGCGTGCAGGGTGGCGAACGGGCCGTCGACGACCATCACCGAGTCCCCGTTGTAGAAGTCGGCGAACTCGACCTTCTGCTGCTTGGGCTTCTCGGTACCCGCCGCGGCCTCGACGATCGACGGGGCCAGCATGTCCTCGACCTCCTGCAGGCTCAGCGGCACCGGCTGGTGGCTGTGTCCCACGAACCCGGTGACGCTCGGGGTATGACGCACCGCCGACCACGACTCGTCGGTGAGCTCCATCCGGACCAGGACGTAGCCGGGAAGCACCGTGCGGCGCACCATCTTGCGCTGGCCGTTCTTGATCTCGGCGACCTCCTCCTGGGGCACGTGGACCTCGTAGATGAAGTCCTCCATGTTGAGCGAGTTGGTGCGGTTCTCCAGGTTCGCCTTGACCCGGTTCTCCATGCCGGAGTAGGTGTGGACGACGTACCACTCACCCGGCTTCGAACGCAGGGCGGCACGGAACTCCTCGAGCGGGTCGAGCGCCGCGGCATCCTCGCCTTCGGCTGCCTCACCTTCGCTGGCCTCAGCCTCTTTCGCCTCGGCCGCGTCATCCTCGCTCGTCTCGGCCACGTCGCCCTCGCTGGCTTCGGCTGCGTCACGCTCGCTCGCCTCGCCGTCCGCGCCGGCGCCGGTGTCGGTCGGGGGTTCGGCATCGACGGCGGCCTGCGCCGCGGCGTCAGCCTCGGCGGCTTCGGTTCCGGCGGCGGCCACCTGGGCGTCCGTGCGGTCGACCAGACCGACGTCGGCCGTACCTGCCTCCACGTCGGCGGTCTCGTCGATCGACTCTGACACGTTGTTTTCCGTCACTTTCACATCATCCACAGATTCGCTTACAGAAGGACCCGGGCGCACTCGTCAGCCGAATATCTTGAACATCGCGGAGTTGAACCCGTAGTCCAGCACGCCGACGATCGCGATCATCACCAGGACGAAGAACAGAACCACCACGAAGTACGTGCTGAGCTGGTCGCGCGTCGGCCAGATGACCTTGCGCAGCTCGGCAATCACCTGCCGCAGGAACAAGCCGAGGCCCGTCCGGCCGGTGCCGGTGGGCTTCCGCTCGCTGCTCGACGAGCTTGTGGCGCGAGTCTCTGTCACCGCTCCTTCTTCCCTCTGTGATGGTTGGTCCGTTGTGCAGGGCAGGAGGGACTCGAACCCCCAACCGCCGGTTTTGGAGACCGGAGCTCTGCCAATTGAGCCACTGCCCTCCGGTGTCGTGCGCCTTGGAGTCAAGCGACCCATGTCGGGGCATGACGATCTAGGGTGCACTGGCCACCAAGACCACGAGTGTACGGCAGTCCGCGCCGCCCGGTCGAACCGGCGACGGCCGTCTTACCACGGCAGGACCACTCGCCCAAGGCCCCGGCAGGGTGCGACGATTACGGCATGACGAGAGCAGATGCGCCCACGCCGCGCCGAATCTCCGCCCGAATCGGCAGTATCACCGAGTCTGCCACCTTGGCCGTCGATGCCAAAGCAAAGGCGCTCAAGGCCGCGGGGAGGCCGGTGATCGGGTTCGGCGCAGGGGAGCCCGACTTCGCCACGCCCGACTACATCGTCGACGCGGCGATCGAGGCCGCCAAGGATCCGCGCAACCACCGGTACACCCCGGCCGGAGGGTTGCCGGAGCTCAAGGCCGCCATCGCCGAGAAGACCCGCCGGGACTCCGGGTACCAGGTCGAGCCGGCTCAGGTGCTCGTCACCAACGGGGGCAAGCAGGCGGTCTACGAGGCGTTCGCCACCCTCCTCGACCCCGGCGACGAGGTGCTTCTGCCGACACCGTACTGGACGACGTACCCCGAGGTGATCAGGCTTGCCGGGGGCACCCCGGTCGACGTGCTCGCCGACGAGACCCAGGGCTACCTGGTGAGTGTGGACCAGCTGGATGCCGCTCTGACGCCCCGAACGAAGGCGTTCCTGTTCTGCTCGCCGTCCAACCCCACCGGCGCGGTTTACTCGCCGGAACAGGTGCGCGCGATCGGCCAGTGGGCGCTCGACCATGGGGTCTGGGTGATCACGGACGAGATCTACGAGCATCTGGTCTACGGCGGTGCGGAGTTCTCGTCGATGCCGGTCCAGGTGCCTGAGCTGGCCGACACGTGTGTCGTGCTGAACGGGGTCGCGAAGACGTATGCGATGACGGGCTGGCGGGTCGGGTGGATGATCGGGCCGCCCGACGTGGTGAAGGCCGCCACGAACTTGCAGTCGCATGCCACCTCGAACGTCTCGAACATCTCCCAGCGCGCCGCCCTCGCGGCCGTTTCCGGCGACCTCAGCGCCGTCGCCATGATGCGGGGGGCGTTCGACCGCCGACGCCACACGATGGTCGCCATGCTGAGAGAGGTCAGCGGGTTCGAGTGCCCGGAGCCCGAGGGCGCGTTCTACGCGTATCCCAGCGTGAAGGGGGCGCTCGGGCGCTCGATCGGGGGCCGGGTGGCCTCGACGTCGGCGGAGCTGGCCGAGATCATCCTGGACGATGCCGAGGTGGCCGTCGTACCGGGCGAGGCCTTTGGGACACCCGGTTACCTCCGGCTCTCGTACGCCCTCGGGGACGAGGATCTCGCCGAGGGGGTCGGCCGCATCCAGCGCCTGCTCGCCGGTTGATGCCGGCCGGCGCAACCGGCGACGGCGCACCCAGGAGAAAGCTGAGGACGCTGCCGAAGGCTCACCTGCACCTGCACTTCACCGGGTCGATGCGGCACGCGACGGTCGTCGAGCTCGCGGCCGAGCAGGGCGTCAACCTGCCTGACGCCCTGACCTCGCAATGGCCACCCAACCTGTCCGCCACCGACGAGCGCGGCTGGTTCCGCTTCCAGCGGCTCTACGACGTCGCGCGGTCCGTGCTGCGGACGGAGGAGCACGTACGACGGCTGGTGCGCGAGGCCGCCGAGGACGACGCTTCGGCGGGGTCGAGGTGGCTGGAGCTCCAGGTCGACCCTAGCGGGTATGCGGCGCGCTTCGGCGGCAGCTCGGCTTTCACCGACCTCGTCATCGACGCCGCCCGAGACGCGACCGAGCGCAGCGGAGTCCAGGTGACCCTCATCATCGCCGCCAACCGCACCCGCCACCCGCTCGACGCCCGCACGCTCGCCCGGCTGGCGGTCCAGTACGCCGGGCGCGGCGTCGTCGGTTTCGGGCTATCGAACGACGAGCGCCGCGGAGATGCCCTCTCGTTCGCCCGGGCCTTCGAGATCGCCGGGCGGGCCGGCCTGGTGTCGGCGCCGCACGGGGGCGAGCTGGCCGGCCCGGAGAGCGTCTGGGCGTGCCTGGACGTCCTGAACGCTCGGCGCATCGGGCACGGGGTTCGCTCCGTCGAGGACCAGTCGCTCCTGGATCGGCTCGGCGCGGGGGACGTCACGCTCGAGGTCTGTCCCCTCTCGAACGTCGCCCTCGGGGTGTACGACGACCCGGGGTCGGTGCCGCTGCGGCGGCTGTACGACGCCGGCGTCCCGATCGCGCTCGGCGCCGACGACCCGTTGCTCTTCGGGTCCCGCCTGGTCGCGCAGTATGACGTGGCCCGCGACGTCCACGGCTTCTCCGACGCCGAGCTCGCTGAGCTGGCGCGGATGTCGGTCCGCGGGTCGGCGGCGCCTTCCGACGTACGAGCGGACCTGCTGGCAGCCATCGACGCGTGGCTCGCACAGCCCCTGACCCGCATGGATCCCTCGACCCCCCGGTCCGACCGTCCGGGGAGCAGTAACGCTAGAGGAAGCAGTTGACCAGGGTGGGCTCAGGTTCGAGGCGGATGGCGAACGCGCTGTCGACGCGGTCCCTGACCTCGGCTGCGAGCTCGAGCAGGTCGGCGGTCGTCGCGCCGCCTCGGTTCGTCAGGGCCAGCGCGTGCTTCGTCGACAGGCTGACCCGGGAGTTTCCGTAGCCCTTCGCCAACCCGGCTCGCTCGATGAGCCAGCCGGCGCTGGTCTTGACCAGGCCATCGGGCTGCGGGTAGGCGGGTGCCCCCGCCGGTACGGCGGCCGGTGCGACGAACGGGTTGGTGAAGAACGACCCGGCGCTCCAGGTGTCGTGGTCGGCCTCGTCGAGGACCATGCCCTTGCTCCGCCTGAGATCGAGCACGGCCCGTCGAACCTCCGAGGCGGGGACGCGTGCCCCGATCTCGACGCCGAGCCGACGCGCGAGCTCGGCGTACGCGAGCCGACCCGCTAACCTGCCCGGCGGGAACTGGAATGTCACCGCCCCGACGACGAAACGGCCAGGGTCGCGCTTGAAGCGGCTGGTGCGGTAGCCGAAACCACACTCCTCGAACGTCAGAGTCCGCTCCAGGCGCGCGGCACGGTCGAATACATGCACCTGCGCCAGGGTCTCGGAGACCTCCTGGCCGTAGGCCCCGACGTTCTGGATCGGAACGGCTCCCACCGTGCCGGGGATCCCCGAGAGCGCCTCCACCCCCACCCATCCCGCCGCGACGGCACGCTCGACGAGCCCGTCCCAGTCCTCTCCGGCCTCGACCGTCACGGTCACTCCGGAGGCGGAGTCGGCTTCCTCCGATACGACGACTCCCCGCGTCACGACGCGCACGACGGTGCCGGTGAACCCCGCGTCGGCCACCACGAGGTTGCTTCCGCCCCCCATCACCAGGGCCGGTTCCTCGTCGGCGTCAGCACGCGCCACGACGTCGTACAGCTCGGAGCGCGACTCCACGTCCAGGAACCGCGACGCCGGTCCACCGAGCCGCAGAGTCGTCCAGCCGGCCAGCGGCTCGTCGAGGCGCGTCAGCACCTGACGACCGCGACCGACATCCCGAGCACTTTCTGCTCCCCATGGGCGACGGTCAGCTCGATCGTGGCCAGGCCGTCCGCCATCGCCGTCACGCGCCCGTCGACCGTGACCTCCGCGCCCGCGTCGTCGTCGGGCACCACGACGGGCTTGGTGAAGCGCGCGGTGATCGAGACGACGTCCGCCGGGTCGCGCACCCAGCTCGCGACCGCTCGGCCGGCCAGCGCGAACGTGTACATCCCGTGCGCGATCACCCCGGGGAGGCCGACGGACGTGGCGATGCGGTCACTCCAGTGGATCGGGTTGAAGTCGCCCGAGGCGCCGGCGTAGCGGACGAGGTCGGCCCGGGTCACCCGATAGTCGCGTGTCTCGAGCCGCTGTCCCTCGTCGAGTGTCATGCGTCGGCTCCGCGATGGGCGAGGGTGGCCGTCGCCGTACACACCGGCTCGCCGTCGACCGTCGAGATCTCGCTTCGTGTCGAGATCAGGTCGAGCCCGGCCGCGGTACGAACCTTGTCGACGGTGAGCGTGCCGACCAGGACGTCACCGGCTCGCACCGGCCGTTCCTGGTCGATCCGCTCGTCGCGGTGCACGACGTTGCGAAGCTCGACCCCGACGCTCGGGTCGGCCATCAGCTCGCCCATCAGGGCGAACGCAACAACCATCGGAAACGTGAACGGGGCGGTTCGGCCTTCGTCCGTCGGCTCGGCCCCGATCGCCGCGGTGAACTCCGCTATCTTCTCGGCGCTGACGTGGTACGGCGCCGCGGTCGCGAACGTGCGCCCGGCAAGATCAGGGTCGACGGCCATGCGCTGACGCTATCCCAGCCGGGCATTCCAGCCGTGCCGAGATGCGTGGCGGTTGGCCGTGCCGAGATGCGTGGCGGTTGGCAGTGCCGAGATGCCTGGCGCCTGACCGCCCGGCAGCCGCCACTCGAGCTGATGGTCGATCGCCGCGTGCTGTCGTACCACGGTCGACCGGTCCAGGGTCGAGTCCGTCAGCGCGTCTCGCGGTGCGCCCGGTGGCAGCGGCAGCGCGGGCAGAACTTCCTCAGCTCCATCCGGTCCGGATCGTTGCGGCGGTTCTTGCGCGTGATGTAGTTGCGCTCCTTGCACTCAGTGCATGCGAGCGTGATCTTGGGGCGGATGTCGCCGCTCTTGGCTGCCACGGTGTTGCCTCGATTCAGGGGTCTGCCAGGGTGGAACGCGGTCGTCGGTGGTGCCTGCTGTTGCCTCGTCTGTCCGGGTCGTAGCGGGGGCGGGACTTGAACCCGCGACACCACGATTATGAGCCGTGTGCTCTGACCGACTGAGCTACCCCGCCGCCGGAGCCGGCGACCCACCCTCAAGGATAGGCCCCGATTCCAGAGCCCCAATACGGAATCGAACCGTAGACCTTCTCCTTACCATGGAGACGCTCTACCGACTGAGCTATTGGGGCAAGCGACGTATGAGGATACACAGCCGCGGCCTCGCGGCGCGAATCGAACTCGACGGCGACGCACCCGCTGCTCTTCGCTCTCCGCGCCCGGGATGTCTCGTCGTTAGGCTGCCGACATGACGTCACAGCACCCCACTGACCAGCCAGGACCCGGCAGAGGTCGCTTCCGGGTGGGTTTCCAGCTCCAGCCACAGCACGCCGAGTACAGCGCGATCCGCCAGGCTGCCGCCGAGGCGGAGGAGATCGGTGTCGACATCGTCTTCAACTGGGACCACTTCTTCCCCCTGAACGGCGATCCGGTGGGGAAGCACTTCGAGTGCTGGACGATGCTCGGTGCCTGGGCCGAAGCGACCCAGCGCTTCGAGATCGGCGCGCTAGTCACGTGCAACGGCTACCGCAACCCCGATCTGCTCGCCGACATGGCGAGGACCGTCGACCACATCAGCGGCGGCCGCCTCATCCTCGGGATCGGCTCGGGCTGGTTCCAGAAGGACTACGACGAGTACGGCTACGAGTTCGGCACGGCGGGCAGCCGACTGGACGCCCTCGGAGAGGCGCTGCCGCGGATCCGGTCGCGGCTGCGGAAGCTCAACCCGCTTCCGACGCGAGACATCCCCGTACTCATCGGTGGTGGTGGCGAACGCAAAACCCTGCGTCTGGTTGCCCGGTACGCCGACATCTGGCACACGTTCGGCAACCCGGAGGTGTTCCGTCACAAGTCAGCCGTGCTCGACGACTGGTGTGCCAGGGAGGACCGCGACCCCGCGACCATCGAGCGATCGTGCGGCGTACCGACCGGTGACCCGGCACGGATCGGACCCCCGTTGGCCGAAGCCGGAGCGCGCCTGTTCACCGTCGGGATCGGGGGGCCGACCTACGACCTGGGCCGGCTCCGGGACTGGGTGGCCTGGAGGGACGACCAGAACGCCGGCCTGTGACCGAGTGGCAGCCGTCAGACCTGGGTTGCCGGGACGGCCGCTTGTGATCCGGTCACCCGGGTCACGGTGACCCTGCGGGCGTTGGCGGTGGCAGGTGTTGGGTTCGAACCAACGTAGGCGATGCCGACGGTTTTACAGACCGTTCCCTTTGGCCACTCGGGCAACCTGCCGTGCCTGCGGACTCGAGGTGTGGGCCCGCGGAGCGAGGGACAGAATACCCTGAGCCCTACGCCAACATGCAAAGCGCTGCGAGCGGGGCCTGAGACCCGCTCGCGCACGGAACCGGAGGAGGACAGGCAATGGCCGCCGAGTCGTCGTTCGACGTCGTCAGCAAGATCGACAAGCAGGAGATGGACAACGCCCTGAACCAGGCGGCCAAGGAGATCTCCCAGCGCTTCGACTTCAAGAACACGGGCGCCAGCCTGCGCTGGCATGGGGACGACTCGATCGAGGTGACAGCCAACGCCGACGAGCGGGCTCTCGCCGTCGTCGAGGTCCTCAAGGAGAAGGTGATCAAGCGCGGCCAGTCGCTCAAGGTGCTCGACGTCGGTGAGCCGCGAGCCTCCGGCAAGGAGGTCAAGATCGACATCGGCCTCAAGGAGGGCATCAACCAGGAGCAGGCGAAGAAGATCTCCAAGCTCATCCGGGACGAAGGCCCCAAGGGGGTGAAGGTCCAGATCCAAGGTGACGAGCTACGGGTGAACAGCAAGAAGCGCGACGACCTGCAAGAGGTGATCGCCCTCATCAAGGCACAGGACTACGACTTCGCCGTGCAGTTCACGAACTACCGCTAATTGAGTGTTGGCTGCCGTTGAGTGACGCTCGATAGTGCGCCTGACCTGCGGTGATGTGGTTGAGGGAGGTTGGCCCGAGGTGGTCGCTTCTGAATCCCTCGTGTACCCGATGTGTACCCGATGTGTACCCGGAAGCCGCCGGTAGTGATGGTGCACGGGATCTGGCTTGGCCCGTTGGCGGCTAACCATGGCGGGGTCGCGATAGCACGTCGGGGAGCAACTCCTGGCGAAACGCCTCGGACCAGCGGTTGAGGCCCCACTTCGTAGCGGCGTAGACGCCGTTGCCGGCTCGTGCGGAGCGCCCGGCGATCGAGGAGATGTTGATGATGTCGCCGGCCCGGTCTTTCGCGCCGTCCTTAAGCTGGTCGAGGAACACCTCGGTGGCGGTAATCGCGCCGAGCAGATTGACCTCGATCATCTGCCGGTAGTCGTCCACGCTGCTCAGCGTCGAACGGCCCAGACAGCACAACGCCGGCGTTGTTGACCAGTACGTCGGCGCCGCCGAGCTCCTCCTTCAGTCGGCCGGCGGCGGCGACGATGCTGTCGCGGTCACTGACATCGGCGGCAATGGAGATCGAGCCGTTGTCGAGCTGGTCGGCCAGGGCGCTGATGCGGCCGAGGCTGCGGGCGAGGAGCGCAACGCTGTGGCCGTCCGCGGCCAGCGCCCATGCGGTTGCCTCGCCGATGCCGGAGGATGCTCCGGTGACGACTGGTACTCGGCCGGTGTCGGTGTTGTGGCTCATGCGTTCAGGCCTCCGGAATCTCTCGTCCGAAGCTTTCGAGCGTGATGTCTGTGGGCTCGGGTCCGCCTCGCTGGTAGGTGTCGAGTGCGTCGATCACAGCCAGCCGGTCGGCGGTGAGGTCGAAGCTCGGCGTAGTAGGCGAAGATCGGTCATTGCTGGCGCGTCCAACCCACTCCCCTTGCTTGCGGAGGCCGCGACAGCGAGGGCTGCGGGGGACACAGCTCGGGCACTGAGTCTGACGGCGCGGGCGTCCGAGCAGGCACGCTCGACCGCGACGTACTACGGTGACGCTTGGACCGCGCTGGCCTCGGGCCTCTAGCAGGGATCGTTGACCACCTGCATTTGGGGCACCATGACCGACCTAGCGGGGGACGTCGTCAGGTCTGGCTCTGTCCGCCGAGCTCCAAGGCCCGTCATCGAGAGGCCGCCCATGGCTCGGCGCGCAGCATCCGCTTGCGTGTCGCGCGGATCTCTGCTCGTGACGCTGGTGGGAGATGCACCGAGGGACCGGTTTGCAACGGCGCCGTGCCCCAGTCGGCGTCTTCGGCGTCGCCTCCGGTGTCGACGAGGTGCTGGTGGCTGCCGTCGGAGTTCATCACGAACAGCTGGGCACAGCACGCGTCGGGAAAGTTGCGTGTGGAGCTGAACGCGACGTGGTCACCGCTGGGTGAGGGGGCGGGGAAGAAGGCGCCGGTCGGGTAGGGGCTGAAGGTCAACTGGGTGACATGGGAGCCGGTGACCGGAGTGCGGTAGATGGCGTACCCGTAGGGCCCGGGCGGTCCGGCGTGGAAGTAGACCGCCTTGCCGTTCGGCGACCAGCGGCCGTACCAGGCGCCGAGCCGGGCGGGGGTGATCGGGTGGGCGTCGGTGCCGTCGATCCGGGCGACCCATACCTGGCTGCGGATGCCTTTCCATCCGCGCCGGTCGAACAACACCCACCGCCCGTCCGGCGAGACCTGCGGATCACGGTCCGCACCGGCGCGGATGCCGTGCCGATAGTGGGTGATCGCCTGGCGGTCGGTGCCGTCGCTGCGCACCGAGTAGATCGCCGCTCCGCCGGGCGGGTCGGGGCGGAATCGCGTGAACACGATCCGCTTACCGTCCGGCGTGTAGTCAGGAAAGCCGTCAAAGTAGCCCGCTTTTTCGGGCGCCGCGAGGTGCAGGCCGGTGCCGTCGGCGTTCATGGTGTAGAGGCGAGGCCCACGCCCGGCGTGGAAGCGGAACAGGTTGAAAGTGATCTTTGACCCGTCCGGTGACCAGGTGGGGTTGTCCGCGAACGCCGCCCGGAAGTGGGTGAGCTGCTGCAGCGCGCTCCCGTCCGGGTTTACGGTGAGAATCTGACACGTCGCAGCACAGCTGGCGAACGCGATCCGGCCGTCCCGGACCGCTGGGGTCCCCGCCCCAGTCGTCTGATGGGCCGCGCCGGCCATGGCAGCGGCGGGTGATGCCAGCGCCAGTGCGAGCACCGACCCGGCGATGAAGGCGAACCCTCCACGTTTGCTCATCATGTTGTGGTACCTCCGTTCAGCGGGCTGCGGTGTCGGTCGAAGTGGTGGGGGAGCCCCAGTCGGCGTAGGTCACCCGGGGACGCGTGGTGATGGGGGTGACGTCGGTGCCATTGCCGTTCATCGTGTTGAGGAAGAACCCGTGGTGGTCGGTCAGGAACACGATCCGGCGGCCGTCGGGCGAGTAAGTCGCAAAGAATGCATTCGAGTCGCCGGGAGTGTCGGTAAGCTGCCGAGCGCGCATGCCATCCGGGTTCATCACGAACACGTTTTGGTTTGGCCGGTCGGAGTTGTCGCTGAACAGGATCCGGTTGCCGAGCGGTGACCATTGCGGGTAGAAGGCCTCCATGGCAGGCCGGGTCAATCTGCGCAGACCGCCTCCGGCGGCGTCGACGACCCAGAGCGCCGAGATCAGGCCGGCTCGGTTGCTGTCGAACACGATCTGAGTTCCGTCGGGGGACCAGTCCGCCGCCCCATTGAGTACGTGACTGGCCACCAGAATGTGCCGGCCGGTTCCGTCCGCATTCATCAGATCAAGGTCGCAGAAGCCGTACGCCTGGTTGCAGCGTGTCACCGCGAACTGGGTCCCGTCGGGCGACCAGCGAGGCTGGAAGTAGTCCCATCCTGGTGTGCTCGCGATGAGATGCTTGTCTGAGCCGTCCGCGTTCATCACCATTACCGAGAATGTCCCCGGGACATTGCTCACATACGCTATCTGCGTCGAGTCTGGCGACCAGTCCGGATCGCCAGCCTGGCTGCCCTTCGGCACATGAGTGAGCTGATGCACGTCGGAACCGTCCGGGTTCACCGTGAACACCTGAGAATGAGCACTGAGGTCCGGGTCGGGTTGAATGAAGCCGGTGGAGAAGGCGATACGGCCGTTCTGCAACGTTGGTTGTCCGGCCGGTCTCGGCGCGGGCGCTGCGGCGCCCGCGCCGAGGGAGAAGGGGATAGCGGCGCCGACCAAAAGAGTCGTCATCCGGAGACGTCGAGTGTGTTCCACGCAGTCCTCCTCGAAGACTGGCGCGGCGACTGTTTGCTGCGGAGCAGTCGGGCTCCGTCGCCGCTTCCTGATCTGATCAAGGCTGGACACCCGCTAAAGGTTGCAGCAAAATGCTGCAACCTTTTCGTGTTGTCGTGCCTTCTCATCATCGGGATGCGCACACGAGACGGGTGGATTCGCGAGATCGACCGAGGATGATGGTGAGCCGAGAAGCCAAGGCAGCTCCGTCGGACATCGAGACGTCGAGTCCGACGATGGAGGATGCGCCGGACTACTCGATCTTCTTCGGTCGGGAGTACTCGAGGGTCCTGGGTACCGTGTACCTGATCATCCGGGACCGAGGACGCGCCGAAGACATCACCCAGGAGGCGTTCTTCCAACTGCTTCGGCACTGGCCGAGAGTCGCTGAGCTCGACTGGCCGGAGGCGTGGGTCCGTCGCGTCGCGGTGCGTCTGGCCCTGCGTCACGCTCGACGAGATGCGCTTCGATCGGTGCTCGAACGGCAGACTGCCATCTCCTTCCCGCGGTCCGACCCTGACCTCAACCTCGCCGAGCTGCTCCGTGAGCTCTCGGCTCCGCAGCGGACGGCGATCGTCCTGCACTACTACGAGGACCAACCGACCGACCAGATTGCGACCATCATGGGCTGCTCGATCAATACCGTGAAGTCACATCTGCACCGCGGGCGGAACAAGCTGCACAGGTTGCTTCTCCGCGAAGAAGGGTGCCGCGAAGATGTTTGACGAGCAGCTGCGCGTCGACCTCCGGCGAGAGGCGGAGGCGCTGCCGAGCGACGAGGGTACGGCGCTCACAGCCATCTATGGCAGGGCCGCCCGCCGCCGACGCATCGTCCGTGTTGCCCGGGGGGCAGTCGTCGTCACCCTCGTGTTGACGGTCGCCGTGACGGTCTCGGCGAGATTCATCCAGAATGTGGGAAAGTCACCCGGACCAGCGAGTCGTCCGACGCCGACTGCCCATACCTCGACATCACCACAGGTGGTGCCCGCGGCGGGGAGTTCCCTGATCGGGGAATGGCAGAGCGGTTCGATACCGGTGGTACGCCTGAGCTCGGATCTTACCTCGGCCGGCGTATCGTCGGCGGACGCCGAACGCCTCTTCTCGGGAGCTCGTCAGTGGGTCGTGCAGATGACCTTCAGCACGAGTCTTGGCGTGCAAACCTGGGATCCGGCTAAGCCCGGAGCCACCTTGAAGCTCCACGAGGACTTCAGCTATCGGCTCCTTCCCGGCAGCAGGATCGTGGTGACGATGCCGCACCCGACAACGTCGTGGTACCTCTCCTATCGGCTGGCCAGAAACCAGCTACATCTGCACTTTCTTCAGGCGCGCGGAAAGACGGATGCGGCGGAAACCGCCAGGTTCCGTGCCTGGACGACGGAGCCCTTGACACTAGTGCACTAGCGACCGGCTAGCCGAGCGAGATGTCCTTGAACGTGGGCATCGCGTAGACCGAGTCGATGAACGCGTTGTGCACCATCGAGCCGCGCATTAACGCCACCCGGTAATAATCCAGGGGAATCAGGACGAAGTAGCGGTCTTGGAGCCAATTTTCGAGGGCGTTCCAAGCCGCCGGTTGTTGGGGCAGAGGCAAGCGCTCGATTGAGTTGATTCGATTACTCACCGGCCGACTCTTGAAATACTCGTAGTCCGTCTTCAAGGCCCCAGTCAAGTATTGAAAACCTCCGAACAGCTCGGGCATCCAGGTACCCCCCGACGGCCAGTCTGAGCACCACCCTGCTGTCACCACGTTCTCCTTCGCTCGTGGGTTGGCCGCGACGTCGGTTGCGTAAGTCAATTTGTCTTCGGCTATGGCCACAGGATGGAAGCCGGCGCGTGCCAGGGCTCGCACGACGATATCTTTCATCGTGGTCGACGTCTGCTCATCGGGGAAAAAGGGGAATCTGATGGGAAAGTGCAGGTCTCCCGCCTGCCTAAGAATCGCCCTGGCCTTGCCCGGCTCTGTCGTGCCCGGTTGATGACCAGGCAGCGGGTTGTAGCCGGACCGTCCGACCATCCCCGGTGGCATCAGGTTTGTGGCCGGGCTGATTGTGACCCCAGGGATCAGGCCCCGTGCTCGCCACCACGCCCGGTAGGGAAACGCATAACCGAGGGCGCGTCGGACGGCGAGATCGGTGCGGCGGTAGTCGGGGAACCAGATATCCGTGCATGGAACGGATCCCTGCATGAGCCGATCGGGAGCGGCGCTCTTGAACCTCGGGTAGTCCTCGGTCAGAACGCTGTCCGTCACGATGGTCGTTTGTGCTGCACCCGCGTCAGAGAGCATCATCTGATCGACGCGGTGGTTCACGGTGGTCGCGAAGTCGAAGACGAACCTGTCGACGTACTGGTGACGGCCGGGATCCGTCGTCGGGTTCCACTGCGAGTTCTTGACGAGGACGAGCGAACGCCCTGGCGTGTAGCTCCCGATCGTATAAGGTCCCGTCGCCAAGGGATGATTCTTGTACGTCGCCGGGTTGCTCATCCGCCCTCGCGGGACGGGGCTCATGGCGGGATAAGAGAGGTAGTACGGCAAGTCCGGGAAGGGTCGGGACATCTTCAATGTGAGGGTCTGACCAGATATCTGGACCCCAGGGTAGGGACCCGGCGTTCGATACGGCCCGCGATACGTCGTCCCATCGAGGAAGTAGTCGTTGCTGTACGGCGACCCGTAAGGGAACGCTGCGCGGTCGAACGATCGCTCAATGCCGAACTTCACATCAGCCGGGCGCACGACCTGCCCGTTGTCATACCTCACGCCGGGTCGCAGCGTGAACCTCCACACCGTGTAGTCACGGTTGTGATGCCCGAGATCGGTTGCCAGGTCGGGGATGAGCCTCATCCGGCGAGTGTGTGGATCGTACACATACTGCGTGAGCGACCTGACGAGCAAGTCACTTTCGATAGCGAGAGTGGGGGCGTAGTAGTTGTCGGAAGGATCGAGGGACAGTGGGAACGGTTCCGCTCCCACGACGGTCAAGGTGCCACCAGACCTCGCCCCGGGAATCGGCGGCGCCGGCCCCCGCCAGTCCGGAGGGCCAGGCTCACGAGCGGGGTAACTGTTCGGGCTGACGCTCTGGCCGGCTGGCGAGGCATGATCACTCGACGTCGTGCAGGCGAGGGGGAGCAGCATCAGGCTTGTCGCCACGGTCAAACCCGCCGCCCGGTGCCGCATACCGATGCCCCCTTTGGGAGTCGACGGTCTGGGGAGCCCCTCGAACTTTTGAAGATCCTAGTACGACACGGACTCGTCACGTGGTGAAGGATGGGCAACTCGGCGAATCCGTACTCGGCGAGGAACTGGACATTGGCAAGCTCCTCGCCCTTCATATCGCCCCCGATACCGGACCCGCGCAAGAGACCTTTTGCGCCGCTGATGAAGTCGCTCGAAGTCGGTGATGAGGGTAATCCTTGCGCTAGACGCCGCCATCGGCAGGCGGCTCGCCCGGATGGCTCGGCAGCCCGAGCCCACATAGCACGCACGACCTCATGCGAACTCGCGTCTTTCCGCGATTGGCCGTCCGCGACGTTGCAAGGCGCCATGCTCCCCGGGCCACCTGGAACCTCCCCCGCGGGCACGACGCCCATGCGCCAGACCGAGCGGCCCGGCCGTTATGTCCTCGGCCAACGGACAGACCGCTCGAGTTCTCCTCACGTGCCGGGGTCGAGCCGCGAGTGCTCGAAGCGAGCCGAGTCGTCTAGGTCGGTGCCTGTGTGGGGCGGCAAGGCACGAGCGGGCGTCGGCCAGGCGCTTGCGGAGGCAGTCTTATGGGCATGGCCTCAAAATCGCGCAGCATCGAGTTCAAACCGATCGGCGGCCTCCCTGATTGTGCCCTTCTGGGATATGAATCGGTGAACCGTCGATCACCCGCGAATTGCTGAATATCGTTGAGTCTTACTGGCCGTTCAACTTTCTGCTCCAACACCACATCGAAGCGCCTTTCCACCTTTCCAATCGATCGGCACGCATGCTACGAATGACATAGATGGGCCGCCCCTTTGGGGCGGTCCACACGCCGTTTCTAGGGCCGATTGTTGGTTGAGGTTGGAAATGCATGGTGGTGTGAAGGTCTACCGCGGCGCGCCCTCGGCGGCACGCGCCTATGTCGAGGCCGACCGGTCCCGCGTCGACGAGTATTACTTGGCCGAGGGCACCGGTCTCGCAGAGAGATTCACCGCCACCCCCGGCGGTGGAGTCGAACACCTCGGCGCGCTGGACGCAGACGGGTACGAGGCATGGGTCGCTGGTCACGACCCCCTGACCGGGGAAGCGCGTGGTCGGCTGCGGCAGGACGGCAACGCGGTCCGGTTCGTGGAGATCACCGTCAACGGCCCGAAGACCTGGTCCCTTGCCGCCGCACTCGACCCCGACGTGGCGGCCGCCTACGACTTAGCGCAGAACAGGGCCGCCGAGCAGATCATCGCCTGGGTGGCCGAACACGCCACCACCCGGATCGGGCCGCGCGGACGGCAAGTGCAAGTGCCCGTGGAACGCGTCGAAGCGGTCACGGTCCGGCATTACACGTCCCGGGCCGGTGACCCGCACCGGCACCTGCATCTCCAGGTCAACGCACGCGTCTTCGTCGAGGGGAAGTGGCGGGGACTGCACACCGTCGGATTCCGCGACAGCA
>JAWWPG010000034.1:0-37919 GCA_033850885.1 Nocardioidaceae bacterium
GCCCAGGCGGGCATCACGCCGGGGGAGAACGGCTTCACCTTCGGTCTGCTCTACGCCCGGGAACAGGCCGCCGCCCAGCGCGCCCGAGAGACAGCGCAAGAACTCGTGCGGCAGCTGCGAAACGACAGCTGACGCACGGCTTCGTGCCCGGCGGTCGGCCGCAGGCCCCGCCACCACCATCGGCGGGGCCCACAAACTGGAGATCTGAAGCGCCTGCCTCCTCGGTTGCTTCTCAACGGTCGATCGGGGCGGGCTCACTGGTGGGGCTGGGCCCGCATGACAGGTTGTCCGGTGTCCGGGTTGAGGAACAACGTTTTGGCGGCGGACTTGTGGAAGTTGAGGAGACCGTTGAGGCTTCCGGAGTACCGGTCGAATGAGGAGTCTCCGATGCGCCTGGCGCCCAGCCAGTTGTCCTCGATGAAGCGAAGGAGCGAGGTTTGGTCGGTGAGTGTGGAGTCGACCGCGTTGACTCGGCTGTACGGCGAGATTGCCAGCAGGGGCAGCCGAGGTCCGTAACCGCAGCGGTCCATGAACCCGCCCAGGGGGGTTCCGTTGCCGCATTTGCCTGGGCCGGAGAGTGCGTCTAGGGCGGACTGTGATGAGTTGAGGATCGGGCTCATCTGGTGGTCGTACCAACCGTCGCTGTCATCGTAGGCAATGATGACGGCCGTTGAACTCCAGTCCTTCGACCGCTGCAGGGCGTTGATGGTGTTGACGAGGAAGTGCTGCTCGTCGAGCGGGTCGGAGTACCCGGCGTGACCGTCCTGGTATCTCGCCGCCTTGAGGAAGCTCACGGCCGGCAGGTGACCCGACTTGAGTGCGGCCGTGAAGTCCGTGAGGTCGTACTGGTGGTTGGCCCGCCCGTCGTGTCCGATCTCGGCGACGTTCGCGGGAGGGAGGTGATGAGGGTTCGCCGTACTCGCGTAGTACTGGAACGGTTCGTGATGAGCGCTGTAGTCGCTCACCGGGACACCCGCCACGTTCTGGTGGGTCGCGTCACAGACAGCCTCTCCGTCGGCAGACCTCGAGGTTGGGCGGAAACCACCCTCGAACCAGCCCCAGCTGACACCTTTCGCGGACAGCAGGTCACCTATGTTGCGGCCGCTCATTGCGACGGTGCCTGGGGAAGAGCAGTCGTCGAAGGTGGGGTCGGGATCCCCGTAGACCGTCCCGTTCGACACCTCGTCCGGCAGCTGGCGGGGAGTCGCACCGTGGGTCTGCCCAGAGACCAGGTTGAGAGCGCCCGGTGTAGACGGGCCGAAGACGGTGCCGAAGGAGTTGTCGCTCAACGCGAAGTGCTGCGCGTAGTTCCAGAGTGCGGTGACGGTGTTGCCGTCGTAGTAGTCCATTCCCAGGCCGGGCTCGCCGAACGCCGGGGCGGAGCAGGCGTCCACCTGGGTGTGTTGGATGAACTTGTCCATCAGTCCGTGGTCGAACGCCTGCTGCTCAGGGGTGTAGTCGTGGTCCTGATCGCAGGTCAAGGCCTGCGATCGGTCGAGCCTTTGGGGGTTGGCAGTGTTGGGGTTGTGGTGGAGCAAAGCTGGGGTCAGCCCGTTGACGGTTGGGGTACCGGGCACCGCATGAAAGGCTGGCTCACCGGTGGGATTGGTGGCGTGCGGATACGTCCCGAAGTAGTGATCGAACGAAACATTCTCCTGGAAGATCACCACCAGATGCTTGATCGGGGTCTCTGTCGACACCGCCAGCTGGCCAGGGGGCGCTCCCGCCGCCTGGGCACCCGCGAACGACGGCTCCCCACCGACTCCCGCCAGCACCGCCGCACCGGTGACCGCCGCAGCGGACGCAGCCGCCATCGACAACCATCGTCTGATCATCCTGTCCTCCTCCAGTTGCTGGTCAATGGTGACCAACTGCTCATGATCCTTCGCGCGGCAGGTATCCCCTGGCTGACGCGTCAGTGAAGACATGACAACGGCCGGCCGAACTTTGGTCATCCGCTCGTCAACGTCTTGTCGTGAGTGGGTCCAGAAGCGAGTCGCACGGGCATGTACCTGACGCTGCTGGACGTGGGTCAGCAACCCCACCGTGCGACCGTCAGGGTTCGTTGGGGTGTCTGTCCGAACGGAGCGAGGACTCCTCATGCGTCGAGCGTGCTAGGGGAGAGGAACGGTCGACAATGTATCCAACCGAACGTACGGTCCGTATCCTCCCCGTGCCGTCGGGTCTCAGCAGCTTGGTGCGCAACCGACCCACAAGGACGGACAGCGTGTTGCTCGTCCTGCCCCTCTCGTGTCCCCAGGCTAGATCCAACAGTTCCCTGCGCGTGATGACCCGGCCAGCCGACTCCAGCAGGACCGTCAGAATCCGGAACTCCTGGAGGGTGAGATGAACCTGCCGGCCGTCCACCTGCAGGGTCATGGCGCCGAGGTCCAACTCCATACCGTCCACCGCGATCACCCGTCTCTTCCCACGTGCCATCATGTGGCCTCACCTCCCCGGGCTGCGGGGTGCGCATGTGACCCCGTCGGGTGGTGTCTCGGGTCCGCTCGGACATGGGCCTTGAGGCTGGCCTTGCGCGGCTGTGACGCGCTTCCGCAGCTTTGCACGATCAATCTCGCGCGTCTCGGAATCACGAGTGAAGTATTTCAACTGCTAGGCAAGGCCGGATGAATGCCGCATGAATGGATGTCGAACGAACGTCAGGAGGCCGGGGCGACTGGCCCCGGCCCACCTTGTCTCACCCCGTCGATGGGGCGAGTTTCACGTCGCTCATCACCATCAGCGGCCTCGGCGGCCGATGACACCGGGGAGGACCTGAGTGCCCTCAATCTGAACGGCCGTCAGCCGATTCGGGTCGAGCCCGAGGAGGGCGAGGATCGTCGGCGCAACCTGGGTGGTTTCGACCGAGGAGGACTCGACCTGACCGTGGATGCCTGGCCCGTTGACGACCATCAGGACGTGACGGTCGTTGGGGTTCATGCCGCCGTGCTCGGCTAGCTTGGTCGGGTTCGCGTAGACGATGCCTACCTGGACCTTGCCGAAGACGTCCGGGTACTTGCCGTTGCCGACCGGGACGCCGAAGAAGGCAGCTGCAGCGTCGCCGGCCCAGATCTTGGCGAGACCCGAATGTTGGACCATGACCGGGTTCTGGTTGACGTCGTACCCCTGGGCCGTGTGGTGCCACAGGTAGGCCTTGACGAAGTCGCAGGCGGCCTGCGAGTTGTCCGAGAGGTAGGACTGCCACAGGTCGTCGTCGGTACCGGCGACAATCAGCGTGGGGTTGTCCGGGTGCTTGTGCTGCCAAGCGGCGTTGATTGCGTCGATGATCGGGCCGTCCTGGACCGTGATGAGCTTGGTCGGATCCCGCGGCGACTGGCCGTGCTTGGCTGTGACGATGATCGTGGTCGAGTTCTCGAGGCCACGCTCCTGGATCGCGGAGACCATGCGGCGAAGTTGGGCGTTGACGTAGTCGAGTGCGCTCGAGACGACCGGGCCGGGAACGAGCTGACCCTGGACCCACCGGTAGCCACCTGGCTCTGGACGGCTGGTGTGGTAGTTGCCGTGCTTGTCCGGACCGATCAGCGTCGTCGGGGTCAAGGGGATCTTCTGTGCGACCGAGACGGCCTGGAAGTTCATCCCGAAGATCGCCGGGGTGCCCACCTCGGTCGTGCCGGAGTGGTCGCGACCGCCGATCTCATTCAGGATTGCTCGGACCTTGTAGCCGTCGTACTGCTTGGTGGCGGCCTCGATATGGGCCCAGTCGTCGTCTTGCGGGTACGGGACACCGTTAGGCTCAACAGCCTGCGAGTCGATCTCCGGACCAAAGTAGTCATCGATGCTTTGACCGTTCGAGCCCGGGCCGTTGAACGACATGTAGACGGCATGCTTGTCAGACCAGGCGGTGCGCATCCCAGCGTCGTGGATCACCTGGAAGATCGTGTTGTCCCTCAGGTAGTTCCACGGCATGATGTTGTCGCAAGTTGCCGGATTGACCGGGAACGTCGAGATGTTGAACGACGAGGCGTTGTTCTGCAGGTTCATGATCGCGGCCGGATTGCTGTCGACTCCGTTGGGGAAGATCGAACCGTTCTCGTCGAACGACGGGAAAGTGCCGTTGGCCGGGTCGATGAAGTCAGGGACACTCGCCAATGCGTCATCTGGCGAGTCGTAGACGACGTCGCCGCCCGTGGCCGGCTGGCCCGGGGTGCAGGCAGCACCCGGCTCGTCGGTCTTGTGGCTGTACGCGACGTCGTAGTAGATGCCGGTCGACCTCGGGTTACCGCCGGTCATCAGAGCGGTGCCACCAGGGTCGGAGTCCGACGGGTTAGACGTCGCCGCGTTGGTGAACTCGACGCCCCGGTGAGTCAGGTTGGCGAGCGTTGAGCTCGGGTGATGGGCGACGTACCAGTGAAGGTCACTCTGGTGCATGCCATCGACGGAGATCAGCAGAACGTGCTTGGTGGTGGGCATACTCTTCGGGCGAGCGGGCTGAGCGCTCGCGCTCAGGAGCGGAAGCGCAGACAACGTTGCGACGGACACCACCAGTCCGAGCGCGGCTGGACGCGTGCATTTCGACATCGGGCTCTCCAAGGAAGGAAATGGGTGTCCCCTCGCACGTCGCTGTGCGTCCCCCATGCCTATCGGCTACAGGCGAGCGGAAAGCGAACCTCAGGTGTCCAGTTCCTAACTGTTCAGTTGGCCGTGTCGTGGCAGCACGGCCTGGCGACCGGTCCCCGGGTCATTCTGGCCACCGATGGATGCTCCGCGGACGATTCGAAGGCGACGCGCACGCGGCCGTCAGGTTTGACGGTTGCGGCGTCGGGCAAAGAGGTCGTCGTGCCAGGGCCGCGCTTGAACTCGGCGTAGAGCGTGTGTCAAGTCGCGTGGGGGCTCTTGACACAGAAGGAGCAGTGCCGCTACGCGCGGGGGCGCCGCTTCTCCGTGTCATAGATCGGCAGCACGTCGATCGTTGCGGAGACGATCCCGCCGCCAACGGCCACGCCGAGAGTGTTACCCGCACTCGCCTGCTCGCTCGCGATCACGGCGAGCCCGATCTTGCCGAACCTCGGGCTGTCCGTCGGGCTCGTGAGGACTCCTACCTCTTCGCCGTCCTTCGTGACCGCCGCCCCGTACTCCGGGAGCGCGTCGGCCTCGTAGCGCAGCGTGACGAAGCGGTTGGGCCTGTCCGCGGCGACGGCGCGCAGTGCGTCCTCGCCAGAGAAATCGAGCCCCAAGTCTGTTCGCACCAACCGATCGAGATTGAAGTCGAACGGCGTGCGCTCGTGCGGCTCGTAGTCGTAGCCGGTCACGACCAGCCCGGCCTCGACGCGGGCGATCTCGATCGCGTCGGTGCCGATCGGCGTCACGCCTGCGCCGACGATCGCGTTCCACAGGGACTCGGCATCGGCGGGATCGAGCAGGAACAGCTCGTACCCGAGCTCGCCGCCGTACCCGGTCCGCGACAGGTGCACGTCCACGCCTGCCACCTGAATCGGCCGCGGGATGAACCGGAAGTAGCCCAGCGACCCAATGTCCTCGTCCGTGAGCTTCTGGACGACCTCGCGGGACCGCGGACCGATCACGCCGAGATGCGGCATCGACGGCGTGATCCACTCGAACTCCGCGTCGAGGTCCTGCAAGAGCTCCCCGAAGCGCTCGTCGTGGTCCCGGCCGTTGGTCATCACCCAGCAGTGGTCCTCTTGCGCGGTGTTGAACACGGTCCCGTCGTCCACCATCAGCCCGTCGGCATCCACGAACGCGCCGTATCTCACCCGCCCGACCTCGAGCCCGATCGCGTCGTTGCTGAACGCCCGCTGGGCGCCCCTCAGTGCGTCGGGTCCGCGGAATTCCCATTTGTTCAGCGGTGAGACGTCCCACACGGCAACGTCGTCGCGGATCGCCGCGTACTCCTTCGATACGTCGCCGAACCCCTCGAGCCACATCCACCCGCCGTCCTCGGCGTGCGAACCGCCCCGCGCGGCGGTCACCTCGTGGAACGCGGTCCTGATCGCTTCGTTCTCATTCACTCGGGCCTCCGGGTCGGGAAGCCACATCCTCCCACGGGGTTGAATGGTCGTTCAATGGCCACGGTACGCCCGTTGGTCGACGTAGGCAGCTTTCGAGGCGAAGGGTCGAACGTCATAGGGACGCCGGGATCGTGGCCGATGCGGAGATTCAACCCGCCTCCGTACAAGAAGTTTGGGAGCGCAGCCGAACTCCTGTTGCACCCTGGAGGCTTGGCCCAACTGCGACGCGTGGTCTAGACGACGCTGAACCCAGGGGGCAGGCCGCGCCGGCCCGTCATCGCCAGCAGCAGGTTGTGGCCGAGGCCGCGCTGAACCGCGGAGACCGCCCCGAGCGCGGCGGCCTCCTCGACCGCTTGCATAGGTAGCTCGAGGGGGATCCCCGTCGCGGTCGCGATGTCGAGACCGTGGACGCATAGTTCGAACGTGCGCGTCGGCAGGTACGCCGCGACCCGCATGCCGCCCACAATCGTGTGCACGACAAGGTCGGGGTCGGTCGCCTCGGCCACTCGGACGGCCTCGTCCACGAGGCCGTGGAACCGGGAGGCGGGATCGTCACCGAGGTCACGCCCCGCTTGACGGCCACGGTCGGTGACCGCGTTCGCGTCGAAGTTGCTCGCCGAGATAGCGGTGAAGTACGCCGACGCCGAGTGGACGACCTCCTCGGCGACCGGACGGGCTAGGTAGTCGATGACCGTGACGAGCGAGCGACTGGTGTGACCGACGAGGTCGCGGACGGTCCACTCGCCGAGCCCCGGACCGCCCCATGCATCATGGTGGACCTGAGCGATGACGTCATGCACTGAACGGGCCGTGGCCGCGAAGTTGGCGACGATACTGCTCATGCGAGTCAGTCTCTCAGTGCCACGCAATCTCCAGTTCCGCCGGCGCCGGCTTGAAAGCACGCAACATGCTGATGACAGGCATGGAAGCGCGCTCCGAGCGATGCCGTCCAGAGTCGGCGAAAAGTCGCGCGACACCGGTCACGTGGGTCGGAGAGGATCGGGGTGATGTTCGCCGCCCACGACTGCCAACACCACCGTGACTAGTTGATGTCGAACTCGTTTCCTTCGGGATCGGTCAGCGCGACAGCGTAGTGGTCCAGACCCTCCTCGACCATCGTGTGCAGCCGGCTGGCACCGAGAGAAACCAGGCGCGCCACCTCAGCCTCGACCCGCTCGCGCCTGGTGTCGAGCGACGAACCACGACCACCGCTCGCGTTCACGTCGATGTGGATGCGGTTCTTGATCGACTTCTTCTCGGGGACGATCTGGAACCAGATGCGCGGACCCTCACCGTTCGGATCCTCGATGATGTCGGCGCCGTTGCCAAGCTCGTCGTCGGGTACCCCGATCGACTTGAAGAAGTCGTCCCACGAGTCGAAGCCGGGGGGCGGAGGTGCGATGACGTAGTGCAATGCCTCGGCCCAGAAATGCGCGAGCGGCTCCGGTGACGTGCAGTCGATCACCAGCTGGTACGACACGGCCATCTGAAACCTCCAGGAAGTTCGACTCCGACCAGACTGCCACGCTCGAACCACGCGCACCGGACCCGGCCACTCGCTGATCGGATGACTGCGATGCGGCTCAGAGCCGGTGCTTGGTGAAACTGATTCAAAGGTCACCTGGGTTCGGGTAGTGCACGATCGGCACAGGGCTGTGCACGCACATCCCAAGCCACGCCGATGATTGACTTCTAAGGTGCAGCTATGACCACACTGACTCATCACGAGCGGGACGAGATTGACCGTGCCAACGACGCCGGACTACCGACGATCCTTCTGGTACACGGACTGTGGCTGCTCTCAAGCAGCTGGGACAGATGGCGCCGCCACTACGAAGACGCCGGGTACGGCACCGTGGCCCCCGGCTGGCCTGACGATCCCGAGACGGTCGAGCAGGCTCGGGCCGAGCCCGGAGTCTTCGCGAAGAAGATGGTCCGCCAGGTCACCGAGCACTACCTGGAGGCGATCAAACGACTGAGTGCGAAGCCCGCGGTGGTTGGCCACTCCTTCGGGGGCCTCTTTGCGCAGAAGATCGCCGGCGAGGGTGCATCAGCTGTCACCGTGGCGATCGATGCAGCCCCCTTCCGGGGAGTACTGCCGGTACCGATTTCGTCGCTGCGCTCCAGCGCACCGGTCGTTGGCAATCCCGCCAACGCAGGACGGGCGGTCACCTTGACGTTTGAGGAGTTCACCTATGGGTGGGCCAACGCGCTGCCCGAGCCAGAGGCTCGCGAGCTCTACGACGAGTTCCATGTTGCCGCCTCGGGGCGGCCGATATTCCAAGCGGTAGCGGCGAACTTGAACCCTTTCAGTGAGACCAAGGTGAGGACCAAGGCGGCCGACCGTGGGCCGCTGTTACTGATCTCGGGCGAGAAGGACCACACGATTCCCCCGTCGGTGGTGAAGTCGCAGTACAGGCGCCAAAGGCGCAACCCCTGTCCTACGGAAAGGATCGTGGTGCCGAACCGTGGCCACTCCTTGACTATCGACCACGGCTGGCAAGAGGTTGCCGACATCTCCCTTGACTTCATCCGCGGCTACCTGCCGACCCATACCCAGCTGAGAACTCAGACCACCTCTGGTTCCAGTTTCTGAGACCAGCCTGCGAAAGGAACATCATGCCTGCAAACCCCCACAACATCGCCCTTGAACCGGCCGCCCAGGCTTTCGCGGAGGCCACTTCGAACCCGCCCTTCCTCTACCAGATCCCGCCCGCGGAGGGCCGTGCCGCTGTCGACGTTGTCCAGAACAGCGAGATCTTCAAGCCGGACGTTCACGAGGAGTGGGTGACCGTAGACGGAGGTCCGACCGGCAGCATCAAGGCCCGCATCGTCCGGCCGGTCGACGCGACCGGCACCCTCCCGGTCATCCTGTACATCCACGGCGCCGGTTGGGTTTTCGGCGACGCCCACACCCACGACCGACTGGTCCGTGACCTCGCGATCGGGGCAGATGCTGCAGTGGTCTTCCCCGAGTACGACAGGTCACCCGAAGTGCGCTATCCGGTGGCGATCGAGCAGAGCTACCGGGTCGCGGAATGGGTGACCAAAGAGGGCAGCGCCCACCTGCTCGACGGATCCACGATGGCGATCGCCGGTGACTCCGTCGGAGGCAACATGTCAGCCGCTCTGACGCTGATGGCCAAGGAGCGCGGCACTGTCTCCTTCGTTCAGCAGGTGCTGTTCTACCCCGTCACCGACGCCGCATTCGATACCGAGTCGTACCGCCGGTTCAGCGAAGGCTACTTCCTGGCCCGGGACGGGATGAAGTGGTTCTGGGACCAGTACACGACGGATGAGGCCGACCGCGCCGAGATCACTGCCTCGCCCCTGCGAGCCACCTCAGAGCAGCTCCACGGACTGCCACCCGCATTGGTCATCACGGGTGAGGCCGACGTGCTGCGAGACGAGGGCGAGGCGTACGCCGCTCACTTGCGAGCTGCCGGCGTCCCCACTGTGTCAGTCCGCTACGGAGGTGTGATCCACGACTTCGTCATGGTCAACGCCTTGCATGACATGCCTCCAGCGAGGGCTGCCGTCGCCCAGGCCGTCGCCTTCCTGCGCACCGAGCTGCACGACACGGAATCCACGGGTTCGGCCTGAGCCGAGCTTCGGGAACTCACCTGCCGGCGACTTCTGCCAGGCGGCCTACCAGCCGTGCTCGTTGTATCGGCCAGCCGGGCCGGGCCCCGACGTGTTCCGGTTGTACCGGCGCCATTCTCGCGGTGACATGCCATAGGAGCCTCGGAACCGTCGGCTGAAGTGAGTGACGTCTGCGAACCCGCAACTATGTGCGATCGCGGCGATCGTGGTCACTCCCGGATCGAGATCAGCCAGCTGGTTGCGGGCCCGCTCCAGCCGTCGCGCAATGACCCATTGTGACAGTGACAGAGAGTGACCCGCCCTGGTCCACAGGTTGTAGAGATGGCGCACCGAGATGTTGTGCGCTGCCGCGATCCGCTCAGCGTCGAGACTCTGGTCGTGCAAGTGGGCGTCGATGTACATCGTGATGCGCAAATGCAGGGTGCTCTGCAGCGCTTCGAGCTGCTCGCCGCTGTCCACCGCAGTAGTGATGAGGGCCTTGATCAGCTGAACCGTTGCGCGTCCCACCATGTCCTGGGTTGCTGGAGGAAGGTCGACCGGATTGTCGAAGAGCCGGGCGAAGTGGCCGCGTACCAAGTCGTAGAGGGGGCTTCTTACCAGTACGGGAACGGCCACCCGAATCAGGTCCACCGGAAGGCCCAACTGTTGGTTGTCGACCACGAAGACTTTGTGGCTACTGAGACTGGACTGGCGATAGCTGTAAGGCCGAGTGATGTCTACCAGTTGGAGGTCGCCAGGGTGAGCGACCGACTCCGTGCCGGCTGCAGTGAGCAGTCCACGACCGCGGGTCTGGAACCCGACGGCAGCCTGCTCCGGCGCGGCTTGGCGGACCTGGTCAGGACCGCGGATGATGTGCAGCCCGGTTCCGACGTTGCGAAGCAGGTGTCCCCCAGGTCCCATCTGGAACAGGTCCATGCGGTGACGCACCGGAGCGGACGTGTCGAAGGTGACGACTTGGGGTGACTCGCTGCTGCTGAACGCGGCGTTGAGAGCCTCGACCCGGTCGCCCTCGGGGATGGTGTCGGTGTCGAGGAGCAGCGCCACCTTCCAGCCTCCTTGGATCACGTGGTGCCGGGCTCCAGCGTACTCGTCGGCTCGATCAGCACGACCTGACCGTGCTACGTGCGCACAAGACTTTGCCGTGAGTGCATGCCTTGTCTTCCGGCGGCACAGATCGGAGACCCCGTTTCCTAAACTCCCAGAAAGGGCGCGGTGCACGCCGCGCCATTCCTAGCAGTATCACGAAGGGGCGAGAAGGTGGCCTTGATCGTCGATACGACAGGCGTTCGGCCGGGTGAGCGAGCGAACATTCTTCGCGACTATCTGAGCGAGGCCTCGTCCGCGCACGACGTGCGCTTCTTGGACCCGGCCGACCGGGTGACTGCGCGGTTGGAGCACTGGCAGCTGAGCCCCGATGCAGCCCTGATGCAGCAGACCAGTTCGGGGATCAGCCATACCCGTACCACCCGACACCTGCGGCGCGATGCACCCGAGCGCGTCGCCTTCGTCGTCCACCAAGGTGGAATTGGAACATACGAGCACGCGGGCGTGCGTCATGCGCTTACCCCCGGGGGGCTCTACGTGACGGACATGAACGCTCCCTTCCACTACCTGCGCCCGGGCAGTGGGACGGTGAGGATCCTCCAGCTCGAACGAGCCAAACTGGATCTCACCGCAGAGCTCGTACAGGTTGCCTCCCAGCGCCTGGCTTCGAGCCCCCTGTGCCGGCTCTTCCGGAACTACATCCTGGGGCTGACCCGCAACCCCGAACCGCTCGCAGCAACGGCCTGCGCCTCTGTCTTGGTCCCAACCACGATCACCCTCGCCGAGTGTCTGTTGCGTGACGCTTCCGCCCCAGGCCACACGAAGACTCGGGAGCTCCTTCACGACCAACTCATCGACCGCATCCTGCTCTACCTCAGAACCAACTACCCACGGCCAGAGCTCAGCGCCGAGATGGTTGCTCGGGAGCACGCCATCTCCACGCGTTACCTGTTCAAGCTGTGGTCGACTCGACCGCAGTCGTTCGCCGAGACGGTCATGAGCATTCGACTTGCCGCGGCGTATCGAATGCTGCACTCGCAGCCAGCCCTGCCCGTCGCAGCGGTGGCCAACCGCTGCGGCTTCCCTGACCCGTCGCACTTCGGCCGCCGCTTCCGTCTCGCATACGGCGTCTCGCCCGCACGCAGTAGGACCGAGCAACCAGCAGACCCGCTCATCGGCATGTCGACACGCTGACCCCACGCACCAGCCACCGATGCAAGGCGCAAAGCCCTGCCGCGCTAGGGTGCAGGGCGGGGACGACACGGAACGCACGTCATCATGAGGAGTCGCTCCATGCGCCACCGCAGAGTTCCCATGTTCGCAAGCACGGCCGTCGGCCTGGCGCTGGTCGTGGGGAGCTCGTCGCTGGCACCTGCCTCGAGCACCCCCTCTCGACAATCTCCAGCACCTGCGGCTGCAGCAGAAGTGGTCAGACCGACGGCATCCGTAGCCCGGCATCCGACGAAGCTCCTGACCATCGTGGAAGAGAACCATTCGTTCAACCGGGCCAGGACGCGGATGCCGTACCTGTGGTCGCTCGGCGTCGTCTACGGTTACGCCACCCACTATGGGGCGATCACCCACCCGAGCCTGCCGAACTACCTGGCGATCGTTGCGGGAAGCACGTTCGGCATCAGGGACGATCTTCCGCCGGCGGCGCACCACATCAAGGCACCCAACGTGTTCACCCAGGCGATAGCCGCCGGTAAGAGCGCCAAGACGTACGCAGAGTCGATGCCGGGCAGGTGCCACCAGTCCGACTCCGGGTTGTACGCCGTCCGGCACAGCCCGTGGCCGTACTTCACCCGGCGCGCCAATCGTGCCCACTGCCAGAAACTCGACGTGTCCTCGCGAGGCTTCCTCGTCGACGCCAGGAGAAACGCGCTGCCCAACGCTGGAATGCTCACGCCGAACCTGAACCACGACGCGCACGATGGGACGCTGGCGCAGGCGGATCGATGGTTGAAGGCTCGCCTGCCGACCGTCCTGGGTTCGCGTGACTTCAGATCGGGGCGGCTGGCTGTGGTGATCACCTTCGACGAAGGAACTCCGGCCAACAACAACGTGCTCGCCGTTGTGCTGGACGTGAACCTCCACCACAAGGTCGTCACCCAACCGCTGAGCCAGTTCAGCCTGAGTCGTCTCTACTCCCAGACCATCGGTGCGCCCCCGCTCAATCAAGCCGCGAGCGCACCCGACATGAGGGCTGCCTTCGGGCTCTAGATCGCGACGCCGGAAGGAGGCTTGCGTGTTGTCCGACGCTCGGACTGCGCCCGGTGTCTCCCGGTGTGTGGGTACCGTGTGCCGGGCGGTGAAGGTGGCGCCTCTGGACCGGCTAGAGGTTTCAACCGTCCTGCAACGCGGCAACAAACAGGTCAGCCGAGGCCATGTCGTGATCTACTGCCCAACGGGATGGCTTTCGAATGGGGACGATGATGTTGAGGTCGCGCCGGATAACGGGTTCTGTGCTCAGCGCCTGCATTGCTGCAGGTACGCTCACCTCGCTGCTGGCGCCGTCCCCGGCGTCGGCCATCACCTATCGACTCACGGTGACGTGCAAGGTGCCGAAAGGGTCCCCGGAACGACAGCTGGCGCCGAACTCCTGCATGAACTACCTGCCGGACGGGACGCAGACCTACACCGTGCACGTCGTCAACGACGGCCGTCCGGTGGCCGGGGTGACGGTGAGGTGGAGCGACTCCGACGACGGGGACGCCTGGTTCCGGGTCACCAACGACCCCTGTGTCACCGGATCCGACGGCACCTGCTCCGACGAGCTCGTCGACAAGAGCCCTCGTGCCGGGGAGAAGATCACGGCGACCGCGACCGCCGGAAGCTCCACCGCGAAGGGATACCTCACCTTCCGTACATCCTCCCGGAGATAGCCATCACTCGATGCTCAGCTGTGGCACTGTCCCATCAGCTGGGCGGCGGTGTTACCGGACGTGATGACCCGGCCCGTGTTCCCGCTGCAGTTGATGTTCACGGTCACGGTGTTGTCGCGCAGACGGTTGGCCGGTCCCGTGTTGCGGAAGAGCAGACCATTGTTCCCGACCACGTTCCTGAAGGCGCCGATACGACCTGAGTTGGCCATCAGGGCCAGGTTGTGTCCGACCGAGACGTCGCAGATGGCGATCGTCCCGGAGTTGAACTTGAACATCAGGTTACCCGCTGCGATCGGGTCGACCTTGCAGCCCTTGCTCCCGATCTTGGTCGACCCGGTGGTTCCGGTGATCATCACGTTGTGGCTGATATTCGTGTCGATCAGTCGGACGCTTGCGGCGTCCCGGCTCATCACGTTGCCGCCGATGGTGGTGAAGCGCGTATGGAGCGAGCTGCCGGCCCCGACTGTGACGTTGCTGTTGACGGTCGCACCGTCCAACGTGCAGGTGGCCCCGGCTGGGACCACGATCTTGTCGTAGGTTCCCCCCGTCAGAGTGCTGGTGCACTGCGTTGTCGTGGCCGCGGTGGCAGGACTGGCGAAGATCCCCGCGCACGCGACAGCAGCCAACGCAAAAATGACTCTCTTCATGCTTGTGTCCCCCTCGAGAAACCCGGACACATAAATGAGCCTGTTGCCCCCATGGCCAGGTATACGCATACACTCTCGCACAATCGAGACAAAAGCAAATCCCCCGTCATCTCGCCCATGGCGACGATGGGGCTCGAGCCGCATGTCGACCGCCGTGACAATCCGGATGTGTAGGTCGGCCTCGAGGGTGGGTAGTGAGAGGTGGTGGCCACGCTCGCCGAACACTTGGACGGGTTCCAGCGCAAGCACCCTGCAGCGGCGTTCCCGCTGGCGGTCCTCTACAAGTACCTCGACGACGTCGGCGGCTATCTTGCCGCGTTGATCGCGTACTACGCGTTCCTTTCGCTCTTCCCGCTGCTGTTGCTCTTGTCGACCGTGCTCGGCTTCGTTCTCGCCGGCGACTCCACCCTGCAGCATCAGGTCGTGACCTCTGCGCTGCAGCAGTTCCCCGTGGTGGGCGCCCAGCTCAGCGACCCCAAGCGGCTCGGCGGCGGGCCGGCGGGACTGGTGATCGGCGGGCTCGGCGCCTTGTACGGCGGCCTCGGCGTGGCCCAAGCGTTGCAGTACGCCATGAACGAGGCCTGGCAGGTGCCCCGCAACAATCGACCCAACCCGCTCAAGGGCCGCGGGCGGAGCCTGCTGCTCCTGGCAACTGGAGGGGTGGCCCTCATCGGGACGACTGTGCTCTCTGCGCTCGGCGGCAGCGGGGCGGGCTCGCTTGGGCCGCTGCTCAGAGTGGTGGCGCTGGCCGCCTCCGTGGCACTGAACGCTGTCGTCTTCATCTTCGTATTCCGCATCGCGACTGCCCGCGACCTGACGGTCGCCGACGTGGCACCTGGCGCCGTCGCAGCGGCGGTAGTCTGGCAGCTCCTTCAGTCGTTCGGCGTCATCTACGTCGGCCATGTGGTCAAGAACGCCAGCGCCACCAATGGGGTGTTCGCCGTCGTGCTCGGACTCGTGGCGTTCCTGTACCTCACCGCAGTCGTCGTCGTGATGTGCGTCGAGATCAACGTCGTACGCGTGGAGCACCTGCATCCGCGAGCCCTCCTCACCCCGTTCACCGACGACGTCAATCTCACCGCAGGCGACCGACGCGCCTACTCCACCCAGGCCGAGGCCGAGCGGATGAAGGGCTTCGAGGACGTCAACGTGGAGTTCCAGGACCAACCCGACGCATCCGACCGTGGCTCCTCGACCGGCTCCGGGGCCACCTGAGCCGTGGTCCCCGACGTAGCCGGGGGCACCAGACGCCGTACCGTGGCGCCATGGTGAGCGGAGAGCTCGAGCTGGCGGACTGGCGACGCCAGGTGAGTGCGCTCTACGCCGCCGTGCGTGAGGAGCGGGATCCCGAGCGCAGCCATGCGGTCTGGAGAGCCGGTCGAGACGCCCTGTTCCGGGGCCATCCCCAAAGCCCGCTTCCGCCGGGAGATCCCCTGCGCAGCACGGGTTTGCCGTACTGGCCCTATGACCCCGGCCTGCGATTCGCGCTCCCGCTCCAGCCGCCCGCAGCACCTGCTCAGATTGCGTTGCCGAGCGGCGCCGACGGCACGACGTCGTTACGGCTCGTGGGCCACATCGAGATCCCGTCGCCGGTCAGTGCGCGGGTCGACGTGTGGTGGCTCGAGCAGTACGCGGGCGGCTTGTTTCTTCCACTTCGCGACGGTACGGCGGGCGACGGCAGCTATGGCGGCGGCAGGTACGCCCTCGACACGGCCAAAGGCGCCGACCTCGGTGGGGGGTTCGAGCGGCTCGTCGTCGACCTGAACTTCCTGTACCACCCGTCCTGCCGGTATGACAGCCAATGGCAGTGCCCGCTCGCGCCTCGTGGCAACACGATCGGCTATCCCGTCCGCGCGGGGGAGCGGTTGTGAAACGGCTGATCGTTGCCGACCCGAGACCCAACCTCCATCCGCGCGCGCGACTTGTTCGGTCACAGTTGGACGATGAGCGAAGCCGCTGAGGTCCACCAGTTCGACTTCTGGCTAGGCGCCTGGAAGGTGTTCGACCCCACGGGCGCGCTGGTGGGCACGAACAGGATCACTGCCCTGTTCGACGGTCGGGCCTTGATGGAGGAGTGGGAGGGCAACGGTGCGGTCAGCGGCCGGAGCCTGAGTTCCTGGGACGCCGGACGGCAGACCTGGCACCAGACCTGGATGGACTCCACCGGCTCGACCCTGCTGCTCGACGGGGGTTTCCGCGACGGCGCGATGGTGATGGAAGGAACCGCTCCCTCTGCCAGCGGCCCGGCAGCGGAGGATCGCCACCGCATCACCTGGACACCGGTCGCTGACGGCAATGAGGTTCGCCAGCTGTGGGAGACGCTGAGCGACGGAGGCGTCTGGACGGTCGCGTTCGACGGGCGCTACCGCCGGGCCTGACCGGCACGTCCGAACGAAGGGGAAGAGGTCGCCGGCACTCACGCGGCCGGTTGGGCGCTCCGTTCAGGGTGCGCGCATGGCGAAGCTCACCGATGAGCCGGCGAGTCTCCCCGTCAGCACTGCTGTCGCGTTGCGGGCGCGGGTGTCCCACGAGCCGTGGAGTCGCCCGGAGACACCGGGTCCCGCAAGCGCGAGCTGGACACGCATCGTGTTAGCGAACCGCGACCAGACGGCCGAGCCGCTGACGGCCAGGTCTCGAGTGAGCCGCACACCGTGCAGCGCGAAGGTGGTCACCCGGTTGCCGGTGTAGCTCCACGTTCCGCCGCGGAGGCCGACTCCATGGCTCGAGTAGTTGTTGAACCAGGTGTCCTCGAGGTCGGCGACCGTTGCGGCGGCGGCTGCTGCTGCCCGGCGAGCCGGCAGGCCGGCATGCGACCCTCCGAGGTTCCTCGCCGGCGCCACCTGCGCCAGGGTCTGCGGGAAGACACCGATGGCGCGAAGCGGGGGCACGTGGTGGGCGCAGGCGAGCCCGCCGCGGCGAAGGTGTGCATGAGGGCGACGCACGAAGGAGCGGAGCACCGTCACGGCACATCCGTCGGTGTCGCCCGCGGCGGTGACATGGAAGCTGTTCGCCACCACGACCTGCCGCGCGTTCGGGAACTGTCCCGCCACGATGGCGCCCTCCGCCGGCGTCGTGATCGAGTCCAGCTCACCTGACAGCACCAAGGTCGGGGTCGTTGGATACTGCCCGCTCGGCGGTCGGGGTGGCCTGGCCGGGTTGTCGGCTGCGGCGGCCGGCCACCTCGTGCACCAGTTCAGCTCCTGCCAGTCGGAGGCCAGGTACTCCCCGACCGTGAACGGGGCGTAGACGCCAGGGTGTCGGCGGTTCTCGCGTCGCACCGAGACGGCGAGCTGGGCTCGCCGTACCGCAGGAGACGCCGACATGTCGAACAGCTGCGGGTAGTCGTGGCAGGCGACTGCCGCATCGAGCCCTTCGCTGTAGGCCGCCGGGTTGCCCAGGTAGGTGCTTCCGCCGGTGGCCTCCGCGACCAGCCGGAGCAGCGGTGCGGTGTCACCGAGCAGCGCCGAGCGCAGGGCCGCCGCGAACTCACGGTAGAAGTACGGGCCGTACGTCGCACCGAACGCCACCGAGACCAGAGCCTTCGCATCGACGACGACGTGCATCGGGCGTCCGTCGGCGTCGTGACTGGGTCCCCGGTAGGGATGGCGGCGCACGTGGTCGAGCACCAGCCGCAGCAGCTGCATAGGCGTCCGGCCGGCCGACGCGCACGGCACGGAGCGGGCGCAGGCCAGCGTGAACGACCGTCGCATGGCCGGGGTCTGGGTGGGATACCAGGCGGTCTCGCCGTACGTCGGGTAGGCGCTGTCCAGGACGATGCTGCGGAGCAGACCAGCATGGCGGCCGGCGAACACCTGCGCGAAGAACGTGCCGTAGGAGTCGCCGTAGAGGTCCACCGGCCCCAGGTCGAGCGCGCGGACGACGGCCGCCAGGTCGTCGGCGGACTCGGCTGTCGTGTAGTTGTCCGACCGGGTACCGAGGCTTCGGCCGCACTTTCCCGCCGCGGGCGCGTAGCGACCGGTGAGGTTCTGCAAGGCGGGGCAGTCGATCGGCTCCGACCGACCGGTCCCTCGTTGGTCCACCAGGAGCAGGTTGCGGTGTTCGAGCAGCGGGCCGTACATCGGCACGTACTCGGAGGCGGAGCCCGTGCTGCTGTAACCAGGACCCCCCTCGTGCGGCACCACGGTGCCGAGGACCGGGGCGGTGTGGTCCCGTGCCGGGACGAACGCGAATCCCACCCTCACCTGGCCGTGCTCACGCCCCGACGGGTCCCAGGGCCGGAGAATCGACCCGCACAGCGCGTCCGCCGCGACATGGCAGTGCCGCAGGTGGACCCTGCCGATCATTGTCTGGATGCCGCTGTCGGGGCGGGAAACCCAGCCCTGGGCCCGGTCCGCCCCGGTCGTGACGACGAGCGTGACGACGCCGATGGTCATCGCGGAGATCGCTCCGACGAGGCGTCGAGAGGAGTAGTGCACCCCACCAGCCTGGCCCGTGTTCGCGGAAGCCGCCACCACATCGGCTCGGTGCCTGCCCTGGCTGCGCCGTGGTCGGCCGGCCCTCGTCGCGAGCGGCCGCGCCAGCGCTACGAGCGGGGTGGTCGAACACGCGGCCGTAGTGAGCGCCGCATCACCACGCGAGTCGGCGAACGGCGCACGACCTCACGAAACCCCGCGTCTTCGTAAAGGCTGCGCGACCCGAAGAACATGAAGTCGTCGTGGCTGCGTTCGAGTTTGTCGACCGGGTAGGCCTCGAGGGTTCGCACCCCGTTCTCGCGGGCGAAGTCGATGGCGGCACCGAGCAGCCGGCGCTGCAGGCCTTGACCACGGTGGGCCTTGTCGACGTACGAGCAGACGATCGACCAGACCTCGGCATCGTCAACCGGCTTCATGACGCGCGACCGAGCCAGCTTGAGGTAGTCCTCACGGGGGCCCAGGCTGATCCAACCGACAGGAGCGTCGCCGAGATAGCCGACGAGGCCGGGCGTCGTCCCGGAGTCCACCAGCGCCCGCATCGCCGGCTTGTTGGAGGCGCTCTGGGAGATGCTGCCGGAGCCCTTGCCGGTCTTGCGGTAGAACATGCACCAGCATCCGCGGACGAGGGAGCCGCCCGGCCTGCCGAACAGCGTCTCCAGGTCGGCCCACGTCGTCGGGTCGAGGGGGCGCGCCGTGAACTTTGCCCTCGCCATCCAGGCGGCTACGGCTCGGTTGTCGGGGTGACGGCGTACGCCAGGCCGTTGATGGTCGTCACGACTCCGTCGGTGTCTACGGTGATGGCGATCGTGTCCCTTGCCCGCTTCGACGGCGTGTGCCCCCAGGTCCTTGTCACCTTCGACGACAGGGGTACGACGACGAGCGGAACGGCTGCAGACGGCCCTCGCGTGGTCGGGGAAGACGGCCCTCCCGTGGTCGGGCTCGTGACTTCCGTCGGGTCGACGACCGTCATGGTGAACGTCTGGCCCTCGAGCGAGGCGAGCTCACGCTGCACCGTTTGTGTCCTGCCGTCACCGTTGTAGTCGCCCTGCTTCAGCGCCAGGTCGGCGCCGATCCCGAAGTCGAGGCGGGTGGCGTCGAGGCACCAGGTCTTCTTGCAGGCCTGCAGTACACCGGTGACCGACGGCGGCCGGGGGTGAGTGTGGACGCGCCTGCCGTGACGGTGGTGCCGATGCACCGGGATGCGATGGACGGGGAGGATCGGCGGGTTCACGATCGGGGGGGACGTAACGTGAGGCGGCTTAGGCGTCCGGCCCCGGTGGCGATGGTCGCCGCTGCTGCCGTTCGCCCCGTGTCCATGCCTACTCGTGCGGACTGCTAGCGCTGGGTGCTGCACAGGCCCCTGACTGGGCGGCTGGTGGTTGGTCGCGCCGCCACGCCCGTTGGGTACGACGGTCCCGGCGCCGCTCGCGTAGACCTTCGTTAGGCGGAGCACCAGGTCGGCGTACGACACCGAGTGGTTGTAGCGCATGATCGCGGCCCTGGCCTGGATGCCGACGGTGAGGTTGCCGCCGCCGGCGCAGAGGTAGTGGGCTGCGGCGAGCGCCGCGTCCTTGATGTTGTTCGGGTCGCGGACTCCGTCGCCGTTGCCGTCTGCTCCATACGCGGCCCAGGTTCCTGGGATGAACTGCATCGGACCTACTGCGCGGTCCCACGTCGGATCGCCGTCAAAGCGTCCACCGTCGGTGTCCCGGATGGCTCCGACCCCGCCGGTGCCGTTGAGGACCGGGCCGAGAATGTGCGGGGACGTGTCACCGTTCGCGAGGACGACCGCTCCGCCGAACTGCCCATTGTCGGACTCCACCGTGCCGATGCCCGCAAGGAGCGGCCAGCTCAGCCGGCAGCCCGGGGAGCTGACCGCCTCGGCAGCAGCAGCGCGCCGGTAGGCGGTGAGGGCCGCTACCGGCATGTCGTACGACGTCATCGTGCTGACCTGCTTCACGCGCTGCCGCACGCTACCCGTGACGACCGCCCGGTGGCCGCGTGAACGCGTCCACCCGGTGGGAGTCGCCTTGGCGACCTTGACGACGAGACCGGCAGAGTCGACCGACGTCGGCCGGCCGAGCGAGGGCGGAGCCTGGCGGCTCATGCTAGGCACCATGGGCTTTGCCTCGGTGACGACCGACGCCGTGGCAGCGGCGCTCGAAAGGGGCAGCACCAAAGCGGCCGAGAGCGCGAAGAGGCGCTTGCTTGTGCGGAATCGGAAGGACAGCTCCCCCACCCGTTCACCCTAACTCGGTGGGCCCGGGTCCGACTACTGGTTCCAGGGCCCGGAGGCAACGCTTCGGTGAACATTCGAGACCACAACCCGTCCGGGTACATTCGACGCTGTGACCCTGGAGGCGACGTACCCCATCGCGAGCCGCACCCTCGACAACGGTCTCCGGGTCGTGGTCAGTCCGACGCCCGGTCTCGGGGTGGTCGCCGTCAACATCTGGTACGACGTCGGGTCGCGCCACGAGCAGCCGACCCGTCAGGGTTTTGCGCACCTCTTCGAGCACCTCATGTTCCAGGGGTCCCGCCATGTTGCGGCGGGCCAGCACTTCGCGCTGGTCCAGGGCAACGGGGGCTCCCTCAACGCCACCACGTCTTTCGACAGGACCAACTATTTCGAGGTCGTGCCGAGTGGCGCCCTCGAGCTGGCGCTGTGGCTCGAGGCGGATCGGATGGCGTTCCTCGACGACGTCCTCACCCAGGAGAACTTCGATACCCAGGTGTCGGTCGTAGCCGCCGAGCGCAGCCAGCGGATGGACAACGTCCCCTACGGGACTGCCTTCGAGAAGCTGCTCCCGCTCATCTTCGATGCGGAGCATCCCTACGGGCACCTGCCGATCGGGAACATGGCGCAGCTCGGCGAGGCGACCCTCGAGGAGGTGAGCGACTTCCACTCGCGCTTCTACATGCCGGGCAACGCCGTGCTCACGCTCGTCGGTGACGTTTCGGAGGCGGACGCCTTCGCCCTGGCCGATGCTCACTTCGGCGACATCGCCGCGGGGGAGGTGCCCAAGCGCGAGCTCCCGGACCCTCTCCCGCCGATCTCGACTTCGGTCAGAAGAGACGTCACGGAGGATGTCCCGGCTCCGGCTGTCTGGTTCGGGGCCCGCCTGCCGGCGGACGAGGTCGGTTCGCGCGAGCTCGCGGCGGTCGAGATCGCGGTCGGCATCCTCGGGGAGGGCGAGACCAGCAGGCTGCATCGACGGCTCGTCCGGGAGGACGAGATCGCCTTGTCCGCTGGATTCGGCATCAACACCCTCATCGCAGGCAACTCCCTGGGGGCGGCGTCGGTGCGGGCCGTGCCCGGGGTCGACCTCGACACCGTTGCCGGGGTCGTCCGCGACGTGGTGCTCCGACTCGTCGACGACGGCCCTTCCGAGCTGGAGCTGTCCATCGCACGGGCCCAGTCCGAGCGGAGCTGGCTCGACGAGATGAGCACCGCGGGGGGCCGAGCCGATGCGCTGTCCGCATGCGCGCTCCTCTACGACGATCCGCGTGCCCTCAACGAACGCCTGCCCCGGCTGCTCTCCGTCACCGCCGAGGAGGTGCAGGCGGCCGCCGAGCGGTGGCTGGTATCCGCCCTGGACACCGAGCTGCGGGTGGTTCCGTCGGGCAGGGCTGAGAGCCCCGAGCATGGAAGCCCCGCCGCGAGGCGGGGCCCGGCGGGCGAGGTGGCCGAGTGACAGGCTCCGCTGCCCCTGCCGTGCTGCCCGCCGTCGGCTGGCGGTTCCCGTCGGCCATCGAGTCACGTCTGCGCAACGGCATCCGCGTGCTGGCCTACCACTGTCCCGGCCAGTACGTCGTCAACGCCTCGCTGCTCTTCGACTTACCGCTCAGCGCCGAACCTCGTCGGACGGAGGGTGTGGCCGGGCTGGTTGCACGCTGTCTCTCCCGAGGCGCGGGCGGACTCTCGGCCGACGACTTCTCAGATGCGCTCGCAGCCGCCGGCGCCGAGATGGATGCGACCGCTGCGTCGGACGGCTTCACGGTGCGCCTCTCGGTGCCCGAGTCCCATCTCGCCAGAGGTCTCGACCTGATGGCGATGGCGGTCACTCGTCCGACGTACGCGGAGAGGGAGTTCGAGCAGGAGAAGCGGCTCCGACTGCAGGAGATCGAGCAGGCGAAGGCCTACCCGAGCGCCGTGACCGTGGAACGCCTCAACGCTGCGCTTTTTGGCGACTCGCGGGCCGCCAGGCCAGTCGGCGGCGCCACGGCGACGGTCGACGCGGTGACACGTGACGACGTGATGGCCTACGCGTCGGCCCACCTGCGGCCCGACCATGCGGTCCTGATCCTGGCCGGTGACTTCGAGGCGGCCGACCCGCATGCTTTTGCGGAGCGGGCGTTCAGCGCCTGGCAATCTGGCGGGGGGGACGTCGTCGTACCGCAGGCGTCCCCCGTGAGCACGAACCCGCGCCTGCTGCTGGTCGACTGGCCCGACACGCCGCAGGCCACGCTTCGGCTCGCGGCGGAGGGGATCACCCGCGGCGACCCGAAGTGGCCCGCGCTGTTCGTGGCGAACTACGCCGTGGGCGGCAACTTCGGTTCTCGGCTCAACACGGTCCTGCGGGAGGAGAAGGGGTTCACGTACGGCGTCAGCTCGACTCTCGACAGCGATCGGCAGATCGGGTTGCTGGGCGTCGCCGCCAACGTGCGAAGCGACGCGACGGCGGAGGCGGTCGGGGACATCCTCTCCATCCTTCGCGATGCGCGGGGGACATTGGGCGAGGAGGAGACAGCCACCGGGATCCGGGCGGTCACCGACTCCGCTGCCCTCAGCTACGAGCGCGCGGAGACGATCGTTGCGAGGGTCGAGATGCTCGTCTCGCAGGGCCTGCCGCTCGACCACGTCGACACCAACCTGCGGCGGATCAGGGACGTGACCGCAGCCGACGCGAACGCGGCGTACCAGAGCGTGGTGCGCCCCGAGACGTTCACGATCGTCGTCGCGGGAGCGGCGTCGATGCTGCGGGAGCCGCTGGAGTCACTCGGCCATGCCCCGGTCGAGGTTCTCCCCCGTCCCTGACCCCCTCTCACGTCCCCGACCCCCCGCGAATTGCGGGAAAGTGCACCCTGGGAGGGCCCCGGGAAGGGCAACTTTCCCGCAATTCGCGGGAGGGGGGCGGGAGAAGGGGGCGAGGGTGGGGGTCAGGCCTGTAGGGCGGCCGATACGACGTCCTTCGCCTCCTCCTGGACCTGGGCCAGGTGCTCTGGTCCGCGGAACGACTCGGCGTAGATCTTGTAGACGTCCTCGGTCCCGGAGGGCCGGGCCGCGAACCAGGCCGACTCGGTGCAGACCTTCAACCCCCCGATTTGTGCCCCGTTGCCCGGTGCCGTCGTGAGTGCGGCGGTGATCGGCTCGCCGGCGACGCTGGTGGCGGTCACGTCGGACGGCGACAACTTGGCAAGCTTCGCCTTCTGGTCACGGTCGGCTGGCGCGTCGATGCGGGCGTACGCCGGGTCGCCGTGGCGCTCGACAAGGTCGCGGTAGTGCTCGCTCGGGCTTCGCCCGGTCACCGCCAGGATCTCGCTCGCCACCAGCGCGAGGGCGATCCCGTCCTTGTCCGTCGTCCACGTCGAACCGTTGCTTCGCAGGCAGGAGGCGCCGGCGGACTCCTCGCCGCCGAACCCGACGCTCCCGTCGAGCAACCCGGGCACGAACCACTTGAAACCGACGGGCACCTCGAGCAGGGTCCGGCCGAGCTCGGATGCGACCCGGTCGATCATCGACGAGCTCACCAGCGTCTTTCCGACGGCGGCGTTGGGCGGCCACCCCGCTCGATGAGCGTAGAGGTAGCCGATCGCGACCGCGAGGAAGTGGTTCGGGTTCATCAGGCCGGCGTCGGGTGTGACGATCCCGTGCCGGTCCGCATCCGCATCGTTCCCGGTCGATATGTCGAACCGGTCCTTGACGGCGATCAGCGAGGCCATCGCGTCGGGCGACGAACAGTCCATCCGGATCTTGCCGTCGGTGTCGAGCGTCATGAAGCGCCAGGTCGGGTCGACGGTCGGGTTGACCACCGTGAGGTCGAGCCGGTAGCGCTCGGCGATCGCCGCCCAGTAGTCGACGCTGGCGCCCCCGAGCGGGTCGGCGCCGATCCGGATCCCCGCTGATGCGATGGCCTGGATGTCGACGACGGCGCCGAGGTCGTCGACGTACGCCGCCATGAAGTCGTACGGCGTCAGGCCGGCCTCCGCCTGGGTTCCCCCGACCCTGCGGACGCCCGCGAGCTTCGACTCGAGAAGCTCGTTCGCCCGGGTGGCGATGACTCCGGTGGCGTCGGTGTCCGCGGGTCCCCCGTGGGGTGGGTTGTACTTGAAGCCTCCGTCGCGTGGCGGGTTGTGCGAGGGTGTGACCACGATGCCGTCCGCCGCCGGGCCGCCGCCGGTGTTGGCTGCCAGGATCGCGTGTGACACGGCGGGCGTCGGCGTGAACCGCCGGCCGGCGTCGACCCGCACGTCCACCGCGTTGGCCACCAGCACCTCGACGGCCGTCTGCCAGGCCGGCCCGGACAGCGCGTGGGTGTCCTTGCCGAGGAACAGTGGGCCGGTGTAGCCCTGGGCGGCGCGGTACTCGCAGATCGCCTGGGTGGTGGCCGCGATATGGGCGTCGTTGAATGCGCCGTCGAGACTCGAGCCCCGGTGCCCCGAAGTGCCGAAGACCACGCGCTGGCCGGGGTCGGAAGGGTCAGGCTCTTTCTCGTAGTACGCCGCGACCACCGCGTCGACGTCGATCAGGTCTTCGGGCTGCGCCGGCTGGCCGGCGCGCGGATGTGCCATGAGTGGCATCATCTCGGAACACCCCGTGCCTGTCGACTCGGGCCGAAGTACTCGGGTCCGTCGACGTCCTTACATGTCGCAGCCGTTCTGTTATCGTCTTGTAACACCAGAAGGGGTGCTGCGTGAAGGTCTTCGTCACGGGAGCCACGGGGGTGTTGGGGAGCTCCGCGCTGCGCGCTCTGCTCGCCGACGGTCACCACGTCGCCGGGCTGGCGCATGGGGCCGACAGGACGAGTGTCCTCGAGGCCGCTGGTGTCACTCCGTTCGTGGTGGATCTTTTCGACGGCGCGGCCCTGACCGAGGCGATGCGGGGCTTCGACGCGGTGTGCAACCTGGTCACGCACATTCCGGTGGGCCTGGCCGGCATGCGGCTTGGTTCGTGGCGGGCGAACGACCGGTTGCGGACGGAGGGCTCCCGGCTGGTCGAGGTCGCGGCCGAGTCGGCCGGAGTGCGCAGGATCGTGCAGGAGTCCACCTCGTTCCTGTACGCCGACGGTGGCGACACGTGGATCACGGAGACCAGCCCGCTCACCGTGACCCGTGCCCTCGAGCCGGCCGCGGTGGCCGAGGCGAACGCCATGAGGTTCACGTCGTCGACACGGGAGGCCGTCGTGCTGCGCTTCGGGAACATGCTCGGCGACGACGCGATGACGAAGTGGCTGCTGGACCGCGCGCGCTCCGGCCGGCCCATCGGGTTCGGAGACCCCGACAACTGGGCCCACCTGGTGCACCCCGAGGACGCGGGCGCTGCGGTCGCCGCTGCCCTGCACGCACCGGCGGGCGTGTACAACGTGGGAGCCGACCCGATCCAGCGCCGCGAGATGCTGTCCGTGATCGGCGAGATCGTGGACAGGCCGCAGGTGGGGTTCATCCCGCGCATCGTGCTCCGGATGGCCGGCGAGCGCCTGGAGCCGCAGACCCGCTCGCACCGGATCTCGTCGGTCAAACTCCATGAGGTGACGGGCTGGAAGCCGTCGCACCCGGTGTTCGACGTGCAATGGGTGAAGACCGCGTCGACGCGGTGATCGCAATGCGGTGCCGGTTCGCGTGTGCGCGCTTGTCGAACGGGCCCTCGTGACGACGCGGTCCGCCGAGGACAGTGCCGACGGGGTGCGTCGAGCCGCTGCTGAGCGCCGGCGGCTGGCCGAGGTGTTCGGCGACGTGCTTCCCGAGTCGTCTGGCGACGATGTCGAGGACGAGGAACCGTCCGCAGCACATGACGACGACTTGCTTCGCGACGTGCCGCCCCACCACGGCGGCTAGCCGACCAACCCCCCCTGCGGCCGTACCGAGCGAGACCCCCGCGATGGCTCCCGGCGCTTACCGGGGCAGGTCAAACGCGTCCAGGGCGTTCCCTGAGCAGGTCGCGGATCTCGGTGAGCAGGGCGACGTCATCGGACGGCCCGGACTCCGCCTTGGGCATGAACCGCTCCCGCGCCTTCAGGTACGGCACCACAACGAAGTAGTACACGACCGCAGCCAGCACCAGGAAGGCGATCAGCGCAGTCAGGAAGGCGCCGACGTGCACACCGCCCGGCGTGTAGTTGGAGAAGTCCGGCGAACTCCCCAGCTTGCCGACGATGTCCAGGATGATCTGGACGAAGGCGGTGACGACGGCCGCGAACGCGGTGGCCATGATGAATGCCACCGCAAGCTCGACGAGGTTGCCCCGCAGGATGAAATCCCTGAAGCCCTTCATCTGAAGAATATCCGTTCTGTCATGGCGCAGGTGAGCCCACGGCCGTGGAACCGCCGGAGGTCGTCCGGCTCGACCGTCGCACGCTAGCAGAACGGCCCTGTCCGCAGCCGGGTCTCGCGCGGCAACCGCTGCACCGCGACACTGGTCCGGGAGGTCAGCGCAGGAGAGTCACGGAAAGCGGGCCGACGGCGCTCGCCCCGGCCAGCGTTGCTGCCTGGTACGGCGTCACGGCCAGCACAACGAGACCCCCTTGCTGCGCGTCGTTGTCGACCCGAGGCAGGGCCACCACCGGCGCGTGAGCGACCACGAGGTCGGCGGTCGAGGCATCGCTGCGGGCGGCGTACACGTCGATCCGGTCGCCGACCCGCAGCAGGCTGACGACTCCTGAGTCGGCTATCCGGACCGGAGCCGCCACGGCGCCTCGCGGGTAGCCCGCGATCAGCGGGCGCCCGAGAAGGCGCCGGTCGGTCACCACCTCACCGGCGCGCATCGGCCCTGCGAGCGACCGCCCGAGGATGCGATCGACGGACGCCGTGGACCCTGCCGGCACCAGGGCCGGCGGTATCTGGGCAACGGTGACGTCGCTGTCGACCAGTGCCGTTCCGCTCGCCAGGTCGCGGGCCGCCACGACGACGGGCTGCCGGGCCGGAGAGCCCGGAGCGACCGTCTGGACGATGGTGAGGACGGCGACGGCGGCCAACAGGGCGCCGAGCAGCCGGCGGTACCTGGTGAGGAGACGCCGGACCTGGGATGAGACGGCGCGCAGGTCGGACATGGGCCAAGGCTAGGGACTTCGACCGCGCCGCCGCGGAGTTCGTCCACAGGCTCCAGACTTCGGACCCGCCGGTGGACTCTCAGCGAGCGGATGCCGGAGCGGGCTTCGACCCTGAGTCCTTGGACGACCCGTTGGACCTAGCCGAGGAGCCGCCCGTGCCCGCCGCCCCTGATCCCGCTCGTTCAGGTGCTCCCTGCTTCTCAGAACCCTTCCCGGACGACCCCTTCTCGGACGACCCCTTCTCGGACGACTTCTCGGCTGACTGCTTCTCGGACGACTGCTTCTCGGACGAGCTCGCAGCCCTGTCCCTGTCGCCGTTGGAAGCCGCGGCCCGGCTGTCGTTGCGGTAGAAGCCCGAGCCCTTGAACACCACACCCACGGGACTCAGCACCTTGCGTAGGCGTCCACCGCAGGCGGGGCACACCGTCAACGCCTCGTCGGTGAAGCTCTGCCGTACCTCGAGCTCCTCGGCGCAGTCGGTGCAGGCATACTCGTAGATGGGCACCCATGCTCCTTCGTCTCGTGCAGGTTCACCCGTCAAACGGCCGAACTTAGCACTCGCTCCCTGCGACTGCTAATGCACTCCTCCATTGTGCGTCAGGTTCCAGCCCCGCGCAAAAAGTTCCGTCGCTGACGTGCGCCCCGACCGCGGCAACGCGTAGCCGGGCAGGGGCGCCGGCGCCGCAGAGGCACAATGGTGGCCGTGCCCCGCCTCGCGAAGATCACCGGCTGGGTCGCTGGCGTGCTGGTGCTCGTTGTCGTGGTCGGACTCCTCACCGCGCTGTGGACCATCCACCGGTCCTTCCCGCAGACCACCGGGAGCCTCGACGTAGCCGGGCTGGAGCACCCGGTCACGGTGATGCGGGACGGCGCGGGAATCCCGCAGCTCTACGCGGACACGTCCAGCGACCTTTTCTTCGCACAGGGGTACGTGCAGGCCCAGGACCGCTTCTTCGAGATGGACTTCAGGCGGCACCTGACCTCGGGCACGCTCAGCGCGATGTTCGGCAGAAGCGCGCTCAAGACCGACATGTTCGTCCGCACGCTGGGCTGGCGGCGGGTGGCGGAGGAGGAGCTCCCGCTACTCGCACCGCAGACCCGCAGCTATCTACAGTCGTACGCCGACGGGGTCAACGCCTACCTCGCAGCCCACGCCGGTGCCCAGCTGTCCCTGGAGTACGCGGTCCTCGGCGTCAGCGGGCTCAGCTACACGCCGGCCGCCTGGACTCCGGTTGACTCGTTATCGTGGCTCAAGGCGATGGCCTGGAACCTCGGCTCGAACATGCAGGACGAGATCGACAGGTCGCTCGAGTCGGCTCGGCTGACGACGGCCCAGATCGCCGAGCTCTACCCGCCGTACCCCTACGCGCAGAACCGACCCATCGTGAACCAGGGTGCTGTCGTCGACGGCGTGTACGAACAGGACGCCAAGCACGGCGCCAGCCGGCTGCCGCCTCGACCCGCCTTCCCGGCAAGGGCCTTCCGGCCGATGCTGGCCACCGCGGGACACGCGGCAGCGGGGCTCAGCGACCTTCTCGGCACGGGCGCCGGCGGTGGGATCGGCTCGAACGCGTGGGCCGTGTCCGGTGCGCACACAGCCAGCGGAATGCCGATCCTCGCCAACGACCCGCACCTGGATGCCTCCATGCCGGGCGCCTGGTACGAGATGGGCCTGCATTGCCGGACAGTCGACGCGGCGTGCCCGTTCGACGTCTCGGGGTTCACGTTCGCCGGGCTGCCCGGGGTGGTCATCGGGCACAACGCCTCCATCGCCTGGGGGTTCACCAACCTCTACCCCGATACGGAGGACCTCTACCTCGAGAAGATCAGGGGCAACCGCTACCTCTACAACGGCAGATGGCTCGCGCTGCAGACCAGGCTGGAGACGTTCGACATCCACGGGCAGAGCCCGGTGACCATCACCGTGCGCACCACGAGGGATGGCCCGATCGTGAGCGATGTCGACCACGACCTGGCGCGCGTGGGGCGCGATGCGCCGGTGCCGATCGGCTCGCCGGTGCGCGGGACGGCCTATGCGGTGGCGCTGCGGTGGACGGCGTTGCAACCGGGGCGGACCGCGGACGCCTTGTTCGGTATCGACCGGGCCAGAGACTGGAACCAGTTCCGCGACGCGGCGCAACGCTTCGACTCGCCGGCCCAGAACCTCGTGTACGCCGACATCCGCGGCCACATCGGCTACCAGGCGCCGGGCCGCATCCCCATCCGTCGCACCGGCAACGGCGACTGGCCGGTGCCGGGCTGGGACCCGGCCTACGACTGGGACACGAGCTACGTGCCGTTCGACGCCCTGCCGAACGTGCTCGACCCCAAGGACGGTTATGTGGTGACGGCCAACCAGGCGATCACGTCGCGCCGCTATCCCTACTACATCGGGGACTCTTTCGACTACGGCTACCGGGCGCAACGGATCCGCGACCTGCTCGAGGCGACGCCGAACCTGACGGTGGCCGACATGGCGAGGATCCAGCTCGACACCTTCAGCAGCCTCGCGAAGACGCTCACACCACTCCTTGAGGCGATCCACCTGCCCTCGCGGTACTACCGGCAGGGTCAGGAGACCCTGGAGGGGTGGGACTTCCGCCAGAGCTCGAGCTCGCCGGCCGCCGCCTTCTTCAACGTGGTTTGGAAGAACCTGCTGGCTCTGACGTTCCACGACCAGCTTCCCCGCGAGGCGTGGCCGGACGGCGACAGCCGCTGGTGGGCCGTAGTGGAGAACCTGCTTCAGCGACCCCACGACATCTTCTGGGACAACACACACACGCCGACGCGAGAGACGCGACCCGACATCCTGCGCAAGGCGCTGGAGAACGCTCGTGACGAGCTCACGCGCAACGACTCGAGCATCCCCAGCCAGTGGCGTTGGGGTGAGCTGCACCAGCTCATCCTGCGCAACCCGACGCTGGGGTCGAAGAGCTCCCCGGTCGCGTTCCTCTTCAATCGGGGCCCGTACGACGTCCCCGGGGGCCCCTCCGTGGTGGATGCGGCGAGCTTCGATGCCAGCAAGGGCTACCAGGTGACGAGCCTGCCGTCGATGCGGATGATCATCCCGCTGGGGAACCTCGACGGCGCCCGCTGGGTGGACCTGACAGGGGAGTCCGGTCACGCGTACGACCCGCACTACACCGACCAGACGACCCTGTGGCTGGAGGGCAGGACGCTGCCGTGGCCATTCAGTGCGCAGGCGGTCGACGCGGCCACCAGCGACACCCTCACGCTGCGACCGGCGGCATCCCGTCGGTAGCTCCGGGCCGCGGCGAACTCCCCTGTCTCACGGGGCGTCTCGACCGTCGCGCATTCTCAGTGTCCGGGTTGGTGTGACCACCACGTCGATCGGCTGGTCGTGGCTGTCGACCGGTACGGCGGCCAGCACCTCGTCGTCGTACAGCAGCGTCACCCGCAGCACTGCCCCGGGAAGCCTGGCCAGCACGCGGTCGTATGAGCCGCCGCCGCGGCCGATGCGGTTGCCGTCATGGTCGGCGGCGAGCCCCGGACAGACCACCACGTCCGCAGCCGCCACCGCCTCGACCCCTAGTTCCGTCCCCGTCGGCTCGCTGATCCCGAAGCGGGCACCGCGCAGGGCGCCACGCTGGTGCGCCGCCCAGTCCAGGTCGAAGTCCGGGCGCAGGACAGGAAGGAGAACCGTGCGCCCGAGCGCCAGCAGCCACTCGATGAACGGCCCGGTCCCCGGCTCCTCCGCCGTCGACACGTAGCAAGCCACCGTGTCGGCTCGCCCGACCTCGGGAAGCTCGACAAGTCCGCGGCACAAGGCCTCTGACGCGGCTGCACGCTCCTCGCCGGTGCGCCGGGCCCGGCTGGCGAGGAGGCGGAACCGGAGCCGGCGCTTGGCGGGCCAGGTGTCCGTCGCCTTCTCGACCACCCGCTCACTGTAGTGCCGGACGATGGTGCCCGACCGGCTCGACAAGATCCCACGGGCGACGCTCCCCGGCGGTCCGTTCGAGCGCGGCGGGACCTCGTCCCCTACGATTCGCGGCATGAGTGCCGAGGGGTTGGAGGCAGCCACCGCGAAGATGGAAGCGGGGGGAGTCCACCCCACAGCGATTGCGGTGTTCGAGCACTACTACCACCAGCTCGAGTCGGGTGCCACGGGTCTAATCCACGAGTCCGACATCCGCCCACTCGAGGAACCGGCTGCCCTCTCCGATGTGACGATCTCCGACGACGAGGCGAGGGCGGCACTCGCCGACACCGTCGTCATCAAGCTCAACGGCGGTCTCGGCACCGGAATGGGGATGGACCGCGCGAAGTCACTGGTTGCCGTGCGGGAAGGCCTGAGCTTCCTCGACCTCATCGTCCAGCAGGTCCTCTCCGCGCGCACCAGGTGGGACATCCGGCTCCCGCTGCTCTTCATGAACTCGTTCCGCACGCGTGACGACACGCTCGAGGCCCTCCGCCGGTACGACGACCTGCCGAGCGGAGGCCTCCCTCTCGACCTCCTGCAGAACCGCGAGCCCAAGCTGCTGGAGGACGACCTGATGCCGGTGGAGTGGCCGCCGGACCCCTCCCTCGAATGGTGCCCGCCGGGGCACGGCGACCTCTACACGGCGCTGGTGGGGTCGGGCGTGCTCACCCAGCTGCTTGACGCGGGGCTTCGCTACGCCTTCGTCTCGAATGCGGACAACCTGGGGGCCACCGTCGACGGGCGGGTCGCCGGCTGGTTCGCCGGCACCGGCGCGCCACTCGCCAGCGAGGTATGTCGACGTACCCAGGCCGACCGCAAGGGCGGTCACCTCGCAGTCCGCGTCCGGGACGGCCAGCTGGTGCTACGGGACTCGGCGCAGACCGCACCGGAGGACGAGGAGGCGTTCGCGGATGTGACCCGCCACCGCTTCTTCAACAGCAATAACCTGTGGCTCGACCTTCGGTCGCTCGACGAGGTGCTGCGCGCCCATGACGGTGTCCTCGGGCTGCCCCTGATGCGCAACGTCAAGAACGTCGATCCCGCGGACGCGGCGTCCCCGAAGGTGATCCAGATCGAGACCGCCATGGGTGCTGCCGTCGAGGTGTTCGAGGGTTCGCGGGCGCTCGAGGTCGAGCGGGCGCGGTTCCTGCCGGTCAAGTCGACGAACGACCTGCTCGCCCTCCGCTCGGACGTCTACGAGGTGGCCGACGACGGCGCGGTCCGCCTCGCGGGCGGACTCTCGCAGGCGCCGTACGTCGACCTGGACGCGGACCACTACAAGCTGCTCGCCGAGTTCGACGAGCGCTTCCCGGACGGGCCACCCTCGCTGAGGGAGGCCGAGTCATTCCAGGTGGAGGGCGACTGGACCTTCGGTCGTGACGTGGTGGTCCGAGGTGCCGTGGTCGTGGGGCCGGAGGGCTCGCCGGGCACCATCGCGCCCGGCACGGTCCTCAGCTGACGGTGGATTAGGGTTTGGGCATCGCCTGACCTGAGTCCCCGAGCGACGAGAGCGGCCGCCAGATGCGCAGCGTGGAAGAGCACCTCAACGCGATCCTCGACGTGGTGAGTCCGCTGCCGCCGTACGAGCAGCCGCTTCTCGAGGCGCTCGGCCTCCCGATCTGCATCGACGTGACGGCGGACATCGACCTGCCGAGCTTCGACAACTCCGCGATGGACGGCTACGCGGTGCGGTTCGAGGACGTCAAAGGCGCCAGCGAGGACACGCCGGTGGTGCTGCCGGTCGTGGGCGAGTCGGCGGCCGGCCAGACCAAGGCCTACGCCCTGTCGTCGGGGCAGGCGGTGAAGATCATGACGGGCGCGCCGATGCCGGCCGGTGCCGACGCCGTGGTCCCGGTCGAGTGGACCGACGGGGGCCGCGCCAGGGTCCGGATCGCGCAGCCACCCGAGCCGGGCCAGCACGTGCGCCCACGCGGCGACGACATCGTGGCCGGCGAGCTGTTGCTCGAGGAGGGCGACGTGCTCGGCCCCCGGCAGGTCGCGATCCTCGCAGCGACAGGTCGGTCCAGGGTTAAGGCACGGCCCCGTCCGCGGGTGGTGGTGATCTCGACCGGCAGCGAGCTGCGGGAGCCCGGCACCCAGCTCGGGTTCGACTCGATCCACGACTCGAACTCCTACATGCTCGCGGCCCAGTCCCGCGCTGCGGATGCGATCGCGTACCGGGTCGGCATCGTGACCGACGACCCGCACGAGCTGACCGCCACGCTGTCAGACCAGCTGGTGCGAGCCGATCTGGTCGTCACCAGTGGCGGAGTCAGCAAGGGCGAGTACGACGTCGTCAAGGAGGTGCTGAGCCGGCTCGGCACCGTGAGCTTCGACGAGGTCTCGATGCAGCCCGGCAAGCCCCAGGGGTTCGGCACGATCGGCGAGGACCAGACCCCCATCTTCACCCTGCCCGGCAACCCGGTGTCGTCGTACGTCTCGTTCGAGGTCTTCGTGCTGCCGGCCCTCAGGAGGATGATGGGGAAGCTGCCCTACCGCCGGCCGTCGGTACGGGCGACCTGCCGGAGCGGGTTCCGGTCGCCGCCGGGGCGACGGCAGTTCATGCGCGGGCGCTTCGAGGTGACCGGCCGGGGACCCTTCGTCACGCCGGTCGGCGGTCACGGCAGCCACCTGATCGGTGGCCTGTCGAGGTCCAACTGCCTGATCGTCGTCCCTGAGGCGAAGACCGAGATCGAGGAGGGCAGCATGGTCGACACGCTCGTTCTCGACCGGAACTTCTGATGGTCGGAGCAGGCATCGAGGCGAACCCGCCGGCCGGGGCCGGTGAACGCGCGCCGGTCTCGGGGCTGACCCACGTCGACGACGCCGGCGCGGCGCGGATGGTCGACATCTCGGAGAAGCCGGTGACCGCTCGGGAGGCGGAGGCAGCCGGGCGGGTGCTGGTCAGCCCGCGGGTGGTGGAGCTGCTGCGCGGGCAGGGTATGCCCAAAGGTGACGCACTCGGGGTGGCGCGAGTAGCAGGCATCCTGGGGGCCAAACGCACACCCGACCTGGTGCCGCTCTGCCACCCGATCGCGATCACCGGGGTCAGCGTCGACGTCACGGTGACGGACGAGGCGGTCGAGATCACGGCGCGCGTCCGTACCGCGGACCGGACCGGGGTCGAGATGGAAGCCCTGACCGCGGTGGCAGTGGCCGGTCTTGCCCTCGTGGACATGGTGAAGTCCGTCGACCGGGACGCCGTGATCTCCGACGTACGCGTGACGCGCAAGTCGGGGGGTCGACGCGGAACCTGGACACGAGATGAGGTCTGAGGTGCTGAACGGGAGGACAGCCCTCGTTGTCTCCGTCTCCAGCCGGTCGGCGGCGGGCGTGTACGACGACACAACCGGGCCTAGGATCGTCAAAGCCCTGCGGGAGATAGGGTTTGGAGCGGTGACCGCGAAGGTGGTGCCCGATGGCGAGCCGGTTCGGGCGGCCCTGCAGGCGGCGGTCGACGCCGAGATCGACCTCGTGGTGACCACCGGAGGCACCGGGATCTCACCCACCGACCGCACTCCCGAGATGACCCGAGCTGTCGTCACCCATGAGGTGCCGGGGATCGCCGAGGCGATCCGCGCCTTCGGTGTGGGCAAGGGCATCCCGACCGCCGCCTTGTCACGTGGGGTTGCCGGTCTTGCCGGGGGCACGTTGGTTGTGAACCTGCCGGGCTCGCCGGGCGGCGTCAAGGACGGGCTGGCGGTCCTCACGCCGCTGCTCGAGCATGCCCTCGACCAGGTGCGGGGCCGTGACCATCCCCGCCCCCATGAGGGTGACGACCCCTGACACGGGGATGGCCCGTCCAACTGAGCGCCGGCCCGGTGGGCCTGCGCCCGCTGAGGAGACGGGACGCGCGCCGGTGGGCAGAGCTACGTCGGAGCAACCTGGCCTGGCTCGCCGAGTGGGAGGCGACTCAGCCGCCACGCGGCGGCGCGCTCAGTGCGAGCTACGGGACGATGACGCGTGACCTGGTCCGGCAGGGCAAGCAGGGAAAGGCGCTCCCGTTCGTGCTGACCTACCACGGCGAGATGGTCGGCCAGGTCACGGTCACCGGCATCACCTGGGGCTCCGCGCGGTGGGCGCAGGTCGGCTACTGGATAGACGAAGCCCATGCGGGCAAGGGGATCATGCCGGTCGCCGTTGCCTTGGCCTGTGACCACTGTCTACAAACGATGCGGCTGCACCGAATCGAGATCGCGATCCGGCCGGAGAACGTGGCGAGCCTGCGCGTGGTCGAGAAGCTGGGCTTCGTGCGGATCGGCAAGGCGCCCCGCTATCTGCACATCCACGGACAGTGGCGCGACCACCTGCTGTTCGCGATCACGGCGGAGGACGCGCCTGCCGGGCTGCTGGGCCGGCTCACCTCCCGTCCGCAGTGAACCCCAACTGCCACAGTGTTCTCAAGATTCCCTGCTTTCCCAGGCGACACACCGATGCGGCTGCGCGGATGGGGCACGGCCCCGCAATAGCGTCATACCTGTGTTGACCGGAGTGATCTATGGCGCCATCGTCGTCGTCTGGGCCGCCTACCTTGTCCCGCTGGCCTTGCGCCGCCACGACGAGGCATCCCGAACACGTTCCATCGAGCGCTTCTCGTCGGCCATGCGGGTGCTCGCGAGGCGGGGGGCCACCGCCACGGCGAGCGCCAGGGTGGTCGTCACGCCGGGGCGCAAAGGGTCGCGGGTGGTTACCCCCGACCTCGGTCCGGAGCCCGAGCGAGTCCTGGTCACCCTACGCCCGAACCGTCTCGCTGAGGCGGCTGCCGCCTCGCGCCGTCGTCGGGTGCTGGTGATCCTGGTCGCCACCACACTGCTCGTGGGTGCGGCCGCGTTCGCCGGCGTCGCCCCGCTGTGGTCGCCGGGGGTCCCGGCTCTGCTTGTCGCCGTGTTCCTGGTCGCGGCACGGCGCTCGGTGCGCCGGGTCGGCGCACCCGTCTGGGTCGAGGCGCCCGCTGCGGACCAGACGTCCGGTGTCGTCGTACGGCGGCCTGCGGTCCGGGTCGACACGTCGCGTGGCCACCACGAAGGCGAGCAGGCGGCCGACGAGGTCCCGATCAACATGACCGCACCGGAACCGCGGGAGGCGCCGCCAGGGAGTGCGGGGCAGGCCATCCCTGCCCCCTCGACGGAGGCAGCCGACGGTGGGTCGCTCTGGGACCCGTTGCCGGTCACACTTCCCACGTATGTGAGCGCTCCGGTGGTGAAGCGCACGATCCGCACAGTGGAGCTCGGCGAGCCGGGGATGTGGTCGTCAGGCCACTCCACCGATGAAGCGCCGGCGGCGACGACCCAGGGGAAGCCGAGCGCCGCAGCGGCGCCGGATGGGCCCGCCGAGGGTGTCCCGAACGACGACGAGGTGACCCAAGAGGTGCCGCGCGTCGTCAACGGCTGACCGAGCGCAGCGTCCACTTTGTTCCCCGGTATGGAGTAGCTGCCGGATGCTGGCAGGCCTCCCGCCGGATGCTAAAGTGTGCCCTCGGTTTGTCCGCCTGCTCGAGTCCTGCGGCAGGTCCAGGGGCTGTAGCGCAGCTGGTAGCGCACCTCGTTCGCAACGAGGGGGTCAGGGGTTCAAATCCCCTCAGCTCCACAAATCTGGCCCAGTGATTCTGGCCGTTCAGTGCCGCGCCCACCAGCAAAAAGTCGCTCGCGGTCGAACATTGACAGCTCGTCTCCCGGTGTCGGCCGGTGCCCTCGGCGTGACGAACCTCGAAGGTCGTCGCCGCACAGTGCGACGATCGGTGGATGACGCCAGCGCGAAACCGGAGGTGGCATCGTGGATGTGCAGTTCATTACTAGCGTCGCAGTGATCACCCCTGATGTGGCCGTCAGCCGGGAGTTGTACGTGGACACTCTTCGGTTGCCGCTCGTCGCCGAAGGCGATGGCTACCTGCACAGCGAAGCGATTGACGGTTGCAAGTCCTTTGGAGTGTGGCCACTGGCGCAGGCCGCGCAGGCATGCTTCGGTGTGCCGGACTGGCCGGCCGGTAAGCCGGTGCCGCAAGCGAGTGTGGAGTTTGAGGTCGCGGACGCCAACACTGTCCAGGTCGCAGCGGAGGAATTGAAGGCCAGCGGCTTTGTGCTACTGCACGACGCCCGAACCGAGCCCTGGGGACAG